>NZ_BOPU01000003.1:0-72234 GCF_017312765.1 Phycicoccus sp. DTK01 | reverse complement strand
AGGTCACCAGCGGCTCCGCCGCCGACAGCCAGAGCGCCTCCCTCGAGCTCGCCCGCATGAGCACCCAGCTCCAGACCCTCGTCGCCCAGTTCCAGCACTGACGACCCGGCCGGACACAACCTTCGACAAGCCTGGTCACCGACCCCGTCGACTCCCTGGTCCCGTGCCAGACTCCCCCGTGGCGCCCCGCTGGTTCCCCTGCACCGGCGGGGCGCCGCCATGTGCCGTACGGCTCAGGTGAGCCCGCCCGGGACCCCTCGTCTGCGGGGTCCCTCCTGCCCGGACGGACAGCCCGTGGACCGTCCGGACGGACGGAGCCACGGCCATCGAGGACGCACCCCGCTGCTGCCGTGCAGCCTCGAGCATCCGCCGAGTTACGTTGTGCCCGACAGGCGTCGGCGCCTGCAGGAAGGACGCCCCTCGTGACCGACGCTCACCCTCCGACGGCCCGTCCTCTGCGCGTCCTCCTCGTCGAGCCGCACCCGCTCGTGCGCGAGCAGCTGCGGGCCGTCGTGGACGTCGCCCCCGGGATCGTCGTCGTCGGAGAGTGCAGGAGCGCCGGAGCCGCGCCCGAGTCGGTCGACGGCCTCGCCCCGGACGTGGTCGTGGTCGCGGTGCGGCTCCCCGACGGCTCGGGCCCGGACCTGTGCCGGGACCTGACGACGCGGCCCCACGCCCCGAGGGTGCTGCTGACCAGTGCCTTCGACGGCGTCGCCCTGCACCGCGCCGCGCTGGAAGCGGGTGCGAGCGAACTCGTCGTCACGCAGTGGGCGGGCCGGACCCTCGTCGACGCGATCCGCGAGGCGGCGGCCGGGGCGGCCGGCCGCGGCTCTTCGGGTGGCGCCGACGAAGCGCGCGCGGACGCGCCTCGTCGTCCGAGGGACTAGTACCTCCGGACAGGTGGGGGTGGGCCAAGGGCCAATGGTGGGTGAACGGCGGGCGAACCTACGGTTCCGCGCATGGACACGTGGAGCCCGCCCCGGCCGGAGGCGCCCCCCCTGCTGCGAAGGCCCGCGCGGGCTCCACGTGTCGTCCTGGTCTCGCACGACGGGTTCGGCCTCGGCCACGCCCGCCGCAACTCGCGCATCGCCGCCGCCCTTCGTGCGCTCGCCCCGTCGGCCGACGTCACCCTCGTCACCGGTCTGGCGAGCCGGCACGCGTGGCTCGGCGCCGACGGCGTCCGCGTCGTCCGCGTCCCGGCCGTCACCAAGGACGCCACCGGCCGCTACGTGACCCGCAGCGGCGACCTCGCCGGCACGCTCCGCGAGCGCGCCCGGGTCTTCGCACAGGTCGTCGAGGAGGTCCGGCCCGACGTCCTGCTCGTCGACCGCCACCCCCTCGGCATCGAGGGCGAGCTGCGGCCGGCCGTGGTCGCGGCCCGCCGCGCGGGTGCCACCGTCCTCCTCGGGCTGCGCGACATCCTCGACACCCCCGCCGCCGTCCGCGCCGAGATCGAGGGACCGGACTGGTCGGGCGCCGGACGCTGGGTCGACGAGGTGCTCGTGTACGGGTCACCCTCGCTCTGCGACCACGTCGCCGAGTACGGCCTGCCGGTGCAGCCGGTCTACTGCGGGATCGTCACCGCCCCCGTGGCGCCACCCCGGCCGCTCGCCGGAGCGACGGGCGGCACGGTCCTCGTCACGGCCGGGGGTGGGGGCGACGGTGACGTGCTGACCTCGGTCCTCGAGGCCGTCGCCGCGACGCCCCGCTACGAGCGCGTCGTCGTCGTGCGCGGTCCCGCGGCCGGCTGGTCGGTGCCCGACGGGGTCGAGGTCGTCGCGCCGCGTGACGACTGCACGGCGCTGTACGCCGAGGCCTCCGCCAGCGTCCAGATGGTCGGCTACAACTCGGTCTACGAGGCCGTCGTCTCCGGCCTGCGCCCCCTGCTCGTGCCGCGCCGCGCGCCCCGGCGCGAGCAGGCCATCCGCGCAGGGCGCCTGGCCTGCCTCGGGCTGGCCGACGTCCTCGACCCCGGCGCCGGTCCGGACGAGGTGAGCTGGCTGCTCGACCGCCCGCGGCTGCAGACCGGGTGGGACCTCGCCCGGAGCGGTCTCGACGTCGACGGCGCCGCGCGGGTCGCGGCCCGGGTGCTCGCGCACGCCGGCGCCGCCACCGCGCCCGCCCGGGTGGCCGCGCGATGAGCGGGGTCCTCGCGGTCCTGCGCCGCTTCTCCGGTCACGTGCGCCCCTACCGGCGCCTGCTCGCCCTCGGCGCGCTGCTCGCGGTGCTCGAGGTCGTCGTGCGCCTGGCCGAGCCGTGGCCGCTGCGGCTCGTCGTCGACCACGCGCTCGCCGACGACCCGCGTCCGGTCCTCGGCCTCACCGACCCGATGGCCGTCGCGGCGCTCTCGGCCGTCGCGCTGCTCGTCGTCGTCGCGCTGGCCGCGGTCCTCGACTACTGGTCGACGCGCGTCCTCGCCTCGGCCGGGCTGCGGCTGGCGGCCGACCTGCGCGGCACCGTCTTCACCCACCTGCACCGGCTCTCGCTCGCCTTCCACGGCCGCTCGCGCGTGGGGGACCTCGCCAACCGCGTCACGAGCGACGTCGACCGCACCCAGGACATGCTCGTGCAGTCGCTCGCCGTCATCGGTCCCAACGTCATGCTCGTCGTCGGGATGTTCGTCGTCATGGTCGCGATGGACGTCGTCTTCGCCCTCGTCGCCCTCGTGCTCGCGCCGCTGCTCGCGTGGACGGTCCACCGCTCGACCGTCCGGCTCAAGCGCAGCAGCCGCGAGGCCCGCGCCGCCGACGGCGTCGTCGCCGCCGCCGCGTCCGAGAGCCTCGCCGTGATGCCGCTCGTGCAGTCCCTCGGGCTGGAGCCGACCCAGCGCAGCACCTTCGACCGGCTGACGGGCGAGAGCCTGCGCGCCGGCCTGGAGTCCGCCCGCATCCAGGCGCGGTTCAGCCCGCTCGTCGACCTCACGGCCGCCGGCTCGGCCGCGATGGTGCTCTGGGTCGGCACCTCCCGGGTCCTCTCGGGCGAGATCACCCTCGGCATGCTCCTCGTCTTCGTGTCCTACCTCGGCTCGCTCTACAAGCCGCTCAAGGCGCTCTCGCGGCTCAGCACCTCGCTCGCCAAGGGGGCCGCGGCCGCGGAGCGCATCGAGGAGGTGCTGGCCGAGCTGCCCGACGTCGCCGAGCCGGCGCGACCGGTCCGCCCCCGGCGGGCCCGCGGGCACCTGGAGTTCTCCGACGTCACGCTGCGCTACGGCAGCACGACCGTGCTCGACGGCGTCTCCCTCGAAGTCGAGCCCGGGCAGACCCTCGCCCTCGTCGGGCCGACCGGCGCCGGCAAGACGAGCCTCGCCTCGCTCGTCCCCCGGCTCGTCGACCCCACCTCCGGCGCGGTCCACCTCGACTTCGTCGACGTGCGGCGCCGGGCCCTCGCCGACCTGCGCTCGCAGGTGGCCGTCGTGCTCCAGGACTGCCTCGTGATGCGCGGGACGCTGCGCGACAACATCCGGCTCGGCGACGTCGACGCCTCCGACGCGGCCGTCCACCGCGCCGCCCGGCTCGCGCTCGTCGACGAGTTCGCCTCCCGCCTGCCCGACGGCCTCGACACCCCGGTCGGCGAGCGCGGGGCCACCCTCTCCGGGGGCCAGCGGCAGCGGCTCGCCATCGCCCGCGCCATCCTGCGCGACGCGCCGGTCCTCGTCCTCGACGAGCCGACCTCGGCGCTCGACGTCCACACCGAGGAGCTCGTCATGGAGGCGCTGTCCAACCTGCCCGAGGACCGCACGACCCTGCTCATCGCCCACCGCCTCTCGACGATCCGGTCCGCCGACGCGGTCGCCGTCCTCGACCGGGGCCGGCTCGTGCGGGTCGGCTCCCCCGACGACGTCGACGCCTCCAGCGTCCGGCGGCTCACGGGGCCGGCCGACCACGCGGTGACCGACCTCGCGCAGCGGCGTGCGGTGGGAGGTCGGTCGTGAAGGTCCTCTACGTGCTCAAGCGCTACCCGCGGCTCAGCGAGACCTTCGTCGTCCGGGAGCTCGCGACCCTCGAGGAGCTCGGCACCGAGGTCCTCGTCGACAGCCTCATGGCCCCCGAGGACGGCCCCCGCCACGCGGAGGTGGAGCAGGTCCGCGCCAGCGCGCGCTACCTGCCCCGCCACCGCGGCTGGGTCCGGCCCGCCGTCCGGGTCGGGCTGCGACGTCCGCGCGCGGTCGTCCGCGAGGTCCGCCGGGCCCGCGTCCGGTGGCTGTCCGGGGACCGCAGCGCCCGACGCCGCCTGGCGCACGGGCTGCTCGTCGCCGAGCGGGTCCTCGCCGAGCGGCCCGACGTCCTCCACGCCCACTTCGCGACGGCGGCCGCCGAGGTCGCGACGGTGGCCTCCCGGGTCACGGGTGTCCCCGTCACCGTCACCGCGCACGCGAAGGACGTCTTCCACGCGGAGAACGTCGACGCCCTCGGCGGGCGGCTCGAAGGCGTCGCGGCCGTGGTCACCGTCTCCGAGTACAACGTCGACCACCTCGGGAGGTCACTGCCCGGACAGCGGATCCGCCTCGTGCGCAACGGTGTCCCGCTCGGTCGACCCAACCTCGTGCACGCCGGACGGCGCGACGCCCCCGTGCTGTGCGTCTGCCGGCTGGTGCCGAAGAAGGGCGTCGACGTCCTCGTCCGGGCGGTGGCCCTCGCGGCCGTCGACGACCCGTGGCTGCGCCTCGACGTCATCGGCGACGGGCCGCTGCGCACGTCGCTCGTCGACCTCGCCGCCGAGCTCGGGGTCGCGGACCGCGTCACCTTCCACGGGGCCATGGACTCCGCGGGCGTCGAGGCCGCCTACGCCCGCGCCTCCCTCGTGGCCCTGCCCTGCCGGGTCGACGAGCACGGCGACCGCGACGGCCTGCCGACGGTGCTGGTCGAGGCCCTCGCGCGTGGCGTGCCCGTCGTCTCCACCGACGTCGTCGGCATCCCCGAGCTCGTCCGCGACGGCGCGACCGGCCGGCTCGTGCCGCAGGACGACCCCGAGGCCCTCGCCCGGGCGATCGCGGACCTGCGGTCCGACCCCGTCGCGGCCCGGGCCCTCGGCGCGGCCGGTCGCGAGCTCGTCGCCACCGACTACGCCCCGGACCGCTCCGGGCGCGAGCTGCTCGGCCTGTGGGCGGAGGTCGCGCGATGAGGGTCCTCGTCCTGTGCACCGACCAGGGCGTCCGGGTGCCGGGGTCCAAGGGCGCCGCCCTCCACCTGCGCGCGGTCGCGGAGGCCTACGCCGCCCTCGGCCACGACGTGCTGCTCCTCGGCGTCGCCGGCCACGGCGACCCACCGGCGCACCCCCGGCTGCGCACCCACCTCCTCCCCCACCCGGGGCGGGCCGAGGGCATCCTGCGCGAGCGCAACAAGCTCGCCCTCGTCGAGCGGTTCGCCACCGAGGGTGAGCCGGTCGCCCGGCACTTCGCCCCCGACGTCGTCCACGAGCGGCTGTCCCTCTTCGGCACCGCCGGGACGCGGCTGGCCCGGGCGACCGGCGCACGACACGTCGTCGAGGTCAACGCGCTGCTCGCCCACGAGGAGGCGCGGTGGCGCGGCCTGGGCCACGTCGCCGTGGCCCGCGAGCGCGAAATCTCGGTGCTGCGCGCGGCCGACCTCGTCGTGCCCGTGAGCGACGAGCTGACCGCCGAGGTGCGCGGCCTGATCGGGCCGGACGCCCCGGTCGTCACCGTCGCCAACGGCGTCGACCCGCGCCCGTTCCTGCGCCCTCACGACCCGGCGGCGGTGCGGGCCCGGCTCGGGGTCCCCCCGGGTGCACGGATGGCCGTGTTCACCGGCACGCTGCGTCCCTGGCACGGGGTCGAGGTCGCGGTCGACGCGCTGGCCGCCCTCGCCCCGGACGTGCACCTCGTCGTCGTCGGGGACGGACCGGTGCGCGAGGAGCTCGCCGCGCGGGCGGAGGCTCGGGGCGTCGGCCCCCGCGTGCACCTGGCCGGCGCGCTCCCCCACGACGAGGCCGTCGACGTCGTCCGCGCCGCCGACGTCGCCCTCGCCCCCTACCCCGACCTCCCCGGCTTCTCGTTCTCCCCGCTCAAGGTCTACGAGTACCTCGCGGCGGGCGTGCCGGTCGTCGCGTCGGACCTCGGCCAGCCGCGCGCGCTCCTCGGCGGCCTCGGCGTCGGCCGTCTCGTCCGTCCCGGCGACCCGGCCGACCTGGCGGCCGGCATCCGCACCGCGCTCGCAGCCGGGGCGGGAGCGGCCGAGGCCGCCGTGTCCGTGCGGGTGCGGGAGGAGTGGTCCTGGGCGTCCCGGGTCGGTGACGTCCTCGCCGCGCTCGAGCAGGTGACGACCGGCCCCGGCAGCGCCGTCGCCGCTGCCGCCGACCTCCCCGACGACGACGCGGCCGTGGCCGAGGCGCTGCGGCGGGCCGACCGGGACCACACGCTCGCCGGGCTGCGCCTGGGCCGCGTCCTGCGCCGCGTCGCGGGTCGCCGGGCGACCTTCGCCGCGCGTCGCGGGGACGGGGCGGCCGTCGTCGTCAAGGCGTTCGCGTCGCCCCGGGCACGCGGCAACGCGCGCCGTCTGGCCGCCCTCGCCGAGGCCGGGCTCTCCGACGTCGTCCCCACGGCCCTCACCACCTCCGACGACGGTTGCGTCGGCGTCGTGTCCTTCCGTCCGGGGACCGTCATGGAGGACCTTCCCGACGACGCCTACCTGGACGCCTGCGCCGCGACCGGGCGGGTCCTGCGGCGGCTGCACGACAGCGGCGCCGCGCTCGACCGGCGCTGGACCTCGGCCGACGAGTCCGCCCAGCTCCTGCGCCGGGCTCCGGCCGGCTGCCGTGCCGTCGCCGCCGCCGAGGCCGCGCTGGCTCCCCCCGACGGTCCGCTCGTGCCCTCCCACCGGGACCTGCACCCGCGCCAGGTGGTGGCGGTCGGGGGGGACGCGGGCGTCTGCCTCATCGACCTCGACGACGCCGCCCTCGCCCCGCGCGGCCTCGACGTCGGCAACATGGTCGCGCACCTGCGCCGCGAGGTCGTCGTCGGTCGACGCGACCCGGCGGTGGGCGAGGCGGCCGTCGACGCCTTCCTCGCGGGCTACGGCGACGCCCCGCCCGACCTGCTCGCGTGGGAGCGCCTCGCCCTCACCCGCCTCGCCGGGCTGGCCGAGAGCCGGCACGGGTCGCCGGAGGAACGGGACGCCCTGCTGCGCCTGCTCGCGGAGCGGCCCGTGCCCGCGCCTGCGCCGGACGGACTCGTCCCGACCGGCCACGCCGACCGCCCCGTGCGGATGGCGGTCGAGGACAGCACCGGCCGCCCGGTCGTCGTCAAGACCTACCTCGGCGCGGACGGCTCGCGCGTCCACGACGACATGCTGGCCCTGTGGGCCTCGCCCTTCGGGGGGTCGCCGCACCCGAGGATGCCCGAGCCGCTGTCCTTCGACGCCGCCTCCGGCGACCTCGTGATGTCGCGGGTGCCGGGCGACGCCCTGGCCGTGCGCGGCGCACTGGGCGGGTCGGTCCGTCGCGGGGCCGACGTCGGCCGGCTCCTCGCCGCGCTGCACGCGAGCGGGGCCGACCTGCACCGGGTGCGCGACCGTCGCGCCCTCGTCCGCTCCACGCACCGGAAGGTCCGCTCGCTCGAGGGCCAGGCGCCACCGCACGTCCACTCCCTCTTCCGGGCCGTCGCCGAGGGGATCGAGCGGCGGTGGACCGGCACGCAGACCGGTGGGTTGGTTCCCAGCCACGGGGACTTCTCGCCCCGCAACGTCCACGCCACCCCCGACCACGTCGCGATCGTCGACCTCGACCGCCTCCAGCTCGCCGAGCGCGAGCGTGACGTCGCCTACTGGTGCGCGTGGCTCTGGGTGACGAGCGGGGGGACCGAGCCCCTCTTCACGGGACCGGCCCGGCCCTTCCTCCAGGGGTACGCCGACGCCGCCGGTGAGCCGCTGCGCCCGGACGTGCTCGAGGTGCACGCGGCCGTCGCCCTCGTCCGCATCGCCCACGGCTGGACCTCGATGCGGACGAACGACTCGGCGCGGGTCGCCCTGCTCGTGGCCGCGAGCGCCCTCGCGGACGTCCCTGTCACGTCCGCGCTCCCCGGAGCGTGAGCGCCACCCCCCGTGCCCGCCGCGTTCGCCTACTACGCCGCCGTCGACGACCGCGCCGCGCTCGCCCTCGTCGACCTCCCGGTGACCGTCGGTGGGCCGCCGCACGACCCCGGACCGTCGCACCCTGACCACCGCGCACCTCCCGCGACCCGTCGCTTCCCCCGCCCCGTGTTCACCGACCGCGTCGACCCCGTCGTGCGGTGCGGTCGGCTCGAGGAGCTCCTCACCGCCCGCCCGCACGCCGAGGTCCTGGCCGACCCCCGCAGCGCCCGTGCCCTGGGGCCACCCGACCGGGCCGGCCCGCTCGTCGTCACCGTGACCCTCGGGCTGCAGCGCGCGCTCGCCGCCGCGACCCCGGCCGACCTGCGTGACGCGGTCGCGGCCTCCGCCGACGGTCCGCCGGCCGGCCGGCGGGACCGGCCGGCCGTGCACCGGCTGGCGCGCCTGGCCCGTCAGGCCCTCGCCGCGGACCTGCTGCTCTACTGCCAGGTCCGGGTGTGACCGGCGCGCCGCCCCCCGGACCGGGCGGCCGCCGGGCGACTCTCACGCCGAGGGGCCGGCCACCCCGTTGACGTAGGGCATCGCCCACGCGAACGCGCGAGCGGCGGCGACGTCGAGGTCCGCGGCAGTCGCCGCGGACGAGCCGTCGACCACACCGTGCTGGAAGGCCGCCACCTCGGAGACGAGCTCACCGACGGAGGTCGACCGGCGGAAGGCCGCGTCGGCGAGGGCGCTGGGGACGTCGAGCATCCCCGCCACGTCCTCGATCGGGACGCCGAGCAGCAGGTCGAGGGCGGACAGCAGCCCGGCGGTGAAGGCGAAGTCCGGCTCGCAGACCGAGCGCTCGGCCGCGAGCAGCTCGCAGGTGCGGGCCCGGACCAGCGCGGTCGCCAGCCCGTCGGCTCCGGCCCCCGGCCGCCCCGAGAGCAAGGTGAGCGCCACCCACTGCCGGATCCGGACCGTGCCGAGCATGACGAGGGCCTCGCGGATGCCGCGGACCTCGCGCCGGAGCCCGTGGTCGGCGCCGACCGACGCCAGCTGCAGCACCTGGAGCACGAGCCCGGGCTCGCGACGCAGGATCGCCTCCAGCGCGTCGAGGTCGACGTCCTCGGTGAGCAGGGTCGTCGCGAGGTTGACGTGGGCCAGCGCGGCGGTGGGGATGGTCTGGCCGCGCACCACGCGCGGCTTCTCGATGGCGTAGCCCTGGAACAGCTCGAAGCCGGAGCGTATCGCCCAGTCGAGGTCGTCGAGCGTCTCGAGCTTCTCGGCCAGCAGCCGCACGCCGTAGGGCCGGCACCGGTCCGCGAGCGCGAGCGAACCCTCCCGGCCGAGGTCCTGCACGTCGATCTTGACGATCGTGGCGAGCTCCAGCAGCCGCTCCGCACCGTCGATCCACACGAAGTCGTCGAGGGCGAGCTGGTACCCGCGCGCGACGAGGTCGCGGCATCCCTGCACCGACTCGTCGTCGACGGTCACGGTCTCGAGCACCTCGATGACGGTGCGCGCGGGCGGGAGGGTCACGGGGGTCCTGCCGGTGAGCACGCCCCGCTCGGCGTTGCAGAAGATCACCTTGTCGCCGACGAGCTGGCCGACCCCGATGGTCAGGGCACCCAGCACCACGTCGGCGGTCATCTGCTCCCCGGAGGGCAGCGGGGTGTCCGACCGCGCGGCGCGGTACAGGAGCTCGTAGCCCATGACCGCGCCGGTGCGGTCGACGATCGGTTGGCGTCCCACGGCCACCGCGGGGGTGGCCGTGGACGTCGCGGGCTCCCCTACAAGCACGGTCCGTCCTCCAGTTGTGTCGACCCCGTGATTGTGCGCAGAGGCGGGACCGGGCGGCCGCTCGACGGTGGACGAATCAGCCGATCGTCCGACCGGACCGTGCGATCGGCCGGACTTCCCTCCCGTGCACCACCTCTCGGCCGCTCTCGACGCGCCCCGTTCAGCCGCTCGTGACCAGCTGTGGGCCACGGCCCCGAGCACCCATGGACCGCCGGTGCGTCCGCAGGCACGCGACGTCGCCACGGGCGGTGGCTCGTCCCACGCCCCCGCCGTCCCCTACCTTGGTCCGCGACCGAGGAGGACCACCGTGGCCGACGCCCAGCCTGCCGCCGACCGGCGCACCGACCTGGTGCCGTTCGCGGAGGCCGTCCGTGCGTGGTTCTCGATCTCGCTGCAGACCTTCGGCGGGCCCGCGGGCCAGATCGCGGTCATGGAGCGCGAGCTCGTCGAGCGGCGTCGCTGGATCGGCCACGAGCGTTTCCTCCACGCCCTCTCCTTCTGCACCCTGCTGCCGGGGCCCGAGGCCCAGCAGCTCGCGGTGTACGTCGGGTGGCTCCTCAACGGCGTCCGAGGGGGCCTCGTCGCGGGGACCCTCTTCGTCCTCCCCGGGCTCGTCGCCCTCCTCGGGCTCTCGGCCGTCTACGTCGCGTGGGGCGAGACCGCCGTCGTCTCGGGGGTGTTCGCCGCCGTCGCGCCGGCCGTCCTCGTCGTCGTCGCGCAGGCCGTCCTGCGCGTGGGTCGCAAGGCGCTGACCACCCGCCTCTCCGTGGGCACCGCGGTGACGGCGTTCCTGGCCCTCGGCCTCGTGCACGTGCCGTTCCCCCTCGTCGTGCTCGCGGCCGGCCTGGTCGGGCTGGTCGCCGCTCGCGGGCGACCTCCGACGGCGGCCGTGCCCTCCCGCCCCGGCGACGTCGCCCCGGTCGTCCGGGATGACACCCTCCACCACGTCCGCCCGACCCGGGGGTACGTCGCCCGCGTGCTCGGCGTCGGCCTGCTCGCGTGGGCCGTGCCGATGACCGCCGTCGTGCTCCTCACCGGGCGGGGCAGCGTCTTCACGCAGCAGGGGCTGTTCTTCACCGGCACCGCCCTCGTCACCTTCGGCGGCGCGTACGCGGTGCTCGCCTTCGTCGCGCAGCGGGCGGTCGAGGTGTACGGGTGGCTCGCCCCCGGCGAGATGGCCCGCGGGCTCGCGCTGGCCGAGTCGACGCCCGGGCCGCTCATCATGGTCGTGCAGTTCGTCGCCTTCCTCGGCGCGTACCGCGACCCCGGCGCCCTCTCCCCCTGGGCCGCCGGGGTCCTCGCGTCGCTCCTGACGACGTGGGTCGTGTTCGTCCCCTCGTTCGTCCTCGTCTTCCTGGGCGCCCCGTTCATCGAGCGGCTGCGCGGCAACCGCACGCTCGCCGCCGCGCTGGGCGGGGTCACCGCCGCCGTCGTCGGCGTCATCGCCCACCTCGGCGTCTACCTCGCGGTCCACACCCTCGCCGACCGCACCGTCGTCGCGGCCCTCGGGCCGGTCTCGGTCGAGCTCCCGGACCCGCGCGCCCTCGACCCCGTCGCGTTCGGCTACCTCGCGCTGGCCGCCGTCCTGCTCCTGTGGCGCGGGTGGTCCGTGCTGCGGACCCTGGCGGCCTGCGCGTGCGTCGGACTCGTCGTCGCGCTCGCCCGCCTTGCCCTGGCCTGACGAGCGCGGCGGCGGCTCGGCCGGGTCGGCGGATCAGCCCTTGAGGAGCTGACGAGCCATGACGATCCGCTGGACCTGGTTGGTGCCCTCGTAGATCTGCGTGATCTTCGCGTCGCGCATCATCCGCTCGAGCGGGAAGTCGCGCGTGTACCCGGCGCCGCCGAGCAGCTGGACGGCGTCGGTCGTCACCTGCATCGCGACGTCCGAGGCGTAGGCCTTGGCCGCGGCGCCGAAGAACGGGAGGTCGGCGTCGGAGCGCTCGGACTTCGCGGCGGCGACGTAGACGAGCTGGCGGGCGGCCTCGAGCTGCATCGCCATGTCGGCGAGCATGAACTGCACGCCCTGGAACTCGGCGACCTTCTTGCCGAACTGCTGCCGCTCCTTGACGTAGGCCACGGCCTGGTCGAGCGCGCCCTGGGCGATGCCGACGGCCTGGGCGCCGATGGTCACGCGGGTGTGGTCGAGGGTCGCGAGGGCGATCTTCAGGCCGGCGCCGACCTCGCCGACGACGCGGTCGCCGGGGATGCGACAGCGGTCGAAGTGCAGCTCGCGGGTCGGGCTGCCCTTGATGCCGAGCTTGCGCTCCTTCTCGCCGAACGAGAACCCCTCGTCCGACTTCTCGACGACGAACGCGGTGATGTTGTTGCCGCGCGGGCCGTCGGGGTCGGTCACCGCGAGGACCGTGTAGTACTCGGAGACACCGGCGTTGGTGATCCAGGACTTCTGGCCGGTCAGCACCCAGTCGTCGCCGTCGCGCACGGCCTTGCACTTCATCGCCGCCGTGTCCGAGCCGGCCTCGCGCTCCGAGAGGCCGTAGGAGAAGGTCGACTCCCCCGCCGCGAGCGGCGTGAGGTAGCGCTTCTTGACGTCGTCGTTCGCCGCGAGGAGCAGCGGCATCGAGCCGAGCTTGTTGACCGCCGGGATGAGCGAGGACGACGCGCAGACCCGGGCGACCTCCTCGATGACGAGGCAGGTGGCGAGCGCGTCGGCCCCCACGCCGCCGAACTCCTCGGGCACGTGCGGGGCGAAGAAGTCCGAGGCGACGAGCGCGTCGTGCGCCTCCTGCGGGTAGCGCGACTCCTCGTCGACCGCAGCGGCGAACGGCGCGATCTTGTCCTCGGCGACGGCGCGGACGGCCTCGCGGATGGCCTCGTGGTCCTCCGAGAGCCGGTAGGTGTCGAAGTCGGGGTTGCCGCTCATGGATTCCTCTTCCATCCGGCGGCCGGGGCCGCGTGGTACTCAGTTCCGTCCCACGATACTCAGTACCACCGTCAGCGTCTATCGTGGGCCGTGTGACGTCCACCCCCCGCGAGCGGCTCACCGACGCCGCCTTCGCCCTCTTCGCCGAGCGCGGCTTCCACGAGACGACGGTCGACGACGTCGTCGCCCGCGCGGGCGTCGGCCGCACGACCTTCTTCCGCGTCTTCAGCGGCAAGGAGGACGCGGTCTTCCCGGACCACGAGGCGCTCGTCGCACGCGTCGAGGAGCGCCTGGCCGCGTCCGAGGCCCCCGCGCTGCAGGCGGCGGCCGACGCCGCGGGGCTCGTGCTCGAGCACTACCTGGCCGAGGGCGACCGGGCCCGGCTGCGCTATCGCATCACCCGGCAGGTCGCCGCCCTGCGCGACCGCGAGGCCGCGAGCCAGCTGCCCTACCACCGCACCTTCCGGGTCTTCCTGCGCCGGCTGACCGACGAGAGCGAGGCCTCCGACCTGCGCGCCGAGCTCCTCGCGGGCGCCGTCGTCACCGCCCACAACCACGTCCTGCGCCGGTGGCTGCGGGGCCACACCGACGCCGCCGACGCCCGCGCCGAGCTCGGCCGGGCGATGGCCGAGGTCGCCCGCTGGGCGGCGCCGTCGGGCTCACCCGCCCCGCCGCCGCGCGAGACCGAGATCGTCGTCGTGCGCTCCTCCCGCCCCGTGGAGGAGCTCCTCCCCGCCCTGCGCGCGGCCGCCGGCGAACCGACGACCTGACGGCCCGGGCCGGACCGCACCGGCCCCCGGGGGCGACGTGGGCCCCCGTGCCCCCTAGCCTGCCCTCATGGACGAGAGCGGCCGGCTGACCTACGTGCTGGTGGACGGCGAGAACATCGACGCCACCCTGGGCAACGCGATCCTGGCCCGGCGGCCCCGGCCCGAGGAGCGCCCGCGGTGGGAGCGGGTCCTCAAGTTCGCCGAGGAGCACTGGCAGCAGCCGACCCGCGGGCTGTTCTTCCTCGCGGCCAACTCCGAGCTGCCGATGTCGTTCGTCCAGGCGCTGCTCGCCATCGGCTACCGCCCGGTGCCGCTGTCCGGCGACCCGGGCGTCAAGGTCGTCGACGTCGCGATCCAGCGCACCCTCGAGGCGCTGCAGGAGCGCTCCGCCGACGTCATCCTCGTGAGCAACGACGGCGACTTCCTGCCGCAGGTCGAGGGCCTCCTCGACGGCCGCAAGGTCGCGGTCGCGGGCTTCGACGAGTTCCGCAACCAGGCCTTCAACGCGCTCGTGGGCCGTGGGCTCGAGGCGCTCGACCTCGAGCACGACGTCCGCGCGTTCAAGGAGCCCCTCCCGCGCGTCCGGATCATCCCCATCGACGAGTTCGACCCCACCCTCTTCCTCTGACCGACCCCACCCCCACCCGACTTCTTGCGAGTTCCGCCGCTCGACACGCCGTCGGGCGGCGTGTCGAGCGGCTCAACTCGCAAGAAGTGGGGAAGGCCGGGGCTGGACGTCGTGCGCGGTCAGGTGTGGAAGAGGTCCCAGCACAGGGGGTTGCGGCGCTCCTGGTCCTCGAGGACGAGCCCGCGCACGGCCTCGGGCAGCTGCGCGCGCTGCCACGCGCACTCGGCCCGCCCCGCCGCCTCCGCCTCGCCGGGCGCTGCCGCCGCCCGCACGGCCTTGAGGGCGTACGCGGCCGCCCCGAGGTCGTGCGCCGCGACGTGCGCGACGCACGCCGCCTGCCCGCAGGCGTAGGCCGCGAAGCGCGAGGCCCCTCGCAGGTCGCGGGCCGCCCCCATCGCGTGCCCGCCGGCCGCACGCGAGGCCATCATCCCGACCTCGCCGCGCACCCAGCCCCGGACCGCCTCGAGGGCGGCCCGGGGGCGGGGGTCGCCGGGCCGCTCGGCCTCGACGAGCGGCAGGACGTGCTCGGCGCAGGCCACCGCCCACAGGGCCAGCAGGCGGTGGTCGGCGTCGGTCAGGGTGCCCCCGCGGCGGACGGTCGTCAGCCGCGGGTCCCGCTCGGGCGGGAGGATCACCGGTGCCGGCCCGGGTCGGTCACTCGCCGCGCAGCAGGTGCCACAGGTGGCCGTGGCGCTCGCGGTCGACGAGCTCCGGCATCACCTCGCGCTCGAACAGCTCGACGCCCGAGAGGTCGTAGGCCTGCTCGACGAAGTAGGTGATGGCGTACGTCATCCCGCGCGCCTGGAGGTCCTGCAGCTTCTCGACGACCTGCTCGGGCGTGCCGACGAGGGGCCCGGTCTCGAAGGAGCGCACGGTGTCGTCGACGACGTCGTCCGGCAGCCCGGCGGACGCGTAGTGGTCGCGGATCCACGCGAGCCGCTCCTGCACCTCGCGCTCGTCGCGCCCGATGACGACGTTGTAGTTGGCGCTACGGACGATCTCGCCGAAGTCCCGGCCGATGTCGCGGCAGTGCTGCTCGAGGATCGCGCTCTTGGCGCTGAAGCCCTCGGGCGAGCCGTCGAAGTTCGTGTAGTCGGCGTACTCGGCCGCGATGCGCAGCGTCTTCTTCTCGCCGCCTCCGGCGACCCACATCGGGATGCCGTTGGCGCGCGAGCCCGGCATCGACGTGCCCTGCAGCGGCTGCGGGAAGCACATCGCGCCGTCGACCTGGTAGTGGTCGCCGTCGAGCGTCGCGCGCCCGGTGGTCCACATCTGCCGCATGACCTCGACGCCCTCGCGCAGGCGGGCCAGCCGCTCGCCGGCGCCCGGGAAGCCGTAGCCGTAGGCCCGCCACTCGTGCTCGTACCAGCCGGCGCCGATGCCCATCTCGACGCGTCCCTCGGAGACGGCGTCGACGGTGGCGGCGACCTTGGCGAGGTAGGTCGGCTCGCGGTAGCCCAGGCAGGTGCACATCTGGCCGAGGCGGACCCGGCCGGTGACGCCCGCGAACGCTGCCATGAGGGTCCACGCCTCGTGCACGCCGGCCTCGGTCGGCCGCGGGACCGGGTGGAAGTGGTCGTAGACCCAGATCGAGGTCCAGTCCTCGATGCCGTCGGCGCGGCGCGCGAGCCCGGCCATCACCCCCCAGTGCTGGGCCGGGTCGATGCCGACGAGGTCGTGGCGCCAGCCCTGCGGGACGAACAGTCCGAACTTCATCGTGAGCTCTCCTCGTGGTCGTGGACCTCGATCATGCCCCAGCGCGCCGAACCGTAGGCTGTCGGCCGTGACCCACAGGATCTGCGTCGTCGGCACCTCGTACGTCGGGCTCTCGCTCGCGGTCCTGCTGGCGCGCCGGCACGACGTCGTCGCCTTCGACATCGACGAGTCCCGCGTCGCGACCCTGCGCGAGGGTCGCAGCCCCATCTCGGACCCCGACATCGAGAGCCACCTCGCCGCCGGCGGGCTGAACCTCACGGTGACGACCGACAAGGAGGAGGCGTACCGCGGCGCCGAGTTCGTCGTCGTCGCCACCCCGACGAACTACGACGAGCGGACGAACTACTTCGACACGAGCAGCGTCGAGCAGGTCGTCGGCGACGTCCGCCGCATCGCCCCCGACGCCACCGCCGTCGTCAAGTCGACCGTCCCCGTCGGGTTCACCCGCGGCCTGCGCGAGCGCCTGGGCACCGACCGCGTCGTCTTCAGCCCCGAGTTCCTCCGCGAGGGCCGCGCGCTGCACGACAACCTCCACCCCTCGCGCATCGTCGTCGGCGACCGCAGCGAGCGCGGCGAGCTCTTCGCCCGGCTCCTCGCCGAGGCGGCCCTCGACCCCGACGTGCCCGTCCTGCTCACCGACCCCACCGAGGCCGAGGCGATCAAGCTCTTCGCCAACACCTACCTCGCGATGCGGGTCGCGTACTTCAACGAGCTCGACACCTACGCGGCGACCCACGGGCTCGACACGCGCCAGATCATCGACGGCGTCGGCCTCGACCCGCGCATCGGGACGCACTACAACAACCCGAGCTTCGGCTACGGCGGCTACTGCCTGCCCAAGGACACCAAGCAGCTGCTCGCCAACTACGCGGACGTGCCGCAGACGCTCATCCAGGCGATCGTCGACGCCAACACGACCCGCAAGGACTTCGTGGCGACCGACATCCTCGCCCGCCGCCCGAAGGTCGTCGGCATCCACCGGCTCATCATGAAGTCCGGGTCCGACAACTTCCGCAGCAGCAGCGTCCAGGGCGTCATGAAGCGCCTCAAGGCCAAGGGCGTCGAGGTCGTCGTCTTCGAGCCCGAGCTGCACGAGGACCACTTCTTCGGCTCGCCGCTCGTCACGCTCGAGGAGCTCAAGGAGCGTGCCGACGTCATCGTCGCCAACCGCCTCGTCGACGAGCTCGCCGACGTCGCGGACCGCGTCTACACGCGCGACCTCTTCGGCAACGACTGACGGGCCCCGACCGTCCCGCCGTCGGGAGCCCACCCGCGCGGCGCCCCCCACCGGCACCGGCGGCGGAGCATGATGGACGGATGGGCGCACTGAGGCACCAGAACGACCCCGACCTGATCCGCGAGCTGCTCATGGACCCCGGCATCTGGGTGGTCGTCGGACTGTCGGACAACCGGTCCCGTGCCGCGTGGTCGGTGTCCCGCTGGATGAGCGTCGAGCTCGGCACGCCCATCATCCCCGTGCACCCCAAGGCCGAGACGGTCCACGGCGCACAGGGGTACGCGAGCCTCGCCGACATCCCCGACCAGGACCTCAAGGTCGTCGACTGCTTCGTCAACTCCTCGCGGGTCGGCGCGGTCGTCGACCAGGCGATCGAGCACAAGGACCGCCTCCAGCTCGACGCCGTGTGGATGCAGGTCGGGGTGGTCGACGTCGCGGCGGCCGAGCGCGCCCGGCGCGCGGGCCTCGGCGTGGTCATGGACACCTGCCCGAAGATCGAGTGGCCGAAGGTCCGCCGCGACGGCATGCAGCGCTGAGCCCCTCTCCCGGGCACCCCTCGGGCCCCGATATCGTTGACCCAGCGCGCGTGCTCACCGGCGCTCCCCTCTGCTCCGACCCCGAGAGGCCTCCACCGCCGTGCGGATCCTGCGTCCCGCCACCCTCGAGCGGCTCGAGGTCACCCAGACCGACGACAGGCTCGAGGTCCTCGTCGTCGCCCGCCCCGGGGTGCGGCTGCTCGAGGTCGCGGTGGTCGCCCGGACGGGCGAGGTCGCCACGCTGTGGTCGGCGCCCCTCGGCGGCAGCAGCACCGAGCGCGCCCGTGTGCCCCTCGCGCAGGTGGGCGCGTCCGCCGACCCCCGCTTCGAGACGATCGTCCGGGCCCCTCGCCCCGGCACCGACCCGATGGCCATCCTCGACCTCGAGCTCACCCTCGAGGCCGACGAGGGCGACGACGTCGTCCGCCCGGGGCGGGGCACCTACCGCACCCTGCCCGTCCGGCACTCCTCCTTCGCCGCCTCCCGGGCGGTGGAGGTCCCCGGCGGCGTCATCGCCCCGTACCAGCGCCGCGGGGGCAACCTCAGCCTCGCCTACGCCCGCCAGGAGCCCCCGGTATCGGGGTCCGGCCGGGTCGTCCGGGTGCGGGCCTCGCACGAGGGATGGGAGGTCCACGGTGTCGTCGACACCCGCAGCTTTGCCCTCACCTCCGGTGAGCTGACGCTCGTGGCGCGGCGGACGGGCGAGCGCATCCCGCTGCGCACCGAGCTGACGCCCCTCTCGCCGGTGGAGCGGCCGGCCGCGGCCCGGCGCACCCGCTTCGTCGCGCACCTGACGGCCGCGGACGTCGTCGGGCGCCTGGACCGGCCGGAGTTCCTCGACGTCGTGCTGTCGGCCGACGTCGCGCACCACCGCCTCCGCGCCGAGGTCCCCGTCCGCCAGGTGGCCCGGCGGATGCGGCTCTCGATGCCCGCGTCCGTCCTGCGGTCCGGCGACGGCGCCGGCGAGGTCCGCGCCTACCGCACCTTCAAGTCCGGCGCCCTCGCCCTCGAGTTCCGTCCGCTCGACGCCGCGGCCGTCGACCTCGCCCGCTCACCGGCGCGCAACGGTGTCCGCCTGCGCTGGCAGACCCGGCACCGTCCGGTCTGGGTGGTCGGCGAGCGTCCGGACACCGCCCAGGACACCGGGATCGCGCTGTACCGCCACCTGCGCGAGCACCACCCCGAGATCGACGCGCGCTACGTCATCGCCCCCGGGTCCCCCGACCGCGAGGCCCTCGGCGACGACCCGGGAGTGCTGGAGTTCGGCAGCCGCGAGCACGTCGAGGCCACCCTGGCGGCGCGGCGCATCCTCTCCTCGCACCACGGCGACTACCTGCTCGCCACCCGCAGCCCCGCCTTCCAGCGCAACGTGCGGGCCCGCAGGGTCTTCCTCCAGCACGGCGTCATGGGGACCAAGAACATGGTCTCCAACTACGGCTGGAAGGCGCCCGGCTTCAGCGCCGACGCGTTCGTCGTCAGCTCCGAGCGCGAGCGCCGGATGATCGTCGACGACTTCGGCTGGCCCGAGCACCGGGTCGTCGTCACGGGCCTGTCGCGGCACGACCGGCTCTTCGAGGAGCACCCCCCGCCCGAGCGCCGCCTCCTCGTCATGCCGACGTGGCGGGACTGGCTGCGCACCTCCGACGACGTCGTGACGAGCGAGTTCTTCGCGCGGTGGAACGACCTGCTCCACGACCCCGCGTTCGTCGACTTCCTGCGCCGCAACGACCTGCGCGCGGACCTCTACCTCCACGCGAACATGCAGCCGTTCGCGCACCTCTTCGACCTCTCGCACGTCGACGTCGTCCGCCACGGAGAGGTGAGCATCCAGGACCTGCTGCTGCGCTCGACCGCGATGCTCACCGACTACACGAGCGCGGCGATCGACTTCTCGTTCCTCGACCGCCCGGTCGTCTACTACCAGTTCGACCGCACCCGGTTCATCGGCAAGCGCCCCTCGCACTTCGACCTCGACGAGGAGCTGCCCGGCGAGATCGTCGCGACCCGGGCGGAGGTGCTCGAGGAGCTCGACGCCGCCGCCGCACGCGGGTTCGCCATCAGCCCGGCGGCGCGGCGCAAGTCCGACAACCTCATCGCCCACCGCGACGCCGGCGCCCGCGAGCGCATCGTCGAGGCGGCCCGCTCGGCCCCCCGTCGCCGCCTGGACCCGCCGGGCCTGCGCGACCTCGTCGGGTCCGCGGAGCGGCTGTGGAAGCGCTCGAGCCGCCGCGGCAAGGTCGCCGCCGTCCGTCGCCGGGTCGTGCGTCCTGCCGGCCGGGTCGCCTTCACCGTCGCGAGCCGGCTGCCGCGCTCCTCCCTCGTCGTCTTCGAGAGCAACATCGGCAACGACCTCGGTGACAGCCCCGGCGCCATCCACCGCGAGGTGCTGCGCCGCCGCCTGCCGGTGCGGACCGCGTGGAGCCTCGAGCCCGGCGTGCCGGTGCCGGCCGACGTGCCGGTGCTGCGCCGGCAGTCGCTGCGCCACCAGTGGGTCATGGGTCGCGCCCGCGTCTGGGTCAGCAACCAGAACATGCCGGCCCTCGTCCCCCGGCCGCGGGCGACGTCATGGGTGCAGACCTGGCACGGCACGCCGCTCAAGCGGATGCTGCACGACCTCGACGCCGTCGTCGGCCGCGACGCCGGCTACGTCGGGCGCGTCGACCGGATGATCGGCGACTGGAGCGTGCTGCTCTCGCCCGGGCCGTGGGCCACCGAGCGCTTCCGCTCCGCCTTCCGGTACGACGGGCCGGTCATCGAGCAGGGCTACCCGCGCAACGACGTGCTCGTCACCGCGCCGCAGGAGCGCGCCGCCGCGGTGCGCCGCCGCCTCGGCCTCGCCCGGTCCAAGAAGGTCCTCGTCTACGCGCCGACCTTCCGCGACGACCAGCGCTCGGGCAACCGCTTCACCTTCACCGTGCCGGTCGACCTCGACGCGCTGGTGCGCCTCGTCGGCGAGGAGTACGAGGTGCTCGTGCGCCTGCACCCGGTGGTCCGCGGCAAGGTGCGGCTGCCGTGGGGTGTCCACGAGACCGGCGCCGGCTTCGAGATGGACGACCTCCTCGCCGCCGCGGACGTCCTCGTCACCGACTACTCCTCGGTGATGTTCGACTACTCCGTGCTCGGCCGGCCGATGGTCTTCTTCGTCCCGGACCTCGACCACTACCGCGACTCGCTGCGGGGCTTCTACCTCGACTTCGAGCAGGAGGCGCCCGGGCCGCTCGTGCGCACGACCGCCGAGCTCGCCGAGGTGCTGCTCGACGACGCGCGCCTGGCCGGGTACTCCCCGGCGGTCCGCGACTTCCGCGAGCGGTTCGCGCCCCTCGACGACGGCGGCGCCGCGCGGCGCGTCGTCGACGACCTGCAGCGGCGCGGCATCCTCCCGGCCGACCCCGCCTGAGCCGACCTGCCGGGGCCGGCCTCCCGGAGCCGAGGGCTCAGGAGCGGCGGCGCTCCCGCAGGGCCGCGCCCTTGGCGTGCGCCTGGTCGCGCAGCGCGGTGCGGAACTCCCCCATCGCCGCGCGCAGCCGCTGCGCCTCGGCGCCCTCGCCGGACCCGAGGATGCGGGCCGCGAGCAGGCCCGCGTTGCGCGCCCCGCCGACCGACACCGTGGCCACCGGCACGCCGGCGGGCATCTGGACGATCGAGAGCAACGAGTCCATCCCGTCGAGGTACTTCAGGGGCACCGGCACGCCGATGACCGGCAGCGACGTGACCGACGCGAGCATGCCGGGCAGGTGCGCGGCACCCCCGGCCCCGGCGATGACCACGCGCAGCCCGCGCTCCTCGGCCGAGCGGCCGTACTCGAGCATCTCCTCGGGCATCCGGTGCGCGGAGACGACGTCGACCTCGCACTCGACGCCGAGCTCCTCGAGCGCGGCGACGGCGGCCTCCATGACGGGCCAGTCGGAGTCCGAGCCCATGACGACGCCGACGACCGGCTGCGTGCTCATTCGGTGACCACTCCCTGAAGGTAGTCGGCGGCGTGCCCGGCCCGCTCGCGCAGGTCGGCGAGGTCGTCGCCGGAGACGTTGACGTGCCCGATCTTGCGGCCCGGGCGCACGCCCTTGCCGTAGAGGTGGACCTTGGCCTCGGGGTCACGGGCCATGACGTGCCGGTAGGCCGGGTAGAGCTCGGGGTAGTCGCCGCCGAGGACGTTGGCCATGACGGTCCAGGGCGCGCGCGGCCGCGGCGAGCCGAGCGGCAGGTCGAGCACCGCCCGCAGGTGCTGCTCGAACTGCCCCGTCACCGCGCCGTCCATCGACCAGTGGCCGGAGTTGTGCGGCCGCATCGCGAGCTCGTTGACGACGAACCCGGGCTCGCCGTCCGCCCCCTCCAGCTCGAAGAGCTCGACCGCGAGGACACCGGTGACGCCGAGCGCGCCGGCCACCCGCAGCCCCGCCTCGACGGCCCGCGCCGACAGGTCCGCGTCGAGCGCGGGCGCCGGGGCGAGCACCTCGGTGCAGATGCCGTCGGTCTGGACGGTCTCGACGACGGGCCACGCGGCCGCCTGCCCCGAGGGGCTGCGTGCGAGGAGCACGGCGAGCTCGCGGCGGAAGGGCACCTTCTCCTCGAGGAGCAGCCCGGTGCCGGCCTCCTGGGCCCGGGCGAGCCAGTCCTCGAGCTCGGCGGCGGACGACACGACGGCCACGCCCTTGCCGTCGTACCCGCCCCGCGGGGTCTTGGCGACGAACGGCCGGCCGACCTCGTCGGCGAAGGCCTCGACGTCGGCCGCGGTGTCGGCGCGCACCCAGCGGGGGCACGGCACCCCGAGCGCGGTGAGCCGCTCGCGCATCGCGAGCTTGTCCTGGGCGAAGCGCAGGGCGTCGGGCGTCGGGTGCACCGGCACCCCGGTCGCGACGAGCTGCTCGAGGACCTCGGCCGGGACGTGCTCGTGGTCGAAGGTGACGACGTCGCAGGCCTGCGCGAAGGCGAGGACGGCCTCGGCGTCGGTGTGGTGGCCGACCGGCGAGCTGGGCACGACGAGGGCGGCGCTGGCGTCCTCGGCCTCCGCGAGGACGCTCAGCGTGACGCCGAGCTCGGCGGCGGGGCCGGCGCACATCCGCGCCAGCTGCCCTCCCCCGACGATGCCGACGACGGGGAACCCTCCGGGCGCACGACGTGGGGTGGTCACCCGGCCGAGGATACCGACCTGCACTCAGTAGGCTGCACGGGTGACCGCCCAGGACGCCCCCTCGCGAGGCCCCGTCTCCCGCGTCCTCGCCTCGGCGCGGGGCGCGGTCGACGTGCTGTACCGCGAGATGATCAAGTTCGGGGTCGTCGGCGCCGTCGCCTTCGTCATCGACCTCGGCGGCGCGAACCTCCTCTGGCACACGGTGCTCGCCGACAAGATCACGACCGCCAAGATCATCTCCGGGGCGGTGGCCACGCTCGTCGCGTGGATCGGCAACCGGCAGTGGACCTTCCGGCACCGCCGCAGCCGCCCGGTCCACCACGAGGTGATGCTCTTCTTCGGGGTCAACCTCGTCGCGCTCGGCATCTCGGCGCTCGTGCTGGCCCTCTCGCACTACGGGCTCGGGTTCGAGAGCCGCCTGGCCGACAACGTCGCGACGGTCGTCGGCATCGGCCTCGGGACGCTCTTCCGCTTCTGGGCCTACCGGCGGCTCGTCTTCTCGCACGAGCCCCTCTGAGACCTGCCGCTCAGTCGGTGCTGACCGACAGGAAGAGCGCGAAGACCGGCGGCGCGGCGCGGGCCAGCTCCAGCCGGCCCCCGGCGCCCTCGGCGAGGTCGCGCGCGAGCGAGAGCCCCAGCCCGGAGCCGGACGACGACACCGAGCGCTCGAAGATGTGCGGCGCCATCGACGCCGGCACCCCGTCGCCCTGGTCGCTCACCTCGATGACGACCGACGGCCCCGCGCGTCGCGCGTTGACCTCGACCGTCCCGCGCCCGTAGGCGAGGGAGTTCTCGAGCAGCGTCGTGAGGATCTGGCCGAGCGCCACCGGGGTCGCGCGCACGAGGAGGCCGCGCTCGCCGCTCACCTTGATGCTGCGCCGTGCCTGCGCGAAGGCCGGCTGCCACTCGCGCTGGAGCGAGGCGAGGACCGAGTCGAGCGAGACCGACGGGTTGACCTCGGCGCCGTGCCGCGTGCGCGTCATCAGGTCGTCGACGACCTTGCTCAGCCGCTCGACCTGCCCGATGGCGATCGTCGACTCCTCGGCGACGACGGAGAGGTCGTCGGTGAGGTTGATCTCCTCGAGGCGCATGAGGAGCGCAGTGAGCGGCGTGCGCAGCTGGTGCGAGGCGTCGGCCGCGAAGTCGCGCTCCGACGCCAGGCGCCGGGCGCCCTGGGCCGCGCCGCGGATGAGGGCCGCGTCGAGCCGGTCGACCTCGACGATGCCCGAGTGCAGCGGCACCGGCCGGTCACCGGCGTTGAGCCGGTCGACCCGTTGTCGGAGCGTCTCGAGCAGCGTCGAGACGCGCGCGGCACTGCGCTCGGCGAGCCACATCGCCCCGAGGACCGCCACGGCGAGCGCGGCGAGCACGGTGATCCCGGGCGCGACCCAGGACGCGGGGTCGTCGGTCGTCGGCACACCCTCGGCGGCGACCCCCGCGACGGCGGCGACGGCGGCCACGGTCGTGAGCCCGAACGCCTGGAGGACGACGGTCAGCGCGATGCGGCGCACGCGGCGTCAGTCCTCCGGGGAGTCGAACCGGAAGCCGAGGCCGCGGATCGTCGTGATGTAGCGCGGGCTCGCGGCATCGTCGCCGAGCTTCCGGCGCAGCACGGAGATGTGCATGTCGAGCGTCTTCGTCGACCCGTACCAGGCGCTGTCCCAGACGTCGCGCATCAGCTTCTCGCGGGAGACGACCTTGCCCTCGTTCGCGACGAGCACGCGCAGCAGCTCGAACTCCTTGCCGGTCAGCTGCACCTCCTCGCCGCGCAGGAACACCCGGCGGCCGTCGGGGTCGATGTCG
The DNA here is from genome assembly GCF_017312765.1 of Phycicoccus sp. DTK01. Lineage (NCBI taxonomy): Bacteria > Bacillati > Actinomycetota > Actinomycetes > Micrococcales > Intrasporangiaceae > Phycicoccus > Phycicoccus sp. DTK01. Next base: position 47,708 of record NZ_BOPU01000003.1, on the reverse strand, counting down.
ATCAGCTGCTCGCCCTCGTCCTCGGCGGCCTCGACGACGCCGCGGCGCAGCAGCGCCCGGGCCCGCGCGAGCAGCTCGGCGAGCCGGAAGGGCTTGGTCACGTAGTCGTCGGCGCCGGCGTCGAGCCCGACGACGGTGTCGACCTCGTCGGCGCGGGCGGTGAGGATGAGGACGGGGACGCCGCTGCCCTCCTGCCGCAGGCGGCGGCAGACCTCGAGGCCGTCCATCTTCGGCAGGCCGAGGTCGAGCACGACGAGGTCGGGCTGGCGCAGGGCCGCCGCGAGGGCGGACTCACCGTCGGAGCACACCTCGACGTCGTAGCCCTCGCGCCGCAGGGCGCGGGCGAGCGGGTCGGAGATGGCCGGGTCGTCCTCGGCGAGCAACACCTTCGTCATGGGGGCGATCGTAGTCACGCAGAGCCGTTCGGCACGGCAGGGCGGCGACCTCCGGGCGAGCGCTGGAGCTCGTGGAGGGTCACGACGCCGATGCCGCGCAGCATCCGGCGGCGGCGTTCGACCGCCGTGAAGCCGGACACCGAGCCCAGCGCACGGGCCATGTCCTCGTCGACGAAGACGGTGCCCGACGGCGTGACGGCGGTGATCCGGCTGGCCTTGTTGACCGTCACCCCGAAGACGTCCCCGAGCCGCGAGACGACCCGGCCGTGCGCCATCCCGACGCGCACCGGGGGCAGCAGCTCGTCCCCGGCCATCGCGTCGACGAGGTCGAGGGCGATCGCGGACGCCGCGGCGATGTCGGTGTGGACGAAGAGGACCTCGTCACCCACCGTCTTGATGACGCGGCCACCGTGCTCGGCGACGACGTCGCTCGCGAGCAGCTCGAAGTGCTGGACGAGCCGGGCGAGCTGGCGCTCGCTCATCCGGCGCACGAAGGACGTGAACGACACGAGGTCGGCGAACCCCACGGCGCGCACGGGCGCCGACGGGTCGGAGCGGACGGCGGGGTCGGCGTCCGCGAGCATGCGCTGGATCGCGTTCGTCAGGTGCCGGCGCCACACGTAGACGAGCAGCGGCTCGATGTCGTCGATGGTGCGCGAGAGCAGGTTCGCCGCGTCGGCGGCGATGCGGGGCTCGGGCACCGAGCGGGTGTCCTTGCCCTCGAGCTGGTCCGAGACCTCCGGCGTCAGCGACTCGGCGACGAGCTGGGTCTGCCAGACCGCGAGCCGGTCGGCCGTCCGGGCGAAGGCCCGGGTCATCCCGAGCGCGAGCTCCTCGCTCACCGCACCGCGCTGGACGAGGTCGGTGACGCGGCGCAGGGCGGCCCGGTCGGCCTCGGTGAACATCGCCTCGTCGTCCTCGACGAGCTGGAAGCCCATCGCGTGCCAGAAGCGGCGCGCCTCGGTGGGGTCGACGCCCGCGGCCGCGCTCACCTCGGCGCGGGCCATCGACGCCGAGCGACCGAGCAGCGAGCGCTCGACCCGCTCGGCGAGGTCGTCGGCGGCCGGCTCCGGCGGCGGGACGGGGAGGACGGTCTCCTCCCCCGGTGGCTCCTGCGTCATCCCACCTCCCTCGCTCAGCGCGACCGGACGTGGACGACGTCGCCGGCGGAGACGCTCGTCGTCCCGCCCTCGGTGCGCACGGCCAGTCTGCCCTCCGCGTCCACGCCTGTCGCCCTGCCCCGCCGGACGCTGCCGTCCGGCTGGTGGACCTCGACGTCGCGCCCGACCGTGCCGCACGCGTCGCGGTAGGCGGCGACCGACGGGCCCGCCGGGCCGGTGTCCTCCCGCAGGACCGCGGCGAGGTGGCGCAGGTAGGACGTGAGCAGCGCGGCCCGGTCGACGCCCGGTGCGCCCGCGGCCCGCAGCGACGTGGCGGTGTCGAGCGGCAGCTCCTCGCGCGGCGTGTCGACGTTGACCCCGCAGCCGACGACGACCCCGGCGGGCGGGACCCACTCGCAGAGCAGGCCGGCGAGCTTGCGGTCGCCGTCCCCGGGGACGAGGACGTCGTTGGGCCACTTGAGGCTCGTCGCGACGCCGGCCACCTCCGAGACCGCCCGGTGCAGCGCGAGCCCGGCGAGCAGCGGCACCCACCCGGCGCCGGAGGCCGGCACCGGGACGCAGACCGAGACGGCGAGCGCCGTGCCGGGCGTCGTCGTCCACGCGCGACCGAGCCGGCCGCGCCCCGTCTCCTGCACCTCCGCGACGAGGACGCGCCACGGCCGGGGGTCGGCGCGCACCTCGTCGTTCGTCGACCCGACCCGCTCCCTCACCTCGACCGGCAGCCACGGGTCGCCGGGTGTGACGGACGCCGCGTCCAGCGCCGCGTTCAGGGGGTTCTCGCTCACGGCGCCAAGGCTAGGCTCGGGTCATGTCGAAGAGCGACCACCACTCCATGGGCGGTACCGACGTACCGACCGACATCGACACCACGACCACCGCGGGGAAGCTGGCCGACCTCAAGCGGCGGGTCGCCGAGGTCGCGAACGCGGGGTCCGAGCGCGCGGTCGAGAAGCAGCACGCACGCGGCAAGAAGACCGCCCGCGAGCGCCTCGAGATGCTCCTCGACGAGGGCTCCTTCGTCGAGATGGACAAGTACGCGCGGCACCGGTCGGTCTCCTTCGGGCAGGACAAGAACCGCCCCTACGGCGACGGCGTGGTCACCGGGTACGGCACGGTCGACGGCCGCACCGTCGCGGTGTTCGCGCAGGACTTCACGGTCTTCGGCGGCTCGCTCGGCGAGGTCTTCGGCGAGAAGATCTGCAAGGTCATGGACTTCGCGATGAAGGTCGGCTGCCCGGTGGTCGGGCTCAACGACTCGGGCGGCGCGCGCATCCAGGAGGGTGTCGTGTCGCTCGGCCTGTACGGCGAGATCTTCCGGCGCAACGTGCACGCCTCCGGTGTCGTCCCGCAGATCTCGCTCATCATGGGCCCCTGCGCCGGCGGCGCCGTGTACTCGCCGGCGGTCACCGACTTCACCGTGATGGTCGACCAGACCTCGCACATGTTCATCACCGGCCCGGACGTCATCAAGACCGTCACCGGCGAGGACGTCGGCTTCGAGGAGCTCGGCGGCGCGCGGACGCACAACACGAAGTCCGGTGTGGCGCACTACATGGGCACCGACGAGGACGACGCCGTCGAGTACGTCAAGGCGCTGCTGTCGTACCTGCCCAGCAACAACATGGACGACCCGCCGGTCTTCGGCGAGGAGCTCGACCTCGAGGTCACCGACGACGACCGCTTCCTCGACACGATCGTCCCGGACAGCCCGAACGTCCCCTACGACATGCACCAGGTCATCGAGAAGGTCGTCGACGACGGCGAGTTCCTCGAGGTCTCGCCGCTGTTCGCGCCGAACATCATCACCGGCTTCGGTCGCGTCGAGGGTCGCTCGGTCGGCGTCGTGGCGAACAACCCGATGCAGTTCGCCGGCACGCTCGACATCGACGCCTCCGAGAAGGCCGCCCGCTTCGTGCGCACCTGCGACGCCTTCAACGTCCCCGTGCTGACCTTCGTCGACGTGCCCGGCTTCCTCCCCGGCACCGACCAGGAGTGGGACGGCATCATCCGGCGCGGCGCCAAGCTCATCTACGCGTACGCCGAGGCCACCGTCCCGCTCGTCACGGTCATCACCCGCAAGGCGTACGGCGGTGCCTACGACGTCATGGGCTCCAAGCACCTCGGCGCCGACATCAACCTCGCGTGGCCGACCGCGCAGATCGCCGTCATGGGCGCGCAGGGCGCGGTGAACATCCTCTACCGCAAGGAGCTGGCGAAGGCCGCCGAGAAGGGCGAGTCGGTCGAGGAGGCGCGCGCGGCGTTCATCAAGCAGTACGAGGACGCGCTGGCCAACCCCTACGTCGCCGCCGAGCGCGGGTACGTCGACACCGTCATCACCCCGTCGAACACGCGGATGAACGTCACCAAGGCGCTGCGGGCGCTGCGCACCAAGCGTGAGTCCCTCCCGCCGAAGAAGCACGGGAACATCCCCCTGTGATGGCTTCGCAGGCTCAGCCCTCCCACGGGACCCGCCCTATGACCTCTTCGCAGGCTCAGAGCTCAGGGGGACCCGGCCCTGTGATGGTCGACGACGTGCAGCAGAACGAGCCGCCGGCGATCGTCGTCCACGGCCCCGCGACCCCCGAGGAGGTCGCGGCGGTCGTCGCCGTCCTCGCGGCCGCCGGCGGCGGCGAGGACCCGGCGCCGCCGCAGCGCACCTCGACGTGGGCGGCCCACGACGCCGCCGTCCGCCGGCCCGTCGGCCACGGCCCCGGCGCCTGGCACACGACCTACCGCCGCTGACCGCCCCGCTCGCCCTCCCCTCTCTCCCCGCGAACGTGTGTGAACCCGCCGGTCTCGTCCGGCGGTTTCACACGCGTTCGCGGGAGGCGGGCGAGGCTCAGGGGGTGCGGCGGGCGACCGACCGCTCGAGCTCGGCGTGGTGCTGGGGGTCGAGCACCCGCGCCCCGAGCACCTCGGCCGCGGCCTCCAGGTCGCCGCACAACGCCCGGAACACCCGCGGGACGACGATGCCGTGCTCCGGCCGCTCCACCACCTCGACGACGTCGCCGACCGACACCGTCCCCGGCTCGAGCACCGCGAGGTAGGCCCCGGTCCGCCCGCGCTCGGTGAAGCGCCGCACCCAGCCGCGCTCGCCCATCCACGCCCCGAACGTCGCGCACGGGATGCGCGGTCCGGTCACCTCGAGCAGCGCCGTCCCGACCCGCCAGCGCTCGCCGACGAGCGCCGCGTCGACGTCGAGGCCCTCCGTCGTGAGGTTCTCGCCGAAGAGCCCGTCGCGCAGCCCGCGCCCGAGCTCGGCGCCCCAGTGGTCGAGCTCCTCCCGGGCCACGGCGTAGACCGCCTGCGAGGACCCGCCGTGGTGCTTGCGCGAGACGACGTCGTCCCCGACGACCCCGCTGCCGAGCCCGCCCCTCTTCGGCCCGGGGTCGCGCACCTCGACCGCCACGACCGGCTGCTTGTCGATGGCGCTGGCCCGGCCGCGCGCCCCGACGCCCTCGCGCGGGCCGCCGACGTTGACCGACCGGATGCGTGCTGTCACGGACCCGAGCCTAGGCCGGGAAACCGGGGCGCCGCAGACGCCCTCCTCGGGTAGCGTCCGCCGGGTGAGCGAGCCCACCACCGTCCGCACCCCCACCGCCGTCGACGCCGTCGCCGACGCCCACTTCGACGCCGCCGTCGCCCTCAGCCCGATGGAGGCCACCTACCTCGGCGTCCCCGGCCACGAGCACGAGCTCGACGACCTCTCCCCCGAGGGCTACGCGGCCCACGCGGACCTCGCCCGCGCCACCCTCGCCCGCCTCGACGCCGCGGAGCCGGTCGACGACGTCGACCGCGTCACCGTCGCCGCGATGCGCGAGCGGCTCGGCCTCGCGCTCGAGACCCACGACGCCGGCCTGGACCGGATGCAGCTCGACGTCATCGCCTCCCCGCTGCAGGGCGTCCGCGACGTCCTCGACCTCATGGCGACCGACACCCAGGACGACTGGGCGACGATGGCCGCCCGCGTCGGGCAGATCCCGCGGGCGCTCGAGCAGTACACCGGGACCCTGCGCGAGTCGGCCGACCGCGGGCTCGTCACGCCGCGGCGGCAGGTCGAGGCCTGCATCCGCCAGTGCGAGGACCTCGTCGCCCCCGACGGCTACTTCGCGGGCCTCCTCTCGGGAGCCCGGGCGGGCGACGCGTCGCTCGACGACGCCGTCGCCGCCGACCTGCGCCGGGCCGTGGAGGGCGCGGCCGCCGCCTACCGCCGCGCCGGCGAGGACCTCGCGACGCACCTGCTCGACCGGGCGCCGGAGTCCGACGCCGCCGGCCGCGACCGCTACGCCCTCGCCTCGCGCTCCTTCCTCGGCGCGGCCGTCGACCTCGAGGAGACCTACGCGTGGGGTCAGGAGGAGCTCGCCCGCATCACCGCCGACATGGAGCGCACCGCCGCCCGCATCGTCCCCGGCGGCTCGGTCGACGACGCCGTCGCGCACCTCGACCGCGACGAGGCCTACCGCCTCCACGGCACGGACGCGCTCCAGCGGTGGATGCAGGTGCGCGCCGACGAGGCCATCGAGGCGCTCGCCGGCACCCACTTCGACATCCCGGAGCCGGTGCGCACCATCGAGTGCCGCATCGCCCCGACGCAGACCGGCGGGATCTACTACACCGGCCCGAGCGACGACTTCGCGCGCCCCGGCCGGATGTGGTGGTCGGTGCCCAAGGGCGTCACGGAGTTCGGCACCTGGAAGGAGCTGACGACCGTCTACCACGAGGGTGTCCCGGGGCACCACCTCCAGGTCGCGCAGACGGTGTACCGCCGCGAGCTGCTCAACAAGTGGCGCCGGATGATGTGCTGGGTCAGCGGTCACGGCGAGGGGTGGGCCCTGTACGCCGAGCGGCTCATGGCCGAGCTCGGGTACCTCGAGGACCCCGGCATGTACCTCGGGATGCTCGACGCCCAGTCGCTGCGCGCCGTGCGCGTCGTCATCGACATCGGCGTCCACTGCGGGTTCGAAGCCCCGGCCGAGGTCGGCGGTGGCGCGTGGACCTACGAGAAGGCCTGGACGCTGCTCAGCCGCCACGCCCGCAACGACGAGGCCTCGCTGCGCTTCGAGCTCGACCGCTACCTGGGCTGGCCCGGGCAGGCCCCGAGCTACAAGATCGGCGAGCGGCTCTGGCTCCAGATGCGCGACGAGGTGGCCGCCCGCGAAGGGGACGCATTCTCGCTCAAGGACTTCCACCGCCGGGCGCTCGACGTCGGCTCGGTCGGGCTCGACGTGCTGCGCACCGCCGTCGTCGGGGGCTGAGGCACCCGGACGCACCGGCCGGGAAAACTCGAGGGCCCGAGGGGGTGGACACCGGTGGACCCGCGTCCCCTACGCTGGTGGATCACCGGGGGGTGGGGCCGACGGCCGGGTCGACGCCTCCCCGTCCTGCGACCGTGGGACCCGGACCCGGAGGAGCACCCATGCCGAGATCACGAGGGCGACGCCCGGCGGGCAGCAACACCCGCGAGGACATCCTCGCCGCCGCCACGCACCAGTTCGGTGAGCACGGGTACCCCGGCACGACGCTGCGGGCCATCGCCCGTGAGGCCGACGTCGACACCCGGCTCGTCACGCACTACTTCGGCACCAAGCAGAACCTCTTCGTCGCGGTCGTCGACTTCCCCTTCGACCCCGACCAGCTCGCGGGCGCGGTGATGTCCGAGGGCCCGGAGCGGGCCGGGTACCGCCTCGCGCAGGTGGTCGTCCGGATGTTCGACGACCCCGGCACCCGGCAGTCGATGACCGGCCTCGTGCGCGCCGCGGCCTCGGAGGACGACGCCGCGCTGCTCGTGCGCGACGTCCTGTCCGACCGGATGCTCACCCCGCTCGCGCGCCTGCTCGGCGAGGACGAGCCGGAGCTGCGGGCCTCGCTCATCGGCAGCCAGCTCGTCGGCTACATCTTCTCGCGCTACGTGCTGGCCCTCCCGGGCATCCCCGAGGAGGACCCGGACCGCCTCGCGGCCGCGGTCGGTCCGGTCCTGCAGCACTACCTCACCGGGGCCCTCGAGGACGTCGTCCCCCGCTGACGAGCGGCCGCGCGCCGGCAACCGGCGCGTCCACGGACCGGGCACCGCGGGGTCCGCCCGGCCCCGGGCTCCCCTCCGGCGCCGCAACAGGCGAGAATGCACGCCGTGGAGCCCGCCGCGCTCGTCGTCGCCATCATCCTCGTCGTCATCGTCGTCAGCCGTCTCGCCGCCCCCCTCCGGGTCCCGGCGCCGATCGCGCTGCTCGTCGTCGGCGCCGTGCTCTCGGCCATCCCCCAGGTTCCCGAGATCCGCCTCTCCCCCGAGGTCGCGCTCTTCGGGCTGCTGCCGCCGCTGCTGTACTCGGCCGCGCTGTCGAGCTCGCTCGTCGACATCCGGACCTTCCGCTCGAAGATCCTCAGCCTGTCGGTCGGCCTCGTCCTCTTCACCGCATTCGGGGTCGCGCTCGTCGTCTGGGCGCTCATGCCGGGCGTCTCGTTCGCGCTGGCACTGGCCCTCGGGGCGGTCGTGGCGCCCCCGGACGCCGTCGCGGCCACCGCCGTGGCGCGCCGCATCGGCCTGCCGCGCAAGATCACGACGATCCTCGAGGGCGAGTCGCTGCTCAACGACGCGACCGCGCTCGTCACCCTCCGCACCGCCCTCGCGGCGGCCGGCCTCGCGGCGCACGGCGCCGAGATCACGCAGGTCACCTTCGCGTCGGTCACCCTCGAGCTGCTCGTCGCGGCGGTCGGCGGCGTGGCCGTCGGGGTCGTCGCGTTCGTCGTCATCGGCTGGATGCGCCGCCGGCTCACCGAGGTCGCCGCCGACACGGCGCTGTCGTTCATCGCGCCGTACGTCGCGTACGCCCCGGCGGAGGCCGTCGGCGCGTCGGGCGTCCTCGCCGTCGTCACGGCGGGCCTGCTGCTCGCCTACCGGGCTCCGGTGCTGCAGTCCGCGCCGTCGCGCCTGGCCGAGCGGATCAACTGGGGCAGCGTCACCTTCGTCCTCGAGAACGCGGTCTTCCTGCTCATCGGCCTGCAGGTGTGGACGCTCTTCCAGGACACCCGCACCGGCGAGCTCGGCGCCGGCCGCACCCTGGCCGTCGCCGGCGCCGTCCTGCTGACCGTCCTCGTCCTGCGGCCGCTGTGGCTGTTCGGGCAGTCGGTCGTCCAGGTGCTGCGGGGACGGGCCGACCGCCGACAGATGCTCGGCTGGTCCCTCGTCACCGGCTGGGCCGGGATGCGCGGTGTGGTCACCCTCGCGGCGGCCCTCACGCTGCCCGAGGACACCCCGATGCGCCCCGAGCTCGTGCTCATCGCCCTCGTCGTCACCGTCGGCACGCTCGTCCTCCAGGGCACGACCCTGCCGGCGCTCGCCCGCGCCCTCGACGTCCGCGGCCCCGACCCGCGCGAGGACGCGCTCCAGGAGGCGACCGTGCTCGGCGCGACGACCGGGGCCGGGCTGCGCCACCTCGAGGCCGACCCCGACGTCGACCAGGACGTGCTCGAGGTCATCCGCCAGCAGGCCGCCGACCGGGTCAACCGCAGCTGGGAACGGCTCGGCACGCTCGGCCGGACCGACCGCGAGAGCCCCGCCGAGGCCCGCGCCCGGCTGCGCGCCGAGATGATCCGTGCCGAGCGCGAGGAGCTGCTGCGCATCCGCGGCAACGGCGAGGTCGACCACGCCGTCCTCACGAGCGTGCTCGCGCAGCTCGACGCCGAGGAGACCGCCCTCGTGTGGAGCGCCACCCGGACCGCGGGGGTGCGCGAGTCGGAGCTGCGACCCCCCGACCGCGTGGCCGGCGCGTGCGACCACCTCGCCGACGACAGCGCCCCGCACCCCCCGTCCGACACCGAGGGGTGCCCCGAGTGCCGGGCCGAGGGCCTCACCTGGGTGCACCTGCGCTCGTGCACCGAGTGCGGGCACGTCGGCTGCTGCGACTCCTCCGTCGGGCAGCACGCGAGCCGCCACTTCCACACCTCGGGCCACCCCGTGATGCGCTCGATCGAGCCCGGCGAGGCGTGGCGCTGGTGCTTCGTCGACGAGGTGCTGGGCTGAGGCCCGGCGCCGCCGTCTACCGTGTGCGCCATGCCCGACGTCACCCTCGTCCTCGCCTCCGCCAGCCCCGCCCGCCTCGCGACCCTGCGGTCGGCCGGCGTCGAGCCCGTCGTCCGCGTCTCCGACGTCGACGAGCCCGGTGCGGTCGCCGCGGCCGAGCAGGAGCACGGCACCCTCGCCGCCGAGGACGTCACCCTGCTCCTCGCCCGCGCCAAGGCCGAGGACGTCGTCGCGAGCCTCGAGGAGTCCGGCGAGGACCTCCAGGTCGAGCTCGTCCTCGGTTGCGACTCGATGCTCGAGCTCGACGGAGAGGTCCACGGCAAGCCGGCCGACGCCGCCGAGGCCGTCGAGCGCTGGCGCCGGATGCGCGGGCGCTCCGGGGTCCTGCACACCGGCCACTGGCTCGTCGACCTGCGCGACACGGGTGACGGCGGCACCGGCGGCCAGCTCGGCGGCACGGCGAGCACGACCGTGCACTTCGCCGACCTCTCCGACGCCGAGATCGACGACTACGTCGCGACCGGCGAGCCGCTGCGGGTCGCGGGTGCCTTCACCCTCGACGGCCTCGGCGGGCCGTACGTCGCCGGCATCGAGGGCGACCCCGGCACCGTCGTCGGCGTCTCCCTGCCGCTGCTGCGCGAGCTCGTCGGCGAGCTGGGCCTCGCCTGGCACGACCTGCGCACCCGCTGACCCACCCCTTCCCCCTCGCCCCGTCGCGGGCTACGCCGCAGTACCTGTCGCCGTGGCGACACGTACTGCGGCGTAGTCCGATGTGAGGCGTCTCAGAAAGTACTTGACAGAGTGGAAAGTACTTTCGTAACGTTGGACCCATGCACACGACACGGGAGGGATCCACGATGAACGACATCACGCCCCAGCAGGCCCGCGAGCGGCTCGCCCACGCGGAGGCCGCCACCGGCCGTCGCGACGCCGAGCGCCGCGTCCACGCCTGGGCCACCGCCGGCTTCGGCGCCGTCATGGGCGCCTACCTGTCGCTCTCACGAGCGACCGACGACACCCCGCTCGAGCAGCCCCTGCTCGTCGCCTACGTGCTCGCGGTCGCCGGGCTCGCGACGTGGCAGACCCGCGCCTCGCGGGCCTGGCCACGGCACGCCCGGCGCGCCGGCCGGATCGGGCTCGGGACGACCTTCGGGCTGTTCCTCGTCGCCGTCATCGGGCTCAACATCCGCGAGGCGGAGCAGAAGATGGACGGCCTGGCCCCGTCGGAGAACCCGTGGCTGCTCGCGCTCGCCGGGGTCGTCGTCGCGGCCCCGATGCTCCTCGCGGCGGTGCGCATCCGCCGCGGTGACCCGCGGTGAGCGCCGACGGCACCACCCGGCCCCCGCACGCGCGGCACCGCCTCGACGACGTCCTGCATGCCCCGGTGCGCTTCAGCATCGCCGCCACGCTCGCCGGTGTCGACGAGGCCGAGTTCGCCCTCGTGCGCGACGAGGTGGAGGTGTCGGACTCGGTGCTCTCCAAGCAGGTCTCGGCGCTCGAGCAGGCCGGCTACGTCAAGGTCCGCAAGGGCTACGTCGGCAAGCGGCCGCGGACCTGGCTGTCGCTCACGCGGGCCGGCCGCGACGCGTGGCAGGCCCACCTCGCGGCGCTGCGCGACATCGCCGGCGCCTGAGCACGCCGCCCGACCCCGACGCGAGAACCCGTCGAGTGAACAGAACACGCCGTGCGAGCGACCGCGCACGCGGCGTGTCCTGTTCACTCGACGGGTGGGCGCCGAGGGCTGGACGAGGTCAGACCGGGGGGACGTCTCGGCGCTTGGTCGAGAAGTGCCGGTCGCGGCGGGCGGCGTAGCGCAGCCGGTGCAGCAGCTCGGCCCGCAGCTCGTCGGCCTCCACCACCTGGTCGACGACGAGGTCGGCCGCGAGCCGCTCGAGGTCGACGTCCTCGAGGTACTCGGCCCGCCGCGCCTCGACGAACGCGTCGCGCGCCTCGGCCCCCTCGGCGGCCTCGATCTCGGCGATCTTGTTGGCGTACACCGCGTTGACGGCGGCTTCGGGCCCCATGACGGCGATGCGCGCCGTCGGCAGCGCGATCGTCGCGTCGGGGCCGAAGCCCGGCCCGCCCATCGCGTAGAGCCCTGCGCCGTAAGCCTTTCGAACGACGACGCAGAACTGCGGCACGGTCGCGGAGGCGACGGCCGAGACCATCTTCGCGCCGTGCCGGATGATGCCGCCGCGCTCGACCTCGGAGCCGATCATGAAGCCGGGGACGTCGGCGAGGTAGACGAGCGGGATCGAGAACGCGTCACACAGCCAGATGAACCGGGCAGCCTTGTCGGCGGAGTCGGTGAACAGCACGCCGCCCTTGACGGCCGAGTTGTTGGCGACGATGCCGATCGACTCCCCCGCCATCCGGCCGAAGCCGACGACGAGCTCGGGGGCGAAGAGGGGCTTGATCTCGAAGAAGCTGTCGTCGTCGACGAGGCCGTCGATCAGCTCGTGGACGTCGAACGGCTGGCTCTCGCGCTCGGGGACGCTGGCCTGCGTCAGCGGCGCGGTCGGCTCCTCCGCGTGGTAGCTCGGCGTGGGGACGCGCCACGAGTCGGGCACGTACGAGAAGTACAGGCGTGCGAGCTCGATGGCCTCGGTGTCGTCGGCGGCGAGCAGGTCGCCGACGCCCGAGACGGTGCAGTGCATCCGGGCACCGCCCATCTCCTCGAGCGACACCCTCTCGCCGACGACCATCTCGGCCATCCGCGGGCTGCCGAGGTACATCGAGGCGTTCCCCTCGACCATGATGATGACGTCGCAGAAGCTCGGGATGTACGCGCCGCCGGCGGCCGACGGGCCGAAGAGGCAGCAGATCTGCGGGACCTTGCCCGAGAGCGCGACCTGGTGGTGGAAGATCCGCCCCGCCCCGCGACGGCCGGGGAACATCTCGACCTGGTCGGTGATCCGGGCGCCCGCGGAGTCGACGAGCCAGAAGACCGGCAGCTCCTCGCGCAGTGCGGTCTCCGTGGCGCGCACGATCTTCTCGACCGTGCGGGCACCCCACGACCCCGCCTTGACGGTCGGGTCGTTGGCGATGACGACGACGGGCCGGTCCTCGACCGTGCCGCGCCCGGTGACCACGCCGTCGGCGGGCAGCCCGGCCGCGCGCGAGTTGGCGTAGCGGCCGTCCTCGACGAACGAGCCCTCGTCGAGCAGCAGCGCGATGCGGTCGCGGACGTAGAGCTTGCCCTGGGCGGCGAGCTTGGCCGCCGCCTTCTCCGTCGGCGCGGCCGAGGCCGCGTGGGCGGCCTGCAGCCGAGCGCGGACGTCGGCGACGCGGGCGTCGGTGGTCACGGGGTCGATGCTCATGCCGGGAGGCCGAGGCCCTTCGCGAGGACCATCCGCTGGACCTCGGAGGTGCCCTCGCCGATCTCGAGGATCTTCGCGTCGCGGTAGAAGCGCGCCACCGGGTACTCCTCCATGAAGCCGTTGCCGCCGAAGACCTGGGTCGCGATGCGGGTCGCGGTGACCGCGGCCTCGGAGGTGTAGAGCTTCGCCTTCGCGGCGGCCTGCTTGACCTCCTCGACCGAGCGGCGGCCGGCCTCGTGCTCGTCCTTGAGCCAGGCGGCGCGGTAGGTGAGCAGGCGGGCGGCGTCCTCCATGACGGCGAGGTCGGCGACGGGGAAGGCCACGCCCTGGTTGACGCCGATCGGGCGACCGAAGGCGGTGCGGGACTTCGCGTACGCCGCGGCCTCCTCCCGCATCCGCGTGATGAGGCCGAGCGCGAGCGCGCTGATCGCGATGCGCCCGTCGTCGAGGGTCTTGAGGAACTGGTGGAAACCGCGTCCGCGCTCGCCGAGGAGGTTCGCCTCCGGGACGCGGCACCCGGCGAACGAGAGGCCGTGGGTGTCGGAGATGTTCCAGCCCATCTTCTGGTAGGCCGGCTCGACGGTGAACCCGGTTGTGCCGGAGGGGATCATGATGGCGCTGATCTCGGGGCGGCCGTTCTCGAGCGTGCCGGTGCGCGCCGTGACCGTGACGACCGAGGTGATGTCGGTGCCGGAGTTCGTGATGAACGCCTTCGCCCCGTCGACGACCCACTCGCCGCCGTCGAGCACCGCCTTGGTGCGGGTGGCGCCGGCGTCCGACCCGGCGTCCGGCTCGGTGAGGCCGAAGCCGGCGAGCGCACGGCCGGCGACGAGGTCGGGCAGGAAGCGCCCCTTCTGCTCCTCGCTGCCGTACGTGAGGATCGGGTTGATGCCGAGGCCGACCCCGGCCGAGAGCGTGATGCCGATCGACTGGTCGACCCGGCCGAGCTCCTCGATGGCGATGCACAGGCTCGTGAACGCTCCGCCGTCGGCGTCCTCGAGCGACCCGCCGAACGCCTCGGGGACGACGAGCCCGAAGAGCCCGAGCTCCCCCATCCGCGGCACGAGGTCGGCCGGGAAGTGGTGGTCGCGGTCCCACTGCGCGACGTGCGGCTCGACGGCGTCGGTCGCGAACTCGCGGACGACCGCCCGGAAGTCCTCGTGGTCCTTGCTGAGCTCGTACATGGGCGCCCCTTCGCGCTCGAGGTGCACGGCCCCGGGTCACGGCGGCCGGCGGTGGTCACGTTCTTGACGTTGACGTCAACGTAAAGCAATACTCACCCCCGTGACAAGCCAGCGCACCTCCCCCGGCACGACGGACGTCCTGCCCGACGAGGTCGACCCGGCGGCCGACACGACGTGGACGATCGCCGAGGTCGCCGACGAGTTCGGCGTCACCCACCGCACCGTGCGTCACTACGAGGACCTCGGCCTCATCTCCCCCGAGCGCCGCGGCACCACGCGCGTCTACCACCGGCGCGACCGCACCCGCCTCGGGCTCGTCCTGCGCGGCAAGCGCCTCGGGTTCCCGCTCGAGGAGATCCGCACGATCATTGACCTCTACGACGCACCGCGCGGCCGGCGCAGCCAGCTCGAGTACGTCCTCGCCCAGATCGACGAGCGCCGGGCCGACCTCGAGCAGCGCCGCCGCGACCTCGAGGCCGCGCTCGCCGAGCTCGACGGCTTCGAGCGCCGCTGCCGCGAGGACCTCGGCCGGATAGGCTGAGCCCGCGCACCCCGATCACCCGCCGGTGCTCCGGCTCAGCCCGCCAGGAAGGCGTCGACCTCGGCGCGCGTCGGGGCAGTGTCCGGGCCGCGCCGCGTGACCTTGAGGGCGGCCGCCGCGTTGGCGCGCACGGCCGCGTCGACCCACGAGAGCCCGGCCGCGCGCTCGGCGAGCAGCACCCCGGTGTGGGTGTCGCCGGCGCCGTTGGTGTCGACCGGGCGCTGCGGGTGGCCCGGCAGCACGTCGACGCGCCCGTCCGCGCGCACGAGGCATCCGCGCGGGCCGTCACGGACGACGGTGACGGCGTCCGGCCGCAGGATGCCGGCCACGACCTGCGCCGCCTCCTGCAGGCCGCGCAGCCCCGCGAGCGCCTCCGACTCCTCGGCGTTGCCCGTCCACACGGTCGTGCGCGCCAGCAGCGCGTCGCGGACGGCGGGGGGCACCTCGGCGAAGGCGGCGCCGGGGTCGAGGACGACCTGCACACCGTCGTCGAGCGTGCCCAGCCACTCCATCAGCGGGTCGCGCGTGCGCCCGACCAGCGAGTAGCCGCTGACGCACACGAAGTCGCCCGCGACCGGCGCGCTCGTCGCCAGGGAGGCGACCGTGATCTCGCGCTCGGCGCCCTGGGTCGTCACGAAGCTGCGCTCCGCGCTCGGCTCGACGAGGACGATGCAGACCCCCGTGTCCGAGCCCTCGACCGGCGGGGCCGCCGCCTCCACGCCGTCCGCGGCGAGCGAGGCCCGCACGAGGTCGCCGTTCGGGCCGGTCCCGATCGCGCCGGCGTGGACGGCCTGGGCCCCCGAGCGGGCCGCCGCGAGCAGGATGGTCACGGCGCCCCCGGCGTAGCGCCGGTAGGAGCTCGCCATGACGTTGCCGCCGCCCCGCGGGAGGGACGGCACCTCCATCACGGCGTCGACGAGGGCCTGCGCGGTGTGGATGACCCGGGGCGGCATGCCTCGACCCTAGTGAGACGCCCGCGGGTCAGCCGACCTGCGTGCGCACCTCGTAGAGCTCGGGGAAGAAGGTGAGGTCGAGCGCGCGGCGCAGGAAGTCGACGCCGCTCGACCCGCCCGTCCCGACCTTGTGACCGATGGTGCGCGTGACGACCTGGAGGTGGCGGAAGCGCCACTGCTGGAACAGGTCCTCGATGTCGACGAGCTCCTCGCAGGTCTCGTAGACGCCCCAGTGCTCGTCCGGGGCGGCGTACACCTCCGCGACCACGGCGACGAGGTCGTCGTCCAGGCGGTACGGCTGGCGGACGTCACGGTGCAGGACCGCCTCCGGGACGGCATACTCGCGGCGCGCGAGCAGGCGCAGGAACTCGTCGTAGAGCGTCGGCTCGGCGAGGAGCTCCCCGAGCAGGGCGCTCGCCCGGGCGTCGTGCTCGAAGACGCGGAGCATGTCGGCGTTCTTGTTGCCGAGGAGGAACTCGACCGCCCGGTACTGGTCGCTCTGGAAGCCCGAGCTCGTCGCGAGGAACGGGCGGATCTGCGCGTACTCGCTCGGCGTGAGGGTCGCGAGCACGTCCCACATCTCCACGAGCTGGCGCTGCACGTGCTTGACCCGCGCGAGCCGCTTGAGCGCCGGGGCGAGCTCGTCGGCGGCGAGCAGCGTTCGCGCGGAACGCAGCTCGTGCAGCAGGAGCTTGAGCCACAGCTCCGACACCTGGTGCTGCACGATGAAGAGCAGCTCGTCGTGCTGGGGCGGCTCGCTGCGGGGGTGCTGCGCCGACAGCAGCGTGTCGAGGTCGAGGTAGGCGCCGTACGACATCGCGGTGCCGAAGTCCCGCGAGATGCCCTCCTCGAGTGCTCGCTGGGCCCGGTCGACCGCGTCGTCGCTCATGGCCGCCATCGTGCCACCGCGCGCCGCCGTCCCGCCGCAGCCCCGACCCGCCCGAGGCGCGCACGAACCGGACCACGAAAAGCCCGCACATGCGGGGTTGTCGCGCCCGAGTTCCGTGCCGGACCACGGAAAGCCCGCACGTACGGGGTTGTCGCTGCCCGCACGCCTCCCGGACCACGAAAAGCCCGCACGTGCGGGGATGCCGCCCCGGGTGCTCAGGCCGTGACGGCGCCGCGGTACCAGTCCGGGCCGACGAGCGCCGCGACCTCGGCCGGGTCGACCGGCGTGAACGCCGGCGCCCCCCGACCCTCCAGCACCTCGGCGAGCTCGTCGAGGCGCCGGGCGGCGAGGTCGGCCCCCGCGGCGCGCGCCGTCGCGTCCATCCGGCCGACCGCGTCGCCCCAGATCGCGCGCCCGGCCATGAAGCCGCTGCAGCCGTGGTCGGCGGCGACGTCGAGCTGGGTGCGGAACCCCTCGTACGTCACCCCCGCCGAGAGCAGGACCCACGGCCCGGAGACCGCCTCGTCGAGGGCGGCACAGGCCTCGTGCGCGGCGTCGAGGTCGTCGAGGTCGAGGACGGGGAACTCGACCTTCATGATGTCCGCGCCGGCCTCCCGGAAGGAGCGGGCCGAGGCCAGGACGCTGCTGCGGCGCACGCGCTGCACCGCGGGGTCGGCGGTGTCCTCGTCGCCCGTCGGGAACCACAGCGGCTCGACGACGAGCGGCATCTGCAGGGCCCGGCACTGCGCCGCGGCGTCCGCGACGACGGCGTGCTGCTGCTCGACGACCTCGGCGGGCTGGTCCTCGCGGTGGAAGACGACGAGCTTGGCGGCGTCGGCCCCGAGCGTCGCGAGCACCCGCGGCCCCCACCCCTCTTTGAGGTGCAGCCCGGTGTCGAAGCCGACCGCGCTGTCCGGCCGGTAGTACAGGTCCTCGATGCCGCTGATGACGCCGACGTCACCGGGCACGACGCCGGCGGCGACGGACTGGCCGAAGCTCCAGACCGGGTCGACGAGCACCGAGGTCGCGTGCCGCGAAAGCACGCGTAGCATGTCGAGCTTGGACTCCACGACCTCCTCGAACGAGACGGCGTCGAGGTCGGCGTCGAAGAGACGCAGGTAGTTCTCGGGGTGGTCGATGGCCATCGTGCGGATGTGGCCGGCGGCGTCGCAGATGCGTGCGAGCCGGCGGTGCAGGCCGATGGTCGAGGGGGTCGGGACGCGAGGCGTTGACAGCGCTGTCATGCCGCCCTACGGTACGCGGAGCGAGGCGGTCCGACAAGACCCCGCGCGCCCCGACACCGCCGTCGCCCCGGAAGGACCTCCGTGCTCGTCGTCACCCCCAACACGTGTCTCGACGTCACCACGTGGCTCGGCGCGCTGACCCCGGGCACGGTCTCGCGGGCCTCGCGCACCGTCACGGTGGCCGGCGGCAAGGGGGTCAACGTCTGCCGCACCCTGCGCGTCCTCGGCCGCGAGCACCGCCTCCTCGGCCTCGCCCCGCGCGACGACGACCGGCTGCCGACCCTCCTCGCCGCCGAGGGCTGCGCCTTCGTCCCGGTCCCCCACGACGGGCAGGGGCGGCTCTCGCTGATCTTCCTCGAGGACGACGGACGCGCCACCGTCGTCAACGGCCTCGGCCCCGACCCCGCCGCGTGGGACCGCGACGCGCTGCTGCCCGCCGTCGAGGCGGCGCTCGTCGACGCACCCGCCGTCGCCTGCTCCGGGTCGCTGCCGCCGGGCCTGCCCGGCGACACCTACGGCCGGGTCGTCGAGCTGGCCCACGCCCGCGGGCTCGAGGCCTTCGTCGACGGCTCCCCCGCCGTCCTCGGCGCCGCGCTGCCCTTCGAACCGGACCTCGTGAGCCCCAACCTCGGTGAGGCAGAGGCCCTCCTGCACGGTCGCGCCGACGAGGCGGTCGAGGAGACGGGCGACGACCTCGTCGACCGGTGCGTCGCCGCGGCCCGCGACCTGCACGGGCGGGGCGCGCGACGGGCGGTCGTCACCGCGGGCTCGCACGGCGCCGCCCTCGCCACGTCGGCCGGTGCGTGGTGGCTCGGAGCGGCCCGCGTGCCGGTCGCCAACCCCATCGGCGCCGGCGACTCCTTCCTCGCCGGGACGGCCGACGCGCTCCTGTCCGGCGCCCCCGACGCCGAGGCCGTCCGCCGCGGGATGGCCGTGGCGGCCGCCGCCGTGCAGCACCCGTCCGGCGGGATGCTCGACGCGGCCCTCGTCGCCCCGGCGCTGGCCGCGCTGCCCGAGGCGGTGCCCGCGTGAGCCGGCCCACGATCTACGACGTCGCCCGCGAGTCGGGGGTCTCCATCAAGACCGTCTCGCGCGTCATCAACGACGCCCCCAACGTCCGCCCGGCCACGCTCGCCCGGGTGCGCACCGCGATCGACCTCCTCGGCTACCAGCCCGACCCGGCCGCGCAGCGGCTCGGCGGCGGGCGCCTGCCCACGGTCGGCGTCGTCGTCGACTCCATCGCCGACCCCTTCTTCGCCCAGCTCGCGGCGGTCGTCGAGTCACGCGCCGCGGCCGTCGGGATGGACGTGCTCATCGCCTCGACCGGCCTCGACGAGGAGCGGCTGCGCTCGCAGGTCGAGCGGCTCTCGCGGCGCGGTGTGGCGGGGCTCGTCGTCGCCCCCTTCGGTGACCCGGCGGCCGTCGCCGCGGCCCTGCCGTCCGACGTGCCGGTGGTCGTCGTCGACCGTCCCTGCGGCACGGTCGGCACCGACGCCGTCCGGGTCACGGACGAAGCGGGCGCGTACGAGGCCGTCCGGCACCTCGTCGACCACGGGCACCACCGCATCGGATTCGTCGGTCGCACAGGGCAGTTCGTCACGCTCGCCGACCGCTACCGCGGTTACGAGCGGGCGCTGCGGGAAGCCGGTCTCGAGGTCGACCCCACCCTCGTCGAGACACGGGCGTGGACGACCGAGGAGGCCCTGCCGCTCGTGACGCAGCTGCTCACCCGCACCGACGCCCCGACCGCCCTCCTCGCCGCGACCCCGATGACCGGGCTCGCCGTCCTCACGGCGCAGCAGCGCCTCAACCGCCGGGACGTCGCCCTTGTCGTCTTCGGCGACCTCCCGGGAGCAGAGCTGATGACACCACCCACGACCGTCGTTGACCAGCAGCCGACCGCGTTGGCGGAGACCGCGTTCGACCTCCTCCAGCGACGGCTGCGCGAGCCGTCCGCCGAGCCGCTCGACACCGTGCTGCCGACCCGGCTCGTGCCCCGCGGCTCCGGCGAGCTGCGACCGCGGGGTGCGGCATGAGCACCGTCGACCTCGGCATCGACCTCGGCACGACGATGACCAAGGTGGCCGCCGTCGACGAGGCCGGCGTGGTCGTCGGCGACGCGGCTGTCGCCACTGCCTGGAGCGAGCCCGGCGACGGCCGGTCCGAGCGCACGCCGGAGTCGGTCGTCGAGGCGGTCGAGCACCTGCTCGACGAGGTCGTGGCCGCCCTGCCCGCCGGCACGGGCGTCCGCTCCGTCGGCATCACCTCGATGGCGGAAGCAGGGACGCTGCTCGACGCCGACGGGGCCGCGCGCTCCCCCGTCATGGCCTGGCACGACCCGCGCGGCGACGAGCAGGCAGCGGTCCTGCCTGCGGACCTCGCCCGGGCCTTCCCGGAGCGCACGGGGCTGCCCGTCGGCCACGTCGCGACGCTCTTCAAGCTGCTCTGGCTGCGCGACGAGGGCCTGGACCTGCGCGGCCTGCAGTGGCTCGGCGCACCGGAGCTCGTCGTGCACCGGCTCGGGGGCCGACGCGTCGCCGAGCGCTCGCTGCTCGGGCGGACCGGGTTCTTCGACGTCCACACCGGCGGATGGTGGGGCCCGGGCCTCGACCTGCTCGGGGTCGACGGCTCGCTCGTGCCCGACGCGGTCGCGGCCGGCGAGCCGGTCGGCACCGTGCGCGCGGACCATCCCGTCGTCCCCCTGCGCGGCGCGGTCCTCACGATGGCCGGCCACGACCACGCGGTGGCCGCGGCCGCGACGGGTTGCGGCACACCGGGATCGGCCCTCGACAGCTTCGGCACGGCCGAGGCCTGGCTCGCGGCGTCCGACCACGTCCCCGAGCCGGCGGTCGTCGGCCGCCTGTCGCACGAGGGCATCTCCGTGTACCCGCACGTCGTGCGCGGCAGCACGGCCCTCATCGGCGGGACCCGGACCGGGCTCGTGCTCAAACGGGTCCAACGCATCCTCGGAGCCACCGAGGACCCCGCGCGTTCGGAGCTCGACGCCGCTGCGCTCCTGCTGGCGCCGGGTGACTCGGCGGACGTCCGCGTCACGGGCTTCGGGATGGAGGACCGTGAGGTCGTCGTGCACCTCGGGTCCGACCACCACACCCCGGCCCACGTCTGGCGGGCCGCCCTCGACGGCGGCACGGCGCGCGGGCGGGCTGTCCTCGCGACCCTCGAGCGGGCCGGCGTGCCCGTCGAGCGCATCGTCGTCGCCGGCGGGTGGGCCCGGATGCGGTCCGTCGTCGCGGCGCGCGGCGACCTCGCGCCCCTCGTCGAGGTCGGCGACGTCGAGCAACCCGGCACCTGGGGCGCCGCGCGGTTCGGGGCCTGGGCCGCGACCGGCGGCGCGTCGGGCGACCCGGACCCGCGGCCGCCGGCGGACTGGTTCGCGCACTAGGGGGCGCTGCCGTCGTAGGGCGGTGCCGCGGCTCGGGTGTCAGGGATCGACGGAGACGTCGACGAGCGCCGCGTGGCCTCGTGCGTCGACGCGCACCGTCGCGACGGCGCGCCCCGCGCGGACCGCCTCCGCGAGCGCCGCGGCGCGGTCCTGCGGCAGGAACCAGCTCTCGATGCCGCACCGCAGGCGCCATCCCGCGTCGTCACACCGGAGGAAGGGCCCGTCCTCGGGGGCCGAGCGGCGGACCGGCCCGCCGACCCACACCTCGCCCGAGCGGGTCAGGGGGACGAAGGCCGTGCCCCGAGCCTCGGGCGGCTCGGCGTCGGGCCGGTCGCCGGTCCCGGCACTGTCCGGGAGGTCGGGGTAGGTGAGGTCGACGTAGGCGCCACGGAAGGGGTCGTAGGGGTCGACGGGCGCGACCCGCAGGCGCACCTCGTCACCGGTGAGCCTGGCGGACAGCGGAGCCCAGACGGCGACGCCGACGAGCAGGAGCTGGGCGAGGGTGGCGGCGACGACGCGTCCCGTACGGCCGGTCACGAACGCGCCTCCCGGCCCTCGGCGACGAGGCGTCGGCGCCCCCGGTCGGCGACGACGCCGGTGCCGAGGAGGACCACGCCGACGGCGAGGAAGAGCACGGCCCCGGAGAGCACCGGCGCGAACACCGCGAAGGCCTGGACGGTCGTGAAGAGGACGAGCGCGGCGGTGGCCACCCAGGTGAGCCGCTCGGAGTCGCGCATCCCGCCGAGGACGGCGTAGCCGCTCGTCACGGCGAGGTAGACGAGGACCGCGACGACCGCCCGAGCCCAGTCGGACGGTGTCGGGTCCGCCAGGCCACCGAGTCCGGCCGACGCCCGCCACAGCCCGAGGACGACGACGCCGACGAGGGTGACCGCCGCGAGCGCGATCTCGGTGCGGCCGAGGCGGTCGGCCCCCAGGGTCGCGGCGAGGGCGACGGCCGCGGCGACGCCGAGCGCGATGACGAAGACGGCGCCGGCCCGCTCACCGCCGTCGTCGACCGGGAGCGCGGCGACGAAGAGGCTGCCCAGGGCCAGCGCGGCTCCGAGCTCGCGCCACGCGACGCCCAGCGCCCGCCAGTCGCGCAGCGGGCCGTCGAGGCGCAGGTGGAGGACCCCGACGGCGACCGCGGCCAGCGCGGCGGCCGCGACGGTGAGGGTCACCCCGAGGACGGTGCGGCCCGCGTCGGCGGCGCTCCACACCGTCCAGATGCTGCCGAGCACGACGCCGAGGACGACCGGCCCGACGCCGACGACGGCGTAGCCGTAGAGCAGCACCCCGGCGGCCCACAGCCCGACGAGGCCCGGCCGGTCGGCGGGGACCTGGAGGCTCTGGGCGGCCTGGAAGACGACCGCCCCGAAGGCGGCCGCGGCGAGCAGCCGGACGGCACCGACGACCGGGGAGGCGACGTCGCCGAGGTGCTCACGTCGTCGCTGGAGGACCTCCGCTGTGACGACGAGCCCGAGCCAGACGAGCGCCACGAGGAGGATGCGGACGAGCGGCGAGACCGCGTCGAGGTTGGCCGCGACGGTCCACACGAGGCCGATGCCGACGAAGGCCGCCCCGAGGGTGAGCACGATCCGCGCGAGGGTGAGGCGGCGGTGGGCGACGTAGCGGGCGCGCAGGCGGTCGGCGGTGGGTGCGTCGACGAGGCCCTCGGACTGCCAGGCGGTGAGCTGGGTGTCGAGCCACGCCAGCTGGCCCGGCGTGGCCGGGTGGCGGAGCGTGGGGGCGCCGTCCGGGTCCGGGTGGGTCGCCGCTGCGGTGCTGGGGGGCGAGGTCATCGCGGTGCTCCTCGAGGAGAGCGGGCCCGGGTCCGGGTTCACCGCCAGTGTCCCGCGCCCCTCCCGGCGGGGCCATGGGCACTCGTGCTCAGACGGTGTCTCGTCGGCCACGTCGACCGGACCGGGTGGCCGCGGGCCGCGCGGAGGCCGACCGCACCCGGGACCCCGACGCCCGCCCCACGAATCCCGGGTGTCACTCGTGTCGCCGGCCGACGGACAACCCCGTGCCCCGATCTCCATGCGCACCGAAAGGGAAACCATGCGGAGCCGAAGGGAAACCTTGCGGAGCGGCAGGGAAACCATGCGGAGCCGAAGGGAAACCTTGCGGAGCGGAAGGGAAACGTTGCCGGGCGCAAGCATCGGGGCGGCGACGCCGCGAGGTGGTTGCCGGTGGAAGGGAAACCTTCCGCGGCGCATGGAGGCTGGGAGAACACCTGTCCCGGGCCGGTTCTCAGGTCGGCGGGCCCGCGCACCCGGGGGCCATCGCACCTCGAGCCGAGGTGGTTCCCCCTCCACGCCCCTACGAGCGGCAGGCCGCGGGCTCGGACGGCTCGCGGACCGCGTCGGCCGCCCCCTCGCGCTCCGACGTCCGGCCGTCGGAGCGCGATCCGCGCGGTACGCCCGCCCCGACCCGGTGGCCCCGCACGCGCTGCGCCCACCCCGCGGCCGCGGCACGCACCGGCGCCTGGGCCACCAGCACCCCACCGAGGACGACGAGCATCGCCCCGAGCTGCACCCACCCGAAGCCCTCGCCCAGCAGGACCACCCCGAGCACCGTCCCGACGACCGGGTTGAGCAGCCCTACCACCGCGACGGCGCCGGCGTCCATCCGGGTCAGCCCGCGGAACCACACGACGTACCCGACCACCGACCCGACGAGCCCGAGCCACAGCAGCGCCAGCACCGCCGCCCCGTCCAGCGCCGGCGGCGCCCCCTCGACCACCAGCGCCACCGGCACGAGCACCAGACCACCGGCCACCAGCTGCCACGCCGTCGTCGCGAGCACGGCGTCGCGCGGTGTCCAGCGCCGCACCAGCACGAACCCCACCGACGCCGACACGACGGCCCCGACCGACGCCGCCACCCCGACCGGGTCGACGGACCCCGCCGCCCCGCTCCCCGCGGAGACCAGCACGACCACTCCCCCGATGCCGGCCACCGCCGCGAGCACCGCGACCCACGGCTGGCGCTCCCCGAGCAGCAGCCACGCCACACCCATGACCACCAACGGGGAGACCGCGGTCAGCGTCGACGCCAACCCGCTCGGCAGCCGGTAGGCCGCGACGTACACGAGCCCGAAGAAGACCGCGTGGTTGAGCGTCCCCAGCACCGCCGCCCGACCCCACCACGCACCGCGCGGCCGCCGCCGCACCCAGAGCAGCAGCAGCACCCCCGCCGGGAGGATGCGCATGACCGCGGCGAACAGCGGGCGACCCGGCGGCAGCCAGAGCTGCGTCACCGCGTACGTCGACCCCCACACCACCGGAGCGACCGCCGTCACGAGCACCGTCCGCATCCCCGCTGTGTCTTCCATGGAAGAGACATTACCTTCCACGGAAGATATTGTCGAGGGATGGACCACGTCGCCACCGTCCACGCGCAATGGCGCACCGAGCGCCCCGACCTCGACACCACCCCGCTCCTCGTCATCGGACGCATCCACCGCATCGCGGCCGCCCTGACCCCCGAGCTGACCGCCGTCTACGCCGAGTTCGGCCTCGGCGAGGGCGAGTTCGACGTCCTCGCCACGCTCCGCCGCCAGGGCGAGCCCTTCACCCTCTCCCCCGGCGAGCTCGCCGAGCGGACGATGGTCACCTCCGGCGCCGTGAGCAAGCGCCTCGACCGGCTGCAGGCACGCGGCCTCGTCGAGCGACGGGCCGACGCCACCGACGGCCGCGCCCGCACCGTCGTCCTCACACCGGCGGGCCGCACCCTCATCGACGACGCGATGGCCGCCCACGTGGCCAACGAGGCCCGGCTGCTCGAGGCCCTCGGCGCCCGCGACCGCGACACCCTCGCCCGCCTGCTGGCGCGCCTCGCGGAGTCCCTCGGCGCCTGAGCAGAGCCCGCGCCGAGCACCCCGACCACGTGTGAGGGAGACCTCGCCGCGCCCCCGGGTGGGCGGCGCACGGGACCGATAGAGTCCGAGACATGCCGATCAGCAAGGTCCTCATCGCGAACCGGGGCGAGATCGCGGTGCGCATCGCCCGTGCCTGCAAGGACTCCGGGGTCGCGTCCGTCGCGGTCTACGCCGAGCCCGACCGGGACGCCCTCCACGTCAAGGTCGCCGACGAGGCCTACGCCCTCGGCGGCTCCACCCCCGGCGACTCCTACCTCCTGCAGGACAAGCTCATCGAGGTCGCGCAGCGGGCCGGCGCCGACGCCGTCCACCCCGGCTACGGCTTCCTCGCCGAGAACGCCGACTTCGCGCAGAAGGTCATCGACGCCGGCCTGACCTGGATCGGCCCCGGCCCCGAGGCCATCGACTCGCTCGGCGACAAGGTCAAGGCGCGGCACATCGCCCTCGCCGCCGATGCCCCGCTCGTCCCCGGCACCAAGGACCCGGTCGAGGGCCCCGACGAGGTCGTCGCCTTCGCGCAGGAGCACGGCCTCCCCGTCGCCATCAAGGCGGCGTACGGCGGTGGCGGCCGCGGCCTCAAGGTCGCCCGCACCATCGAGGAGATCCCCGAGCTGTTCGACTCCGCGGTGCGCGAGGCGGTCACCGCCTTCGGCCGCGGCGAGTGCTTCGTCGAGCGCTTCCTCGACCACCCCCGCCACGTCGAGACCCAGTGCCTCGCCGACCAGCACGGCAACGTCGTCGTCGTCTCGACGCGTGACTGCTCCCTCCAGCGCCGCAACCAGAAGCTCGTCGAGGAGGCGCCGGCCCCGTTCCTCACCGAGGAGCAGCACACCGAGCTCCTCCGCGCGAGCAAGGAGATCCTCCGCAAGGCCGGCTACGTCGGCGCCGGCACCTGCGAGTTCCTCGTCGGGCCGCAGGGCGACATCAGCTTCCTCGAGGTCAACACCCGCCTCCAGGTCGAGCACCCCGTCTCCGAGGAGGTCACCGGCATCGATCTCGTCCGTGAGCAGCTGCGCATCGCGAACGGCGAGTCCCTCGACTACCCCGACCCCGAGCCGCACGCGCACTCCATCGAGTTCCGCATCAACGGCGAGGACGCCGGCCGGAACTTCCTCCCCGCCCCCGGGACCGTGTCGCGGATGGTCGTGCCGCAGGGGCCGGGCGTGCGCTGGGACGCCGGCATCGTCGAGGGCGACACCGTCGCCGGCGCGTTCGACTCGATGATCGCCAAGCTCGTCGTCACCGGCCGCACCCGGCAGCAGGCGCTCGAGCGCTCCCGTCGCGCGCTCGCCGAGCTCGTCGTCGAGGGGATGCCGACCGTCGTCCCCTTCCACCGCAAGGTCGTCGCCGACCCGGCCTTCGCGCCGGCCGACCCCGACGAGAAGTTCACCGTCCACACGCGCTGGATCGAGACCGAGTTCGACAACGACATCGAGCCGTACTCGGGCCCGGTCGGTGACGCCCCCGAGGCGCAGGAGCGCCAGACGGTCGTCGTCGAGGTCGGCGGCAAGCGGCTCGAGGTCTCCGTCCCCGGTGGCCTGTCCTTCGGCGGCGGCGGCGGTGGCGGCGCCGCGCACGGCGCGAAGAAGAAGGCCCCCCGGCGCTCCGGCGGTGGGTCCGGCGGCGCCGCGGCGTCCGGCGACTCCCTCACCGCCCCGATGCAGGGCACCATCGTCAAGGTCTCCGTCGAGGAGGGCGCGACCGTCGCCGCCGGCGACCAGGTCGTCGTCCTCGAGGCGATGAAGATGGAGCAGCCGATCACCGCGCACAAGGCCGGTGTCGTCACCGGCCTCAAGGCCGAGGTCGGTGGGACGGTCGCCAACGGTGCGGTCATCTGCGACATCAAGGACGCCGAGGCACCCGCCGACGCCTGACCGCCTCCCAGCGGGACGACTCCAGGCGGTCGACCCCGTCGAGTGAACAGAACACGCCGTCCGAGCCAGCGCTCGGACGGCGTGTTCTGTTCACTCGACGGGTGTGGTGGAGCCGCTACCCCAGGTCACGGCGGGGCTGGGGGTCGTCACCGGTCCCCGGCGCGGGGTTGGGCGCGACCGGCGCCGGGTCCGCGGGGTCGTGAGGGTGCCACGGCTCGACGGGGTCGGGGTCGAGGGTGTCCGGCGCGTCGGGGTCGACCGGGTCCGGGGCCACGGGTGCCGCGGGCAGGTCCTCGTCGGGCAGGTCGGGGACGTCGGGGCCGGGCTCGGCGCTCATCCCGCCCGCCTCAGTGGGTCGGACCGGACGACGGCGGGGGCGGCGGGGGCACCTGACCGCCACCGGAGGGCGGCGGGGGCGGGGGCACCTGGCCCCCACCGGAGGTCGGCCCACTGGACCCGCCGTGCGGCGGCAGCCCGAGCCCCTTGCACAACGCGTCGCTGCCCTTGTCGACCTTCGCCGAGTGCGTCGGCCCGGCCTTGGACCGCACGAAGCCCTCCACCTTGCCGATGGCCTCGTCGGCCTTCTGCGGGTTGTTGCGGGCGTAGTCCTTGACCTTCGTGACGGCGGCGATGAGCGCCGCGGCGCGACCCTTGGCCATGTCGTCCTCCTCGGGGATGGGGTGTCTGAAGGGACAACCCATCCTGCCCGAGCAAGGTTCCCGGCGGGCCGGGCGCGACGCAGCAGCGACGGCGTCGCCGCAGGTCAGGCGATGGGGTGCAGCCGGCGCGCGGCCTCGGCGAGCGAGCCGGACAGCGACGGGTACACCGTGAAGGTCGACGCGACCTGGTCGACGTTGAGGCGGTGCTGCACGGCGAGGGTCACCGGGAAGATCAGCTCGGAGGCGCGCGGCGCGACGACGACGCCGCCGACGACCGCCCCCGAGCCCTTCTGCGCGAACAGCTTGACGAAGCCGTCGGTGATGCCGAGCATCTTCGCGCGCGGGTTGCGCGACAGCGGCAGCATGAGGACCTCGGCGTCGACACGCTCCTCGTCGACGTCCTTCTGCGAGATGCCGACCGTGGCGATCTCGGGGTCGGTGAAGATGTTCGCCGACACGACACCGAGGTTGAGCGGTGCGACGGCGTCCCCGAGGGCGTGCGCGATCGCGATGCGCCCCTGCATCGCCGCGACGGACGCCAGCGGCAGCACGCCGGTGCAGTCCCCGGCCGCGTAGACGCCGCGGACGGACGTGCGCGAGACGCGGTCGACGACGACGTGGCCCGAGGGCGCGAGCTCGACCCCGACCTCCTCGAGGCCGATGCCCCGCGTCGACGGCACCGACCCGACCGCCAGCAGCGCGTGAGTCCCGGTGACCTCCCGGCCGTCCTCGAGGCGCACGAGCACGCCGTCGCCGGTGCGCTCGACGGCGGCCATCCGCGAGCGACCGAGCACCTCCATCCCGCGCTTGCGGAACACCTCCTCGATGACCGAGGCGGCGTCGGGGTCCTCGCCCGGCAGGACCCGGTCGCGGGAGGAGACGAGGACGACCTCGGACCCAAGACCGAGGTAGGCCTGCGCGAGCTCGGCGCCGGTGACGCCGGACCCGACGACGACGAGCCGCCGCGGCAGCTCGGGCAGGTCGTAGATCTGCTGCCAGGTGAGGATGCGCTCGCCGTCGGGCACGGCGGTGTCCATCACGCGGGGCGAGGCGCCGGTGGCGACGAGGACGACGTCGGCGTCGAGCTGCTCGTCGTCGACGCGGACGGTGCTCGACGAGACGAGCGAGCCGGTGCCCTCGACGACGCGGACGCCGACCTCGCGCAGGCGCGCGCGGATGTCGTCGCTCTGCGCGCGGGCCAGGCGCAGGACCCGTCGGTTGACCTCGGGCAGGTCGGCGATCGCGTCGGAGACCTCGTCGCCCTCCTGGTCCTCGAGGTGGACGCCGAGGTCGGCCGCGGTCTCGAAGTCGCTCATGTAGTCGGCGGTCGAGATGAGAGCCTTGGACGGCACGCAGTCGGTGAGCACCGCGGCGCCCCCGATGCCGGTGCGCTCGACGACGGTGACGTCGGCGCCGACGTGGGCGGCGACGAGGGCGGCCTCGTAGCCACCCGGTCCCCCGCCGAGGATGACGACTCTGCTCGACCGCGCGTTCACGGCCACCATCCAACCACTCCGGGGCAGGTCACGATCCGGGCACCCGGATGACGAAGTGGCAAAGGTCCCTTTCCGAACCACTACCTCTGCCCCTAGGGTGCGAGCGGGACCCCCGCCGGTCCCCGGCCCCCGCCGTCCCCCGTTGTTGGAGGTCTCCCATGTCCCGTCCCCTCGGCCGCCGCGCGGGTGCTCTCGCCGCCGCCGGACTCACCGCCCTCGCCCTGGCCGCCTGTTCCCCGCCCTCGGAGGGCGGCTCGGGCGACAGCGCGTCCTCGGGCGGCTCCTCCGCCGCCACGGCCACCTCGGCCGCCGACCTCGGGGGGATGGACGCCCTCGTCGCCGCCGCCAAGAAGGAGGGCGCGCTCAACGTCATCGCGCTGCCGCCGGACTGGGCGAACTACGGCGAGGTCATCAAGGCGTTCCAGGCGAAGTACCCGGACATCAAGATCACGAGCGACCAGCCGGACGCGAGCAGCGCCGACGAGATCGCGACGGCGAAGCGCCTCAAGGGCCAGTCCGGCGCCCCCGACGTCTTCGACCTCGGAGCGGCCGTCGCCCTCGCGAACACCGACATGTACGCCAAGTACAAGGTCTCGACGTTCGACGACATCCCGGCCGACTTCAAGGACGCCGACGGCACGTGGGTCAACGACTACGGCGGGTACATGAGCATCGGCTACGACTCGGCCAAGGTCCCCGCCCCGACGAGCGTCCAGGACCTCCTCGGTGCGGACTTCAAGGGCAAGGTCGCGCTCAACGGCAACCCGACCGAGGCCGGCGCCGCGTTCGCGGGCGTCCAGATGGTCTCGATCGCGGAGGGCGGCAGCGCCGGTGACCTCACCAAGGGCGTCGACTTCTTCAAGCAGCTCAAGGCCGCCGGCAACTTCCTGCCGGTCGACCCCACGCCCGCCACCGTCGAGTCCGGCCAGACGCCGGTCGTCATCGACTGGGACTACCTCAACGCCTCGCTGAGCGCCAAGGTCCCGACGTGGAAGGTGTTCGTGCCCAAGGAGGCCGTCGTCGCCGGCTACTACTACC
Source organism: Phycicoccus sp. DTK01 (assembly GCF_017312765.1). Taxonomy (NCBI): domain Bacteria; kingdom Bacillati; phylum Actinomycetota; class Actinomycetes; order Micrococcales; family Intrasporangiaceae; genus Phycicoccus; species Phycicoccus sp. DTK01. Next base: position 17,695 of record NZ_BOPU01000003.1, on the reverse strand, counting down.
AGGCGATCAACGTCGACGCGCCGCACCCGGCCGCCGCGCGCCTGTGGCAGGAGTTCCTCTACAGCGACGAGGGCCAGAACCTCTGGCTCAAGGGCGGCGCCCGACCGGTCCGCTTCGACGCGATGAAGACCGCCGGCACGCTCGACGCCGACGCGGCCGCCAAGCTGCCCGCCGTCGAGGGCACCCCGGTCGTCCCGACCCAGGCCGACTCCGACAGCGGCAAGAAGTACCTCGCCGACAACTGGGCCAACGCGGTTGGCTGACACGGCGATCGCCCGCCCCGCGGGGGCGCTGCGACGGCTGCGGCCGTCCGGCGCCCTCGCGGGGGTCGTGCCGTTCTTCGCCTACACGACCGTCTTCCTGCTGATCCCGACGCTCGTCGTCGTCATCGGCGCCTTCCTCGACGCCGACAACCGGCCGACGCTCGGCAACGTCTCGGCGCTCACGCAGCCGGCGGTCGTCCGGGGGCTCGTGCAGTCGGTCGTCCTGTCGGCCGTCACCGCGCTCGGGGGCGCGGTCATCGGAGGTGTTCTCGCGTACGCCGTGAGCACCGCGCGGCCGGGGTCGGTCACGCAGCGCTTCTTCACCTCGCTGTGCGGCGTACTGGCCCAGTTCGGCGGTGTCGCACTGGCGTTCGCCTTCATCGCGTCGTTCAGCGCGCAGGGTCTGCTCAGCGTCCTGCTCTCGAAGGTCGGGATGTCGACCGGCGGCGGTCTGTGGCTCTACGAGTGGGACCGCGGGCTGATGCTCGTCTACCTCTACTTCCAGATCCCGCTCATGCTCATCGTCTTCCTGCCCGCGGTCGAGGGGCTGCGGCCGCAGTGGCGCGAGGCGACCGAGACCCTCGGCGGCACCACGTGGACGTACTGGCGCCGCGTCGCCGGGCCGATCCTCCTGCCGTCGTTCGTCGGCGCCACGCTGCTGCTGTTCACGAACGCGTTCTCGGCGTACTCGACGGCGAAGGCGCTCGTCCCGCAGGCGAACCCGCTGCTCCCGCTGCAGATCGGCAGCTCGCTGTCGTCCGAGGTCATCCTCGGCCAGGAGAACATCGGCAAGGCGATGGCCCTCGAGATGGTCGTCGTCGTCGCCGTCGTCATGGCCCTGTACGCGTGGCTCGACAAGCGCGCCGGCCGCTGGATGACGCGATGAGCGGCCGGTCGACGTTCCGTCGCCGCCAACGGGTCTTCCGCTGGGTGACCCTCACCTTGCTGCTCGCGTTCTTCGGCCTGCCGCTGCTCGGGATGCTCGAGTTCACGCTCCAGGGCCCCGGCGGGAACGGCCGGACGCTCGACACCTGGCGCACCCTGGCCGACGTCTCGCAGATCTCGCTCGAGTACCCGGCGCTCAAGGAGGGCTTCCTCGCGTCCGTCGGGCTGGCGGTCGTCACGCCGCTCGTCATGCTCGTGCTCCTCGTCCCGACGATGACGTGGGTGCGGCTGCGGCTGCCCGGCCTGTCGCGCACCGTCGAGTTCGTCTGCCTCCTGCCGCTCACGGTGCCCGCCATCGTCCTCGTCGTCGGCCTGACCCCGGTGTACGCGTGGGTGTACTACCTCGTGGGCTCCTCGACGATGTGGCTCGCGCTCGCCTACGTCGTGCTCGTCCTCCCCTACGCGTACCGCTCGCTCGACGCGGGGCTGCGCGCCATCGACGTCCGCACGCTGTCGGAGGCCGCGCGCTCGCTCGGGGCGTCGTGGTTCACCGTCATGTGGCGGGTCGTCCTGCCGAACCTGCGCACCGCCGTGCTGTCGGCGTCGTTCCTCTCGGTCGCGCTCGTCCTCGGCGAGTTCACCATCGCCAGCCTGTTCAGCAAGAAGAACCTCCAGGTCGCGATGTACGAGCTCGGCAAGTCCGACGCGAAGATCTCCGTCGCCGTCGGTCTCGCCGCCCTCGTCTTCGGCTTCGTCGTGCTCTTCGCCATGTCCTTCGTCGGCACCCGCCCGGCCGGCGCCGGGCGCATCGCCCGCCTGCGTCGTCCCCGTCCCGCCAAGGAGACCCCGTGACCGCCGCCCCCGACACCGCGACGACCCGCGGCACCGCCGTCCAGCTGACCGACCTGCGCCGCGTCTACGGCGGGGTCTCGGCCCTCGACGGGCTGACCCTGCACCTCGAGCCCGGCGAGCTGGTGTGCCTGCTCGGCCCGTCCGGCTGCGGCAAGACGACGGCGCTGCGCTGCCTCGCGGGCCTCGAGGACCCCGACAGCGGCACCATCGAGGTCGGCGGCCGCGACGTCACGCGCATCCCGACGAACAAGCGCGACATGGGGATGGTCTTCCAGGCCTACAGCCTCTTCCCGCACATGACGGCGCGGCAGAACGTCGAGTTCGGCCTCGAGCTGCGCGGCCGTGACAAGGCCTCGCGGCGGGCCCGCGCGGGCGAGATGCTCGACCTCGTCGGGCTCCAGCAGCACGCCGACAAGTACGCCCACCAGATGTCCGGCGGGCAGCAGCAGCGTGTCGCGCTGGCCCGGGCGCTGGCCATCGAGCCGCAGGTGCTGCTGCTCGACGAGCCGCTGTCGGCCCTCGACGCCAAGGTGCGCACGCAGCTGCGCGACGAGATCCGGCGCATCCAGCTCGAGGTCGGCACGACGACGCTCTTCGTCACGCACGACCAGGAGGAGGCGCTCGCCGTCGCCGACCGGGTCGGCGTCATGTCCACCGGCCGGCTCGAGCAGCTCGCGCCGCCGGCCGAGCTCTACTCCGCGCCGCGCACGCCGTTCGTCGCCGACTTCGTCGGGCTGACCAACCGGCTGCGGGCGCGCGTCGAGGGCGGCCGGGCGCACGTGCTCGGCGGCAGCATCCCGGTCCTGCCGGGCTCGGCCGAGGGCGACGCCGTCGTGCTCGTGCGCCCCGAGGGCGTCACGGTCTCCCCCGGGGGCGACGGTTCCGGCGAGGGCGGGGCGAGTGTCGTCAGCGCCAGCTTCCTCGGCGGCCACGGGCGCGTCATCGTCCGCACGCCGGCCGGCGAGCTCGTGACGGTCCAGGTGCCCAACACCGACGTCACGCGCTACCGGCCGGGTGACCACGTCGTCCTCGCCCCGCGCGGTGACGCCGCGCTGGGCGTCGCCGCCGACTGACGCCCCCAGCCCCGTGCGAGCGCGGGCTACACCGCAGTAACTGTCGTCCTGACGTCACGTACTGCGGTGTAGCCCGAGCCGCGGGTGGCCACGGATCAGCCGGGGACGACGACCGCGGAGCTGCGCCCGGCGAGGCGGTCCCCGGCGGCGACGACCGCCACGACCGTGACCGCGAGGACGAGGAGCGCGGCGGCCGCGCCGAGCGGCTCATCCACGGCGAACGTCGGGATCATCCGGGTCGGCAGCGCGAGCGCGAAGACCATCGCGATCGCCGAGCCGAGCCAGCTGCCGACCATGTTCGCCCGATGCGCCCGCAGGTCGCCGCGGCGGATGCCGACGACGCCGAGCGTGACGGTCACGAGCGTCACGAGGCTGAGGACGTGCAGCCAGCTGAACGCGCCGTCGCGCAGGTGGCGGATCCAGAACGAGGAGACCGCCGTCCAGAGCATGAGGACGACCCAGACCCGCCCGACGTGACGGTGGCGGGCGTCGCCCTTGCGGCGGGCGAGCTGCACGACACCGAGCGACACCGAGAGCAGCGCGGCGGCGACGTGGGAGGTGATGAGGAGGGTCCAGGCGTGCACGGTCAGTCCTTCCGGAGGGCGGTGACGAGGGTGGTGACGGTGTGCAGGAGGTCGGCCGGGTCGGCGCCGACCGCGCGGACGGCGTCGTCGAAGCGGTCACCGAGCACCTCGGTGGCGGCCGTGAGGCGGGTGACGCCCTCGGCGGTCACCGCCAGCTCGCGCCGGTTGCCGTGGCCGCGACCGACGTCGAGCAGACCGTCCGCCGCGAGGCCGGCGACCATCCGGCTCGTCGCGGCCTCGCTCGCGCCGAGACCGTCGGCGAGCTCGCGCTGGGTGGGCCGGTCGAGCCGCGAGGCGTGGAGCAGGACGAGGTAGCGCCGGTAGGTCAGGCCGCTGCCCGAGCGCGCGAGGAGGGTCTCGGCGCGGCGGTCCATCAGGGCGACGAGGACGTGGAGCTCGTGGGCGAGGGAGGCCATGCACCTAGACTTGCATGTGCAACTTGCATCCGCAAGTCCCAACGTGCGCCCGGTGCGCGCTACACCGCAGTACGTGCTGCCCCAGCGACCGTTACTGCGGTGTAGCCCGGCACTGGGGCGGTCCGCGCGGCGTCGCTAGGCTGCCGCCGTGACCGACACCGCCGCCGCCCACAACCTGTCCGACCCCTCGACCGACCCGTTCGCGGTCGCCGAGGCCGCCGCCGCCGTCATCCGCGAGCGCACGGGGGTCGAGCGCCACGACATCGCCCTCGTCCTCGGCAGCGGCTGGGGCCAGGCGGGCGACCTCATCGGCGAGACCGTGACGACGATCGAGAACACCGACGTCCCCGGCTTCGGCAAGGCCGCGGTCGCCGGGCACAGCGGCTCGATGCGCTCGGTGACCATCGGCGACACCGGCCGGCGCGCGCTCGTCTACGGCACCCGCACCCACTTCTACGAGGGCCGCGGCGTGCGTGCCGTCGTCCACGGCGTGCGCACCGCGGCGGCCGCCGGCTGCACGACCATCGTCATCACGAACGGCTGCGGCGGCCTGCGCCCCGAGTGGGCGCCCGGCACCCCCGTACTCATCAGCGACCACATCAACCTCACCGCGCACTCCCCCATCGAGGGCGCGAACTTCGTCGACCTCACCGACCTCTACAGCCCCCGGCTGCGTGCGGTCGCGCAGGAGGTCGACCCGACCCTCGACGAGGGCGTCTACGTCCAGTTCCGCGGCCCGCACTACGAGACCCCGGCCGAGGTGCGGATGGCCAAGGTCCTCGGCGGTGACCTCGTCGGGATGTCGACCTCGCTCGAGGCGATCGCCGCCCGGCAGAGCGGCCTCGAGGTGCTCGGCGTCTCGCTCGTGACGAACGCGGCGGCCGGCATCTCGCCGAACCCGCTCAGCCACGAAGAGGTCCTCGAGGCCGGCCAGGCCGCGGCCGAGCGCTGCGGACGACTCCTCGCCGACGTCGTCGGCCGCATCTGAGGACCGCCCCCGTGAGCGCCCCCACCGACCTCGACGCCCTGATCGCCGCCGCCCGCGCCTGGGCGGCCGACGACCCCGACCCCGTGACGCGCGCCGAGCTGGAGGGCTTGGCCGACCGCGCCGGCACCGACGACGCCGCCCGCGAGGAGCTTGCCGACGCGATGTCGGGGATGCTCGAGTTCGGCACCGCCGGCCTGCGCGGCAAGCTCGGCGGCGGCCCGAACCGGATGAACCGCGCCGTCGTCATCCGGGCCGCGGCCGGGCTCACCGCGTACCTGCGCACCGTCACCGACGAGCCGTTCGTCGTCGTCGGCTACGACGCGCGCACCAACTCCGACGTCTTCGCCCATGACACCTGCGCCGTCGTCACCGGGATGGGCGGCCGGGCCGTCGTCCTCCCCCGGCCGCTGCCGACCCCGGTGCTGGCGTACGCGATCCGCCACCTGGGTGCCGACGCCGGCGTGATGGTCACCGCCTCGCACAACCCGCCGCAGGACAACGGCTACAAGGTCTACGTCGGCGACGGCTCGCAGATCGTCCCGCCGGTCGACGGGCTCATCGCCGCCGAGATCGACCGCATCGCGTCGGTCGCGTCCGTGCCGCGGGCCGACGACGGCTGGGACACCCTCGGCGACGACGTGCTCGAGGCCTACCTCGACGACGTCGTCACCGTCGTCTCCCTCGACGCCCCGCGCGAGCTGACCGTCGTCCACACCGCGCTGCACGGCGTCGGCTCCGAGACCGTGCGCCGAGCCTTCCTCGCCGCGGGCTTCGCCGAGCCGCTGCCCGTCCCCTCGCAGGCCGAGCCGGACCCGATGTTCCCGACGGTCTCCTTCCCCAACCCGGAGGAGCCGGGGGCGATGGACGCCGCCCTCGAGCTCGCCGAGCAGACCGGCCCCGACCTCGTCGTGGCCAACGACCCCGACGCCGACCGCTGCGCCGTCGCGGTGCCCGGCCCGGGTGGCTGGCGGATGCTGCGCGGCGACGAGGTCGGCGCGCTGCTCGGCTCGTACGTGCTCGAGCGGGGCGTCGCCCAGGACTCCCCCGACGCCGTGTTCGCCAACTCGATCGTCTCCTCGCGCCTGCTCGCGGCGATGTGCCGGGCCGCCGGCGTGCGCCACGAGGAGACCCTGACCGGCTTCAAGTGGATCGGTCGCGTGCCCGGGCTGCGCTACGGCTACGAGGAGGCGCTCGGCTACTGCGTCGACCCCGGCCACGTCCGCGACAAGGACGGCGTCTCGGCCGCGCTGCTCGTCGCCGAGCTCGCGGCGACGCTCAAGCAGCAGGGCCGCACCCTCGTCGACCGCCTCGACGACCTCGCCCGCGCGCACGGCGTGCACGCCACCGACTCGTTCTCCGTGCGCGTCGAGGACCTCTCGCTGATCGGCCGGATCATGGAGCGGCTGCGCGCCCAGCCGCCGACGACGGTGGCCGGTGTCGACGTCGCCCGCGCCGACGACCTCGCGCGCGGCGACGGCGGCCTCCCGCCGACCGAGGGCCTGCGCTACCACCTGGCGGACGACTCGCGCATCATCGTGCGGCCCTCCGGCACCGAGCCGAAGCTCAAGGTGTACCTCGAGGTCGTCGAGCCGGTCACCGGCGACGACCTGCGCGGCGCCCGCGAGCGCGCGGCCGACCGGCTCGCGGCCGTCCGCGCCGACCTCGAGGCCGCGACCGCCCTCTGACCCCGGCGGCCGCAGCACCCTGATGGCCGCAGCACCCCGCGCTCCATCGGCGCCCGTCCGTGGCGCACCCGATGGTGGGGCCCGTGGCGCGCCGGCGGGGGTGATCACCCCCGTTCCCGCGCCACCAGCCGCACCTCCGGCCGGTGCCGGCGGCGCTTCGGCCCTCCGCCGGGCGCATCGCGGAGGGCGCTCCGGCCGGCGCCGCTGGGAGCATCGAGGGGCGCGGGCGCCGGCCCCTCGGCATCGTCCGAGGTCAGCGCCCGCGGGTGGCGAGATGTGCCATCCCGGCGGGCCCCGGGTCGTGCGGTGGTGCCCCCGTCCGACGGTGACCCGGCCCCACCGACCCCCGTACACTCCCGGGGTGAGCACGAGCACCGAGGTCGACCCGACGACGCGAGCCCGCGACATCCTCGGGGTCTCCCGCCTGACCAACTCCGCCCTGACCGGCTGGCTGCACGGCCTGCCCGGCGTCGACCAGGTCGGCTGCGAGGCCCGCGCGGCGGCGCTGTCGACCCGCTCGGTCAAGACCTCGAGCAAGGCGTGGGCCATCGACACCGCCATCTCGATGATCGACCTGACGACGCTCGAGGGCGCCGACACCCCGGGCAAGGTCCGCGGGCTCGCGACGCGCGCGCTCGTCCCGGACCCCAGCGACCCCAGCACGCCGAGCCCGGCCGCGGTCTGCGTCTACGGCGACATGGTCCCGTTCGCGCGTGAGGTCATCGGCGAGCGCGACGTGCGCATCGCCGCCGTCGCCACCGCGTTCCCGAGCGGCCGCGCGAGCCGCGCCGTCAAGCTTGCCGACACCCGCGACGCCGTGCAGAACGGCGCCGACGAGATCGACATGGTCATCGACCGCGGGGCCTTCCTCGCCGGCGACTACCTGTCGGTCTTCCGCGAGATCGCCGAGACCAAGGAGGCCTGCGGCGACGCGCGCCTCAAGGTCATCATGGAGACCGGCGAGCTCGTCACCTACGACAACGTCCGCCGCGCCTCGTGGCTCTCGATGCTCGCCGGCGGCGACTTCATCAAGACCTCGACCGGCAAGATCTCGCCGGCCGCGACGCTGCCGGTCACGCTCGTCATGCTCGAGGCCGTCCGCGACTGGCGCGACGCCACCGGCGAGCAGGTCGGCGTCAAGCCCGCCGGCGGCATCCGCACGAGCAAGGACGCCATCAAGTTCCTCGTCACCGTCAACGAGGTCGCCGGCGAGGACTGGCTGAGCAACGAGTGGTTCCGCTTCGGCGCCTCGAGCCTGCTCAACGACCTCGTCCTCCAGCGCCAGAAGATGACGACGGGCGCCTACTCCGGCGCCGACTACGTCGCCGACGACGCCCCCAGCGGCTACTGACCCGCCACCCCGACCGACCCAAGGACAGCAGCGAATGCCCACCTTCGAGTACGCGCCGGCCCCGGAGTCCCGGGCCGTCGTCGACATCGCCAGCAGCCACGGGCTGTTCATCGGCGGCGAGTTCGTCGAGGCCACCGGCGGCAAGCCGTTCAAGACGCTCAACCCCGCCACCGAGGAGGTCCTCTCGGAGGTCTCCGAGGCGACCGCGGACGACGTCGACGCCGCCGTCCGCGCGGCCCGCAGCGCCTACACCCGTGTCTGGTCGCGGATGAGCGGCGCCGACCGCGGCAAGTACCTCTACCGGATCGCCCGGATCATCCAGGAGCGCGCCCGCGAGCTCGCCGTCCTCGAGACGCTCGACAACGGCAAGCCGATCAAGGAGAGCCGCGACGTCGACATCCCCCTCGTCGCCGCGCACTTCTTCTACCACGCGGGCTGGGCCGACAAGCTGTCGTACGCCGCGCTCGGCGAGAACCCCCGGCCGGTCGGCGTCGTCGGCCAGGTCATCCCGTGGAACTTCCCGCTGCTCATGCTCGCGTGGAAGGTCGCGCCGGCCCTCGCCTGCGGCAACACGGTCGTGCTCAAGCCGGCCGAGACCACCCCGCTCACCGCGCTGCTCTTCGCCGAGATCTGCCAGCAGGCCGAGCTGCCCGCCGGTGTCGTCAACATCGTCACGGGCGCGGGCGCCACCGGGCAGGCCATCGTCGACCACCCGGGCATCGACAAGCTCGCGTTCACCGGCTCGACGGGCGTGGGCAAGATGATCGCCCGCTCCATCGCCGGCACCCGCAAGAAGGCGACCCTCGAGCTCGGCGGCAAGGGCGCGAACATCATCTTCGACGACGCCCCGGTCGACCAGGCGGTCGAGGGCATCGTCAACGGCATCTTCTTCAACCAGGGCCACGTCTGCTGCGCGGGCAGCCGGATCCTGGTGCAGGAGAACGTCGCCGACGAGGTCGTGCGTCGCCTCAAGCGCCGGCTCACGACGCTGCGCATCGGCGACCCGATGGACAAGAACACCGACGTCGGCGCCATCAACAGCCGCGCGCAGCTGCAGCGCATCGAGGAGCTGACGGCCGCCGGGTCGCAGGAGGGCGCCGAGCGCTGGGACTCCGGCTGCGAGCTGCCGAGCACCGGCTACTGGTTCCGCCCGACCGTGTTCACCGACGTGTCGCAGTCGCACCGGATCGCCCAGGAGGAGATCTTCGGGCCGGTCGTCTCGGTGCTGACCTTCCGCACCCCCGGCGAGGCGGTCGCCAAGGCGAACAACACGCCGTACGGCCTCTCGGCCGGCATCTGGACCGAGAAGGGCAGCCGCATCCTCTGGATGGCCGACCAGCTGCGCGCCGGTGTGGTGTGGGCCAACACGTTCAACAAGTTCGACCCGACCTCGCCCTTCGGCGGCTACAAGGAGTCGGGCTACGGCCGCGAGGGCGGCCGCCACGGCCTCGAGGCCTACGTCAAGACCGGGAGTGACCAGTGAGCGCGCGCGTGGACGTCCGCAAGACGTACAAGCTCTACATCGGCGGGAAGTTCCCCCGCTCCGAGAGCGGCCGCTCCTACGAGGTGCTCGCCGCGCCGACCGGCCGTCGCGCCACCCCGCGCTTCCTCGCCAACGCGGCGATGGGCTCGCGCAAGGACGCCCGTGACGCCGTCGTCGCCGCCCGCAAGGCGCAGCCCGGATGGGCCGGCGCCACCGCGTACAACCGCGGCCAGGTGCTCTACCGCGTCGCCGAGGTGATGGAGGGCCGCCGCGCGCAGCTCGTCCAGGACGTCCGCGACTCCGAGGGCCTGACGCCCGCGCGCGCCGAGGCCGTCGTCTCCGCCGCGATCGACCGGTGGGTCTGGTACGCCGGCTGGGCCGACAAGTACGCGCAGGTCCTCGGCGGGCTCAACCCGGTCGCCGGGCCGTACTTCGACATCTCCGCGCCGGAGCCCACCGGGGTCGTCGCGGTGCTCGCGCCCCAGGCGTCGTCGCTGCTCGGCCTCGTGTCGGTCGTGGCGCCGGTCGTCGTGTCCGGCAACACCTGCGTCGTCCTCGCCTCCGAGGACCGGCCGCTGCCGGCCATCGACCTCGCCGAGTGCCTGGCGACGTCCGACGTGCCGGGCGGTGTCGTCAACGTCGTCACCGGGCGGACCGCCGAGGTCGCGCCGTGGCTCGCCTCGCACCGCGACGTCAACGCCATCGACCTCACCGGCGCGGCGGACGCGGCCGGCGTGGAGTGGGGCGACCTCGAGCTCGCCGCCGCCGAGAACCTCAAGCGCGTGCTGCGCCCCGGCGGCTCCGGCCCCGAGGCGGTCGAGCCCGACTTCGACGCGGTGCCCGACCTCTCGCGCCTCACGGCGTTCCTCGAGACCAAGACGGTCTGGCACCCGAAGGGCCGCTGACCCCCGTCTCCTCCCCCGCCCCACCTTTTCGGGGTCACCCCGAAATGTCCACGAGACCCCGGATCCGTTCCGGGGTCTCGTGGACGTTCCGGGGTCTCGGAGCGTCAGATGCGTCCCGCGCTGCTCCGCGCCGGAAACCCGGTCGCCCCGACGCGTCGACCGCTCCTAGCCTGCCGGGATGCCGACACCGCTGCCGACCCCGACCCTGGAGACCGCCAGGCTGCGGCTGCGTCCCTTCCGCCCGGAGGATGCCGACGCGCTCTTCACCCTGATGAGCGACCCCGTCGTGCTGCGGTACTGGGACGCCCCGCCGTGGCGGGACCGCGAGCGGGCGCCGGCGTTCGTCCGGGCGTGCGAGCGGGTCGCCGAGAACGGCTCCGGCGCACGACTCGTCGTCGAGCGTCGCTCCGACGGCTCCTTCGTCGGCTGGTGCGCCCTGACGCAGTACGACGCGGGGTACCGCAGCGCCGTCATCACCCACGTCCTGCGGCAGGACGCCTGGGGGCAGGGCCTGGCCACCGAGGCCGGGAGCGCGCTGCTCGACTGGGCCTTCGCGACCCTCGACCTCAACCGCGTCCAGGGCGAGGCCGACACGCGCAACCCGGCCTCCCGGCGCGTCCTCGAGAAGCTCGGCTTCGTCCACGAGGGCACGCTGCGCGAGGACTGCGTCGTCGACGGCGAGGTGTCGGACACGTGGGTCCTCGGCCTCCTGCGCCGCGACCGACGGCCGGCTCCGCCCACCGGCGCCTGAGGGGCGGGCGGTCCGGGCGACCCCGCCGCGCGCCGTAGGATGGTGGCCCGTGGGTGAGCAGGACACGGACGCGCAGGACACGACGACCGACCCTCCCCGCGACCGGCGCCGCGTCGTCGTCCTCGCCGGCCCCAGCGGAGCCGGCAAGTCCCGTCTCGCCGAGCGGCTCCACGCCCGCCGCGGCTGGCCGGTCTTCCGCCTCGACGACTTCTACCGCGACGGCGACGACCCCGCCGCGCCGCGCCATCCCACCCTCGGCATCGTCGACTGGGACCACCCCGACAGCTGGGACGCCGACCGCGCCGTCGCCGCCCTGCGCGAGCTCGTCGACACCGGGCGCACGCTGCTGCCGGTCTACGACATCTCGACGAGCCGGGCCACCGGGTCGCACGAGGTGACCGCCGGCCCGACCGACCTCGTCCTCGCCGAGGGCATCTTCGCCGCCGAGGTCGTCGCACGCCTCGAGAACGAGGGGATGCTGCACAGCGCCTGGTGCGTCCACCACCGACCGTCGGTCACGTTCGTCCGCCGCCTGCTGCGCGACCTCGGCGAGCGCCGCAAGCCGCCCACCGTCCTCGTGCGCCGCGGCTGGCGGCTGATGCGGGAGGAGCCGGGGATCGTCCAGCGGCAGACCGCACTCGGGGCCGTGGGCTCTCGCGCAGCCGCCGTGGAGCGCACGCTCCTCGGCTAGGGTGGCGCCGTGAGCGTCGAGGGGGTCCGAGGATGACCGACCAGCCCTGGGTGGCGCCCGGGTCCGGGCCCGAACGACCCGACCCGACGGCCCCGCCGCCCCCGGGCGGATGGACGCCGCCGGCCGTCCCGCCGACTCCCGGCGCGGCCTACCCCCCGCCTCCCGGCGCCGCCTACCCGCCGCCGCCCGTGGGGTCCGCTCCCCCGCCGGGATGGCAGCCGCCGGCCTACCGCACGGTCGACGTGCGGCCGGGCATCGTGCCGCTGCGCCCGCTCGGCCTCGGGGACGTCTACGGCGGCGTGCTCAAGGCCGTGCGCGGCAACCCCGCCGCGACGATCGGCCTCGCCGCCCTCACCTGCTTCGCGCTGCTCCTGCCGACGACCGCTCTCGGCGCGTTCCTCGCCGGCCAGGCGTCCAGCGACCCCCTCGGCTCCTTCGCGGCCACCGACACGGTCCCGGACAACGCCGGGATCTCGCTCGTCGGCCAGTACCTGCCGACCATCGGCCAGCTGCTCTCCGCGGTCCTGCTCGCCGGGTTCCTCGCCCAGGTCGTCGGCCAGGCCGTCCTCGGCCGCAAGGTCGGGATGGGCGAGATCTGGCGCTCCACGCGCGGGCGCGTCCTGCCGCTGGTCGGGGTCGTCCTCCTCACGGGCATCCTGCTCCTCGTCGTCCTCGTCGTCGGCGTCGCGGGGGCCGTGGCGCTCGTCGTCGCGCTCGACCCGAGCGGCACCGGGGGCATCCTCGCGGCGATCGGCATCGTCCTGCTCGTCGGGCTCCTGACCGTCGCCGTGCTCGCGCTGCTCGCGACCCGATGGGCCTACGCCGCACCGGCGGTCGTCCTCGAGCGGATCGGGGTCATGGCCTCGCTCCGGCGCTCGTGGGGACTCGTCGGCGGTCCGTCGAGGGGCCCGTTCTGGCGCGTCTTCGGCATCCGCCTGCTCACCGCCGTCATCACCGGCGTCGCCTCCACCGTCATCACCTTCCCCATCTCCCTCCTCCTGCTCGGCGTCGTCGCGGCGACGACCATCGGCTCGGGCTCCTCCGACGGCGGCACGCTGCTCGTGGCGCAGACCCTCGTGAGCGGGCTGACGGCCCTGCTGACCGGGGCGCTGACGACGCCGTTCAGCGCCGGGGTCGACGCGCTGCTGTACGTCGACGGGCGGATGCGCCGGGAGGGGCTCGACATCCAGCTCATCCAGAGCGCCCAGGGTGCCGCCGCCCCGCCGTGGCCCTCCACCTCGCCGTGACCCCGGCCGACGCCCCGCTCGACCCGAGCAACGAGCAGGCGCGCCGCTGGCTCGAGGAGGAGCTGACCGCCTCCCGGTACCACGCGCAGCCGAGCATCCTCGAGCGCCTCAACGAGCTCCTCGACCGGCTGCTCAACGCCCGCCCCGAGGGCGGCCTGCCGGGCGTCGCCGTGCCCATCGCCGTCGGGCTCGTCGTCGCGGTGCTGGCCCTCGTCCTCTGGCGGCTGCTGCGGCGCGACGTCGGGGGCAGCGCCGGCCGCGGGTCCTCGCGCGCCCTCGACGTCCCCGACGTCCCGGCGGCGACGCTGCGGGCGTCCGCCCGGGCGGCCCTCGAGCGCGGCGACCTCGACGCAGCGGTCCTCGACGGCGTGCGGGCGATCGCGCGAGCCGGGGTCGAGCGGGTGCTGCTCGACGACGCGCCCGGCCGGACGGCGCACGAGGTCGCGCAGCTGCTCGGCGTGACCTTCCCCGGCGAGCACACGGCCCTCGCCGACGCCGCCGACGCCTTCGACGCCGTCCGGTACGGCGACCGCCGCGCCACCGCCGAGCAGGCCCGCGGCGTGCTCGACCTCGACGCGCGCCTGGCCGCCGCCCGCCCGGAGCGCCCGACGGTCCCGACCGACCCGCCCGCAGCGGCTCCCGCCCCGGAGCCGGTGCGATGAGCGTCGCCCCGGCCGGCGTCGACGCCGGCCGCGTCGTCCGCCGCACCCGCGACGTCGTCCTCTGGGTGCTCGCGGTCGTCGTCGGCGGCGCCCTCCTGGCCGTCGCGGCAGGCGGCCCCCCGCCCGAGGACCGCCTGCACCCCGACGGCACCGGGCAGGGCGGGACCCGGGCGCTCGTCGAGGTGCTGCGCGACCAGGGCATCGACGTCGAGGTCGTCACCTCGTCGCAGGAGGCCGTCGAGGCCACCGACGACGGCAGCACCGTCGTGGTCGGCAACTCCGACCTCCTGACCGACACCGCGGCCCGCCGGCTGCTCGAGGGCACCCGGGCCGCCGACCGCGTCGTCCTCCTCGACACCGCACCGGGCGTCCTCGACGCGCTCGGGCTCGGGGTCACGGCGCGCCCGGCCGACGGCCCGGCGACCGACCCGCAGTGCACGCTCCCGTGGGTCGGGCGCGAGGACCGCGTGAGCCGGACCTCGTGGGCGCTCGTCCCGGTCGACGGCCGCGAGCTGCCCCCCGGTGTCGTCGGCTGCTGGCCCACGCCGGACGACGGCGGCGACAGCGGCGACGGCGGCGACGGCCCCACGGCGTACGCGGCGGTCGACGTCCCCGCCACCGACACGCACGCGCCGGTCACCGTCGTCGGCTTCCCCGACGCCGCCACGAACCGTTTCGTCACCGAGGACGACGACGCCGGGCTGATGCTCCGGCTGCTCGGCGCGTCCCCGCGCCTCGTCTGGTACCACCCGGGCGCCGAGGACGCGACGGCCAACCCGTCGACCGACGACTCGTCGGTGTGGCCGGAGTGGGTCGGCCCGGGCCTGCTCCTCGCCGGCCTGGCGTTCGTCGCCTTCGCCGTGGCCCGTGGACGCCGGCTCGGCCGCCTCGTGCCCGAGCCGCTGCCCGTCGTCGTGCGCGCCGCCGAGACGACCGAGAGCCGCGCCGAGCTCTACCGCGCCTCGGGCGACCGGGTGCGCGCCGCCCGGGTGCTCCGTCAGGCCACGGGTGCCCGGCTCGCCGTCCGCCTCGGGCTGCCCGCCCGCACACCGGCGGACGAGCTCGTCCCCGCCGTCGCGGCGGCCGCCGGGGTGCCCGCCACCGAGGTCGACGCGCTCCTGCGCTCCCCCGCCCCGCTCGACGAGGCCGGCCTCGTCGCCCTCGCCCAGCAGCTCGCCCATCTCGAGGAGAAGGTCCGCACGTCATGACAGACACCCCCAGCACGCCCGCCCCGCAGGCCGCCGACGCGCGCGCGGCCCTCGTCCGGGTCCGCGAGGAGGTCGCCAAGGCCGTCGTCGGGCAGGACGCCGCCGTCGCCGGGATGCTCGTCGCGCTGCTCTGCCGCGGGCACATCCTCCTCGAGGGCGTCCCCGGCGTCGCGAAGACGCTGCTCGTGCGCAGCCTCGCCGCGTCGCTCGACGTCGGTACCAAGCGCGTGCAGTTCACGCCGGACCTCATGCCGGGCGACCTCACCGGCTCGCTCGTCTACGACAGCCGCGCGAGCGACTTCGAGTTCCGTCCCGGCCCGGTCTTCACGAACCTCATGCTCGCCGACGAGATCAACCGGACGCCGCCCAAGACGCAGTCGGCCCTGCTCGAGGCGATGGAGGAGCGGCAGGTCACGGTCGACGGCACGCCGCACCCGCTGCCCTCGCCCTTCCTCGTCGCCGCCACCCAGAACCCCGTCGAGTACGAGGGCACCTACCCGCTGCCCGAGGCCCAGCTCGACCGCTTCCTCCTCAAGGTCGTCCTGCCCGTGCCGGAGCGCGACGACGAGGTGTCGGTGCTGCGCCGGCACGCGTCGGGCTTCGACCCGCGCGACCTCGCCGGCGCCGGGCTGCGACCGGTCGCCACGGCCGCCGACGTCGAGGCCGGGGCGGGCGCCGTCCGCGAGGTCGAGGTGTCGGACGAGGTGCTCGGCTACGTCGTCGACATCGCGCGGGCCACCCGCACCTCTCCCTCGCTGGCGCTGGGTGTCTCGCCGCGTGGCGCGACGGCCCTGCTCGCGACGAGCCGGGCCTGGGCGTGGCTGAGCGGTCGTGGCTACGTCACCCCCGACGACGTCAAGGCCCTCGCGGTCGCGACCCTCGCGCACCGCCTCATGCTGCGTCCCGAGGCCGAGCTCGAGGGCACGTCGGTGACGTCGGTCCTGCACGGCGTCCTCGCGTCGGTGCCCGTGCCGCGCTGATGGCCCTGACGACGCGCGCCGCCGCGCTGCTCCTCCTCGGCCTCGTCCCCGTCGGGCTGCGGCCCGAGGGGTCGACGGTCGCGCTGTGGACGCTCGTGTGGCTCTTGCTCGTCGGCCTCGACCTCGCCCTCGCGGCCACCCCGAGCGCCCTGCGGCTGACCCGCGAGGACCCCGCCCTCCAGGTCCGGCTCGGCGAGTCGACGACGACCGGGGTGCTCGTCGAGAACACCGGACGACGGCGGGCGCGCGGGCTGCTCCGTGACGGGTGGCCGCCCTCGGCCGGCTCGTCCCCGTCCCGTCATTCGCTGGATGTCCCGACCGGCGAGGTGCGGCGCGTCTCGACGCGGCTGACCCCGACACGGCGCGGTGACCGGCGGGCCGACCGCGTGACGGTGCGGCTCCTCGGGCCGCTGGGGCTCGCCGGGCGGCAGCGGTCGGTGGAGGCCCCGGCCCGGCTGCGCGCGCTGCACGCGTTCCCGTCCCGCAAGCACCTGCCGAGCCGGCTCGCGGTGCTGCGCGAGCTCGACGGGCGGGCGGCCGTGCGCACCCGGGGGCAGGGCACCGAGTTCGACAGCCTGCGCGAGTACGTCGACGGCGACGACGTCCGCTCCATCGACTGGCGGGCCACCGCGCGCCGCCAGCACCTCGTCGTACGCACCTGGCAGCCGGAGCAGCACCGGCGCATCGTCATCGTCGTCGACACCGGCCGCACGAGCGCCGGCCGGATCGGTGAGGCCCCGCGCCTCGACGCCGCGATGGATGCAGCCCTCCTGCTCACCGCGCTCGCGGGGCACGCGCGCGACCGGGTGCAGGTCGTCGCCGGCGACCGTGGCATCCGGACCCGGGTCAGCGGCGCGGACCGTGCCGGCCTGCTGCACGACGTCATCTCCGCGATGACCCCCATTGACCCCGAGGTCGTCGAGACCGACTGGGGCGTCCTCGCCGCCGAGGTGACGCGCTCGACGCACCGCTCGCTCGTCGTCCTCCTGACGCCGCTCGAGCCGGCGGCGATCGAGGAGGGGCTCATCCCCGTGCTGCCGGCGCTCGTCGCGCACCACCGGGTCGTCGTCGCATCCGTCGCCGACCCCGCCCTCGACGCGATGCGCGCGGCGCGCGACGGGTCCGAGGAGGTGTGGGGCGCGGTCGCTGCCGAGCGCACGGTGTCGTTGCGGCGGCAGGCCTCGGATGCCCTCGGCCGGCTCGGGGTCGACGTCCTCGACGCGACGCCGGACGACCTACCGGTGCGCCTCGCTGACCACTACCTCGCGCTCAAGCGCGAGGGGCTGCTCTGAGGAACCGGTCCGTCCACACGTCCGTGTCCACGCCTGTCGCAGAGCGGTTTTCCACAGCGGGGTAGGACGGCAGCCGTCGTCCACAGGTGCCCGTCCCGACCTGATGCCCTGTCGGTGTCCGGTGCCAGGATGGTCACATGTCAACGGGGACAGCCGAACTCGAGGAGCGCCGCTCCCGGCTCGAGGCTGGCCGCGACGCCCTGACCGGGCTCGACGAGGTCCTGACCGCCGCGCCCGGTGACGACCTCGGTGGGTTGATGGAGCTGCTCGACGAGGTCGCCGCGCGGGCCTCTGCTGCCCGGGTCGTGGTCGCGCTGGAGGCCGTGCGGCGCGGGGAGGTCGCCGGGTCCGCCACCCACGCCTGGGTCCGGCAGCACGC
>NZ_BOPU01000002.1:18055-799662 GCF_017312765.1 Phycicoccus sp. DTK01 | reverse complement strand
GGCGACCTGGTCGGCCGCCACCCGCGTCGCGACCCGCCGCGCCTCACCCGTCACGCGGGCCGGGTCCATCCCCGCCAGCCGGGGCGCGAGATCGGCATCGACCCGCCCGCAGGCCGCCACGTCAAGCCCCGCGCACGCGTCGACCACCTTCTGCACGTTCACCACGGCCACCTCGCCCGCGACGAGCAGGTCACGCACCCGCGGGAACCGCTCACCCAGCGCGGCCCCCAGTGCCGCCTTCCGGCCCGCCACCCCCTCGGTCAGCCCCGTCGCGAGCGACATCCGCGTCGACGCCATCGCGTCGACGAACCCCACCGGGTGCACCCGCTCCCACGACCCGGACCGCACCGTCGTCTCCACCCTGGCGCCCCACGCCCCCGCCACCGCCGCGGCCCCCTCGGCCGCGTTGACCACGCCCTGCAGCTGCCCCGCCAGCGCGAACGCCTCGTCCTCCGACAGCGACTGACCCGACTGCGCCAGCTCACGACCCAGCCGCGCGCACTCCTCGCGCAGCCCCGCAATGCGGCGGGAGAGGGTCTCGGTGTCCATGCCTCAGTCTATCGAACGTGAGTTCGAGAGACAAGGTCTTGGCCAGTCCTGTGGATGACGAATCGAGCTGTGCCACAGACCTCCTCGCCGTCCCGGCGCCGACATGGAAGAGCCCCGTCGCCTTGGTGACGACGGGGCTCCTCGACGACCTCAGACGGTCGGGACCTCGCCCGGCGCGAGCTCCGCCTCGAGCGCGACGATGATGCTCGGGCGCAGGTCGCGCGCCGCGATGACGGTGTCGACCGACCCGACCCGGACGGCACGGTGGATGTCGTGGACGCGGTCGAACTCGGACGCGACCTTGCCGAGCATCTCCGAGCGGACCGACTGCCGGACGGTCGCCAGCTCGCTGGCCAGCAGCGGGCGCTCCGTGGCGGACGCCTCACGCACCCGCGCCTCGAGGTCCGTGACCCGCGGGTCCGCGGCGGTCCGCGCGTCCACGTCCCGGGCGAACACCACGGCCGCGGCCGGCGCACCGCCGAGGACCGACGCGAACGACCCCTCGATGGCGAGCACCGTCATCCGCGGATTCAGCGCCTTGGAGAACACGACGAACGCGCCTCCGTGGTACCGGGACACGACGACGAAGACGATCGGGCCCTCGAAGTTGACGATGGCGCGGCCGATCTCGGCGCCGTACTCGAGCTGCAACCCGCGCATCGACTCCGGCGACCCGTCGAAGCCCGACAGGTTGGCCAGCACGACGAGCGGGCGGTTGCCCGAGGCGGCGTTGATGGCCCGGGCCGCCTTCTTCGACGAGCGCGGGAACAGCGTCCCCGCCGTGTAGGTGTCGGGGCCGTCGGTGGGGGGGAAGCCGCGACGGGCGACCGTCCGCGACTCGATCCCCAACAGCGCCACCGGAATCCCACCGATGCGCGCGTCGAACACCACGGCGGTCTCGGCGTCGGCCATGCCGGCCCAGCGCTCGAGCGTGTCGTGGTCCTGGTCGGCCACCGCCCGCATCACGGTGCGGATGTCGAACGCCTTCTTGCGGTCCGGGTTCATCGCCGACGAGAAGATGTCGCCGACGCTCGTGAACTCGCTGCCCTCCATGACGTGGGGGAAGACCGTGACGTCGCGGTCGACCGGGTCGGTCGTCGGCGCCCGTCGCGGGCCGGACTCGCCGGGAGCGGTCCACGTCGAGTCGTAGTGTGCGAGAAGGACTCCGTAGGCGTCGACGAGGTCCTTGGCCCAGTACTGCGCCTGCCCGTTGGGGCCCATGACTCGGTCGTAGCCGCCGATGCCGAAGTTGTCCTCGGCGCTGACGCCACCGGAGAAGTCGAGCGACTGCTTGCCGGTGAGCACCATGGCCGAGTCCGGCGTCATGACGAGGATGCCCTTGGTGTGCATGAGCATCGTCGCCTCGGCGTTCCAGTACGGCTGCGCCCCGACGTTGATGCCCGCGACGACGACGTTGACCTCGCCGCCGGCCTGCGTGAACTCGATGATCCGCTTGAGCGCCTTGGCGACCCAGTCCATGTTCTCGGTGCCCGAGTCCATCGAGATGCGCGCGCCGGCCGAGAGGGCGAACCACTCCACGGGCAGCCCGCGCTCCTCCGCGAGGTCGAGCGCGGCGATGACCCGCCGGCACTCCGGCTCGGCGACCGCGCCGAGGGCGCGCAGGGGGTCGCCGCAGAGCAGGACGCGGGTGACACCTTCGGGGTGCAGCGGGGTCGGCGTCGTGACGACGCCGCAGATCATCCCGGCGGTGTTCTGCCCGTACGGGCGGTCGACCGGCACCAGCGCACCGGACTCGTCGAGGTCGTACTCGACGGCCTCTCCCCCGCCGCCGGCGATCATCGACACGAGCTCGTACGGGTAGACCAGGCCGCGACGGCGCGCGCGGACCACCTTCTCGGCGTAGGAGTCCAGGGGGCGCAGCCGCTCGGTCGGCGGCTGCTCGACGGTGAACGCGACCCCCGAGCCCGGCTGGTAGGTGAACCGGGCGCAGATCGGCACCGAGTGGTCGCGCTCGGCCCCGATGGAGCCCTCGATGCGCACCTCCTCGATGCCCGCGCCGGCGGTCATCGGGGCGACCTTGCCCTGGAGGGCGGTCAGCTGGTCGAGGTCGCCCTCGACCGGCGGCCAGATGTGCAGCCAGACGTGGTTCATGTCGAGCCGGGCCCCGCCGCCCAGCGTGGCGCGGGCACGGCGGACGGCCTCGAGGCAGTTGGCCAGCGCACGCTCGACGTGCGGCAGCGCGGTGACCCTGCCCGCCTCGTCGCGCACGACGACGAGCTGACGGACCTGGGCCAGCGCGACGAGCCGCTGGTCCTGCGGGTTCTCCTTGGCGACCGCGTGCAGGAGGAGGACGTCCTCCGGCGCGTCGAGGCGGGTCAGCGCGAAGTCGCGCAGGCGCCAGACGTTGAGCCGGCGGCCGACCATCGGGTGCACGCCGCGCACGGGGTCGTCCTCGACGAGGCTGCCGTCGGGCTGCGCCCGGAAGGTGAAGTAGCCGACCTCGCGCTCGTCGTCCGGCACGACACCGACCGCCACGCGGCGGCACGCGTGCGCGAAGGCCATGGCGCCGAGGCGCTCCGCGAGCTCGGCCGACGCGGCCTCGGGGTCCGTCGGGAGCGCGGGCCAGTGGACGTAGAGGTCGACGACCGCGTCCTGGCCGTCCTCGCGCTCCGCGACGAGCCGCTCGAGCAGCGTGGCGAGGGACGAGCCGGCCGTCAGCTCGTCGACGGTCCCGACGGTGCTCACGAGGTGGGTGCCGGTGCCGTCGAGGCGGTAGTCCGCGACCGCGACCGACCGTCCCTCCTCGGCCCGCTCGCTCAGCCCGCTGAGGGCGTGCTCGCGGTAGTGGCGCTTGACGAGGACCTCGAGCATCGGCTCGCGCTCGGGCACACCCGCCCGCAGCCGCTCGCCGAGGAAGCGGACGATGCGCTCGGGGATGTCGGCCAGCGCGTCGACGCGCGCGGTGCGCTCCGGCCCGGGGGCCATCGCGTCGATCTCCTCGAGCTCGGCCCCGACGGAGCCGAGCACGCTGCGACGGTCCTCGTCGACGAGGGGCTGGTCGAACCAGCGGAAGCGGACGCTGCGCGCGAGGTCGCCGACGACCGGGAAGCGCAGCTGGGTCGCGACGACGAGGCGGTCGAGGAGGTCGTGGGCGGCCTGGCCGGCGTCGCCCTCGGGCCGCGGCTCGCCGAGCCAGCGCTGGAGGATGGAGGTCGCCATCGCCACCTCGGGGGCGGACCGCTGCTGCGAGAGGAAGATCCGGAAGACGGCGCCCTCGAGCTGCGGCGTGCGGTCCAGGCCCTCGACCTCGTGGTGGCGCAGCACGCGCTCGAGGCGGGAGACGAAGTCGGCCGGAAGGCCGCCACGCTCGGCGTCGAGGGTCTGGAGGAACGTGCGGAAGTGCTCGCGCGGGCTGTGGACCCGGTTCTCGACGTGCGCCTCCTGCCCGACGGGCCGGTTGCGCGCGAGCTCGGCGAGGTCGGCGAAGACGGTCAGGAGGTCGATCTCGTCGCGGACCACGCCCTGCCCCCCGGCGGCGAGCTCGTCGCGCGCGGTGAGGTAGCCCTCGAGCGCGGCACCCTGGTGGGCGGCGTCGAGGTCGTAGCCGAGGAGCATCGCCGAGAGGTCGGCGCGCCCGCGGTCGGCCCGGCGGCGGGCGTCCCCGTCGGTCGTGACCTCGGGGAGGTCGAGGTCGACGACCGCGCCGGCGTCGGCGACGGCCTCCTCGGCGTCGCCCGTCGGCTCGAGGCGGACCATCGGGGCACCGGTCTCGACCTGGCTGCCCGTGGCAACCATGAGGTCCTTGACGCGGGCCGCGAACGGCGCCGGCAGGACGGTCTCCATCTTCATCGACTCGAGGACGAGGACGGGCGCGCCGGCCGCGACCTCGTCACCCACCGCGACCGGGGTGGCGACGACGAGTGCCGGTGCGGGCGAGCGCAGCACGCCGCCCTCGTCGCGGCTGACGCGGTGCGTCACACCGTCGACCTCGACGAGCTGGACCGGGCCGTGGGCCGCGGTGACGAGGCGGTGCAGCCGGTCGCCGACACGCAGGCGGCTCGCGTAGTCGCCGAGGCGCTCGAGCTCGGCGTCGACCGTGTGCTCGCCCGCCGCGTCGGCGACGGTGACCCGGAAGCGCGAGGGCCCGGTGCGCAGGACGGTGACCTTGTACGCGGTGCCGCGCAGCTTGAGGTCGACGGCGCGGCCGACGTCGTGCTGCACCTGCGGGCGCCCACCACGGGCGGTCTCCAGCAGGCGGGCCCGCTCGATGGCCTCGGCGTCGAGGTAGGCCTCGATGCCCGCGGCGACGAGCGCTACCCCGGAGTGCTCGGTCGTGACGAGGCGCCCCTCGCCGCGCACGCGGTCGATCCATCCGGTGTCGGCGGTGCCGTCGACGACCTCGGGCTGGGCGAGCAGGTCGAGGATGAACGACTTGTTCGTCGCGCCGCCCTCGATGACGACCGTCGTCTCGCGCATCGCCCGGCGCAGGCGGGCCAGCGCCTGCTCGCGGTCCTGGCCGTAGGCGATGATCTTGGCGATCATCGAGTCGAAGTCGGCGGGGATCGAGTCGCCCTCGGCCACACCGGTGTCGACGCGGATGCCGGGGCCGGCCGGCAGCTCGAGGTGGACGATGCGCCCGGGGGCCGGAGCGAAGTCGCGGTCGGGGTCCTCGGCGTTGAGGCGGGCCTCGACGGCGTGGCCGAGCTCGTCGGGCCGCTCGCCCTCGAGCCGCCCCCCCTCGGCGACGTGGATCTGGAGGCGGACGAGGTCGGTGCGCGTGACGACCTCGGTGATCGGGTGCTCCACCTGCAGACGGGTGTTGACCTCGAGGAACGCGAAGAAGCGCTCGCCGGGGTGGTAGAGGAACTCGACCGTGCCGGCGCCGGCGTAGTCGACGGCCACGGCGAGCCGCTCGGCCGAGGCCTTGAGCTCGGCGACCTGGTCGGCGTCCAGCAGCGGCGAGGCCGACTCCTCGATGACCTTCTGGTTGCGCCGCTGCACCGAGCAGTCGCGCACGCCGATGGCCCACGCGGTGCCCTGCCCGTCGGCGATGACCTGCACCTCGACGTGCCGCGCCCCGGTGACGAGCTTCTCGAGGAAGACGACACCGGACCCGAACGCGCGCTCGGCCTCGTCGCGGGTGCGCTGGTAGGCGTCCTCGAGCTCGGCGTCGGAGGCGACCTTGCGGATGCCGCGACCACCACCGCCGGCGGTCGCCTTGAGCATGAGCGGGTAGCCGATGCGCCCCGCGGCCTCGACGGCCTCCTCGAGGGTGTCGACCCCGCCACGGCTCCACGGCGCGACGGGGACGCCGACCTCCTCGGCGATGAGCTTGGAGCCGATCTTGTCACCGAGGCGGCGCATGGCCTCCGGGCTCGGCCCGATGAAGGTGACGCCCAGCTCGCGGCAGAGCTCGGCGAAGGCGGGGTCCTCGGCGACGAAGCCCCAGCCGACCCAGACGGCGTCGGCGCCGGTCTCGCGCAGCGCCGTCGCGAGCTTCGCGTGGTCGAGGTAGGGGCGGCTCGACGCCGGCCCGAGGTCGTACGCGACGTCGCTCTCGCGGACGAACATCGCCGTGCGCTCGGCCTCGGTGTGCAGCGCGACGACCTCGGTGCGGGGCTCCCCCGGAGCGCGCTCGGCGTTGAGGTCGCGGACGGCGTGCACGAGCCGCATCGCGGACTCTCCACGGTTGACGACGGCGATCCGCGAGAACATGCGCCGAGCCTGCCATCCGAGCGCGGTGACTCGCGAGTAATGGACGGCGAGCACCGATGTCGGTCTCTCAGCGCGCGCCCACCCGACCCCCCGCCCTACCGTGCTCCCATGCGACGGGGTGGCACGGGCACGGCACGACGGGTCTCGACGGTGGCGGCTGCCGGAGCGCTGGCGCTCGGCGCGGGGGTCGCGCCGGCCGCGGCGGCACCGGGCGACGGCTACGCCGACTGGACGCTCGGCGGCACCGGTGGCGCGTACACCGCGAGCGCCAGCGGCCTCGCGACGGGCTTCCCGACGCCCTCCCTCACCTCGACGTCGCGCGCCACGGCGCAGGTCTTCGGCGGCGCCTCCTCCTGGCTGCCGTCGTCGTCGTCCTTCGGGACGCGCTTCGGGTCGAGCCAGGACCGCGAGTACCTGTCCCTGCGTCCCGCGGCCGACAACGTCGGCTCCCCCTCGGCGACGACGATCACCTTCGACTCCCCCACCCCCGTCGGCGGCTGGGGCCTGGCGCTCGGCGACGTCGACGCCGAGACGCTCGTCGTGACCGGCACGGACGCCGACGGCAACGCCCTGACCGGGCCCGGGCTCGGCCTCGTGTCCACCTTCAGCGCCTGCGACGCCAGCCCTCGGGCGTCGGCCTGCTCGGGGCTCACCGCCCCCTACGCCGTGCCCACGGCGACGACCGGTGCCACGTCCGTGACGCTCGCCGACCCGCTCTGCCCGACCGTCGGCGAGCGGTGCGACACGACGGGCGCTGCCGGATGGTTCTCGCCGACCGTCCCGGTGCGCTCGCTCACCGTGACCTCGACGTGGAAGCAGGGCTTCCCGACCTACCAGCTGTGGCTGGCGAGCGCCGAGCAGGCGGTGTCGGGCTCGGTCACGGCGCCCTGCACGTCCGACCGGGACGGCGTGCGGGTCGAGGCGCTGCGCCCCGACGGCTCGGTCGCGGCGTCCGACACCACCGGCACGGACGGCGCCTGGTCGCTGGGCGGGCTCCTCGGCACGGGCGACTGGCGGCTGCGGGTCGTGCCGCCGGCCGGGGCCGCCGTCGACGGCGCCGCCACGACGGCTCTCGACCTCTCGGGCGGGGACGTGACCGGCCGGACGACCGCGCTCCGTTCCCTGCGCACGGCGTCGGGGACGGTCGTCGACGCCGGCGGTGACCCCGTGGCCGGCGCCGTGGTCCGCGTGCTCGACGGCTCGACCGAGGTGGGACGCGACACCAGCGCCGCCCACGGCACGTGGTCGGTCGGCGCCCTGCCGGTCGGCGCCCTCTCCGTCGCGGTCGACGCGCCCGAGGGCTACACGGCGCCCGACCCGACCGACACCACGCTCGGCTGTGACGGCCTCGTCGTCGAGCCCCTCGTCCTCGTCGCCGCCCCGCCGTCCACCCCGACCCCCACGCCGACCGGGACGGACACCCCGACGCCGACACCCACGACCAGCCCCACCCCGTCCGGGTCCCCCACCACCGCGACCCCCTCCACCACGGTGGCACCGACGCAGGCCCCGACCACGCCGCCGCCCGCGGCGTCCGGCCCGGTCCTCGCGGCGACCGGTGCGGACCCGGCGGGCCCGCTCGCCCTCGGTGGGGCGCTGCTCGCCGCCGGCGCCGCCCTCGTCACGCTCTCGCGTCGACGCCACCGCGAGCGCGCGCACTGACGCGACCGCGCCGGGTCAGCGAGCGGCTGGGCGCTCCGGCGCGTCGGCGTCCTCGGCGGCCCGGCGGGCCTCCTCGAGGGCGGGCAGCTCGGGCTCGTCCTCCTCGGGGTCGACGCGCGGGGCGACGAGCGCGGCGACGCGCTCCTCGGTCTCGGGGGTGATCTCGTAGCGGCGCTGGTAGATCTCGAGCATGGCCATCGCGGTCGCGGCGAGCGGGACACCCATGAGCGCGCCCGAGAGCCCGAACAGCTGCGCCCCGAGCAGCGCCGCCCCGAACGACACGGCCGGGTGGACGTCGACCGCCCGGGCGGAGATGCGCGGCTCGATCGTCAGGTTCTCGACCTGCTGGTAGGCGATGCCCCACACGAGCACCCACACGCCGAGCCACGGGTCGGGCGAGGTGAGCCCGACGACCACCGGCAGCGCGATGGAGACGTACGTGCCGATGTTCGGGATGAACTGCGCGACGAGGCCGGTCCACAGGGCCAGCGGCAGCCAGTACGGCAGGTCGAGGAGGAAGAAGGCGACGCCGCTCGCGACGGCGTTGAGCGAGGCGAGGACGACGCGGGCGGCGATGTAGTTGCCGACCTTGACCTTCGCGAGGTCCCAGGCGGTGAGGAACGGCACCTGGACGCGGGGGTTCATCCGGCCGGCGAGCCACCGGCGCAGGCGGGGCATCCCGGCCGAGATGTAGAAGACGAGGAACGCGACGACGAAGATGCCGAAGAAGGCGCCGAGCAGCGCGGTGAGGAAGCCGAAGACGCCGAACGCGACGCTCTGGGCGTACCCGCTGAGGTCCGACGGGGAGATGCCGGCCTGCTCGAGGAGGTCGTCGTAGGTGTACTGCGAGCCGGTGGCGCGGTTGACCTGCTCGAGCACGTCGGAGGCGATGCCCGGCACGGCCGAGACGAGCGCGGTCAGCTGGTCGACGAGGAGGCTGCCGAAGAGCCAGAGGAAGGCCCCGATGGCCAGCAGCGCGGTGAGCATCACCGTGGCCGTCGCGGCGGCGCGCGGCATCCAGCGGGTGAGGCGCGCGACGGCCGGCTCCATCGCGAGCGCGACGAACCAGCTCATGACGACGTAGAAGACCATCGAGCTGCCGCGCCACAGGACGAACCCGAGGACCGCGACGCCGAGCAGGACGCCGACGACGGCCACGGTCCGCCGGCGGTCGGTGCGGTGGGCCGGGTCGAGGATGTCGGGGTCGGTGCCCGCCACGGCGGTGGGCGTCGTCTCGCTCATGCGCCGCAGCCTAGGGCCGACCCGCACCGCCCGCCGGGACCCGACGGGACCCGGCGGGAACGACGGAGCCCGGCCCCGGCAGGTGCCGGGACCGGGCCTCGTGAGCACTGGTGGCAGGTGAAGGATTCGAACCTTCGAAGCTTTCGCGACGGATTTACAGTCCGCTCCCATTGGCCGCTCGGGCAACCTGCCTGGTGCGCATGGAAGGATAGCAAGCCGCACCCAGCCGACCCAATCGACCCCAGGAGGGCCCCTCGATGGCCGACAGCAGCTTCGACATCGTCAGCAAGTTCGACCGCCAGGAGGTCGCGAACGCCGTCAACACCGCGGCCAAGGAGATCGCCAACCGGTACGACTTCAAGGGGGTCGGCGCGAGCGTCGAGCTCTCCGGCGACGTCATCAAGATGGAGGCCAACAGCGAGGACCGCTGCAAGGCGGTGCTCGACGTCGTCGAGACGTGGCTCGTCAAGCGCGGCGTCTCGCTCAAGCACCTCGACGTCCCCGAGGCCGGCCCGCGCCTGTCGGGCAAGGAGTACAAGCTCGACGTCGCACTCAAGGAGGGGCTCACCTCCGAGAACGCGAAGAAGATCACCAAGCTGATCCGCGACGAGGGCCCCAAGAGCGTCAAGACCCAGATCCAGGGCGACGAGGTCCGCGTCACGAGCAAGTCCCGCGACGACCTGCAGGCCGTCCAGCGCCTCCTCACCGAGGCCGACCTCGACGTCGCGCTCAGCTACACCAACCGCCGCTGACCTCAGGGGGCGACGTACGTCGGCACGCCCAGCACCTCGCCGTACCAGAGCCGGGAGGTCGGGCCGCTGCTGCGGGTCACGTACCGCCCGGGACCCTGCTCGTCGCTGAACCCGACGGCGCCGGCATCCGTCGCCGAGCCGACGTCCTCGCCCCGCTCGCCCACGAGCAGGCGCGAGGCTCGCTCCTCGACCGGATCTCCGGGGCGCAGGTAGGTGCCCGACGCGATGCTGCCGCCGAACCAGTCGCCGCCCTCCACGTGGCCGCCGGAGAAGGGGTAGGAGGCCTCGTTGAAAGCGCTCATCACCCCGTTCTGCTCGGCCCCGTCGTCGAAGGTCGTGACGGCCCCGGCCGCGGACCGGGTGCCGATCCCCTCGCCGGGGGCGCCGACGACGAGGGCCTGGGTGTCCCGGGCCTGCTTGCGCCAGCCGAGGGACCACCCGAAGTAGTCGTACGCCTCGTCGCCCCCGGGGACGGCCCGGCCGCGCCACGTGCCGCCCTGGGTCAGGGAGACGCTGCCGCGCACGGTGGCTCCGGTCACCGAGAGCGAGACCGCGCTCCCCACGTCCGGGGTCGACCCGATGTCCTCGCGCGGCACGCCGACGGTGAACGAGGTGCGCCCACCCGACGCCAGCGAGTAGCCGGTGACCGACCAGCCGAAGTTGTCCTCCTGCTCGGGCGAGCCCGGGACCCCGGCCGTGGACTGGGCGAACGTCGACCCGCTCCACCGCATGTCGCCGTCGAGGGTGAGCACGGAGACGGCGCCGGCGTCCCGCACGCTGCCGATGTCCTCCCGCGGGGTCCCGACCACCACCGTCCCGTCGCCGGCGGGGGCGAGCACCTGCCCGAAGAGGTCGCCGGACTCGGCGACCCCGGCGACGCCCGGCGTGTCCTCGGTCGCGAGCACCGCCGTGCCGGGCACGCCGCCCGGCACCGGGATCGCGACGACGCCCCCACCCGCGCGGCCGTTCGGCGCCACGGCGCCGATCGCCCCCACGACGAGGACGGGACGGGTCACCCCCGCGGTGGTCGTGTGCCGGACCATCGTCAGGCTGGCGCCGAAGCGCGAGCCGACGCCGGCCGACGACGGCGCGGAGACCACCCGGGCGTCGGCCCCGCGGTAGCCCCCCGGGCTGCCCAGGGCGATGACCACGGCCCCCGACGACCCGTGGCCCGGGACGCCGATGACGAGGTCGGCGCACCGGTCGCCGTTGAGCTCGGTGACGAGCACCGCGGCCCCGAACTGCTCGGTCGAGCTCGGCGTCCCCAGCCCGAACGTCGCCCCGGTCAGCTGCTGGCCGCCGCCGCGCGTGAAGCGGACGTCGACGCCGCCACCCTGGGGGTGGAGGGTCGGCATCCCGACGACGACCTCGGGCACGCCGTCGCCGTCGAGGTCCCCCACGGCCCGGATGTCCGTGCTGTCGCAGCCCGCGACCGCGCCGGCCCGGCCCTGGGGAGCCGCCGCCGACGCGGACGCCGCCACCGGTCCCCCCGCCGACCCCAGCAGCAGCGCCGCCGTCATCACCACTCGTGCCGTCGTGCCCATCGTGGTCCCTCCCCCGGCCACCCCGGCGGGTGGTCCTCGTGGTGCGCGCCGTCGCGCTCGACGGCACCCTAGGGCCGTCGCGACCCCCTGTCGTGCCGGGTTGCGGGATCGTGCAGGCACCCGCACCTCCGGGCTCCCGTCGTCGGCGATGCTGACGTAGCGTGAGGTGATGAGCGCCCCACCGGCCGTCAGCACCGTCGGCGAGCTGCGCGCGTCGGGCCACGAGGCCCGCGGCGTGCACGCCGAGATCCGCGAGAACCTCCTCGCCGCCCTCCGCGAGGGCCGCGACCCGTGGCCGGGGATGCACGGCTTCGGGACCACCGTCATCCCCCGGCTGGAGCGGGCACTGCTCGCCGGCCACGACGTCGTCCTCCTCGGCGAGCGCGGGCAGGGCAAGACCCGGCTGCTGCGCAGCATCGTCGGGCTGCTCGACGAGTGGACGCCCGTCATCGAGGGCTCCGAGCTCGGCGAGCACCCGTACGAGCCGATCACGGTCGAGTCGCGCCGCCGGGCCGAGGAGCTCGGGGACGCGCTGCCGGTGGCGTGGCGCCACCGCGACGAGCGCTACGCCGAGAAGCTCGCGACGCCGGACACGAGCGTCGCCGACCTCATCGGCGACGTCGACCCGATGCGCGTCGCCGAGGGCCGCCGGCTCGGCGACCCCGAGACGATCCACTTCGGGCTCATCCCGCGCAGCCACCGCGGTGTCGTCGCCATCAACGAGCTGCCCGACCTCGCCGAGCGCATCCAGGTCGCGATGCTCAACGTCATGGAGGAGCGCGACATCCAGATCCGCGGCTACGTCCTGCGGCTGCCGCTCGACGTGCTCGTCGTCGCGAGCGCGAACCCCGAGGACTACACCAACCGCGGTCGGATCATCACGCCGCTCAAGGACCGCTTCGGGGCCGAGATCCGCACCCACTACCCGCAGGAGGTCGACGACGAGGTCGCCGTGATCCGGCAGGAGGCGAGCCTCGTCGCCGAGGTCCCGGACTTCCTCGTCGAGATCGTCGCGCGCTTCACCCGCGGCCTGCGCGGGTCGAGCTCGGTCGACCAGCGCTCGGGCGTCTCGGCGCGCTTCGCCATCGCCGCGGCCGAGACCGTGGCCGCCGCGGCCCTGCACCGGGCGACGTCCCAGGGCGAGACCGAGGCCGTGGCCCGGGTCGTCGACCTCGAGGCCGCGCTCGAGGTCCTGCGCGGCAAGGTCGAGCTCGAGACCGGCGAGGAGGGGCGCGAGCGCGAGGTGCTCGGGCACCTGCTGCGCACCGCGACCGCCGAGACCGCACGCCGCCGGCTCGGGGGCATCGACCTCGCCCTGCTCGTCGAGGCCATCGAGGACGGCGCGATGGTCGCGACCGGCGAGCAGGTCACCGCACGGGCCTTCCTCGACGCGCTGCCGGTGCTCGGCGAGTCCGACGTCTACGACCAGGTCGCCGAGCGGCTGGGTGCGACGACCGAGGGCGAGCGGGCCAGCGCGATGGAGCTCGCGCTCGAGGGCCTGTACCTGGCCCGCCGCATCGGCAAGGACAGCGACGGGTCGGAGACCGTCTATGGCTGACCGGGGCGCGCGGCGCTCGCGCTTCACGCGCTACGGGGGCGGCGACCCGCTGGCCCCGCCGGTCGACCTGCGCGAGGCGCTCGACGCCATCGGCGAGGACGTCATGGCCGGCTACTCCCCCGAGCGGGCGATGCGCGAGCTGCTGCGCCAGGGCACGCGTGACCACCCCGGCCTCGACGAGCTCGCCCGCCGCGTGGCCGAGCGCCGACGGGAGCTGCTCCGGCGGCACAACCTCGACGGAACGCTCGAGGAGGTGCGCCGGCTGCTCGACGAGGCGGTCCTCGCGGAACGCAAGCAGCTGGCCCGCGACCTCGACGACGACGCGCGCTTCGCCGAGATGCGCATCGAGAACCTCTCCCCCACACCGGCGGCCGCGGTGAGCGAGCTGTCGGACTACGCGTGGCGCTCGTCAGAGGGACGCGAGAAGTACGAGCAGATCAAGGACCTGCTCGGCCGCGAGCTGCTGGACCAGCGTTTTGCCGGGATGAAGCAGGCCCTCGAGAACGCGACCGACGAGGACCGCGCCGCCGTCGAGGAGATGGTCCGCGACCTCGGCGACCTGCTCGAGGCGCACGCGCGGGGCGACGACACCGAGCAGCAGTTCCGGGACTTCATGGACAAGCACGGGGACTTCTTCCCCGAGAAGCCCGAGTCCGTCGAGGAGCTCGTCGACGCCCTCGCCGCCCGGGCCGCGGCCGCCCAGCGGATGATGGCCTCGATGTCGCCGGAGCAGCGCGCCGAGCTCATGCAGCTGTCCCAGCAGGCCTTCGGCTCACCGGGACTCATGGACCAGCTCTCGCGCCTCGACGGCCT
Organism: Phycicoccus sp. DTK01; assembly: GCF_017312765.1. Taxonomy (NCBI): domain Bacteria; kingdom Bacillati; phylum Actinomycetota; class Actinomycetes; order Micrococcales; family Intrasporangiaceae; genus Phycicoccus; species Phycicoccus sp. DTK01. The sequence goes on along the minus strand of NZ_BOPU01000002.1, from coordinate 785,866 downwards.
GCTGCAGGGCCTGCGCCCCGGCGAGGACTGGGGCGGCTCCGAGCGGTTCGACGGTGAGCAGGGGCTCGGGCTCGGCGACGGCACCGGTGTCCTCCAGGACCTCGCGCAGCTCGACGCGCTCTCCGAGCAGCTCTCGCAGTCCGGCCCCGGCTCGCGGATGGACGACGTCGACCTCGACGCCCTCGCGCGCCACCTCGGGCAGGACGCCGCCGTCGACGCCCGTGCGCTCGCCGACCTCGAGAAGGCGCTGCGCGACAGCGGGATGCTGACCCGCTCGTCCGACGGCTCGCTCCGCCTCTCGCCCAAGGCGATGCGCGAGCTCGGCAAGTCCCTCCTGCGCGACGTCGCCGGCCGGTTGTCGAGCCGGGGCGGCCAGCGCGACACCCGTCAGGCCGGGGCGGCCGGTGAGCAGAGCGGCGGGACGCGCCCGTGGGAGTTCGGCGACACCGAGCCGTGGGACACGACGCGCACGATGACCAACGCCATCACCCGCACCGTCGGCGAGGGCGGCGACCCTGCGCAGGGGATGCGCCTGGACATCCGCGACGTCGAGGTGACCGAGACCGAGGCGCGCACCCGGGCCGCGGTGGCGCTGCTCGTCGACACCTCGTTTTCGATGGCGATGGACGGCCGCTGGGTGCCGATGAAGCGCACCGCGCTCGCGCTGCACCAGCTCGTCTCGACCCGCTTCCGCGGCGACGACCTCCAGCTCGTCGCGTTCGCCCGGCACGCCCGCACGATGGACATCGAGACCCTGACCGGCCTCGACGCCGAGTGGGACAAGGGGACGAACCTCCACCACGCGCTGCTGCTCGCGAACCGGCACTTCCGCCAGCACCCCGACGCGCAGCCGGTGCTGCTCGTCGTGACCGACGGCGAGCCCACCTCGCACCTCGAGCCCGGCGGGGGCGTGTTCTTCGACTACCCGCCGCACCCCCGCACCCTGGCCCTGGCCGTCCGCGAGCTCGACGCCTCGGCGCGGCTCGGGGCGCAGGTGACGTTCTTCCGCCTCGGGGAGGACCCGGGCCTCGCGCGCTTCGTCGACTCGATGGCCCGGCGCGCGCACGGGCGGGTCGTCGCCCCCGAGCTCGGCGACCTCGGGGCCGCGGTCGTCGGGTCCTACCTCGACGGGCGTGCCCCCGGGCAGGCGGCGTTCGGGTCCTACCGCGACCTCTTCGGGGGCCGCGGCTTCTGGGCCGGCTGACCCCCGACCCGACTGATTGCGCATCCGCCACCTGCGAGGGGCCCGGACGGGCCTCCTGAGGTGGCGGATGCGCAATCAGTGGTGGTGGTGGTACGGCGTCAGCTCACCGCGTCGAGGGCGTCGACCATGCCCTCGCCGAAGTAGCTGTTGTCCCTGGCCGGACCGACGCAGGGCACACCGCCGGTGGCCGCCGAGCAGGCCTTGTCGTCGGCCTGCTCGCGCAGCTTCTCGATCATCCTGGCCGGCTTCCACGAGGGGTGGGCCGACTTCATGAGGGCGAGGACGCCGGCGACGTGCGGCGACGCCATCGAGGTCCCGCTCTTGAGGCCGTACCCGTTGTCCGCGACGACGGTCGAGAGGATGCGCGAGCCCGGGGCCGCCACGTCGATGACGCCGAGACCGCGGTTGGAGAAGCTCGAGAGGCGGCTGCCCAGCGTGTCGGTCGGGAAGCGCTCGACCGACGAGACGGTCACGACCCCGTCGAGCTCGGTGGGGATGTCCTGGCACCCGCTGTTGATCGTCCGGGTGACCGCCGTGCCGTCGTTCGGGCTCGTGGTGTCCTGGAAGGAGGTCTTGTTCGCCAGGTCCTTGCCGGAGTTGCCGGCGGCGGCCGCGTGGACGACGCCCTGCTTCGTCGACCAGGCGACGGCACGGCGCACGGCCTCCTTGGCGGCGCGCTGGTCGGGCTGGTCGTCGCACCAGAACTCGAACGGGTCGACGTAGTAGCTGTTGTTCGTGACGTCCATCTTCTTCAGGCCCGCCTCGACGAAGCCGCAGACGGCGTACTCCGGGTAGATGAACCCGTCGTCGTTGACGACCTTGACCGAGGCCATCCGCACGTTCGGCGCGACGCCGACGATGCCGACGCCGTTGCGGGCGGCGGCGATGGTGCCGGCGACGTGGGTGCCGTGGTCGCTCGTCGTCGGCTCCCAGCCGGTCCTGCTCGGCCGGCCGGAGTCGCTGCAGTTGACCGAGTTCCGCACGTCGAGGTTGGCGACGAGGTCGGGGTGGTCGGCGTCGATGCCGCTGTCGAGCACCCCGACGAGGACCTTGCGCGACCCGTCGGTGATGTCGTGGGCGTGGTCGGCCTTGATCATCTGCATGTCCCACTGCTCGACCTCGCGCGGGTCGGTGGGCACCGGCCGGCTCGACCGCGACTCGACGTCGGCGGACGTCCGGGTGGCCCGTGCGCCCTCGGTGGCCCGGCCCCGCGTGGTCGACCCGGTGGCGGGAGCGACCTCGGACACCGGCACGGTGCGGGTGGCACCGACCGACTCCAGCGCCCGGCCCGCGGCCTTCGTGACGTCGGCACGGAACGCGGCCCGGTCGGAGTGCACGACGACGACGCCGATCTGCGGCCACGCCTGGACGACGACCCCGCCGGCCTTGCGCACGGCCTTGCTCAGGAGCCGGGTCTGGCCGGGGTTGGCGTGCTTGGCGTTGAGGACGTAGCTGAAGACCTCGCCGTCGGGGGTGACGATCGGTACCGGGGTCGACGGGGGCTCGGCGGTCGGCGTGGCCGGCGCGGCCGGCGCGGTCGGCGTGGCCGCGGCGGAGCCGGCGAGCAGGGCGCCGCCGATCGCCACCGCGGAGGCCGCGGCGGCGAGTCGACGGGAGTGGGTGTGACGGGTCACGGGGTGTCCTCCTGAGGGATGCCTGTGGGCTCGGACGTGCCCGGCGATCATCACCCGGCCGACGCGACCTCGCATCCCGGGAGCGCAACCACGCGGGTTCTCGGCTGTGCCACAACCCCTTCTCGCGAGCCGAGGCCTCAGGCGAAGCGGCGGTGGGACGCCAGCGCCTCGCGCAGCACGTGGTCCTCGTCGAGCAGCGCACGGGTGACGCCGGGCGAGATGTCGCGCCGGGTCAGCAGCGCGTCGGAGGCCCGGCGGGTCGCGTCCTCGACGACCCACTTGGGGTGCAGGGCGGTGGCGACCCGCGACAGCGCGTCCTCCCCCATCCGCTCGCCCATCCGCGCGAGGAGGTCGCCGACGCGGTCGACATAGGGCCGGACGAGCTCGGTGTCGGCGCCGACCCAGAACCCGCGGGCGAGCTCGAGGGCGGCGTAGTTCGACAGGTCCGGGTCGTCGGCCAGCCGCGACCACGCCCACTCCTTGGCCTCGGCGGTCGGGCGCGCGGCCCGCACGCCGAGCGCGGCCAGCCGGCCGGCGAGGGAGCGGTCCCCCTCCTCCGCCCGGGCCAAGGCGGCGTCGTCGAGGGCACCGAGGGCCGCGAGGCGGCGCAGGACGATCCAGCGGAAGTCCTCGTCGTCGGTCAGCGCGGGCGGCAGCCCCTCGCCGGCGGCCCACCGCTGCAGCCGCTCGACGTCGGAGCCGGTGCGGCCCCACACGCGGGCGGCGACGAGGGCCAGGGCGTCCCCCGACGGCCCCTCGGTGGCGGCGGCCCGGTCGGCGAGGACGTCGGCGGCGAGCGCGACCCGTTCGAGCGCCTCGGCCTGCTCCTCGGGGCGCAGGAAGAGCGGGATGACCGACGACGTCGCGGCGAGCGGGACGCGGGTGAGCACCGAGGCGTCGTCCTCACGCGGCCAGGCGCTCTCGACGAGGTCGACGACGAGCCGGGGGTCGACCTCGGCGCGGGCCATCCCCCCGAGGAGGGAGGTCCAGACGACCGCGCGCGCGAGCGGGTCGGGGACGTCGGAGAACCCGCCGAGCAGGCCGTCGAGCGTCTCCTCGTCGAGGGCGACCTCGGCCCACGTGAGGTCGGCGGCATTGGGGACGACGAGGGCGTGCGCCGGCAGCTCGCGCACGCCGTCGACGCCGGCCGTGTCGCCGTCGAGGACGACCTCGGCGCGCAGGACCTCGCGGTCCCCGTCGAAGGCCGCGACGTCGAGGGTGTGCGGCCGGTCGGCCGGACGGTCCGCCGGGGCGCGCCGGGTCAGGGTGCCGTCGCGACGCAGGGCGAGCCGGTCGGCACCGGAGGTGCGCAGCCAGGCCTGCGCCCAGCCGTCGAGGTCGCGGCCGGCGGCGCGGGCCATCGCGTCGAGGAACTCCGCGAGCTCGCCGTTGCCGAAGGCGTGACCACGCAGGTAGTCCGAGACCCCCGCGACGAACGCGTCGTCGCCGATGTGCGCGATGAGCTGGCGCAGCACCGACGCGCCCTTGGCGTACGAGATGCCGTCGAAGTTCTGCAGCGCCGAGAGCGCGTCCGGCGCAGGCGAGCCCGCGACGGGGTGGGTGCTCGGCGAGCGCTCGGCCGCGTAGCCCCAGAGCTTGCGGACGACGGCGAACTCGACCCACGCCTCGTCGGCCCCGAGCGCCTCGGTCGACGCGCGGTAGGCCATGTACTCGGCGAAGGACTCGTTGAGCCACAGGTCGTCCCACCACCGCATCGTCACGAGGTCGCCGAACCACATGTGCGCCATCTCGTGGGCGATCGTGTTGTCGCGCTCGAGGACCTGGTCCGGGGTCGCGGCGCCGCGGAAGACGTAGGTGTCGCGGAACGTCACGCAGCCCGGGTTCTCCATCGCGCCGGCGTTGAACTCCGGGACGAAGACCTGGTGGTACTCGCCGAAGGGGTACCGGATGCCGAACATGCGGTGGTAGTGGTCGAAGCAGGCGCGCGTCGTCGCGAACATCTGCTCCGCCTGCTCGCGCAGCGGCCCGGCGAGCGAGCGACGGGCGTGCAGCCCGAGCGGGATGCCGTCGTGCTCGGCGGTGACCGACTCCCACGGGCCGGCGCACACGGTGACGAAGTACGTGGCGAGCGGCTGCGTCGTCGCGAGCTCCCAGCGGCCGGCCGAGACCTGCTGCGCCGCACCGTTGCCCACGACGCTCCAGTGCTGCGGGGTCGTGACGTGCACGGTGTAGGGGACCTTGAGGTCCGGCTGGTCGAAGCACGCGAAGACGCGCGGCGCGGCGTCGAGGAAGAGGTGGCCGTAGACGTAGTCCTCGTCGTCGGCGGGGTCGGTGGAGCGGTGCAGCCCCTGGCCGTCGTGACCGTAGGCCATCGTCGCCTCGACCTCGAGGACGTTCTCGGCGGTCAGGCCGTCGAGCGGGAGGCGGCCGTCGTCGAGCGCGGCGGGGTCGAGGGCGCGGCCGTTGAGCGTCACGCCGTGGAGCTCGACCGGGCGCAGGTCGACGAACGTCGAGCCGCCGGCGTCGGCGCTCGTGAAGCGCAGGACGGTGCGGGAGCCGAAGACCTCGGCGCCGCGGTCCAGGTCGAGGTCGACCTCGACGGCGTCGACGGTGATCAGGGCGGCGCGGGCGACGGCCTCGTCGCGGGTCAGGGACGGCATGGGCCCACCCAACCAGACGCCGCGGTCGCCTCCCACCCCGGCGGCCGCCGGCGACGGACGCGCGCCGGCCACGATCCGGTCACAGCCCTTGACCAATGTTAGTTAGTACACTTTACTAACCGATCGTGAGCACCCGCCTCCGTCGCACCGGCACGACCGCCGTCCTCCCCGCGGACGGACGACGCCAGAACCTGTCGCTCGTCCTCCAGACGCTGCGCCGCCTCGGCCCGACCTCCCGCGCCCAGCTGGCCCGCGAGGTCGGCGTCACGAAGGTGACGATGTCCGACCTCGTCGCCGAGCTGATGGCCGAGGGCCGGGTGCGCGACGCCGGGACCGCCGAGCCGGGGCGTCCCGGGAAGCCCGCGACGCTCGTCGAGCTCGACCGCACGGGCATGCTCACGCTCGCCGTCGACCTCTCCGTGCCGGCCCGCCTCCAGGCCGCGGTCGTCGACGTCACCGGCGCCGTCCTGCACCGCGAGGTCCGCGAGGCCGCCGTGGACCGGGGCTCGGGTCGCGGGCTGGACCCCGCCGTCGTCGTCGACCTCGTCCGGACGGTGCTCGCCGCCACCCCAGACGCGGTCCTCGGCGTCGGGGTGGGGACGCCCGGCCTCGTCGGCCCCGACGGCACCGTGCGCACCGCCCCCAACCTCGGCTGGGCCGACGTCCGCCTGCGCGACCTCGTCGCCGAGGCCACCGGCCTGCCCGTCCTCGTGCTCAACGACTCGGTCGCGGCGACCCAGGCCGAGCTCAGCGCTTCCCCCGAGAGCCACGACATGGTCCTCGTCCAGGTCGGCCGGGGTGTCGGCTGCGGCCTCGTGAGCGGGGGGCGCGTCGTCAGCGGCGCGCACCACGCCGCCGGGGAGATCGGGCACGTCACCGTCGGCACCGACGGCGGCGAGCGCTGCTCGTGCGGCCGCGAGGGCTGCCTCGAGACGTGGCTGTCCATCCCCCGCCTGCGCGCCGCCCTGGCCGCCGGCGAGGACCCGGGCGCGGCCGAGGGCGTCGCCTCGGTCGGCGGGCACCGCCTCGCCGTCGCGCTCGCCCCGCTCGTCGCCGCGCTCGACCTCTCCGAGGTCGTGCTCGCCGGGCCCGCCGAGCTGCTCGAGCCGCTCGTCCCCGTCGTCGCCCGCAGCCTCGCCGACCGACTGCTGCCGAGCCTCGACACCCCCCTCACCGTCCGCCTCGCCACGACCCCGGAGGACATCGTCCTGCGCGGCGCTGCGGCCTCGGTCCTCTGGGACCGCCTCGGGGTCGTCTGACCCCTCCACACCACGAAAGGAACCCGAGATGAACCGGCGCCTCCCCCTCGTCGTCCTGACGAGCACGGCCCTCGCCCTCTCGGCCTGCTCGAGCAGCGGGTCGACGGACGAGCCGGCCGCGACGAGCACGGCCGACAACGCCGGCAAGACGGTCACCCTGTGGCTGGCCGGCGGCGACACCCCCGACGAGCTGCGCACCTACCTCACGGACACCTTCGAGAGCCGGACCGGCGCGACCCTGAAGATCGAGGAGCAGGCCTGGCCGGACCTCGTGACCAAGCTGACGACCGCCCTCCCGGACGCCGCCAACACCCCCGACGTCGTCGAGCTCGGCAACACCCAGAGCCCGACCTTCACCACCGTCGGCGCCTTCATGGACGTCTCGGACATGTACGACGAGCTCGGCGGGAGCAAGCTGCTCCAGAGCTTCGTCGACGCCGGCTCGGTCGACGGCAAGAAGTACGCCCTGCCCTACTACTTCGGCTCGCGGTACATGTTCTACCGCAAGGACGTCTGGAAGAAGGCCGGCGTCGAGGTGCCGACGACGCTGGCCGACTTCAACGCGGACGTCGCGAAGATCGCGAGCGAGAACCCGGACGACATCTCGAACTTCTCGGGGTTCTTCATCGGCGGGCAGGACTGGCGCAACGGCATCTCGTGGATCTTCGCCAACGGGGGTGACCTCGCGAAGAAGGAGAACGGGAAGTGGGTCTCGACGCTCTCCGACCCCGCCAGCCTCACCGGGCTCCAGCAGCTCCAGCAGATCCAGCGGGCTGCGAGCAAGGCGCCGGCCGACGCCAAGGACCAGTCCCCGTGGCTGTACATCAACGACAGCGACACCATCCTCGACGACTCCGGCCAGGCCGCCGGCACGACCTCGCTCGCCGCGGCGACGATCATGGCGCCGGGCTGGGCGCACGGGTCGATCGGTGACCTGACGAAGAAGGACGGCAAGGACGTGCGCGAGTGGGATCCCGACACGTTCGGCGTCTTCGTGCTCCCGGGCACCGACGGCAAGCCGGCCCCGGTGTTCGCCGGCGGCTCGAACATCGCCATCTCGGCCAAGACGCCGAACCCGGCCCTGTCCAAGGAGCTCCTGCGCATCGTGTTCTCGCCGGAGTACCAGCAGATGCTCGGCAAGGCCGGCCTCGGACCGGCCAACGCGGACTACGTCTCCTCCCTCGGCGACGACGAGTTCGCGAAGGCCCTCGTCGACTCGGCGTCCAACTCGAAGCTCACCCCCGCCGCTCCCGGCTGGGCCGCCGTCGAGTCCGCCCAGGTGCTCGAGGAGTTCTTCGGCAAGATCCGCGACACCGACGACCTCGCCGGGCTGGCGGCGCAGTACGACGCCAAGATCACGCCGATGCTCAACCTGTCCTGACCCCCTCCCCGCTCCCCGGCGCCCCTGTCCGGCGCCGGGGAGCACCCCTCCCGAAGGACCCAGATGACGTCGCGGACCACCGCCCCCGCGCCCCCCGGGCAGGCCTCCGGAGACCCCGTGGCCGTCGCCCCCGCCGCCCCTGCCCCCGCGCCCGCGCCGCGCCGCCGGACGCAGCGGCTGCCCCTGCTCCTCGTCCTGCCGACCGTCGTCCTGCTCGTGGCGGCGCTCGGCTACCCGATCGGCTGGCAGCTCGTCACGAGCCTGCGGAAGTTCGGTCTGGCCCAGCAGTTCGGGGCGCCGCCGGAGTGGGTCGGCCTCGACAACTACGCCGCGCTCGTCACCGACCCCGCGCTGTGGGCGGTGGTGCTGCGGTCGGTCGCGTTCTGCCTCGTCACCGCGTTCTTCACCGTCCTCGTCGGCGGCGCCGTGGCCGTCCTCATGAACGCGCTCGACCGCTGGCCACGCCTCGTGCTCCAGGTCTCGCTGCTGCTCGCGTGGGCGATGCCGGTCGTGGCCGCGATGACGGTGTGGATCTGGCTCGTGGACTGGCGGCGCGGCCTCCTCAACTGGCTGCTCGTGCGGGTGGGGGTCGAGGGCGCGGCGGGGCACAACTGGCTGGCCGAGCCGTGGTCGTTCTTCGTCGTCGCGTCGCTCGTCGTCGTGTGGATGAGCGTGCCATTCGTGGCGCTGAGCATCTACGCGGGTCTGACCCAGGTCGGGACCGAGGTCGTCGAGGCATCGATGCTCGACGGCGCCGGCGGCCTCCAGCGGCTGCGGTTCATCTACGCACCGCTCATCGCGCCGGTGCTCTCGATCGTCCTCCTGCTGCAGGTCATCTGGGACCTGCGCGTGTTCACGCAGGTCCGCCTGCTCCAGGACGCCGGGTCGGTGGCCAACGAGACCAACCTGCTCGGCACGTACGTCTACCAGCTCGGCACCGGCAAGGGCGACTTCGGCACGGCGAGCGCGGTGAGCGTCCTCGTCCTCGCCCTCACCCTGGCGCTCAGCTGGCCCTACGTCCGCTCGCTCACGTCCCAGGAGTCCTGATGCGCCGCTCCCGCACCTCGAGGGTGCTGCTCACCGTCCTCGGCCTCGCCGTGTCGGCGGTCTGGGCGTTCCCGGTCTACTGGATGCTCAACTCCGCCTTCCTGCCGAACGTCGTGCTGCAGTCCACGACACCGACGTTCCTGCCGTTCGGCGGCTCCTTCGACAACTTCGCCGTCGTCGTCGGCGACCCCGCCTTCGTGCGGGCCCTGAGCGTCTCGCTCGTCGTCACGCTGACGACCGTCGTCGGCGCGCTGTCGGTGGCGTTCCTCGGGGCGCTCGCGGTGAGCCGCTTCCGCTTCCGGGGACGGACGTCGTTCGTCCTCGCGCTCCTCCTCATCCAGATGCTGCCGGCCGAGGGGCTCTTCATCGCGCAGTACAAGATGATGAGCTCGCTCGGCCTGCTCAACCGCTCGCTGGCCCTGGCGGTCCTCTACACGGCGGCGGTCGTGCCCTTCACCATCTGGATGCTGCGCGGGTTCGTCGCGGGCGTCCCCGCCGAGCTCGAGGAGGCCGCGATGGTCGACGGCCTCTCGCGCACGCAGGCCTTCCTGCGGATCACGTTCCCGCTGCTGGCCCCCGGGCTCGTCGCGTCCGGCGTGTACGCCTTCCTCCAGGCGTGGAACGAGTTCACCGTCGCCCTCGTCGTCATGACCGAGGAGCAGTCGCGGACGCTGCCGCTGTGGCTGCGGGGCTTCGTCCAGGCCAGCGCCAGCCGCGAGACGGACTGGGGCCAGGTGATGGCGGCCTCGACCCTCGTCGCCGTGCCCGTCATCGTCTTCTTCCTCGTCGTCCAGGGCCGGATGAGCAGCGGGCTCGTCGGCGGGGCGGTCAAGGGATGAGCGTGCGCCGCGACGTCACCGCCGTCCTCCAGCCGGGGTTCGTCGGCACCGACGTCCCGCCGTGGGTGCGCTCGGCGCACGCCGAGGGGCTCGCGTCGGTCTGCCTCTACGGCGACAACGTCGGGCCGGCCGGCGGCGTCGCCGAGGTGTGCGCAGCGCTGCGCCGCGACCTGCCGGGTGTCCTCGTCGCCGCCGACGAGGAGGGCGGGGACGTCACCCGTCTGCACTACCCCGGTGGCTCGACGTCCGTCGGCAACGCGGTGCTCGGACGGCTCGACGATCCCGCCCTCACCCGCCGCGCGGCGGCCGGCATCGGCGCCGAGCTCGCCGCCCTCGGCATCGGGCTGGACCTCGCCCCCGTCGTCGACGTCAACTCCTCGCCGCGCAACCCCGTCATCGGCGTGCGCTCCTTCGGCGACGACCCCGTGGCGGTGGGGCGCCACACCGCCGCCTGGGTGGAAGGGCTGCAGGGCACGGGGATCGCCGCCTGCGCCAAGCACTTCCCGGGCCACGGCGACACCGTGGCCGACTCGCACCACGACCTGCCGCGCGTCGACGCGTCGCCGGAGGTGCTCCGTGAGCGCGAGCTCGTCCCGTTCCGGGCGGCGGTCGCGGCCGGCGTCGCGTGCGTCATGACGTCGCACATCGTCGTGCCGGCCCTCGACGCGGACCATCCGGCGACGTTCTCGCCCACCGTCCTGTGCGTGCTGCGCGACGAGCTCGGCTTCGACGGCGTGGTCGTCAGCGACGCCCTCGACATGGCGGGGGCCAGCGCCGGGACCGGCATCCCGGAGGCCGCGGTGCGTGCGCTCGCCGCCGGCGTCGACCTGCTCTGCCTCGGGTCGGCCACCGGCCCGGAGCTCTTCGACGCGGTGCGCGACGCGGTGACCACGGCGGTTGCGGACGGCCGGCTGCCCGCCGCGCGGCTCGCCGAGGCGGCCACCCGTGTGCGTGCGCTCGCCGACCGGTGGGCGACCCCGGCTCCCCCCGCGTCACCGCCGGAGCTGCCGCCCGTCGAGGCGGTCGCGCCCGCCCTCACCCTCTCCACCGACGCACGCGCCTTCGCGGCCGACTCCGCCCCGCTCGCCGTCGTCCAGGTGGCGAGCGGGAGCAACCTCGCGGTCGGCGCGGTCGCGTGGGGCCCGGCCGCGCTCGGCGCTGCGGTCGCCGAGGACGAGGTGCCGGCCGGTGCGCGGGTGGCCGTCGTCGGCCGCTCGGTCGACGCCGAGCATCCCGCGCGCACCGTCGCCGACCGGCTCCGGGCGCGGGGGCACCGGGTCGTCCTCGTCGAGTGCGGGTGGCCGCGCGCGGCCGTCGACGTCGTGACCTGGGGCGCCTCGCCGGTGCTCGCGCGGGCGCTGCTCACGACCCTCGGGGCGCCGGCCCCGCGCGTCCCGACCGGCAGCCCCTAGGCTGGCCGTGATGGAGATCCTCGTCAGCCCCGGACCCGACGACACCGCGTCCCGCGCCGCCGAGGTGGTGCTCGCCGGGCTGCGACGCCCCGGTGGCCACGCGTCGGTCCTCGGCCTCGCGACCGGCTCCTCGCCGCTCGGCCTCTACCGCGAGCTGGGCCGCGCCGTCGCCGAGGGGCGCGCGGACTTCTCGAGCACCTACGGCGTCGCGCTCGACGAGTACGTGGGGCTGCCGCCAGGACACCCGGAGGGCTACCGCCAGGTGCTGCTGCGCGAGGTGTGCGGGGTCATCGGGCTGGCGCCCGAGCGGCTCGAGGTGCCCGACGGATCGGCCACCGACGCCGACGCGCTCGAGGCCGCGGCCGCCGCGTACGAGGCGCGCATCGCCGAGCTCGGCGGGGTCGACGTCCAGGTCCTCGGCATCGGCGCCAACGGGCACCTCGGGTTCAACGAGCCGGGCTCCGCGCTCGCGTCGCGCACCCGCGTCAAGCGCCTCTCGGCCCGCACCCGCCGCGACAACGCCCGCTTCTTCACCGGCCTCGACGACGTGCCGACCCACTGCCTGACCCAGGGCCTCGGCACCATCCTCGCCGCGCGGCGCCTCGTGCTCGTCGCGACCGGGGACGCCAAGGCCGAGGCGGTGGCGGCGGCGCTCGAGGGGCCGCTCACCGCGTCCGTGCCGGCGTCGGTCCTCCAGTGGCACCCCGACACCGTCGTCTGCCTCGACGAGGCGGCCGCCGCCGGGCTGCGCAACCGCCAGTACTACGACGACTCCGCGGCCGGCCTGCCCGGCACCTGACGCGCTCCCGAGGACAACCGGACGCGTTCCGTCCGGTCTCGCACCTACCGTGGCGCCCATGGTCGACGTCGACACCTCACGCCTCACGGTCCGCCCGCTCGGCCCCGACACCTGGCCGGCGTGGGAGGCGCTCGTGGCCCGCCACGGTGGCGTGTTCGGCGGCTGCTGGTGCACGTGGTTCCACACGATGGCCGCCGAGAAGACCAAGGACGCCGACGACAACCACGCGCTCAAGGCGCGGCTGGTCGCCGAGGACCGCGCGCACGCCGCCGTGGTGCTCGACGGTGACGAGGCGGTCGCCTGGGCCCAGTACGGCCCGCCGGCCGAGCTGCCGAACATCCACCACCGCAAGGAGTACGAGGAGGGGCTCGTCAGCCCGCCCGACTACCGGGTCACGTGCTTCTTCGTCGACCGCCGCTACCGCCGGCAGGGCGTCGCGGAGGTCGCGCTGCGGGGCGTCGTCGACCTCGTCGCGCAGGCCGGCGGCGGTGTGCTCGAGGGCTACCCGCACGACCTGACCGGCGCGACGAAGAAGGTCAGCTCCTCGTTCCTCTACGCCACGACGCGCTCGATGTTCGAGCGCGTCGGCTTCGAGCTCGAGCGGCCGAAGGGGCAGCGCAACACGGTGATGCGCCTCGTCGTCCCGCCGGCCTGAGCAGCGGCGGGGTCAGCGCGGGTCGATGCGGTGGCCGTAGGCCATCTGCTCGAGGCGGGCGATGCGCTCGGCCATCGGCGGGTGGGTCGACATCATCCGGCTGACGTCCTGGGCGCGGAACGGGTTCGCGATCATCATGTGGCTGGCGTTGACCAGCTGCGAGGTCGGTGCGAGCGGCGCGCGGGCGACGCCGAGCTCGAGCTTGCGCAGGGCGCTCGCGAGGGCGAGCGGGTCGCCGGTCAGGGCGGCGCCGTCCTCGTCGGCGTCGTACTCGCGGGTGCGCGAGATGGCCATCTGCACGAAGACGGCTGCGATGGGGGCGAGCAGCGCGAGCGCGAGGCCGGCGATGGGGTTGCGGTCCTCGTCGTTGCTGCCACCGAACAGCGCGCTGAAGGTGAGGAACTGGCCGATCGAGGAGATGACCCCGGCGATGGCGGCCGCGACCGAGCCGGTGAGGATGTCGCGGTTGTAGACGTGCATCAGCTCGTGCCCGAGCACCCCGCGCAGCTCGCGCTCGTCGAGCAGGCCGAGGATGCCCTCGGTGCAGCAGACGGCGGCGTTCTCGGGGTTGCGACCGGTCGCGAAGGCGTTGGGGGCCTGCGTCGGCGAGATGTACAGGCGCGGCATCGGCTTGCCGGCGCGGGTGGAGAGCTCGCGGACGATCCGGTACATCGCGGGGGCCTGCGCCTCGGTGACCGGGTAGGCACGCATGGCCTTGATGGCGAGCTTGTCGGAGTTCCAGTAGCCGTACGCCGTGGTCCCGAGGCCGATGAGGGCGAAGACGAGGATGAAGATGCTGCTCCCCGTGCCCTGCGCGACGGCGAACCCGATGACGAGCAGGATGGCCCAGAGCCCGCCGAGCAGCCCGGCGGTCTTGAGGCCGTTGAAGTGGTTGTGCATGTGGGGTGAACGCCCGCGGCCCGCGTTTCAGTTCCGGGCCGTCGACGTCAGGACAGGCCGCCGACGAGGAGCTGCGGCAGGGCGCTGACCAGCACGAGGACCACGGTGCCGGCGACGACGACCACGCGCGTCGAGCGGCCGTGCGCGGTGTCGCCGGCCTCCTCGCCCGGGCCATCGGCGGGCTCCGGACGGGCCAGGAGGACGGCGACCCATCGCAGGTACACCGCGAGCCCGAGGACGACGGCGACGACGCCCGCCGCGGCCACCGGCCAGACCCCTGCCGCGACCGGCGCCGACAGCGCGAGGACCTTGACGACGAGCCCGATGACGCCCGGCGGCAGCCCGGCGAGGACGAGCAGGGCCAGGCCGAGGGCGCCTCCGGCGAGCGGGTCGCGGCGCAGCAGCCCGCGGGTCCCGGCCAGCGTCCGGGCGCCGGTGCGGGCGACGACGGCGAAGGCCACGGTCGTCGCCGCGGCGTAGGTGACGACGTACGCGGCCGCGGCCCGCAGGCCGGCCGCCGAGACCGCCGTCAGCGGCACGACGACCCATCCGGCCTGCGCGATCGTCGACCACGCGAGCAGGCGGACCGGGTCGTCCTGGCGCAGGGCGACGACGGTGCCGAGCAGGAGCGACGCGACGGCGGGCAGGCCGAGCAGGACGGCGAGGGCCGGCCCCGGCGCCGCCCCGACGAGGGCGGACACGACGACGAGGAGCGCCGCCACGGCCGAGACCTTGGAGGCCGCGGCGAGGAACAGGGTGGTGCCGAGGTCGGCGGCGGCGTAGGCCGGGGGGGTCCACGCGTGGAACGGCACGAGAGAGAGCTTGAAGCCGAGCCCGGCGACGAGCAGGGTCACGGCGAGGACGAGGACGCGCCGGCGGTCGGGGTCGGCCCACGCGGCGGCGACCGCCTCGGACGAGAACGTCGCGTCGGCGGTCGCGGTGAGCCAGAGGGCCGCCCCGAGGACGAGCAGCGCGAACGACGCGAGGGACGTGACGAGCAAACTCAGCGCGCCGTGCGCGGCGGACCGGGTGCCGCGCAGCGCGACGAGCGCGACGACGGGGACGGTGGCGAGCTCGAGCGCGACGAGCCACGACCCGAGGTCGCGGGCGGCGGCGACGGCGACCCCGCCCGTCGCGGACGCCAGGAGCAGGGTGGCGGTGACGGCGGTGTCGCGCCGGCCGGACCGGCCGTCGTGCAGCAGGGCGAGGGCGGCCGCCGAGGCGAGGAGGACCGCGGCCTGGAGCGTCGAGGTGCGCGGGCCGGCCGTCCAGAGGCAGGCACCGTCGGGCGCCGGGAGGCAGAGGGTGCGCAGGGGCTCGAGCTCGGAGCCGAGGCTGCCGCGCAGCGCGACCAGCGCACCGGCGACCAGAACGACCCCCGCCAGCGGCAGCGCCCACCGCGAGCGCCCGGGTCGCACCGCGTCGCCGAAGAGGACGAGGACGACCCCGAGGACGGGAGCCAGCGCCGGGGCGAGGACGAGGGCGTCGACGGACACGAGCGCGGTCATCGCGCACCCCCGAGTGCGGCGACGGCGTCGTGCGTCACCGACAGCAGGAGCATCGGGGCGACCCCGAGGAGGACGACGAGCGCGGAGAGGCCGCCCAGCACCCAGCGCTCGACGCCGACGGTGTCGGGGGTCGCGGGCGACTCGGGGTCGGGTCGGTCGCCGGACCACACGAGGCCGGCGACGCGCAGGGCGTAGGCCGCCGCGAGCGCAGCGCCGACCGCGGCGACGACGGCGCACGTGAGGAGGACGGCACCGGGGCGGTCATCCGCCGGCCGCCAGGCCGCGTAGATCGCGAGGAGCTCACCCCAGAAGCCCGCGAGGCCCGGCAGGCCGAGGCTCGCGGCGAGACCGAGGAGGAGGACGAACCCGAGCCGGGGCGAGGTCTCGCGCAGGGCGGGCCGGCGGACCGTGAGGTCGACGCTCCCCCATCGGTGCTTGAGGCCGCCGACGAGCACGAAGAGCAGCGCCGAGACGACGCCGTGCGCGATGTTGGCGTAGAGCGCGGCCTGCAGCCCGGTCTGCGACCCGCTGGCCAGCGCGAGGACGACGAAGCCCATGTGCGCGACCGACGAGTACGCGACGAGCCGCTTGAGGTCGCGCTCGACGAGGCAGACGAGCCCGCCCCAGACGATGCCGACCGCGCCGGCGACGGCGAGCACCGGCGCGAGCCGGCCGAACCCGTCGGGCACGGTGGCGACGGGCAGCCGGACCAGGCCGTAGGTGCCCATCTTGAGCAGCACGGCCGCGAGCAGGACCGACCCGGCGGTCGGGGCCGTCGTGTGCGCCGGCGGCAGCCACGTGTGCAGCGGGAAGACGGGGACCTTGACGGCCAGCCCGGCGACGAGCAGGGCGGCGACGGCCAGCTGGGTACCCGGCGCGAGCGCCGCACCGGCCCCGCCGGCGAGCTCGCGCAGGTCCGCGGTCCCGGCCGAGACGACGAGCAGGAGGATGCCGACGAGCATCGTCGTCGACCCCACCGCGGTGTAGAGGACGAAGCGCTGCGCGGCCTCGGTGCGGGCGCGCGGGTCGCGGGCGTCGCCGTAGCGGCCCACGAGCACCCACATCGGGACGAGGACGACCTCGAAGGCGACGAGGAAGAGGACGGCGTCGCGGGCGGTGAACGTCGCGAGCGCCCCGGCCTCGACGAGCAGCAGGCAGCCCAGGAAGGTCGCCGGGGTGCCGCCGCGCGGCACCTCGACCCAGGCGTGCGCGGTGACGACGACGCCCATGAGGGCGGTGAGCAGCACGAGCGGCACCGAGATGCCGTCGACGCCGAAGGACCACCGGACCCCGAGCTCGGGCAGCCAGGCGCGGTCGACCCCCGGGCGGGTGACGGCGACGAGGACGGCGAGGGCGAGCGTGAGGCCGGCGGTCGACGCCGCGAGCAGCCGTGCCGGTCGCACGGGCAGCGCACGCCCGCCGCTGACCAGCCAGAGGCCGACCGCGGCGGGGAGCGCGAGGAGCAGGCTCACGACCACGCGAGGACCCCCACGAGGCCGAGGACGACGACCGCCGCCAGGACCAGCCCGACGCCGGCGCTCGGCCGCTCGCCACGGTGCAGGCGCACCCCGGTCCAGCCGGCGGCCCGCGTGGCGACGGCCGTGCCGCGCACGTAGGCGTCGACGACCTCGGTGTCGAGGAAGGCGACGACCCGGGCGAGGCGGACGACGGGGCGCGCGACGAGGCGCCGGTACACGGCGTCGACGCCGAGGCCGCGGTCGGCGTGCGGGGTGAGCCGGCCGGCGAGGACCTCGGCGGGGTCGCGGTCGAAGCCGCCGCGCAGGGCGACGGCGACGCCGAGGCCGACGACGAGGACGGTGAGCAGCAGCCACAGCAGCGAGACCTCGCCGACGGCGAACGTGCCGGTGAGCAGGACGAGCCCGCCGAAGACGACGAGCACCGTGAGCACCCACAGCACGGCCGACGCGGCCGGCGTCACCCCACCGGCGGTGGGCCGCTGGCGCACGTGCGCGGTGAGCACGAGGTAGCCGCGGGTCGAGTACGCGGCGGTGACGGCGGAGGTGAGGACGAGGACGACGAGCACCACGATGCCCGGGCCGTCGCCCGCGACGGCGCCGTCCCAGGCGGTCGCGAGGACGTGCTCCTTCGAGACGCCGCCGACGACGAGCGGCACCCCGGCGAGCGACAGGAAGCCGACGAGGAACGCCGCGCGCAGCACCGGCGCGGCGGCGGCGCTGCCGCGCAACGCGGTCGCGGCCGTCCCCCCGGCGGCGACCGCGGCCCAGCCGACGGCGAGGAAGAGCAGCGACTTGAAGAGCGCGTGCGACCACAGGTGCAGCAGACCGGCGTCCGGCCCGGCCGCACCGGGCGCGGCGGCGACGGCCCCCAGCATGATGGCGACCTGGCTGACCGTCGACCACGCGAGCATCCGCTTGAGGTCGCTCTGCGCGAAGGCGAGGACGGCGGCGAGCAGCATCGTCACGGAGGCGGCCAGGCCGAGCACCCACCGGGCGCTCGGGCTGTCGGCGAGGAGCGGGAAGAGCCCGGCGAGGACGACCGTGCCGGCGGCGACCATCGTCGCGGCGTGGATGAGCGCGCTCGCCGGGGTCGGACCCTCCATCGCGTCGGCGAGCCAGTCCTGGAAGGGGACCTGCGCCGACTTGCCGAGGACCCCGATGACGACGAGGACGAGAAGGACCGCTCGCAGCGTGGCGTCCGGGGCGCCGCAGGCCCCGAGGGCGTCGCCGAGGCTCGAGCCGCTCGCGACGGCCGCGTCGATGCAGGCCGTGGGCCGGTCCCAGGCGCGGACCACGGCGCCGAGGTCGGTGGAGCGGGCCCCGGCGGCGAGACCGACGAGGCCGAGCACGAAGCCGATGTCGGCCACCCGCGTCACGAGGAACGCCTTGAGCGCGGCGCGGCGGGCGGCCGGGCGGCGCGACCAGTGGCCGATGAGGAGGTAGGAGCACCAGCCCATGACCTCCCAGCCGACGACGGTGAGGACGAGGTCGGACGAGACGACGACGAGGAGCATCGCCGCGGTGAAGAGGCTGACGGTGGCGGCGAACTGGCCGTAGCGGTCGTCGGCGGCGAGATACCACGTCGAGTACGCCTGCACCGCGGTCGCGACGAGCGCGACGACGGCCGCGACGGCGAGGCGCACGGGGTCGGTCGCGAGGGTCAGCGGCACCTGGAGGTCGCCGAGCGGGAGCGAGGGCAGGTGACCGACGACGGTGCCGGACTGCGAGATCCACGCGACGAGGGCGAGCAGGAGGGTCACGCCGGTGCCGGTGACGGCGAGCGCGCCGGCCCAGCGGTCGTCGCGGCGGACGGCGACGCCGAGCCCGGCGGCGAGCACCGTCGGGAGGACGAGGAGCCAGGGGGTCACGGGGCGTCCTCCGGCTCGCTGCGCCGGTCGAGGTCGATGCTGCCGCGCTGCCGGAAGACCGCGAGCACGACGGCCAGGGCGACGACCACCTCGGCGGCGGCGATGGTGATGGTGAACAGCGGCAGGACGCTGCCCGCGGCCCAGCGGTCGGCGCCGGCGGCCTGCGTCGCGACGAGGAGGACGAGCCCTCCGGAGAGGACGAGCTCGACGCCGACCAGGAGGAGGACGGCGTTGCGGCGCACCGCGATCCCGGCGACACCGAGCCCGACGAGCGCGGCGGCCAGGAGGTACGGGCCGACCAGGTGGATCACGGCGCCGTGGCCCCGTCGACGGCGCGGTCGCCCCGCGCGACCGCGAGCGCCCCGACGAGCGCGGCGAGCAGCAGCAGCGAGAGCAGCTCGAAGGGCCACACCCACGTGCCGAACAGCTGCCCGGCGACCTGGGTCGTCGTCACGTCGGCGCGCTCGACCGTGCCGTCGGCGAGCGGGACGAGCGCGGTGGCGAGCAGCCCCGCGGTCGCGAGGCCGAGCAGCCCGGCGCCGGCCGCCCGCCACGGGCCGACCGCGTGGGCGACGTCGGGGCCGATGGGGGCACGGGTGAGCATCAGGGCGAAGAGGACGAGGACGACGACCGCGCCGACGTAGACCAGGACCAGCACGAGCGCGACGAGCTCGGCGCCGAGCACGAGCAGCGACCCCGCGACCCCGAGGAGCGCGACGACGAGCCACAGCGCGGCGTGGACGACGTGGCGCGTCGTGACGGCGAAGAGGCCGCCGAGCACGGCGAGCACACCGCTCGCGGCGAACGCGGTGTCGAGCGCGGTCACGGGTCGTCCTGCGGTGGGGTGGAGGGCTGCTCGCGGACGACCTTCGGGCGGACGGTCCGCGGCGGGCGGGCCGCTCCCCCGCCGACGAGGCCGGTGCCGCGGGCGGGCCGGTTGGCGGCGGCGACCTCGGCCGGCTCGGCCGAGCGCTCGTCGAGCGCCGGCGGCGGCGGGACGGTGGGCATCCACGCGCCGAGCCGCTCCTTCTCGTGGAGCAGGTCGCGGATGTCGGTCTCGGCGTACTCGAACTGCGGGCTCCAGTGCAGCGCGTCGAACGGGCAGACCTCGATGCAGATGCCGCAGTACATGCACAGCGAGAAGTCGATGGCGAACCGGTCGAGGACGTTGCGCTGGCGCTCGCGCCCGCCCGGCGTCGGGGCCGGGATCGTCTCCTTGTGCGAGTCGATGAAGATGCACCAGTCAGGGCACTCACGGGCGCAGAGCATGCACGAGGTGCAGTTCTCCTCGAGCAGCGCGATGACCCCGCGGCTGCGCGGCGGCAGGCTCGGCGCGACGTCGGGGTACTCCGCGGTGTGGGTGGGACGCAACGCCGTCCGGGCGGTCGTCGCGAGCCCCTTCAGGACGCCCGGCAGCCCACCGGTCCGTCCGCGGTCGTCGGCGGTCACCATCCGAGCACCACCCCCACGCCGGTGAGCAGCAGCTGCCCGAGGGCCAGCGGCACGAGCCACAGCCAGGCCAGCCGCTGCAGCTGGTCCTCGCGCAGGCGCGGCCACGCGACCCGTACCCAGATGACGAGCAGCGCCACGACGAACCCCTTGAGCAGTGTCCAGAGCCAGCCGAGCGCGTCGGGGAGCGGGCCGTGCCAGCCGCCCAGCCAGAGCGTCGCGAAGAGCAGCGACATGACGACGATGCCCGCGTACTCGGACAGGAGGAAGAAGGCGAAGCGCAGGCCGGTGTACTCGGTCCACGCGCCCATGACGAGCTCGGCGTCGGCGACCGGCATGTCGAACGGCGGGCGCTGCAGCTCGGCGACGGCGGCGACGAGGAAGACGACGGCGCCGGGCAGCTGCCAGAGCAGCCAGAGCGGGCTCCAGCGCTCGGTGAGGACGGCCAGCGAGAGCGACCCTCCGGCCAGGGCCACCGACGCGAGGGCGAGGACGATGGGCAGCTCGTACGAGACGAGCTGGGCGGCGGCGCGCAGGCCGCCGATGAGCGAGTACTTGTTGGCGCTCGACCAGCCCGCCATCAGCGTGCCGAGGGCGCCGACCGAGGTCGCGGCGAGGACGAGGACGAGCGAGCCCGGGACGTCGACCGCGGCGACGCCGGGGTGCACGGGGACGAGCGCGAGCGCGACGAGGTAGGGCACGAGCGCGACGGCCGGGGCGAGCCGGAAGACCCAGCGGTCGGCCGCCCGCGGCGTGATGTCCTCCTTCTGGACGAACTTCACGCCGTCGGCGACGAGCTGCGCCCAGCCGTGGAAGCCGCCGGCGTACATCGGGCCGAGCCGGCCCTGCATGTGCGCCATCACCTTGTGCTCGGCCTGCCCGACGAGCAGCGGCAGGACGAGGAAGGCCGCGAGCGCCGCGACCGCGCGCAGCGTGGCCTCGAGGAGAGTCATCGCGGACCCCACTCCGGCGGCGGGACGCCCGGGGCCTGGACGCGGCGGCGGCTCGGCGAGCGCGCGCTGTCGTGGCCCTCGCCCGGCTCCTTGCCGCCGGGCCAGGGCCGGCTCGCGCGGGCGGCGAGCTGGAAGGACTTGCGCAGCGGCGTGCCCTCGAAGCCGTCGGGCAGCAGGAGGGGGCGCAGGCCGAGGTCCGTGCCGTCGTCGAAGCCCTCGACGTCGATGCCGAACATCTCGTGCGTCTCGCGCTCGTGCCACGCGGCGCCGGCGAACACCGGGGTGAGCGACTGGACCGGCTCGCCGTCGGCGACACGGGTGCGCAGCAGCACCCCGCGCAGCGCGCCGGGGGTCGAGACGTCGAGGAGGTGGCAGAGGACATCGAACCCCGGGGCGGTCTCGTCGTGGAGGCGGTCGACGGCGCTCAGCCAGTCGAAGAAGGTGTGGCCCTCGTCCCGGGCTGCGGCGACGGCGGACCGCCACCCGCCGGGCTCGACCTCACGCACCTCGTCCGCCACGTCGGGCAGCCTAGCGAGCGCGGCCGCCGGAGGGTCCGCCGCCGGGTCGGCGACCTGCGCCGAACCCCGGCGGGCGGCCCGTCGTCCTCCCTACGATGGACGGCGTGGACGGGCTGGACGAGGTCGACGAGACCACGATCCCCCGGTCCCGGCTCCGGGCGGTCGTCGAGGCGACGCGCGCCGAGCCCGCCGTGCCCGCGCCGCGGGTCGTCCGGGACGCGCCCGAGCCCCCGCGCGCCGCGGCCCGGCGCACCGGCGCCTCCCTCGACGTGCGCATCGTGCCGTGGGCGGTGCCCCCGGCCGACCTGCCGGATCCGGCACCCCCGGCGGCGCCGGCCGCTGCGCCGGCCCCGACGGCCCCGACGCCCGACCGGCCGCGCGGCACCCGCCCCTCGGAGGTCTCGGCCGCGCCGCTCTCCCCCGCGGCCCGCCCGCGACCGCAGCGGCACCTCGGCTACGCCCCGAGCGTCGGCGCCGTCGACCTCTCCCCGGAGCGCCCCACCCCGCTGACCGACCCGCCGCGACGCGGCGTCCTCGCCCGCCTGCGCCGCCGCCGCTGACCCCATCCACCGCGGCCGAGGTGAAACCCGACCACGAGACGGTCCCCTTTCACCTCGACCCCGCATCCATCCCCCCGGTCGAGGTATTCCGCCGCCATCAGACGGGGGTGAGATACCTCGAACCGATGACCCGCGCCGCTGACCCGAATCGAGGTGAAATTCGACCACGAGACGGTCCACTTTCACCTCGACCCAGCCCCCAGGCCCCCGGTTCGAGGTGAAACCCGACCACGAGGGGGCCCACATTCACCTCGAACCCGGCCTCGCGGACGCTCAGACGGAGGCGTGCTCCGGGGTGTCGACGGGGGACGGGGTCGGCTCCGACAGCGGCGGGCGGACGCCCTCGCGGTGGATGCCCGACGGTGTGCGCACCCGGCCGCGGCCCCGGTCGGGCGTCAGCGAGGTGAGCGAGACCGCACGCCGCCAGCGCTCGCGGAGGGTGCGCCCCTCGGCGAGCTCGTGGCGGGCCCGGCGCGCGAGGGCCCAGGCGCGGTCGGCGCCCGCGGCGTCGGCCCCGCCGGGACCGTAGAGCGCGTCGTCCACCGTCCGGGCGGTGTCGAGGAGGGAGGCGCCCCCCACCGAGCGCGCGACCTCTCGCCGGGTGTCGCGCCCGGAGACCGCGTACCCGGCGTCGCGCAGCGCATCGACGACGTCGGTCCACGCGGCACCGGTGCGGGCGGCCGGGGTGCCGCGGCGACGGCGCCATCCGCGCCGGACCCCCTTGAGCAGCACGAGCAGGCCCGTCCACAGCGGGATGCCGAGCGCCGGCACCGCCGCGACCGCCAGCGCGGCGACGGCCCAGACCGGCAGGCTGAAGCCGACCTCGGGCGTCGTCGAGCGGCTGCGGCCGCTCGCGCCCTCGTCGAGGGTGAAGCCGTCCTCGCTGCTCGGCGGCCGCTGCGCGGTGGGCGGGGGCACGGCCGAGGCCCGGTTCGGCTCCTGGTCGAGCACGGTGCGGGGGTCGGGCGCCCGGTCCCGCGGCGGCACGAAGTCCTCGGGGGAGACGAGCTGCCAGCGCGTGCCGTCGTGGACCTCCACCCACGCGCGCACGTCGCTGCCGAGGACGACCCCGCCCTCGCCGGGGACGGCGCCGAGGACGACGCGGGCCGGCATCCCGAGGTACGCGGCGGCGAGCGCGACGGTGGCCGCATACTGCTCGTCGTCACCGGCCGGCTGGCGGTCGGCGACGAAGGCCGAGAGCCGACCGAGCGAGTGGCCGGGCAGGACGGTCGTCTGGCCCTCGCCGCCGTCGCTGTAGGCCCCGGTGTCGCGCAGGCGCGTCCCGACGGCACGCAGCCGGTCCATCGGGGTGTCGCCCGCCTCGACGCTCGCGGCGACGAGCTGGGCCACCGGCTGCAGGAGGGGCGGGTCGACGGGCGGCGTCGCGGGCGGGGTCGCGTCGGGCGCCCCGACCCGGGCCTGCAGCGCGTAGGTGTCACCGGCGTCCAGCCCCTCGGGGAGGACGGCGGCGCCGGTGTCGAGGTTGACGCGCAGGGCGTCGTCGAGGTCGCGGCCGCGCGGACCGGTGAACGACAGACCGGTCTCGCCGCCGACCGTGGGCACCCAGATCCGCAGGTCCTTGCGCCCCGCCCAGGCCTCGCCGACCGTCACCGTCGCCTCGACCGGTGTGCCACCGGCCGCCCGGGGGATCTTGGCGCCGACCCGCAGGAAGGTGCCGGACTCCGGGGTCGTGCCCGCGCGGCCGTCCCCGGCGGCCCACACGGTGCCGGAGTAGGTGTCGACGGTCGCGAGCCGCAGCAGGGTGCCGGTCGGCAGCCCGCGGACGGTGAAGAGGACCTCGTCGGCGAGGTCCGCGTTGCTCGGTCGGAAGGCCCGGAAGGCCGCGAGCGGGCTCGGCCGGTCGGTCGCGGAGAAGGGCGGGGCCACGTACGAGCGCAGCACCTGCCGGTCGGGTGCCCCGACCCACGGCACCGCCCCGATGACGATGACCCCGACGATCGCGAGCAGCAGGGCCCCGGTCGCGGTCCGCTCGAGGCTGTGCGCGCTGTGGACCACGACGGCCCGGCGGGCGCGGTCGGCCCCCCAGGTGAGGGCGACGACGAAGAGCACGACGGCTCGCGCGACCATCCCGCCCGGCTCCGTGACGCCCAGCGCGGCGACGCCGGCGGCGAGCGCCGCCGGGACGACCAGCGGCAGGTGGGGTGCGCCGGTGCGGCGGGCGAGCATCGTCGTCGCTCCGCCGGCGACCAGGGCCAGGAGGAACGGCAGCAGCCCGAGGGGTCCGGCGCCGTCGACCGGCGGCAGCGTGGTGAGCATCCGCATCCAGCCGTCGACCGCGGTGCCGGCGAGCTCGCCCCAGGCGGTGGGGGTCGGCAGCGGTCCGGCCGAGGTGCCGCGCAGGACGAGGGGCGGACCGAGCAGCGCGGCCGCCGCGACGAGGGCCGGCGCGAGCGTCCACCACGGCGCGCGCGCCCGCCCCACGAGCAGGGCGAGGAGCACACCCGCGACGAGCCCGACCGCGGACGGGAGCACCCAGGACCAGCCGAGGTAGGTCCCCACGAACCCGCTCAGCGCGGCGGCGACGAGGACGAGCACCGCCGCGACGTCGACGACGACGTCGAGCGGGTGCGGCTGGCGGCGGCGCGAGCGCCGGGTCGGGCCCGGCGACGCCGGGTCCGGACCGAGGAAGCGGGCCGGGGCCGGGCCACGGTCGCGGGCGCGCGACGGCGCCGACAGGAGGCTCATCGGCCACCCACCACCCGGACCAGCCGCGTCAGGTCGTCGAGCGAGCCCATCGTGAGGAAGGTGAGGCCGGCGACGGTGGAGGTCGTGCTGCGCTCCCCCGGCGCCACGCGCAGGACGACGACGCGCACGTGCGGCCCGAGGTGGGTCGCGGCGCGCTGCGCCTCGGCCAGCGACGTGGCCGCGCCGGTGACGACGACGGTGATGCTCGTGCCGGGGGCGAGGCCGACGAGCCGGGTCGCGAGCGCCGGGAGGTCGGTGCCGTCCGGCTCGACCCGCGCGAAGCCGTCGAGCGTCCGGGCGACGCCGACGCGGTCGACGGCGTGGCCGCCCGCGACGACGGTGACGTCCATCTCGTCGCGCAGGGCCCGCACCGCGACCGAGGCCGCGGCGGTCACGCCGATCTCGAAGGTGTCGTCGTCGCCGTAGCCGTCGAGCCGCGCGTCGAGGACGACCCCGAGGTGCGAGCGGCGGGTGTCGGTGTAGCCCTTCATCATCAGCGAGGTGGTGCCGGAGGCCGCCGACATCCGCGCCGAGGACTGCCAGTGGATGTGCCGGCGGTCGTCGCCGGGGAGGTAGCCGCGCAGCGTGTGGAAGTCGAGGTCCGACAGCGACGGGTCCTGGGTGGGACGACCCTCGAGGTCGCGGATGAGGCCGGCGTCGAGGGAGGGGAGGTTGACCGTCCGCGGGTGGACGAACAGCTCGACGGTCCGCGACGCGTTGAGCGTGCGACGGGCCAGGCCGAACGGGTCGCCGAGCACGGTCGTCACGGGTCCGACGAGCACGACGCCGCGGCGGGTCGTGCGGACCGGGAAGGGGAAGTCGATGCGGACGCCGGGGCCGAGCGACGGCATCCGGAAGGCCTCCACGCGCGACCCGACCGGCACCTCGAGGTCGGCGGGCGCGACGCGCCGGCTGCGCGGGTTGCTCACGAGCAGCGACCCGTCGGCCACCCCGCCCGGCGAGACCCGCACCGGGTGCAGCTGGAGGTCGAGGTCGACCCGCGACCCCCCGAGCGCCATGAGCACCGCCACCCCGAGCAGGACGACGAGCGCGAGGCCGATGATGCGCGCCTCCTCCCACGCGAAGGTCCACCCGACCAGCCCGACGAGCACGCCGACGACCAGCGCACCCCAGCCGGTGCGGGTCACGACGGACCGCTCCCGGAGGAGTGCGAGGAGCTGGCGCGGCGAGGACACGGGCGTCAGCGCCCCGCGACCGGTGGCAGGGGGACGATGTCGAAGAGCTCGTCGACGACGTCGGGGACGGTGACGCCCTCGAACTGCGCGTCGGCGTCGAGGAGCATCCGGTGCTGCATGACCGGCACCGCGAGCTCCTTGAGGTCGTCCGGGACGACGTAGTTGCGCCCCTGCCCGGCGGCCCAGGCCTTCGCGGCGTGCACGTAGCCGAGCATCCCGCGCACCGAGAGACCGAGGCGCAGGTGGCGGTGGTCGCGCGAGCGCTCCGCGAGCGCCTGGACGAACTCGAGCAGCGGGCGCGAGACGTGCACCGAGCGCGCGACCTGCCGCATCCGCAGCACCTGCGCGCCGTCGATGACGGGGGTGACGCCGGCGGCGCGGTCGCGGACGGCGAGCCCGGACAGGACGCCGATGGTGGCCTCGGCGTCCGGGTAGCCGATCGCGGTCTTCATGAGGAAGCGGTCGAGCTGGGCCTCGGGCAGCGGGTAGGTGCCGGCCTGCTCGATCGGGTTCTGGGTCGCGATGACCATGAACGGGCTCGGCACGTCGTGGGTCGTGCCGTCGACCGTGACCCGGCCCTCCTCCATCACCTCGAGCAGCGCCGACTGGGTCTTCGGCGAGGCGCGGTTGATCTCGTCGGCGAGGACGACGTTGGCGAACACCGGGCCGCGCCGGAACTCGAAGACCTGTGCGCGGGGGTCGTAGATGGACGCGCCGGTGACGTCGCTCGGCAGGAGGTCGGGGGTGAACTGGATGCGCTGGTGCGTGCCGCGCACCGAGCCGGCGAGGGCCCGGGCGAGGCTGGTCTTGCCGGTGCCGGGCACGTCCTCGACGAGCAGGTGCCCCCCGGCCGCGAGGCAGGTGACAGCCAGCTGGACGACGCGCTCCTTGCCGACGAGCGCCTCCCCGACGGCGCCGACGACCGTCGTGAACGTCTCGCCGAACCAGGCGATCTCGTCGGCGTGGGCCAGGGGCTCGGTGCTCATCGCGTCCTCGTCGGTGCTGGTGGTGGGCTGGCGGAAGGGGCTCATCGGGCGGTCCAGGTGTCCTCGACGGGGCTGGCGGGATCTCGTCCGTCGTCGCACGAGATGGTGTACCGCGTCCCGGGGACGGGGACGAGGTCGGTGCTCGGCGCGTCGGGCCCGAAGTCGCCCGATGCGTCGGTCGCGAAGGTGGCGCCGACCGGGTCGCCGCCCTCGGGGGTGATGGTGCACTGCATCGTCGCGCTCGCCGTGAGGTTGCGCGCCGTGAGGGTGAGGACCTCGCCCTCGGAGCTCCCGGTCAGCGTGCCGAGGCCCGTCGACGCGGTCGTCGAGCTGCTGCGGGAGTCGCCGCGACGGGTGGCGGTGGCCTCGATCGTCACGTCCCGCCCGTAGCCGACCTTGGTCCGGTAGCGCTGCGTCCACGTCCCGCTGCCGGTGCGGTCCGGGTCCGGGGACGAGGTGCCCTCGACCCCGCCCTGGACGCTGACGGAGACGTCGGCGGCCCGGCCGTTGGCGTCGACCGAGACGACGTAGGTGACGTACGCCCCGACCGTCGACTCGATGCTCACGCCGACGGCGCCGAGCGGGCCGTAGACGACGTCGGAGGTGGTCCGCGCGCTCGAGGTGAGGCCGGCGGAGTTCGTGGCGGTGAGGACGAAGGTGTAGTCGCTGCCGTTGTCGGGCACGGTCACGGTCTCGTCGAAGTCGGTGGGGTTGCGCGGCGCCGACCACTGGCCGCAGGACGTCCCGCCGACGCGGCACGTGATGGTGACGCCGTCGTCGCGCGCGGGCGGCGAGGTGAAGCTCAGCTCGACCTGGCGGTCGGTGCCCGTGGCGGCGGCCGCCACGCCGGTGAAGTCGCCCGGGGTGCCGACGGCCCGGCGCGACGTGGCCGCGCTGAAGGCCGACCGGTTGACGTCGTTGGCCGCCTGGACCCGGTAGTCGTAGGTCGAGCCGTCGTTGTCGACCGCGTCGGCCTCGCACCGCGTCGCGGGCGTGCCGGAGCAGATGGCGACCGTGCCGCCGGGACCGCTGCGGGTGACGGTGTAGGTGGTGTCACCCGGGCCGTTGGGCGCGACCCCCGACCACGAGACGACGACGACCTGGCGGGCACCGCCACCCACCTCGGAGGCGTCGACCGTCGGGGCGTCGGGGACGGCCGGCGTCCCCGCGGACTGGCCCTCGACGACGACCGCCGGCCCGAAGCCGGCCTCGTTGCGGGCCTTGACCGTGAACGGGGTGCGCAGCGAGTTGTCGAGCCCGGCGGCGGTGACGGAGGTCGAGGACGTCTCGGCCCGGCCGCCCGGCCACGTCACGAGATAGCCGGTGACGGCCGAGCCGCCGCTCGGCGCCGCGTCCCAGGCCACGGTGACCGCGCGGTCGCGCGGGTCGGTGACGCGCGGCGCCTGCGGCGCGCCCGGCACCTCGTCCGCGGTGACCGCCGCCGACGGAGCGGACGAGGGCCCGAACCCGACGGCGTTGTGCGCCTTGACGGTGAAGCGGGTCGGGGTGGCGTTGGCCAGCCCGGTCACGACGCACGGCGAGGCGGCACACCGCTGCGAGCCCCCGTCCCAGTCGACCTGGTAGTACTCGACGGGCAGCCCGTTGTCGCGTGGCGGCGTCCACGCGAGCCGGGCCGAGCGGCTGAGGGTCGGCCCGGTCTGCACCGGGGCCCCCGGGGCGTCCGGCGCGCCGAGGACGTCGACGGTGAGGATGCCGGTGCCCTGGCGGTCGGCGCGGTTGCTCGCGTCGACGTCGGTGAAGGTGACCCGGAAGGTCAGCCGGCCCTTGGCGCCGGCTCCCGGGGTCACCGCGACCGCGCGGGAGCCGTCGCGCCGCGCCGTCGACGCCACCCCGGACAGCTGGGTCACGCCGAGCACGTCGTAGCGGGGGTCGACGAGCGGCGAGCGCAGGTAGCCGTCGAGGGACACGACCTGCGTCGTGCCGGCGCGCACGCCGCTGACGGCCACGGGCAGCATCGTCGGCGGCTGCGCCGGGGCGACGCGCACGGTGAGCACCGCGGGGGCCGCCTCGGTGCCGTCGACGGTGACGAGGAGCCGGGCGGTCGTGCCCGGGACGGCCGCCGAGGAGGCCGAGACCGACAGCGTCGTCCCGCCCCGGCTGAGGACCGACAGCCCGGGGACCGGCGACTCGAAGGAGCCGGAGTAGCGCAGCGTCTCCGCGGTCTCGGGCCGGGCGGTCCAGACGTGGCAGAGCTGCCGGATGCCGAGGGGCCGCGACGTGCCGCCGACGACGACGTCGACCGCGGTCGGTGGGCAGCGCAGGACCGGGGTCTCCGGGCCGACCTGCACCGGCACGGTGAGGAAGGCCCGGCGCCCCGCGCCCCCGCCGGGGGTGGAGGAGGTCGTCACCTCGAAGGCGACGGCGGCCGGCCCGACGTAGTCCCGCAGCGCGGTGACCCGCAGCTGCGAGGGCCCCTCGGAGCGCACGCGCAGCGCGCCGGCGGGCGAGGCGGCGAGCCGGTCCTCGGTCGTCAGCGTCAGGGGTCGCCCGGCCGGGACGTCGACGACGTCGGCGAGGTTGACCACGGTGGAGCCACCCCGGTCGACCCGGACGAGCGCGTCCGGCTTGACGCTCGGGACGCTGGAGCCGCCCGCGGGGATGTGGACGAGCCCGAGCGCGGCGGCCCCGCCCGCGTCGAGGACCTCGAAGGACAGCACCTGCGGCACCGGCTTGACCACGAGCGTCGCCCGGCCGTCGACGACGGTGGCCTCCGGCGCGTTGAAGACGCGGCTCACCTGCAGCGCACCGGTGGGGTCGTCGGGGTCGACCGCGCCGGCCAGGAGGTCGACCTCGACGGTCTGGGCGCCGGCCGCGGGGCGCGCGAGCGCGTTGCGCGGCTCCGGCGGCAGGTTGACGCCCGCGCGGCCGCGGACGGTCAGCGTCGCGGTGGAGGACTCGCCGCTCGCGCCGGTGATCGAGTAGGGGATGCGCAGGGGCGTCGCGGCCGGCGGGCCCACGACCGAGATCCGGCCCGACGCGGCGTCGAGCCGTGCGCCGGCCCGCTCGACGACGTCGAGGTTCTGGAGCGGCTCGACGGTGGCGCGCTCGCCGATCGGCTGGATGTCGTTGGCCAGCACGTCGACCGACACGCGCCGGCCCGGGGCGACCGTCACCTCGTCGTCGACCGCGACGCTCGGCTGGGGGTCGCCGGGGGGCGAGACGGCGATGCGGATCGTGCCCGTGCCGACCTTGGTGTACCGGTCGCCGAGCAGGTAGGTGATGTCGTCGGTGCCGCCGCTCGTCGGGTACGCCTGGTAGGTGATGGACGACGGCGTCACCGCGAGGACGCGGCCGAGGCGCGGCGCGGACGCCAGCCCGACGAGGGTCGTCGAGTCGCCGTCCGGGTCGGCGCCGGAGCCCGCGATCGACACCGTGATGGTGTCGCCCGCGACGACGCGGCCCTCGAGCGTCGCCGGGGTCGGGGCGCGGTTGGGGCGTTGCGCGTCCGGCGGCGGGGTGACCGTGACGCGGACCGTGCCGGACGCCCGCGACCCGGCGGCGTTCTCGGCGACGTAGGTGATGGTGACGGTGCGCTGCTCGGTGACCACGGGTGCCTGGTAGCGCACGACCGAGCCGGCGACGTACGCCGCGCCGGTCGGCTCGTCGGTCGGTCCGCCGTCGGCGCCGCCCACCGGCAGCATGCCGCTGCGCGCGGCCCCCTCGACCTGCGGGGCGAGCCGGAGGGTCGTGCCGCCGGGGTCGAGGTCGTTGTCGAGGACGGGGATCGAGACCTGGTCGCCGGAGCGGACCGTGGCGGTGTCGTCGACGGCGACGGGGGCGTCGTCCTTCGGCGCGGGCAGCTGGAGGACCGACACCGAGCCGACGGCCGTCTTGCCGGCGCCGTTGGTCACCGTGTACCGGACGAGGATCGGGTTGGGCCGCAGCTCCGGGCGGTTCGGGACGATGCGCAGCCACCGGCCCCGCAGCACCGCGACCTGCACGGCGTCCGAGCTGTCGGCCTCGGCGCTCTGCACCGTGAGCAGACCGCCCGAGGGGTCGACGTCGTTGGCGAGGACGTCGGTGACCGTCGCGGTCTGGCCGTGGACGACGGCCTGGTCGAGCATCGCGGTGATGTCCCCGGTGCGCTCGGAGGCGGCGCGCACGTCGACGCGCATCGCGCCGCGCGCGGGGTTCGCCGAGCCGTAGCGCACCGTGTACGCGAGGAGGTAGGTGCCGGGGGCGCCCGCCGTGACCGTCACCGTGCCGGCCTCGATGCTCGTCGCGACGGTCGTGCCGTCGGGGGCGGTGACGTTGCCCGCGAGCTGGAGGCGGGCCGAGGGGTCGGTGGGGTCGGTGCCGGGGATGTCGTTCTCGAGCGGGCGCAGGACGATCGGCTTGTCGACCTCGCCGCGCCCGACGTCCGGCAGCGCCGTGGCCGGGGTCGTCTGGTCCGCGTCGGGGGCGAGGACGTCGAGGCTCAGCCGCCCGGTGCTCTCGGCGGTGCCGTCGGTCACCGTGTACTCGAGCGTGCGCGGGCCGGTCTCGCCGGTCGCGGTGTAGCGCAGCCGGCCGTCGGGGGTGACGCCGACGGAGCGGTCGCCGTCGCTGGCGCCGGTGACCGCGACGGGGTCGGAGTCGGGGTCGCGCCAGTCGCCGGCGACGGGGATCGTGACCGAGCCGCGGTTGGTCACCGACGTCACGGTCGGCACGTAGTTGCTCCGCAGGACGGGGGCCCCGTTCTCGTCCGGCGCGCGGACGGTCACGGTGACGCGCGCCGTGGAGCGGTTGCCCCGGCCGTCGTCGATGACGTAGTCGAAGCCGGTGGAGCGCGCCGCCGGCGGGAGGGTCAGCTGGACGGTCTGCCCGTCGGGCGAGATGTCGAGCGTGCCGTCGCGCTCCGGCATCCCGGAGACCCGGGTGATGGACAGGACGCTGCCGCTGGGGTTCGCGTCGTTGTCGAGGACGTGCAGGACGCTCGTGCGGTTGGCCCGGGCCCCGACCTCGTCGTCGCGCGCCTGCGGCGGCTTGGCGGTGCGGTCGACGACCGACGACGGGTCGGTGTCGTCCCGGGGCGCCTGCGAGGACGGGGGCGCGACGGCCGCCCAGTCGTCGAGCCGCTTGCCGGTGTCGGCGTCCCAGACGGCACCGGTCGAGGTGTCGTTGAGCGCGACGGTGCGGTGGTTGACCCGCAGGCGGGGGGAGCTGAGCGTGCCGGCGTCGGTGAGGGTCACCGTCTCGGGGGCGGAGCCGCTGCAGACCCGGACGGCGCGGCCGGGCGTGCCCGACCAGGCGGCGTACGCGCAGCCGTCGAGCACGACGGGCGCCGTGCCGGGGCCGGGGCCGCCCGGTGTGAGCGACCGGGTGACCCCGCTGCCCAGGTCGACCGCGAGGAGGGCGCGCGGGGTGCTCACGAGCACCTCACCCGTCGTCGTGACCTCCTGCGGCACGCCGCCGGCCACCGACTCGCCGCTGAGCACGACCCGGGCGCCGCCGGGCCGCACGAGGACCCCGGTGACGGTGTCGAGGACGACCGGCCCACCGGGGGTGAGGACGATCTGCGTCTCCTGGAGCGGGCCGCCGAGCGAGCTGCGGACCGGCCGGAAGCCGCCGTCCGCGGTCGGGCGCAGGGTCGTCAGGCGTCCCCCGGACCCGGCGGCGTAGGCCGTGCCGTCGGCGCCCACCGCCACGTCGGCCGGGAACTCGGTCGTGGCGTCCTGGGCGATGGGGACGTCGTCGGCGGCGCGGCCGTCGAGGCCGTCAACCGCCGCGAGGGTGGGGTTCGTGGAGTGCGCGACGTGGACGCTGCCGGTCTCGGTGTCGACGGTGGCGGTGGTGCTCCCGCCGACGGCGAGCAGCGTCCGGTTCGGGAGCGAGACCGCGCGGTCGGTGACGAGGGCGCCGGTGCGGACGTCGACCGCCGCGACCCGGCCGGTCTGCCGGTCGCGGGTGAGGACCGAGCTGCCGGACTGGACGACGTCGAGCGCGTAGCTCTGGCTCGGCTCGTCGCCCGCGGGCGGGAAGGCGGCGTCGAGGCGGGCGGCCGGGCCGTTGAGCCGCCCGAAGAGGCCGGAGCGGTCGTTGGTCACCCAGAGGGTGCCGTCGTTGGCCTCGGGGTGGTCGGTCGTGTACCCCTCGCCCTGCGTCGCGGCCCAGCCGTAGCCGCCGACGACGAGCGCGACGACGGTCGCGACGACCGTGCCCGTGCGGGGTCGCCAGAACCCGCGACGGGACCGCTGGTCACGCCGCGACGAGCTTCGCACCTCGCTCATGAACCCTCGGTCCATCGGCCTCGGGCACGGACCGACCTCCGTGCCCGCAGTCATTGTGGGCCATCCCGTTGGGTCAGGTGTGCCGGTTGGGACAAAGCCGCCCCGGCGTTTCGCCGGGTGACGAACGTGGGCCCGGCCGCGCCGCCGGAGCGACGGCGACGGGCCGGGGACGCCGTGCGGCGTCTCCGGCCCGTCGGGGGCGTGGGGTCAGGCGCGGTGCACCTGCACGACGCTCGGCCGGGGCCCGCCCCAGCGGCCGCGCGAGAGGGTCCCGGGCGCGACGTAGTCGGGGAAGTAGGAGTGCTGGTCGGCCCAGGACCCCTCCTCCCCCGGGTGCTGGACGGCCACGAAGACCGACCCGTCGCGGTCGTGGACGACCGGGCCGCAGGTCTCGGCCTCGCGCGGCACGGCGAGGAACTGCTCGACCTTGCCGCGCTGCCGCCCGGAGAGGGTGACGCGGTGCAGGGCGTCGTTGAGCCCGAGCGTGCCCGGCTGGCCGTCGGTCGAGATCCACAGGGCGCCGGTGGAGTCGAACGCCACGTTGTCGGGGCAGGAGATCGGCGAGACGGGGCCGTCGTAGCCGCCGAAGTAGGTCCCGGCCGAGCTCGGGTCACCGCAGACGAGCAGGAGCGTCCACGCGAAGCGGGTCGACGTCGGGTCGTTGCGGTGCTCGGTCAGCTCGAGGACGTGGCCCTCGCGGTTGGTGACGCGGGGGTTGGCCTCGTCGACGCCCGGGTTGGAGCCGACACCGCGGTTGGTGTTGTTCGTCAGCGCCGCGTAGACCCTGCCCGTCACCGGGTTGGGCTGGACGTCCTCGGGCCGGTCCATCTTCGTGGCGCCGACGCGGTCGGCGGCCAGACGGGTGAAGACGAGGACCTCGGCGACGCTCATCCCGGCGACCTTCGAGCGGCCGCCCTCGACGAGCGGGATCCACCGGCCGCTGCCGTCGAAGGCCTCGTCGGCGGGCAGGTCGCCGGAGCCGTCGATCTGCCCGGCCGGGCTGTCGCCGGTGAGCCTGGCGACGTAGAGGTCGCCGGAGGAGAGCAGGCGCTTGTTGGCCTCGCGCGCCGCCCGGGAGGAGCCCTTGACCATCGTCTTCGACGAGACGAACTTGTAGAGGTAGTCGAAGCGCTCGTCGTCGCCGGAGTAGGCGACGACCCGGCCGTCGGGGGCGACGCGGATGTTCGCGCTCTCGTGCTTGAAGCGGCCCATCGCGGTGTGCTTGACCGGGGTGGAGTCGGGGTCCTCGGGGTCGATCTCGACGACCCAGCCGAAGCGGTGGACCTCGTTCTCGTAGCCCGGCTGCCGGGCGTCGAAGCGCGGGTCGACGGTCCACCAGGCGCGGCCGCCGGCGGTCGTCGGGATGCCGTAGCGCTTGTTCTCGGGGGTGTCGTTCGCGACGAAGTACTGGTTGAAGTTCTCCTCGCCCGACAGCACGGTGCCCCACGGGGTCGTGCCGCCGGAGCAGTTGTTCTGCGTCCCGAGGATGCGGCGGCCCAGCGGGTCGTCCTGGGTGCGCAGGAGCGGGTGGCCGGCGGCGGGGCCGTCGACGGCGAACTCGGTCTGCAGGTGGATGCGCCGGTTGAGGCGGGCGCCGCGCACCATGCTCCAGGGGCGGCCCCGGCCCGAGCGGCGCAGCTCGACGACGGTCAGGCCGTGCGCGGCCATCGCGACCCGCTTCTGCTCGGCGAGGGTCTCCTCGTCGTCGGTCGGCGGGAACATGATGTTCTCGTTCGTGTACTCGTGGTTGAGCACCGCGACGGCGCGCCGTCCCCCGCTGCCCTTGCGCTCGATGATGTCGAGGTAGTCGCAGTTGTAGCCGACCTGCTGCCGCTGCGCCGCCTCGGTCTGGTGCTCCGGGTCGAACTCCGGGGTGTGCCGGAAGAGCGGGTCGCCCCAGCGGATCACCGGCGTCCAGGTCCAGCCCTTCGGGACCGTCAGGTCATCGACGTCGGCCGGCACCGGCGCGATGGGCGTGAAGCGCAGGCCCGCACCGTGGTGGGCGCTGCCGTGGCCGCCGGCGACGGCCTGCCCGGCCGGCGAGAGGGCGACCGCGAGCGCGCCGCCCCCGACGCCGCCGAGCATCCGGCGGCGGCTGAACGCCGCGCTCGCGATGTCGCGGAAGTAGCCGTTCTCGCTCGTGTTCGGGGCGGGGTGCGCGCAGGCGTTGCCGCACTTCAGCTCGCAGGTGACCGCGCTGCGCTTGCCGCGTGCGTGGGGCACGAGCGAGAGCATCCGGCGGTTCTCGGGGGCGATGGTCATGGGGTCTCCCGGGGCTCGGCGTGGGTGTCCGCGCAGGACGCTAGGTGCGCGAGGGGACCCTGCCCCCGACCTCCGGGGGAACAGCGGGTGACCATTGCGGGAGGCGCGGGTGACGCCCGGGTCAGGCGTCGGTCAGGACGCGGGGGCGCCGGGCTCCGCGGGGCGGTGGAGCACCGTCTGCGCCGCGACGACGACGAGCCCGGCGACGCCGACGAACCACGCCCACCCGGTCCACCCCGCGGCGAGCAGCCCGAACGCGACGCCGTAGACGAGCACGACCGCGGCCGCGGTGCGGGGACCGGGGGCGAGGCGCAGGCGGGCCTTCGGCGCCATGAACAGGCCCCAGAGGACGAGCACGAGCAGCGTGGCGACGACGGCCGCGGCCCAGCCGGCCGCTCCCCCGCCGACCGCGTGGTGGGCGAGCGCCCCGACCCCGCCGAAGAGCGCGAGCTCGGTGACGAAGGCGACGAGCGCCAGCAGCGCGAGGACGGGCGTGCTCACGGGCGCGCGACCAGCCCGCGGGTGACGTCGGCGGCCGTGGCCGCGCGGTGGCCGGCGAACCGGCCCCGCCGGCGCTCGGCGATGGCGGCGCCGCTGACCCGCTCGGCGGCGATCTTCTGCTGCAGCGTGATGATCCCCTGGAGCAGCGCCTCGGGCCGCGGCGGGCACCCCGGCACGTAGACGTCGACGGGCACGAGCTGGTCGACGCCCTTGGTCACCGAGTACGAGTCCCAGTACGGCCCACCGGAGTTGCTGCACGCCCCGAACGAGATGACGTACTTGGGCTCGGGCATCTGGTCGTAGAGGCGGCGGATGGCCGGCGCCATCTTGTCGGTGACGGTGCCGGAGACGACCATGAGGTCGGCCTGCCGCGGACCGGGCGCGAACGGGATGACCCCGAGCCGGATGAAGTCGTGCCGGCCCATCGACGTGGCGATGAACTCGATGGCGCAGCAGGCGAGCCCGAAGTTGAAGACCCAGAGGCTGTAGCGGCGGCCCCAGTTGAGGACCATCCGCACCGGCTTGGGTGCGTGCTCGGCGAGCGGCCCGACGCGGGGCATCGGCAGGTCGACGCTCATCGGCGCTCCCCCGTCATCGCAGGTCCCAGCGGAGCAGGCCGCGCCGGCCGGCGTGGACGAGCCCGAGGAGCAGGACGCCGACGAAGACGACGACCTCGACGAGCGAGGCGACCCCGAGGTCGGCGTCGCGCAGGACGAGCGCCCACGGGAAGAGGTAGACGGCGTCGACGGCGAAGACGACGTAGAGGAACGCGAAGGACAGGTAGCGCACCTGCGACTGCGCCCAGCCGGTGCCGACCGGGTCGACGCCCGACTCGTAGGTCGCGCGGCCGGCGGCGTCGGCGGCGCGGGGCGCGACGAGGCGACGGACGACCATCGCGGCGGCCACGAGGAGCACGCCCGCGAGGACGACCGCCGCGACGGCGAGGTAGCCCTCCATGACGCGCCAGCCTAGCCGGGTGCGCCGACGCCGGTCCCGGCCGCGGTCAGGAGCCCTGCGCGGGCAGGAAGCAGGCGCCGTAGAGCGTGAGGATGGTCCCGGCCTTGGTGCCGAACTCGACCCGCGCGCCCGTGGCGGGGTCGCCGACGGAGACCTGGTGCGCCCCCGGCTCGTCCTGGAGGACGGTCACCTCGCTGAAGCCCTGCTCGCGCAGCGGCACGAGCATTGCGTCGACCGTCGCCTGCCACCGCTCGTCGGGGACGACGCCCTTGGCGCCTCGGCCGATCGAGTAGTTGGCGTTCTCGGCGCCCTCGACGGTGTCGAAGGGGGCCGAGCAGACGCTCCGGCTGCGCTGCGACGGCGCGTCGGCCTGCCACTCCAGCCCCGGGGCCTGGGCGTCGATCGTGTCGCGCAGCTCCACGAGGAGCGCGAGGTACCCCTTCTCGGCCTCCTCGAAGGTGGGCCGCTGCGCCAGCTGCTCCCTGGGGTCCATGCTGCCTCCCGTGCTCGTCGTCGAAGAACATCCCGCCGTGGCCGCGAGCGCCACGGCGGCCAGCACCGTCGCGCCCCGACGCCACGCACCGCGCCCGCCCCGGTGACCGCCCATGGTCGGCCAGCCTAGGCGGCGGGCCGTCACCCCCCGAGCCACGAGGGCCACCAGTCCCAGGCGCGGGGGTCGTCGGTGATGCCGGTGTTGTTGCCCTCCACGGCGTCCTGCGGGTGGCCGGAGACGACGGTCGCCATGTTGTACTGGCTCGTCGAGTGCTGCTCGAGGTAGCTGGAGTGGCCGCTGACCCCCGCGTAGTCCTGCCCGTCGACCGTCGCGTCACCGGTCTCGAGGTGGTTGATGCCGTCCATCGCCGAGGGGTCGATGCCGAACCGGCCGAGGTCGCCGACCCCGTCCCACTTCGCCTCGGCGTAGTAGGCGCTGCCGCTCGGGATGTCGAGGTCGTCGACGTCGCTCGTGCCGAGGCCGGGCGAGCCGAAGAACACCGCCCGGTCCACCCCCGTGCCCTCGTGCTGGAGGCCGTACCCGGTCGTCGTCGACCCGTAGGAGTGGCCCAGCGCGGTGAGGTCGGGGTCGGTCGCGCGCGAGGAGTTGATCCCCCGGTAGAAGTCGGCGAGCGAGGCACCCCCGTCCTCGGCCGCGCCGGAGAGCGCGACCGAGTCGCCGGAGAACGTCGAGCCCCACTGCGGCGCCTGGTAGTCCAGCCACACGACCGTGGCGACCGTGCTGTCGAAGTCGCCGTTGCGGGCGAGCTGGTCCAGGGTCGCGTCGCGCAGGTCGGCCATGTCGTTGACGTAGCCGCCCATCCCCTCGACCGTGCTCGTCAGGCCGGGGGTGAAGACCCCGACGTGGTCGGCGGTGTCGACGTCGCCGATGGAGACCGCGGCCTGCGGGCGCTGCCCCGGGGTCAGGTCGAACACGAGCAGGTGGGTGTCGGGCTTGTCGAGCGTCTCCTCGAGCGTGCCGATGGCGCCCAGCTGCTCCCGGATGGTCTGCGCCTCGGCGAGCAGCGCGAGGTACTCGGGGTCGTAGGGGTCGGGGTCCATCGCGGCGAGCTCGTCCTCGATGTCCTGCTGCCGGTCGCGCAGCTCGGTGGCGGTCTCCTCCAGGCGGGTCCGGTTGGCCTCGTCGCGCACGCCCATCGGGATGCCGTCGAGGTTGCCGACCCAGTCCGGGTGCTCGTCGAGGACACGCTGCTGCTCCTCCGGCGAGAGCGACTCCCACCATCCGGTGTTGTCGGCGGGGGTGCCTCCGCTCGGCGGGCCGAGGAGCGAGAGGTGGCCGGCGGCGTCCCCGTCACGGGCGGCCTCGTCGAGCGAGAGGTCCGAGCCGTCGGCGATCGTGCCGTCGCGGACGGAGGTGAGCACGGCGACGAGGTCGACGTCGACGTCGTTGGCCTTCCGCAGCGCCTGCTCGACGCGGGCGACGCACTCGTCGACGAGCACCTGGCGCTCCTGGCGGGCGACCTGCTCGTCGTGCTCGGTGGCGTAGCACATCTGGAGGCCGGCCTCGTCGCTCACCGTGCCGTCGGCCGAGATCGTCAGGCCGTGGGCGCTCGCGTACTCGACCGCGGCGTCGACGGCGTGCTCGACACCGGTCACGGCGTCACCGGCCTCGATGACGGCCCGGCGGGCGGCGCTCACCTCGGCGACGAGGATCTCCAGGTCGTCGGTGACGCGGCGCAGCCGGGTGCTCGCGGTCGAGGCGGCCGAGCCGGTCCAGCGGGCCGGGCCGGCCATCGTGCGCAGGTCGTCGGCGCGGTCGGTCAGGGTGCGCCGGCTGGTCGTCAGCGCCTCCTCGGCCGTCGTGAAGGGCGCGGCCCTCCACTGCTTCACCTGGCCCCAGGTGAGGCTCATCGCGGCTGGTTGGGGCCGGCGGGCGTGAACGCGGCGCGGGCGGCGGCGTCGTCGCTCTCGTACTGCGTCGCCGCGGACTCCAGGCCCTCGGCGTAGCGGCGGGCGCCGCGGACCCAGGAGCGCACGTCGGCCTCCCAGCCGGTGGCGACGGTCTCGACGAGCGAGGCGGCGCTCGCGCCGGGGATCGCGGCGGCGATGCCGCGCAGGTCGTCCGGCGCCTTGGTGTCCTCGACGACGTCGAGCGCGTCGCGGGCCGCCTGCGCCGAGCTGCGCAGGTCCTCGATCTGGACCTCGTACCCCATGCCTCCCCCTCGTGCGGTGGACCTCTCGGCGTCCACCCTCCCGGCTGTCCCCCGACCGTACAAGGGGGAGCACTCCCCGCCGGAGCGGTCGCGACGACCCGTGGACGGGCGGGTGGCCGATGCGTGGATGCGAGGAAGGGTGCCCTCACCTGCGACGTACGATGGAACACGGTGCGCCCACCAGCGAGTTGGGCCCCACGAGAGCACTCCCGACACCCCAGGGACCACCGTGACCAGCAAGACCGTCCAGACCCTCGACCGCGTCGTCATCCGGTTCGCCGGGGACTCCGGCGACGGGATGCAGCTGACCGGCGACCGCTTCACCTCCGAGACCGCGGCGCTCGGCAACGACCTGTCGACGCTGCCGAACTTCCCGGCCGAGATCCGCGCGCCCCAGGGCACGCTGCCCGGCGTCTCGAGCTTCCAGCTGCACTTCGCCGACCACGACGTCCTCACGCCGGGTGACGCCCCCGACGTCCTCGTCGCGATGAACCCGGCGGCGCTCAAGGCCAACCTCGCCGACGTGCCGCGCGGCGCGACGATCGTCGCGAACACCGACGAGTTCACCAAGCGCAACCTCGCCAAGGTCGGCTACGACGCCAACCCGCTCGAGGACGGCAGCCTCGAGTCGTGGCACGTGCACCCGGTGGCGCTCACCTCGATCACCGTCGAGGCGCTCGCGCCGTTCGAGGGCCTGAGCCGTAAGGAGAAGGAGCGGGCGAAGAACATGTTCGCCCTCGGCCTGCTGTCGTGGATGTACACGCGGCCGACCACCGGCACCGAGGCCTTCCTCGCGAAGAAGTTCGGCGGCCGGCCCGAGATCCTCGAGGCCAACCTCACCGCCCTGCGCGCCGGCTGGAACTACGGCGAGACCACCGAGGACTTCGCCTCCTCGTACGTCGTGAAGGCCGCGCCGATGGCCCCGGGCACCTACCGCAACGTCACCGGCAACACGGCGCTCGCGCTCGGCCTCGTGGCCGCCGCGCACCGCGCCGGCCGCCCGCTCGTGCTCGGCTCGTACCCGATCACGCCCGCGTCCGACATCCTTCACGCGCTGTCGTCGATGAAGCGCCACGGCGTGACGACGATCCAGGCCGAGGACGAGATCGCCGGTATCGGCATCGCGCTCGGTGCGTCCTACGGCGGCTCGATCGGCGTGACGACGACGTCCGGCCCGGGCATCGCCCTGAAGTCCGAGACGATCGGCCTCGCGGTCTCGCTCGAGCTGCCGCTGGTCGTCGTCGACATCCAGCGTGGCGGCCCGTCGACCGGCCTGCCGACCAAGACCGAGCAGGCCGACCTGCTCCAGGTGATGTACGGACGCAACGGCGAGTCGCCGGTGCCCGTCGTCGCCGCGCAGACGCCGGCCGACTGCTTCGCCGCGGCGATGGACGCGGTCCGTATCGCCACGACGTACCGCACGCCGGTCATCCTCCTGTCCGACGGCTACCTCGCGAACGGCTCCGAGCCGTGGTCGGTGCCGTCGGTCTCGGACCTGCCCGAGATGGCGGTGGACCTCGCCGTCGAGCCGAACGCGGTCGACGACAAGGGTGCTGCGGTCTTCCGCCCGTACCTGCGCGACCCCGAGACGCTCGCGCGGCCGTGGGCCGTCCCGGGCACGCCGGGCCTCGAGCACCGCATCGGCGGCATCGAGAAGGCCGACGTCACGGGCGACATCAGCTACGACCCCGACAACCACGACCGGATGGTCCGGCTGCGCGCGGCCAAGGTCGCGGGTGTCACCGTGCCCGACGTCGAGGTCGACGACCCGAGCGGCGACGCGAAGGTCCTCGTGCTCGGCTGGGGCTCGACCTACGGGCCGATCGCGTCGGCCACACGGACGGTCCGCAACGCCGGCCACCACGTGGCCCGCGCGCACCTGCGCCACCTCAACCCCTTCCCCGCGAACCTCGGCGAGGTCCTGCGCCGCTACGAGCGCGTCGTCGTGCCGGAGATGAACACCGGCCAGCTCGCGCTGCTCCTGCGCGCCGAGTACCTCGTCGACGTCCGCTCGTACACGTCGGTGCGGGGGCTGCCGTTCACCACGGTCGAGCTCGCCGACGTCGTCTCGACCACCCTCGAGGAGATCCTGTGACCACCGTCGAGCTCGGCATGCCCGTGACCGGCCTCCAGCACGTCCCGCACCTGCCGGACGACGCCGCGAAGCAGACGAAGAGGGACTTCACCTCCGACCAGGAGGTGCGCTGGTGCCCCGGCTGCGGCGACTACGTCATCCTCGCCGCGGTCCAGTCCTTCCTGCCCGAGCTCGGGCTGCGCCGCGAGAACATCGTCTTCGTCTCGGGCATCGGCTGCTCCTCGCGCTTCCCGTACTACCTCGACACCTACGGGATGCACTCGATCCACGGCCGCGCCCCGGCCATCGCGACCGGTCTCGCGACCTCGCGGCCCGACCTGTCGGTGTGGGTCGTCACCGGTGACGGCGACGCGCTGTCGATCGGCGGCAACCACCTGATCCACGCGCTGCGCCGCAACGTCAACATGACGATCCTGTTGTTCAACAACCAGATCTACGGCCTGACCAAGGGGCAGTACTCCCCCACGTCGCGCACCGGGTCGGTCACGAAGTCGAGCCCGCTCGGGTCGGTCGACGCGCCGTTCAACCCGGTGTCGCTGGCGCTCGGGGCCGAGGCGACGTTCGTCGCGCGGGCGATGGAGTCCGACCGCGACGAGCTGAAGTCGGTGCTCAAGGCCGCGGCCGAGCACCGGGGCGCCGCGCTCGTCGAGATCTACCAGAACTGCCCGATCTTCAACGACGGCGCGTTCGAGGTGCTCAAGGACCGCTCGCAGCAGGCCGCGCGCATCGTGCGCCTGCGCTCGGGCGAGCCCGTGACCGTCGGGCCGGAGGACGACCGCCGCGTGCTCGTGCGGGTCGCCGGGGGCGCGTCGGAGTTCGTGCCGGAGGCCGAGGTCGGGGCCCGCGAGGTCGTCGTCCACGACGCCGCGGCCGAGGACCCGTCGGCGGCCTTCGCGCTCTCGCGCCTCGACTCCCCCGAGATGACGCACGTGCCGATGGGCATCTTCCGCCAGGTCGCGCGGCCGACGTACGACGACCTCGTGCGCGCGCAGGTCGAGGGCGCCGTCGACGCCGCCGGCGGGCCCGCCGGTGACGCGGACCTCGACGAGCTGCTGCGCGGCCGCGACACGTGGACCGTGGGGTGACCGCGGCCGGCGACGAACGGTCATCGTCGGGGGACACCGCGGCCGAGGCTGCGGCGGAGGTCCGCCGGGGCACCGGCTACGGCTTCCTCGCCTACGGCATCTGGGGGCTCTTCCCGCTCTACTTCGCGGCGCTCGAGCCGTCCGGGGCGTTCGAGATCCTCGCGCACCGCATCCTCTGGACGCTCGCCGTCTGCGTGCTCGTGCTGCTCGTGCGGCGCGACCTCGCGTGGATCCGGACGTTCGTCTCGCGGCCCCGGCTCGTCGCGGGCATCACCGTCGCCGGGCTGCTCATCGCCGCGAACTGGGTTATCTACGTCCTGGCGGTGCTGACCGGGCGCACCTACGAGGCGGCGCTCGGGTACTTCCTCAACCCGATCGTCACGGTGGCGCTCGGCGTGTTCGTGCTGCGCGAGCGGCTGCGGCCGCTGCAGTGGGCGGCGGTCGGCATCGGGGCCCTGGCCTCGGTGTGGCTGGCCGTGGCCGGCGGCGTCGTGCCGTGGATCCCTCTCGCGCTGGCGTTCTCGTTCGGTCTCTACGGGCTCGTCAAGAAGAAGGTCGGCGCCTCGCTCGAGGCGATGCACTCGCTCGCGGCCGAGACGACGGTGCTCGCGCCGGTCGCGGTGGTCGTCCTGTTCGTGCTCGCGGCGCGCGACGACATCACCTTCGCCGGGCACGGCGGCTGGCACACGACGCTGCTCGTGCTGTCCGGGGTCGTCACGGCGGTCCCGTTGCTGCTGTTCGCCGCTGCCGCGCGGCGCATCCCGCTCGTGACCGTCGGGCTCATCCAGTTCATCACCCCCGTGCTGCAGCTCGTCGTCGGCGTCACGCTGCTCGGCGAGCACGTGTCGGGCCGG
This sequence comes from Phycicoccus sp. DTK01, assembly GCF_017312765.1. Taxonomy (NCBI): domain Bacteria; kingdom Bacillati; phylum Actinomycetota; class Actinomycetes; order Micrococcales; family Intrasporangiaceae; genus Phycicoccus; species Phycicoccus sp. DTK01. The sequence continues at coordinate 742,243 of NZ_BOPU01000002.1, read as the reverse complement.
CTGTGGATCGGGTTCGGCATCGTCTGGGTGGCGCTCGTGCTGCTCTCCTACGACTCCCTCACCGCGGCCCGCACCTCCCGTCGCGCCGCCGCGGCCGCCCGCTCGCCGGAGTGCCCCGAGCCCACCGTCTGACCCGTCGGGAACCGCACCCGGCCGGGTGCGGTCAGGCGTCGAGGAACGCGCGCACCGCGGCGGTGAAGCGCTTGGGCTCGGTGGCGTGGACGAGGTGCCCGGCGTCGATGGTCACGAGGCGGGCGTCCGGCAGCGTGTCGGACAGCTCCCGCACGTGCTCCTGCGGGACGTGGCTGGTCGGTCCTCCGCCGACGACGAGGGTCGGGGCCGCGAGGCGGCGCACCAGGTCCGGCCATCCGGGGTCGGGGTCGTCGACCTCGGGGCGGACCTGCTCGACGACGGCCCAGTCGAAGGGCAGCTCGCCGTCCGGCCGCGCGAGGGGTGCCGGCGTGCGTCGGTGCGGGACCCCGACGTCCTCGACGACGAGTCGCCGGACCGTCCCCGGGCGCTGGGCGGCCACCCGGCAGGCGACGAGGCCACCGAGCGAGTGCCCGACGAGGTCGACCACCGGCTCCCCGAGCACGTCGAGGAGGCCGGCGACGTCGTCGGCCATGAGGGCGGTCGAGTAGACGCCGGGCCGGTCGCTGCCGCCGTGGCCGCGGAGGTCGACGGCGTGCGTGGTGCGGTCGGCCGCCAGGTCGGCGGCGACGTGGTCCCAGTCGCGAGCGGTCATGCCGGTGCCGGGCAGGAGGACGACACGAGGCGCGCCCGTTCGCTCGCGCGGCGGCCTGACCCGGCGCGAGAGGTGCAGTCCCCCACCGACGTCGACCCTCTCCACGGTCACCACACCCCGACCCTGAGGCATGGGCCCGCGGCCGGCAAGGGTGTCCGCCGTCGGCTGAAGCCTCGGCCGGCGGTGCAGGATGGCCCGGTGGGCGACGAGGTCGAGGTCAGCGCGATGGCGATCAACGTCGCCGTGCCGGAGCACCTGCAGTGGACGGACTCGCGCCGCGGCGAGGAGTTCCTCCTGACGACGCTCAACGTCCGGATGCTCCCCGACGGCACGCTCGCCGCGAAGGCCTACGGGCGTCCCACGGCGGGTGGGCGCGGTGCGTACACGTCGTTCCGGGTGCCCGACTCGCCGGAGCTGCGGGCCCTCGTCGAGGCGGCCGCCACCCGGGCTGCGGAGCGGTGGTCCGCCCACCGCGGCCTGGCGTGACGCTCGTCGCGCCCTCTCCACCCCTGCCGGGCCGGTCCGTCACTGCGGTCCCCCCCGACCGGCGGGGCGCCCATGATGGGCTGCATGGACTGGTACCTCGACCGGCACGACCAGCTCGGCGAGCTGCGCCGCGAGATCGGCCGGTACCTGGCCCGGCACGCGCTCCCGGAGCGGGAGGCGGTCGAGGACGCCGAGCTCGTCGTCAGCGAGGCCGTCGGCAACGCGCTGCGCCACACCGCCGGCCCGGTGTGGGTGTCCCTCTCCTGGGCCGAGGAGCACCCCGCGCTCACCGTCTACGACGTCGGAGGCTCCCTCCCGCGGCCCCTGCCGCCGGGCACCGCGCCGGCCCCGCCGACGGACGCGGACGACCTCGGCGGGCTCGCCGACCTCGCGGAGTCGGGCCGCGGCATGGGGATCATCGGGCTGCTCGCCCACGACGTCGTCTCGCGGCTGCGACGTGAGTCCGGGACCGTGGTCTCGATGCGGTTGGCCGTCTCGCGCAAGCCGACCCACAGCGTCGACCCGCCACGACGCGACGGCGGGCTCCTGCCCGCGCTCGACGAGGCCGGCCCGGACGGCGGCTTCGGCCGCGAGTCGTTCCTGCGCGCCCTCGTGGTCGAGATGTCGCGGGCGGTCGAGCACCACCACGGGCCCGACGCGGCGGAGGCCACGGTCGCCCAGGTGGGCATCGACGTCGGGGGGCAGATGGAGGCCGAGTTCCGCCTCGCCGAGCAGGTCGTCGGCCGGCTCTCGCCGCAGGACCTCGGCCGCTGCTACGTCCGCCTCAAGCACGCCATCGACGGTGGGTTCAGCGTGCTCGAGGCCACCGACGAGCGCGTGGTCCTCGTCAACACCCGCTGCCCCTTCGGCGAGACGGTCCGCCAGGCGCCGGCCCTCTGCCGGATGACCTCGAGCGTCTTCGGCGGCATCGCCGCGCGCAACCACGACGTCGGCGCCTCCGTGCTCCTCGAGGAGCGGATCGCGGTCGGCGACCCCGGCTGCCGCGTCGTCGTCTACCTCGGGCAGGCGCCGGCCGACGTCTCGCCCTTTGCCCACCACTACGGCACGCCGGACGGCCCCGCCGTGGTGTGAGGCCGCCCGGACGAGCGCTCAGGACAGGCGGCGGCTCCAGCGGCCGTGGACGGCCTCGCCCTCCGGCGTGGGGTCGAGGACGTTGCCCGGCGAGTTCGCCACCTCCTCGCGGCCGAGGCCGCTCAGCCGCATGAGCGGGGTGACGAGCACGTCGAAGACGGCCGGCAGGAGCCGGAACCCCGCGACGACGACGCCGTTCAGCGGACCGACCATGACCTCCCGCTTCGGCGACCAGAGCGCGCGGACCGCCGCGGCGGCCACCTTCTCGGGCGGGTCGACCGGGGGCGGCGGACGGCCGTGCCGCTGCAGGTAGGTGCCGGCCTGGAGGTAGACGGGCGTGTCGACCCCACCGGGCCAGACGAGGCTCACGTCGATGCCCGGGGTGGCGCGCGCCTCGATCTGCAGGGTGCGCACGAGGCCGTGCACGCCCCACTTGGCCGTGACGTAGGAGCTCATGTAGGGCGTGCTGATCTTGCCGAGCAGCGACCCGACGACGACGAGGCTGCCCCGTCCTCGCGCGCGGAACGCCTCGAGCGCCAGGCGGGCCACGTTGGCGGTGCCCCCCAGCGTGCTCGCGAGCGCACCGTCGAACACCTCGGCCGGGACGTCCTCGAACCGTCCGTAGGTGAGCGCGGCGGCGGAGTGGACGACGCCGTCGAGCGGCCCGAGCTCGGTCCGCGCCCGCTCGAACGCGGCCTCCAGCGCGTCGCGGTCGGTCACGTCCGCGACGGTGACGACGGCTCGCACCCCGAGCTCCTCGCACTGCGCGCGGACCTCCTCGAGCACCTCCTCCGAGCGCGAGAGCAGGGCGACGTCGACGCCCGAGGCCGCCAGCTGCAGCGCCGTCGCGCGCCCGATGCCGCTCGACGCGCCGGTCACGAGCACGGTGCGCCCGGGGACGCCCCTCACGGCTGGAGCACCACCTTGACGCAGCCGTCGGACTTGGCCTGGAACATCTCGTAGCCGCGGGGCGCCTCGGCCAGCGGGAGCACGTGGGTCGCCAGGTCCTCGAGGCCGAGCGGGTCGGCGGAGTCGAGGACGTGCGGCATGATCTCGTCGATCCACCGCTTGACGTGGCACTGCCCCATCCGGACGGTGATGCCGCGGTCGAACATCTCCATCATCGGTAGCGGGTCGACCTCGCCGCCGTAGACGCCGCTGATGCTCACCGTCCCCGCGCGCCGCACCGACTTGAAGGACGCGGTGAGCGCCGCGAGCCGGTCGATGGCGACGCGGTCGATGAGCGGTCGGGCCAGCGCGTCGGGCAGCAGCCCCACCGCGGCCTGCGCGGTCGCGGCGAGCGGTGACCCGTGGGCCTCCATCCCGACCGCCTCGAGCACGCCGTCCGGGCCGCGCCCGCCGGTGAGGTCGAGCAGCGCGCCGGGGACGTCGTCGACCTCGCGCAGGTCCACCGTCTCGACGCCGTACCGCTGCGCGAGGGCGAGCCGCTCGGGCACGAGGTCGACGCCGATGACCCGCTCCACGCCCAGCTGCTTCGCGATGCGGGTCGCCAGCTGCCCGACCGGCCCCAGGCCCATGACGGCGAGCGTGCCGCCCGGCTCGACGTCGGCGTAGCGCACGCCTTGCCAGGCCGTCGGCAGGATGTCGGAGAGGTAGAGGAAGCGGGTGTCGGGGTGCTCGTCCGGCACCTTGACGGGCCCGAAGTGCGCCTGCGGCACCCGCAGGTACTCGGCCTGCCCGCCGGGGACCGCGCCGTACAGGCTCGTGTAGCCGAAGAGCGACGCGCCCTTGCCCTGGTCGCGCACCTGCGTGGTCTCGCACTGCGCGTAGAAGCCGCGCTCGCACATCCAGCAGGAGCCGCAGGAGATGTTGAAGGGGATGACGACCCGGTCCCCCGGCGCGATGTGCGTCACCTCGGGGCCGACCTCCTCGACGACCCCCATCGTCTCGTGCCCGAGGACGTCACCCGGCGTGAGGTACGCGCCGAGCACCTCGTACAGGTGCAGGTCGGAGCCGCAGATCGCCGTCGAGGTCACGCGGATCACCGCGTCGGTCGGTTCCTGGATGCGCGGGTCCGGCACGTCCTCGACCCGCACGTCCCGCTTGCCCTGCCACGTCAGTGCCTTCACGCCGTCGTCCTCTCGTCCCCGAGCGCGACGTGGTCGTCGCGCTCGTCACGAGGACCCCTCCCCCGGATCGCCCGTCCGCAAACGGTCCGGCGCAGGGTTCGTCGCAACGATGTCGAGGGTTGCCGGTCCGGTCGAGCGAACAGGACACGCCGTCCGCCGGCGCGCGGGACGGCGTGTCCTGCTCACTCGACGGGGTGCAGCCGCCGGGCGGGGGTGCTGGTGTCAGGCGTCCAGGAGGTGCGCGACGTGGGCGTTGGTGAAGAGGCGGGTCGGGTCGAGGCGGTCGCGAACGGCCCGGTAGTCGTCGAACCGGGGGTAGAGCGCCTGCAGCCGCTCGGCGCCGAGGGTGTGGACCTTGCCCCAGTGCGGCCGTCCCTCGTGCTCGGCGACGATCGCCTCGAAGGCGGCGAACAGGCGCGAGGGGTCCATCCGGTGGTACTGGTGCACGGCGACGTAGGCGTTGTCGCGCTCGTAGGCCGTCGAGAGCCAGACGTCGTCCGCCCCGACGAAGCGCACCTCGACGGGGAAGGGCACCGGCTCACCGGAGCGCTCGAACCAGGCGCGCAGCTCCTCGAGCACCGGCACGACCGACGCCCGCGGCACCGCGTACTCCGACTCCACGAACCGCACCTCGCGCGAGGAGCAGAACACCTTCCACGAGTCGTCGGCGTACTCCCGGGCCCCGAGCACCCGGGCGCTCAGCCGGTTGACGCGCGCCGTCGCGGCCGGCGCGCGGGTCAGCACCCGGTTGACCCCCTCGTAGAGGCGGTTGGCCAGCAGGTCGTCGTCGAGGCGCCGACGCCATCCGGGCAGTGGCCCCGGCCCCTCCCCCGGCGCGACCCGGTCGTTGCGCTTGAGCAGCACCCGGTCGGTGTGCGGGAACCAGTGCATGTCGACGTGGTCGTGCGCGTCGGCCAGGTCGTGGATGCCCTCGAGCACCGCCGAGAACGACTCCCCCGACTCGCGGGCGTGCAGCCGGAACGCCGGCACGCACTGCAGCTCGACCTCGACGACCACCCCGAGCGCGCCCAGCCCGACCCGCGCGGCCTCGAACACCTCGGGCGACTCCTCGGCCGAGCAGCGCAGCAGCGACCCGTCGGCGAGCACGAGCACCAGCCCGCAGACCGCCGCCGCGATGCCCTGCAACCGCACCCCGGTGCCGTGCGTCCCGGTCGAGATCGCCCCGCTGATGGTCTGCCGGTCGATGTCGCCGAGGTTGGGCAGCGCCAGGCCGAGCGCCTGCAGCGCGGGGTTGAGGCGGTGCAGCGGGGTGCCGGCCGCGACGCGCACGCGCATCCGGTCGCGGTCCACGCCGAGGACGCCGGTCAGGCCGTCGAGGCGCAGCAGCACCCCGTCGGTGGCGACGAGCGGCGTGAACGAGTGCCCGGTGCCCGCCACCCGCAGCCGGAGCCCGCGCCCGGCCGCCGACCGCACGGCGCCGACGACGCCCTCGACCGTCGAGGTGTCCGTGACGACGCGTGGGTGCGCGACGACGTTGCCGCCCCAGTTGCGCCAGGTCGCGCTCATCCGTGGTTCCATCCCTCTCCGCGGTAGGTCGGCACCGAGTCGACGAGCCGCCCGCCCCGCACGAGGTGGAGGGTGTCGAAGCGCTCGAGCAGCTCGCCGGCCTTCGCGCCGCGCATCCACACACGGTCGCCGAGCGCGAGGCCGTGGACGCCGTCGCCGCTGACGGGCGTCTGCACCTCGCCCGCCGCCTCGGTGCGCAGCAGCGACCACCCGCGCCGCACGGGCGCCGGCACCCGCGACCAGCCGGGCTCGCCGCTCGCGACGTACCCGCCGCCGAAGGCCGTGACGACGTCGCGGGCGGGCCGCCGGACGACGTCGAGCGCGTAGGCCATCGCGGGGCGGGGGCTGAAGGCGTCGTAGCCGTCGAACAGGGTCGGGGCGTAGAGGCCGGACCCGGCCGCGAGCTCGGTGACGGAGTCGTCGCCCGTGAACGTGTGCAGGCTGCCGGTGCCGCCGCCGTTGACGAAGCGCAGGTCAGCCTCGGCCCGCACCGCCGCCACGACGGCCGCCCGCCGCTCGCGCAGCTCGGCCACCGAGCGCCGCTTGAGCAGGCGGACCGGCGGGGTGTCGGGCAGGCCGGCCACCTGCGCGTCGTAGAACATCAGGCCACGCACCTCCAGGCCGATGCCCTGCGCAGCCCGCGCGACCGCGAGGGCCTGGGCCGGCGTGCGGGTCGGCGAGCGGCGCACCCCGAGGTGCAGCCGGCCGACGCGCACGGAGCAGTCGACGTCGACGGCCACCCCGACACCCCGCACCGCCGGGCCGAGGGTGTCGCGCAGCCACCGGACGTGCTCGACCGAGTCGACGGTCAGCGTCACCTCGCGCCGCAGGTCGTCGTCGCCGGCCACGTCGCCGACGGCCGCGGCGTCGACGGAGGGGTAGGCGACGTAGAGGTCGCGCAGCCCGGCGCGTCCGAGGCGCACGGCCTCGCGCACGGCGTAGGCCATCACCCCGGCGAACCCCGGGCGCCCCAGCACGTCGTCGAGCACCCACCGGCAGCGCAGCGACTTCGACGCGACCCGGACCGGCCGGCCGCCCGCCCGCCGCACGAGGTCGGCGGCGTTGGCCTCGTAGGCGTCGAGGTCGAGGACGACGAGCGGCGCGGGCAGGCCCGCGGTCGCCGCGTCCCACTGGGCGGTCACGCCGTCGGGCACCGGTTCCACGGGGCCGACCCTAGTGCGATGCTGGCGCCGTGACACCGGAGGACGGGGACTTCGTCGGGGAGCGCGTGCTCCCGCCGCGCGGTCTCCCCCACCGTGCGTGGCTCGTCGCCGCCGTCACCCTCGCCGCGCTCGTCGCCGCCGCGGCCTTCCGCTCCTCGACCGGGGTGCTGCTCGAGCCGGTCGAGGCCGAGTTCGGGTGGTCGCGCGCGACGACCTCCGGCGCGGTCAGCCTCAACCTCGTCCTCTACGGGCTGACGGCCCCGTTCGCCGCCGCCTTCATGGAGCGGTTCGGGGTGCGGCGCACCGTCGCCGTCGCGCTCGTCGTCGTCGGCCTGTCGAGCGCCGCGACGACCGTGATGACCTCCGCGTGGCAGCTCTGGCTGCTCTGGGGCGTGCTCATCGGGATCGGCACCGGCGCGATGGCGCTCGTCCTCGGCGCCGTCGTCGCCAACCGCTGGTTCGAGCGGCACCGCGGGCTCGTCACCGGCATCTTCTCCGCGGCCAACGCCACCGGCCAGCTGCTGTTCCTGCCGGTCATCGCGCGGGCCGCGGCGGGGCCGGGATGGCGCTGGGCCGCCGGCGTCGTCGCCGTCCTCGCCCTGCTCGTCGCCGTCCTCGTCGCGCTGCTGCTCACCGACGACCCGCGCGACCGCGGCCTGCTGCCCTGGGGCGCGACCTCGGCCGCCCCTCCGGTGGCCGCCTCGACCGAGTCACCGGCCCGCCGCGCCGTCTCGACCCTCGTGCGCGTCTCGCGCCGCTGGACGTTCTGGGCGCTCGTGCTGACCTTCTGGGTCTGCGGCTGGTCGACCAACGGCATCATCCAGACGCACTTCGTCCCCGCCGCCCACGACCACGGGATGCCGGCGACGACCGCCGCCGGGCTGCTCGCCGTCGTCGGCGTCTTCGACATCGCCGGCACGGTCGGGTCCGGCTGGCTGACCGACCGGGTCGACCCCCGGCTCCTGCTGGCCGGCTACTACGGCGGGCGCGGGCTGTCGCTGCTCGCGCTCGACGCCGTGCTCGCGCCGGGTGTCGAGCCGGGGATGTGGGTGTTCATCGTCTTCTACGGCCTCGACTGGGTCGCGACCGTGCCACCGACGGTCGCCCTGTGCCGCACGCACTTCGGGGTCGCGGACTCCGGCGTCGTCTTCGGGTGGGTGTTCGCGTCGCACATGGTCGGCGCCGGGGTCGGGGCGAGCGTCGCGGGCTGGGTCCGCACCGCGCAGGGCGACTACCACTGGGCGTGGGTCGGGGCCGCCGTCCTCTGCTTCGCCGCCGTCGCGCTCGCGCTGGCCATCCCTCGGCGGCCGGTGCGCGAGCAGGAGCCGGTGCTCAGCCCACTCGGGTGACGACGCCGGTGGCGAGCGCGTACAGCGCGTCCTTGGCGTCGCCGGCCGGCAGCGGCTCGAGCACCGACTGGGCCCGGCTCGCCACGGCGAAGGTGTGCTCGCGCGCCCGGTCCATCGCGGGGTGGGCGCGCAGCAGCTCCAGCGCCTCGGCGAGGCGCGCGTCGTCGTCGAGGTCGCCGCGCAGCAGCTCCTGGAGCCGCGCGTCGGCCGGGTCGGTGGAGGCGAGCACGTGCAGCACCGGGAGGGTGCGCTTGCCCTCGCGCAGGTCGGTGCCGGGGGTCTTGCCGGTCTCGTCGGCCTCGGAGGAGATGTCGATGAGGTCGTCGGCCAGCTGGAAGGCGACCCCGAGCCGCTCGCCGTACTCGCGCATCACCTCGACGGTCGCGTCGTCGCAGCCGCCGAACATCCCGCCGTAGCGGGCGGCGGTGGCGATGAGGACTCCGGTCTTGTCGGCGAGCACCCGCAGGTAGTACTCGACCGGGTCCTGCCCCTCGGGGCACGGCCGGTCGTCGCGGATCTGCCCGGCGCACAGCCGGACGAAGGTCTGCGCCTGGATCTTGACCGCCTGCGGCCCGAGGTCGGCGACGATGTCGGACGCCGTGCCGAAGAGCAGGTCCCCGACGAGGATCGCGGTCGAGTTGTCGTACAGCGCGTTGGCCGAGGGGGCCCCGCGGCGCACGTCGGCCTCGTCCATCACGTCGTCGTGGTAGAGCGACGCGAGGTGGGTCAGCTCGACGCCCGCGGCCGCCGCGACGACCTCGTCGGACACCCCCGTGCCGAGCTCGGAGGCGAGCAGGGTGAGCAGCGGCCGGAACCGCTTGCCCCCGGCGGCGGTGAGGTGCGACGACGCCTGCGCGATGAACGGGTCGTCGTGGTCGACGCGCTGCGTGATGAGCGCCTCGACCCGGGCGAGCCCGCCGGTCAGCCGCTCGCGCAGCGCGTCCCCGGCGCCGGGCAGCGCGAGGACCGACGGGGTCCCCCGCTGCGCCGTCACCCCACCGGTGCTCACAGCAGGAACTGCGAGGCGTTGTTCGCGAGCTGCAGCACCACGGCCGGGGCGACGCCCGCGACGACGGTGATCGCGACACCGAGGGTGATGCCGATCGTCGACGGCACCGACGGCTGGAGGGCGACGACGCCCTCGGCCGGCTCAGTGAAGTACATGAGCACGATGAGCCGCACGTAGACGAACGCGGTGACCGCGGAGGCGAGGACACCGACGACGACCATGACGACACCCGAGGTGCCCGACTCGACGGCCGGCGCGAACGCCGCGAACTTGGCCGTGAAGCCGCTGGTCAGCGGGATGCCCGCGAAGGCCAGGAGCAGGAAGGCGAAGACGCCGGCGACGACCGGGTGGTTGCGGCCCAGGCCCGCCCACTGCGACAGGTGCGAGGCCTCGGAGCCGTCCTGGCGGACCATCGCCACGATGGCGAAGGCGGCGATGGTCGTCGCGCCGTAGGCCAGCAGGTAGAACATCACGCCGCCGATCGCGCTCTGCGAGAACGCGAGCACACCGACGAGGATGAACCCGGCGTGGGCCACCGACGAGTACGCGAGCAGGCGCTTGACGTCGGTCTGCGTCACCGAGAGGACCGCGCCGACGACCATCGTGAGGATGGCGATGACGACGACGCCGATCTGCCAGTCCCAGCGGTTCGCGCCGACACCGACGTAGGTGAGGCGCAGGATCGCGCCGAACGCCGCGAGCTTGGTGCAGGCCGCCATGAAGCCGGTGACCGGGGTCGGCGCGCCCTGGTAGGCGTCCGGCGTCCACGAGTGGAACGGCACCGCGCCGACCTTGAACAGCAGGCCCACGAGCACGAGCACGACGCCCGGCAGGAGCAGGCCGTCGAGGTCGCCCGAGTTGGTGCGGATGGCCGTCGCGATGGCCGCGAGGTCCGAGGAGCCGGCGTAGCCGAACAGCAGCGCCGCCCCGAAGAGGAAGAACGCGCTGGAGAAGGCCCCGAGGAGGAAGTACTTCAGGGCCGCCTCCTGCGAGAGCAGCCGGCGCCGGCGGGCCAGGCCCGTCATGACGTAGAGCGGCAGCGAGAGGACCTCGAGCCCGACGAAGAGCGTGATGAGGTCGTTCGCCGAGACGAAGACCATCATCCCGAGCACCGCGAAGAGCGTCAGCGGGAAGACCTCGGAGGTCGCGTACCCGGCGCGGGTCGCCGCGTCCTCCTGGTGCGAGCCCGGCGTCGAGGCGCCCATCGGCGTGAACGCGTCGGAGCCGGTGCCGCCGAAGCGCTCGGCCATGACGAGGACGCCGATCGTCGCGAGGAGCAGCAGCGTGCCCTGGAGGAAGAGCGAGACCCCGTCGACGGCGACCGAGCCACCGAGGGTGATCGACTGGTGGTCACGGCTCCACACGGCGAGGACGACGAGGGCGGCCACGAGGACGCCCGTCGTCAGCCAGACCTGGATGGCGTGCCGCTTCGCCCGGGGCGCGAAGGCCTCGACGAGGACACCGACGAGGGCGCCCGCGACGACGAGGAACATCGGCAGGACCGCGAGGTAGTCGATGCTCACGGCCTTGAACTCGGCCGGCATCACGCTCGGCATCACTTGGCACTCCCGGAGGCGTCGGTGGCGGCGGCCGGGTCGGTGACGCCGACGATCTGCAGCGTCTTGTCCACGGCCGGGTTGATGATGTCGAGCACCGGCTTCGGGTAGAAGCCGAGGACGACGAACGAGGCGATGATCGGCGCGACGACCCACCGCTCGCGCGAGGAGAGGTCGCGCGGGGCGCTCCCCTCGGCGAAAGAGGGCTTCGGGCCGGTCATGACGCGCTGGTACATGAGGAGGATGTACAGCGCGGCGAGCACGATGCCGAGCGCCGCGATGACGGCCGCGACCTTGTAGCGCATGAACGTGCCCTGGAGCACGAGGAACTCGGAGACGAAGCTCGACAGGCCGGGCAGCGCCAGCGAGGACAGGCCCGCGATGAGGAAGGTGCCGGCGAGGACGGGCGTGACCCGCTGCCAGCCGCCGTAGTCGGGGATGCGCTTGCTGCCGTGCCGGGTCACGAGGAAGCCGGCGATGAGGAACAGGCCGGCCGTCGAGAAGCCGTGGTTGACCATGTAGAGGGTCGACCCGGCGCCGCCGACGCTCGTCATCGCGAAGATGCCGAGGACGATGAAGCCGAAGTGGCTGATCGAGGTGAAGGCGATGAGCCGCATCATGTCGGTCTGGCCGATCGCGAGCAGCGCGCCGTAGATGACCGAGATGACCGCGAGGGTGATGACCACCGGGGTCGCCCACTGCGAGGCCTCCGGGAAGAGCTGGAGGCAGAAGCGGATCATCCCGTAGGTGCCGACCTTGTCGAGGACGCCGACGAGGAGCACGGCGGTCGCCGGGCGCGACTCGGTGGCGGCGTCCGGCAGCCAGGTGTGGACCGGCCACATCGGGGCCTTGACCGCGAAGGCGATGAAGAAGCCGACGAACATCCAGCGCAGGGCGGCCGTCGAGCCGTCCATGCCGCCGATGAGGTTCTCGACGAGGAAGCCGTCCTGGCCGCCCGGGCCCGCGAAGTACACCGCGATGACCGACACGAGCATGACGAGCCCGCCGGCGAGCGAGAAGAGGAGGAACTTGACCGCCGCGTACTGCCGCTGCGGGCCGCCGTACAGCCCGATGAGGAAGTACACCGGGATGAGCATCGCCTCGAAGAAGACGTAGAAGAGGAAGACGTCGGTGGCGGCGAAGACGCCGACCATGAACGCCTCGAGGACGAGCATGAGCGCGAAGTAGCGCTTGAGCCGCCCGGCCTCGGCCTCGGGGACGTCGTTCCAGGCCGCGAGGAGGCAGACCGGCACGAGGATCGCGGCCATGACGATGAGCGCCAGCGCGATGCCGTCGACCCCGAGCGCGTACGAGACGCCGAACTGCGGGATCCACGCGTGCGTCTCGGTCAGCTGGAACATCGCGGTCGACCCGGAGTCGAACGCCACCCACGCGAGGACCGCGAGGACGAGGGTCACCAGCGAGGCCCCGAGGGCGACCGGGCGCGCGAGGCGCACCGAGCCGTTCGGCAGGGCCGCGACGACGACCGCGCCGAGGACCGGCACGACCATCATCAGGGTGAGGAGGGGCAGGGAGGTCACTGGATCACCCACAGAGCACCGAGGACGGCGACGACACCGGTGAGCATCGTCAGGGCATACGACCGGGCGTAGCCGGTCTGGAGGCGACGCAGCCTCGAGGAGAACCCGCCGACGAGGGCGGCGAGGCCGCCGGCCGCGCCGTCGACCCCCTTGCCGTCGACGTAGACGAGCGAGCGGGTCAGGTGGATGCCCGGCCGCATGAACAGGCCCTCGTTGACGGCGTCCTGGTAGAGGTCGACGCGCGCCGCGCGGGTGAGCACCGAGCCGCGCGGGGCGACCTCGGGCACGTCCTCGTTCCAGTACTGCCGCCACGCGAGGAAGATCCCGACGGCGACGAAGAGCAGGGTCAGGCCCATGAGCACCGGCACCGCGAGCACCGGGTGCTCCTCTCCGTGCTCGCCGACGACCGGCGCGAGCCACGAGACGATCGGGGCGGTCTCGGCGAACGGCCACGCCAGCAGGAGGCCGAGGAAGGCCGAGCCGCCGGCGAGGACCATCATCGGGACGGTCATGATCTTGGGCGACTCGTGCGGGTGCACGTCATCGGTCCAGCGCTTCTCGCCGTGGAAGGTCATGAAGAACAGGCGCGACATGTAGAAGGCGGTGACCCCGGCGCCGACGAGCGCGGCGGTGCCGAGGACCCAGGGCTGCCAGCCCTCGCCGACGAAGGCGGCCTCGATGATCTTGTCCTTGGACCAGAAGCCCGAGAACGGCGGGACGCCGAGGATCGCGAGCCAGCCGAGGCCGAAGGTTGCCCAGGTGATCTTCATGGCGCCCGACAGCCCGCCGAAGCGGCGCATGTTGACCTGGTCGTTCATGCCGTGCATGACCGACCCGGCGCCGAGGAACATCCCGGCCTTGAAGAAGCCGTGCGTCAGCAGGTGGAAGATCGCGAAGGCGTAGCCGACCGGGCCCAGGCCCGCCGCGAGCATCATGTAGCCGATCTGGCTCATCGTCGAGGCCGCGAGGGCCTTCTTGATGTCGTCCTTGGCGCAGCCGACGACCGCACCGAAGACCAGCGTGATCGCGCCGACGATCGCGACGGCGAGCGCGGCGTCCGGGGCGGCGTCGAAGATGACGTGCGAGCGCACGACGAGGTAGACGCCGGCGGTGACCATCGTCGCCGCGTGGATGAGCGCGGACACCGGCGTCGGGCCGGCCATCGCGTCACCGAGCCAGGACTGGAGCGGGAACTGGGCCGACTTGCCGCAGGCCCCGACGAGCAGGAGCAGGCCGATCGCCGTGAGGGTCGACTGGTTCGCGCCCGCGACGCCCTCGTTGACGGTCGCGTAGTCGACGCCGCCGAAGGTGATGAACATCGTCATGATCGCGATGGACAGGCCGAGGTCGCCGACGCGGTTGACGAAGAACGCCTTGTTGGCCGCGCTCGCGTAGGCCGGGTTCCAGTTCCAGAAGCCGATGAGGAGGTAGGACGCCAGGCCCACGCCCTCCCAGCCGACGAAGAGGAGCAGGTAGCTGTCGGCGAGGACGAGGACGAGCATCGCCGCGACGAAGAGGTTGAGGTAGGCGAAGAAGCGCCGCTTGTCGGGGTCGTGCTCCATGTACCCGAGCGAGTACACGTGGATGAGCGAGCCGACGAACGTGATGAGCATGACGAACGCGACCGACAGCGGGTCGACGAGCATCCCGAGGTCGAGGTCGAACGACCCCGCCGGCACCCAGCTCCACAGCGTCAGGTGGTGGGCGCGCGCCCCCGCGTCCTGGCCGAGCAGCTGGACGAGCACGACGACGCCGACGCCGAAGCTCGCCCAGGACAGGCCCGTGGCCAGCGCGGGGCCGACCTTGTTCGTGCGGCGTCCCCCGAGGAGGAGGATCGCCGCACCGAGGAGGGGCAGCGCGACGAGCAGCCACGCGACCGACGCGGCGCCGGTCGCGGGGGCCGCGGTCATCGCGTCGCCCTCGGTGATCAGAGAGTGCACGTCCTACTCCTTCAGAGCTTCAGCAGGTTCGCGTCGTCGACCGAGGCCGACCGGCGGGACCGGAAGATCGCCATGATGATCGCGAGGCCGACGACGACCTCCGCGGCCGCGACGACCATGACGAAGAGGGCGAGGACCTGGCCGTCGAGCGAGCCGTGCATCCGCGCGAACGTCACGAAGACGAGGTTCGCGGCGTTGAGCATCAGCTCGACCCCCATGAACACGATGATCGCGTTGCGCCGGGTGAGGACGGTGGCCGCCCCGACGGCGAAGAGGATGGTCGCCAGGTAGATGTAGTTGACCAGGCTCATCGCTCGCCTCCTTCGCGCACGTCGCGCTCGATCTGGCGCTCGCCCTCGGTGTAGACCTCGGGCGAGCGGTTCTGGTCGCGGGCGGTGAGCACGCGCGAGACGGACAGCTCCGACGGGGTGCCGTCGGGCAGGAGGGCCGGGGTGTCGACGGCGTTGTGGCGCGCGTAGACACCGGGCGCCGGCAGGCCGGCGAGGTGCTCGCCGCCCTGGAAGCGCCGCTTGCTCCATTCCTTCTGGTTCGGGCCCTTGCCGAGGCGCTCGCGGTGGGCGAGGACCATGGCGCCGAGGGCCGCGGTGATGAGCAGCGCGCTCGTGATCTCGAAGACCCAGACGTAGCGGCCGAAGATCAGCTGCGCGACGCCCGACACGTTGCCCTGGTCGGCGTTGATCGACGCGACGCCGACCGGGTCGCCGAGGGCGACGTGGCCGACCGAGAACCCGAGCAGTCCGCCGAGGCCGAGCACGAGGACGACGGTGGCCCAGCGCTGGCCGGACAGCGTCTCGACGAGGCTGTCGCTGGAGTCGACACCGACGAGCATGAGCACGAAGAGGAAGAGCATCATCACGGCGCCGGTGTAGACGAAGATCTGGATGACGCCGAGGAAGTCGGCGTCCTGCGCGATGTAGAAGACGCCGAGGATGATCATCGTCAGGGCCATGCCGAGGGCGGCGTGGACGGCCTTCCTCGCGAAGACCAGGCCCAGGGCCCCGAGCACCGCGAGGGGCCCGAGGATCCAGAACATGACCTCCTCACCGGTGCCGGTCACGAGCCCACCTCCGCGTCCTGCTCGCCGCCGGCGCGGGCCGCGACGACCTCGCGCTGGCTGTCCGTGGCCTCGGTGACCTTGCCGAGGTAGTAGTCGCGCTCCTCCATGCCGTCGGCCATCGGGAACGGCGGCTGGAGCATGCCCGGCTGGAGCGGGGCGAGGAGCTGGTCCTTGGTGAAGATGAGGTCCGCGCGGTTGTTGTCGGCGAGCTCGTAGAAGTTGGTCATCGTCAGCGCACGCGTCGGGCACGCCTCGATGCACAGCCCGCAGAAGATGCAGCGCAGGTAGTTGATCTGGTAGACGCGGCCGTAGCGCTCGCCCGGGCTGAACCGGCCCGCGCCGCCCTCGGCGTCGTCGTTGTTCGCGCCCTCGACGAGGATCGCGTCGGCCGGGCAGGCCCACGCGCACAGCTCGCAGCCGACGCACTTCTCGAGCCCGTCGGGGTGGCGGTTGAGCTGGTGGCGCCCGTGGAAGCGCGCCTGGGTCGGGCGCTTCTCCTCCGGGTACTCCTCGGTGATGACCTTGCGGAACATCGTCGAGAACGTGACGCCGAAGCCGGCGACGGGGGCGAACAGGTCGGAGAAGAAGCCGGACTTCTTCTGCTCGTCAGCCACGAGTGGCCTCCTCGGTCTCGGGACGGGCGGCGAGGGCGGGGGCGAGCGAGGGCTCGCGCAGGCGCTGCCCGGGCATCGGAGGGACGGGGTGCCCACCGGCGTAGGGGTCGATCTCGTCGGGCACGCCCGGGTGCATCGAAGCCTCCTTGCGCTCGGCCCGGCTGTCCCACAGCCAGCCGGCGACGAGCGCCGCGACCGCGATGATGCCGACGAGGGCGAGCGAGAAGGTCGGGAAGCTGCGGCCCGCGACGACGACGTCACCGCCGAGCCAGCCGTTCTGGCCGGCGCGGAAGAACGCGACGAGGACGACCCAGCCGAGCGTCGTCGGGATGAGGAACTTCCACCCGAAGCGCATGAACTGGTCGTAGCGGACGCGCGGGAGGGAGCCACGCAGCCAGACGAAGACGAACATGAAGGCCCACAGCTTGGCGGTGAACCACAGGACGCCCCACCAGCCCTCGTTGAACATGCCGCCGTTGATGGCCGCGATGCCGGGAGGCGCCTCGGGCCCGCCGAGGAACATCGTCGTCGCCAGGGCCGCGACGGTGAACATGTTGATGTACTCGCCGAGGAAGAACATGGCGAAGCGCATCGAGCCGTACTCGGTGTGGAACCCACCGGTCAGCTCGCCCTCGCCCTCGGCGAGGTCGAAGGGGAGGCGGTTGGTCTCGCCGACCATCGTGATGACGTAGACGAAGAAGCTGAAGAACGCCGGGACGATGAACCAGAGGTCGCGCTGCGCGCCGACGATCTGCGAGGTCGACATCGAGCCGGCGTAGAGGAAGACCGCCACGAGCGAGAGGCCCATCGCGATCTCGTAGGAGATCATCTGGGCCGACGCGCGCAGGCCACCCATGAGCGGGTAGGGCGAGCCGGAGGACCAGCCGGCGAGGACGACTCCGTAGATGCCGATGCCCGCGACGGCGAGCACGAGGAGCACCGCGACGGGGGTGTCGGTCAGCTGGAACGGCGTCGTGTGCCCGAACATCGACACCTCGCCGGCCAGCGGCATGATCGAGAACGAGACGAAGCACATCGTCGCCGTGATGAGCGGCGCGAGGGTGAAGACGAACGCGTCGGACGCCTTGGGCCGCACGTCCTCCTTGAGCATCGACTTCATGCCGTCGGCGAGGGTCTGGAGCAGACCGAACGGGCCGTTGCGGTTCGGGCCCGGACGCTGCTGCATCCGACCGATGACGCGGCGCTCGAACCAGATGACGAGCAGCGTCGAGACCAGCAGGTAGACGAAGATGATCAGCGCCTTGACCAGGCTGAGCCACAGCGGGGTGTCGCTGAAGTCGGCCGCGGGGTTGTCGGTGCCCGCCGTGGCGAGCGTGCCGAGACCGGCCAGCGCGGTGACGGTGCTCATCGCGCACCCTCCTTCGAGACGGTGACGAGCGCACCGGGTGCGCCCGCGAGGGTCGCCCGCAGGTCGCAGCCCTGCGAGTTGGTCGGGAGCCAGACGACGTGGTCCGCCATCTCGCTCACGAGGACGGGCGCGGTGACCGTGGTCTGCGCCGCGCGCACGGTGAGGTGGTCGCCGTCGACGACGCCGAGCGCCTGCGCGGTGGACTCCGAGATGCGGGCCACGGGCTTCGGGGCGGTGCCCGCGAGGAACGGCTCGCCGTCCTGGAGGGTGCCGCGGTCGAGCAGGTGGCGCCACGTCGCGAGGACGAGCGTGCCCTCGGTCAGCTCCGGGACCTCGCCGGCCTCGGCGACCGGGGCCGCCGGACGCGCGCCGGCCCACGGGCCGAGCGACTGCATCTCGGACCGGACCTCGCGCAGCGTGCGGGTCCCGAGGAACTCGCCCATCTCGTCGGCGAGCATCTCGAGCGCGCGGTAGTCGCTGACGTAGGAGGTGTCGAGCGCGGCCTCGAAGGCGCGGACCCGGCCCTCCCAGTCGACGAACGAGCCGCCCTTCTCGGCGTGCGCCGCGACGGGCAGGACGACGTCGGCGTGCTCGGTGACCGCCGAGCGGCGGATCTCGAGGGAGACGACGAACGGGGCGGCGAGGGCCGCGGCCGCGGCGTCGCTGCCGAGGTCGGCCGGGTCGACACCACCGACGACGAGGGCGCCCAGCTCACCGGAGGCGGCCGCGGCGACGATGCCCGCGGTGTCGCGGCCCGGTGCCTCCGGCAGCGCGGCGACCTGCCACGCGGCGGCGATCTCGGCGCGGGCGGCGGCGTCGGCGACCGGACGGCCACCGGGCAGGAGGGTCGGCAGCGCGCCGGCCTCGAGCGCCCCGCGCTCGCCCGCCCGACGCGGCACCCACGCGAGGCGCGCGCCGGTGGACTCGGCGAGGGCGGCCGCCGCGCTCAACGCGCCGGGGACCATCGCGAGCCGCTCGCCGACGAGGACGATGCCGCCCTCGCGCAGGCCGCGGGCGGCCTCCTCGACGACCTCGGTGCCGGACCCCTCGGCCAGGGCGCCCAGCACCTCGGGCTCGGTGCCCGGGGCGGTCGGGATGAGGGTGCCGCCCATCTTCGCCAGCCCGCGCGTGGCGACCGCGGAGACGGCGAAGACGCGGGTCTTGTGCTTGCGGTAGGCCTTGCGCAGGCGCAGGAACACGATCGGGGACTCGTCCTCGGGCTCGAAGCCGACGAGGAGGACCTGGCCGGCCCGCTCGAGGTCCGTGTACGTGACGGCGCCACCCTCCGGCCCCGTGCCGACGACGGTCGAGGCGAGGAAGTCCGCCTCCTCGGCCGAGTGCGGGCGGGCGCGGAAGTCGACGTCGTTCGTGCCGAGCACGGTGCGGGCGAACTTGCCGTAGGCGTAGGCGTCCTCGGCGCTGACGCGACCGCCGACGAGCACGCCGGCCTTCGCGCCGCGCAGGCCCTCGGCCGCGCGCTCGAGCGCCTCGCGCCACGACGCGACGCGCAGCTCGCCGTCCTCGCCGCGGACCATCGGGTACTCCAGGCGGTCGGCGGTGCTCGCGTAGGCGAAGGCCCAGCGGCCCTTGTCGCAGTTCCACTCGTCGTTGACGAGCGGGTCGGCGGTCGCCATCCGGCGAAGGACCGTGCCGCGGCGGTGGTCGGTGCGGGTGGCGCAGCCGCTCGCGCAGTGCTCGCAGACGCTCGGGGTCGACACGAGGTCGAACGGGCGGCTGCGGAAGCGGTAGGCCGAGCCGGTCAGCGCGCCGACCGGGCAGATCTGGACGGTGTTGCCCGAGAAGTAGGACTCGAACGGCTTCTCCTCGTAGATGCCGACCTGCTGCAGCGCACCGCGCTCGACGAGGGCGATGAACGGGTCACCGGCGACCTGGTCGGAGAAGCGGGTGCAGCGCGCGCACAGGACACAGCGCTCGCGGTCGAGCAGCACCTGCGAGGAGATGTTGATCGGCTTGGGGTAGGTGCGCTTGACGTCCTCGAAGCGCGAGGTGCTGCGCCCGTTGCTCATCGCCTGGTTCTGCAGGGGGCACTCGCCGCCCTTGTCGCAGACCGGGCAGTCCAGCGGGTGGTTGATGAGCAGCAGCTCCATGACGCCCTTCTGCGCCTTGTCGGCGCCCTCGGACGTGTACTGCGTCTTGACGACCATGCCGGGGGCGACGGTCATCGTGCAGGAGGCCTGCGGCTTCATCCGGCCGGGCGGGCCCTGCATCTGCGTGGGCTCGCCGGGGGTGCCGTCCGGGCCCGGGCGACCGGGCATCCAGACCTCGACGAGGCACTGGCGGCAGGCACCGACGGGGTCCAGGCCCGGGTGGTCGCAGAAGCGCGGGATGTCGATCCCGGCGGTCTCGGCGGCGCGGATGATGAGGGTGCCCTTGGGCACCGACACCTCGACGTCGTCGATGGTCAGCGCGACGAGCTCGACCGGGGCCTGGGTCTCGGGCGTGGCAGTCATGCGGAGACGGTCTCCTTCGCGCCGCCGGCCGTCGCCCACAGGGTCGAGGCGGCCCGGTCGAACGGGCAGCCTCCGTGGGTCAGGTGGGCGACGTACTCGTCACGGAAGTACTGGATCGAGCTCGTGATGGGGCTCGTCGCGCCGTCACCGAGGGCGCAGAAGCTGCGGCCCAGGATGTTGTCGCAGATGTCGAGGAGCTTGTCGAGGTCCTCCTCGCTGCCCTCCCCGTGCTCGAGCCGGCCGAGGATCTGCTTGAGCCACCACGTGCCCTCGCGGCACGGGGTGCACTTGCCGCAGGACTCGTGCTTGTAGAAGTCGGTCCACCGGTCGACGGCGCGCACGACGCAGACCGTCTCGTCGAAGACCTGGAGGGCACGGGTGCCGAGCATCGAGCCGGCCGCGGCGACGTTCTCGAAGTCGAGCGGCACGTCGAGGTGCTCGTCGGTGAAGAGCGGGGTCGAGGACCCGCCGGGGGTCCAGAACTTCAGCTTCTTCTCCGGGTCGCGCATCCCGCCGCAGAGCTCGATGAGCTCGCGCATCGTGATGCCGAGCGGGGCCTCGAACTGGCCGGGGTTCTTCACGTGGCCGGAGACCGAGAAGATGCCGAAGCCGGTGGACTTCTCGGTGCCCATGCCGGTGAACCAGTCGACGCCCTCGAGGATGATCCCGGGAACGGAGGCGATGGACTCGACGTTGTTCACCGACGTGGGGCGGGCGTAGAGGCCCGCCGCACCCGGGAACGGCGGCTTGCTGCGCGGCTGGCCGCGGCGGCCCTCGAGCGAGTCGAGGAGCGCGGTCTCCTCGCCGCAGATGTACGCGCCGGCGCCGGCGTGGACGGTGATGTCGACGGTGCGCCCGGAGCCCTTGATGTCGGCGCCGAGCAGGCCGGCCTCGCGGGCCTCCTCGACCGCGCGCAGGAGGCGGCGGTAGACGTGGACGACCTCGCCGCGCAGGTAGATGAAGGCGTGCTCGCAGCCGATGGCGATCGAGCTGATGATGATGCCCTCGATGAGGACGTGCGGGTTCGCCATCATCAGCGGGGTGTCCTTGCACGTCCCCGGCTCGGACTCGTCGGCGTTGACGACGAGGTAGCGCGGGCCGCCGTCCGGCGGGGCCATGAAGGACCACTTCATGCCGGTCGGGAAGCCGGCGCCGCCGCGGCCGCGGAGGCTGGAGTCCTTGACCATCGCGAGGATGTCGGCCGGCTCCATCGAGAGGGCCTTGTCGAGGGCCCGGTAGCCACCGCCGTCGCGGTAGGTCGCGAGCGTCCAGGACGTGGGGTGGTCCCAGTCGCGGGTGAGGATCGGGGTCAGCGCGGTCATCACTTGCCCTTCCCGTCGCTGTCGTCGGTGTCGTCGCCGGTGGCGTCGAAGAGGGTCGCCTCGGGCGAGGCGTCGTGGTCGGTCGGGACGCTGGCCGTCTGGGCCGAGACGACGGCGCGGCGGGCCTTGCCGGTCGGCTCGGACTTCTGGCCGGGGGCGACGTCGACGGCGTCGGCCTTCGCCTCGGCCTGGCGGGCCACGCCCTGGACGCCGTCACCCGTCGAGACGACGGCGGGGCCCTCGTCCTTCGTGGGGGTCGCGTCGTCGCTGTCGTCCGCGGCCTTCGCGTCGCCCTCGTGCTTCTCGCCGGGGGTGTCGTCGGTCTCGTCACGCTGCGCGGCGGGCTCGGTCTTGTCGGCCTTGGCGTCGTCGCTGGCCGGCGTGGTCTCGGTGCTGCCCGGGGCCTCGTCGGTGGCGGCGGGCGCGGACCCGGAGCCGTGCGCGGAGGCGGAGGCGTGCGCACCCTCGCCCTCGGGGGCGCTCCAGCCGTTGCGCTGGGCGATCTCGAGGCCGAGGAGCGAGGCCGGACCGGCGCCCACGCCCTCGTCGGCGAGCCCGTCGGAGAAACCGGCGAGCGTGCGGCTGACCTGCTTGAAGGTGCACAGGCGGTTCGGGCCGCGGGTGGGGCGGACCTCCTTGCCGGCGCGCAGGTCGTCGACGAGCTCCTTGGTGGAGTCCGGCGTCTGGTTGTCGAAGAACTCCCAGTTCGCCATGACGACCGGCGCGTAGTCGCACGCGGCGTTGCACTCGACGCGCTCGAGGGTGATCTTGCCGTCCTCGGTCGTCTCGTCGTGGCCGATCCCGAGGTGCTCCGAGACGGCGTCCCAGATCTCGTCGCCGCCCATGACCGCGCAGAGGGTGTTGGTGCAGACGCCGACCGTGTACTCGCCGTTGGGGTGGCGCTTGTACTGCGTGTAGAACGTCGCGACCCCGCTGACCTCGGCGGTCGTCAGGTCGAGCAGCTCCGCGCACAGGTCGATGCCCCGACCGGTGACGTAGCCGTCGACCGACTGCACGAGGTGCAGCAGCGGCAGGAGCGCCGAGCGCTTCTGCGGGTAGCGGGCGATGACCTCCGCGGCGTCGGCGCGGAAGGTCGCCTCGACGTCGGCGGGGTAACGCTCCTTGGACTCCTCGGGCACCGTGAGGTGACCGGAAGCGGACTGCAGACCGAAGTCGCCGGCCATCAGCGGTCGACACCTCCCATGACGGGGTCGATGGAGGCGACGGCGACGATGACGTCGGCGACCTGCGAGCCCTCGCACATCGCGGCCGTGGCCTGGAGGTTGTTGAAGCTCGGGTCGCGGAAGTGCGCCCGGTAGGGGCGGGTGCCGCCGTCGGAGACGGTGTGGCAGCCCAGCTCGCCCTTCGCGGACTCCACCGCGACGTAGGCCTGGCCCGGGGGGACCCGGAAGCCCTCGGTGACGAGCTTGAAGTGGTGGATCAGCGCCTCCATCGAGGTGCCCATGATCTCGCGGATGTGGTCGAGGCTGTTGCCCTGGCCGTCGCCGCCGACCGACAGCTGCGCCGGCCACGCGATCTTCTTGTCCTCGACCATGACCGGCTGGCCGTCGGTGCGCTGGAGGCGCTCGAGGCACTGCTCGACGATCTTCAGCGACTCGTACATCTCGTCGATGCGGATGCGCAGGCGGTCGTAGGCGTCGCAACCGGTGCGGGTGACGACCTCGAAGTCGTAGGTCTCGTACCCGCAGTACGGCGTGGCCTTGCGCAGGTCGTGCGGCAGGCCGGTCGAGCGCAGCACCGGGCCGGTGACGCCGAGGGCGATGCAGCCGGTGAGGTCGAGGTAGCCGACGCCGACGGTGCGGCCCTTGAGCAGCGGGTTCTCGTTGAGGAGCTTCTCGAGCTCACCGAGGCCGGTGCGCAGCTCGGCGATCACCTCGCGGACCATGTCGACCGCGCCGTGGGGGACGTCCTGCGCCACGCCGCCGGGGCGGATGTAGGCGTTGTTCATCCGCAGGCCGGTGATGGCCTCGAAGACGCGCAGGATGCGCTCGCGCTCGCGGAAGCCGACGGTCATGACCGTCGTCGCGCCCATCTCCATGCCACCGGTGCCGAGGGCGACGAGGTGGGAGTTGACGCGGGTGAGCTCCATCATCATGACGCGGATGATCGAGGCGCGCTCCGGGATCCGGTCCTCGATGCCGAGCAGGCGCTCGACCGAGAGGCAGTAGGCCGCCTCCTGGAACATCGGGGTCAGGTAGTCCATCCGGGTGCAGAACGTCACGCCCTGCGTCCAGGTGCGGAACTCCATGTTCTTCTCGATGCCGGTGTGCAGGTAGCCGATGCCCGCGCGGGCCTCGGTCACCGTCTCGCCGTCGAGCTCGAGGATGAGCCGGAGCACGCCGTGGGTCGACGGGTGCTGCGGGCCCATGTTGACGACGATCCGCTCCTCGTGGAGGGCGGTGGCCTCGTCGACGAGGTCGTTCCAGTCGCCGCCGGAGACGGTGAAGACGCGCGCGCCCTCGGTGTCGTCGTCGACGGATGCGCCGTAGGGGTCGGTGACCGTGAGGTCCTCGGCGACGGTGTCGTGCTCGTGGGTCGTCATCAGCTGTACGCCCTCCGCTGGTCCGGCGGCGGGACGGTGCCGCCCTTGTACTCGACGGGGATGCCGCCGAGGGGGTAGTCCTTGCGCTGCGGGTGGCCCGGCCAGTCGTCGGGCATGAGGATGCGGGTCAGGGCCGGGTGGCCGTCGAACTCGATCCCGAACATGTCCCAGGTCTCGCGCTCGTGCCAGTCGTTGCCCGGCCAGATGCTCACGAGCGAGGGGACGTGCGCGTCGTCGTCGGGGCAGGTGACCTCGAGGCGGACCCGGCGGCTGCCGTGGGTGATCGACAGCAGCGGGTAGACGACGTGGAGCTCACGCCCGGTCTCGCCGGGGTAGTGGACGCCGGAGGCGCCCATGCACATCTCGAAGCGCAGGCCCGGGTGGTCGCGCAGGACGCGGGCGACCTCGAGGAGGTGCTCGCGCCGCACGAAGACGGTCATCTCGCCGCGGTCGACGACGACCTTCTCGACGGCGGCGCCGAGACCGGGGCCGGCCTCGAGGGCGGTGCCGAGGAGGTCGGCGACCTCGTCGTAGTAGCCGCCGTACGGGCGGGGGGAGGCGCCGGGCAGGAGCGTCGGGGTGACGAGGCCGCCGTAGCCCGTGGTGTCCTGGCCGCGGGTCGCGCCGAACATGCCGCGCCGCTCACCGATCTGCACCGGCTCGGAGTCGGCGCCGGCGAGCTCGACGACGCGGCCGCCGCCGGTGTGCTGCGCGGTGTCGGACGAGCGGGGGTCGTCGTCGGTGCGGGTGGCCGCGGTGTCGAGGGCCTTGTCGGGCACCGGGGCGCCCTCGCCGCTCTCGAGGTGCTTGGGGTCCTTGGCGTCGCTCATGCGAGGAGGTTCTTCCCGGCCGGCGCCGCGAGGTGCGCGAGGTGGTCGTGGGTCGGCGCCATGAGCGAGGTCGGGGTGGCGCGCAGGGCGGCCTCCTCGGCGGCGCGGGCCGCGGCGACGCGGTTGACGCCGAGCTTGCTGTTCTGGATCTGGTCGTGGAGCTCGATGATCGCGTTGAGCAGCATCTCGGGGCGCGGCGGGCAGCCCGGCAGGTAGATGTCGACCGGGATGACGTGGTCGACGCCCTGGACGATGGCGTAGTTGTTGAACATGCCGCCCGAGGAGGCGCAGACGCCCATCGAGATGACCCACTTGGGGTTCGGCATCTGGTCGTAGACCTGGCGGACGACGGGCGCCATCTTCTGGCTGACCCGCCCGGCGACGATCATCAGGTCCGCCTGGCGCGGCGTGGCCGAGAACCGCTCCATGCCGAAGCGGGCGATGTCGTAGTCGGGCGTGCCGACGGCCATCATCTCGATCGCGCAGCAGGCGAGCCCGAAGGTCGCCGGCCAGATCGAGGCCTTGCGCATGTACCCGGCGACGTTCTCGAGCGTCGTCAGGACGAACCCTGCGGGCAGCTTCTCCTCGAGTCCCATCACGCCTCCTCGGCGGTGTTGACGGTTGTGCGGGCGGTGCTCAGTCCCACTCGAGCCCACCCCGCTTCCAGACGTAGGCGTAGGCGACGAACACCGTGATGATGAACAGGACCATCTCGACGAGGGCGAACAGGCCCAGCTGGTCGAAGGCCACGGCGAACGGGTAGAGGAAGACCGACTCGATGTCGAAGATGATGAAGAGCATCGCGGTCAGGAAGTACTTGATCGGCACGCGCCCACCGCCGGCGGCGCGGGGCGTCGGCTGGATGCCGCACTCGTAGGCCTCGAGCTTGGCGCGGTTGTAGCGCTTCGGTCCGACGACCAGGCTCGTCCCCACCGACAGCGCCGCGAAGCCGAAGCCGAGCGCCAGGAGGATGAGGAGGGGGACGTAGGGGTTGCTCATCGCGGGCGAACTCCCCTTTCGCTGCTCGGGTGCGACGGGTGGTCGACGGGCGCCGGGGCCGCACACGGCGTCCCCGCCATCCTAGGGGCGATGACCGACGGCGCACCCAGGGGCGTCTCGCCCCCGGCCACGGCGCGTCGAGACGCGCGGTCAGTGCAGGTCACAGGTCCCTCGGATGCTTGTGAACGTGTTCACGAACGGTCGGAAGTCTAGGACGCCCCTCGCGACGCCCGAACTGAGGTATGCCTAACCCTCGACGACCGGCTTGGTCGCGCGGTGCAGGGCGACGATCCCACCGCTCAGGTCGCGCCACTGGACGGCCCCCCAGCCGGCGTCCGCCACCTGCCGGGCGAGACCCCGCTGGTCCGGCCAGGCCTGGATGGACTCGGCGAGGTAGACGTAGGAGTCGGGGTTGGAGCTGACCGCGCGGGCGATCCGCGGCAGCGAGCCCATGAGGTAGGTCGAGTAGACGCGGCGGAAGGCCTTGTTCGTCGGGCTGCTGAACTCGCAGACCACGAGGCGGCCTCCGGGCCTGGTCACCCGGAGGAACTCGCGCAGGGCGACGGACGGCTCGGCGACGTTGCGCAGGCCGAAGCTCATCGTCACGACGTCGAAGGAGTCGTCGGCGAAGGGCAGGCGCATCGCGTCGGCGGCGGTGAACCCGAGGTCCGAGCGGCGCCGGTGGCCGACGCGGAGCATCCCGAGGGAGAAGTCGGCCGGGACGACGTCGACGCCGGAGTCGGCGAACGGCTCGCTGCTCGTGCCGGTGCCGGCGGCGATGTCGAGGACGCGCTGGCCGGGCCTCGCGTCGCACGCGGCGACGACGGCCCGGCGCCACAGCCGGTCCTGGCCGAGGGAGAGGACGTCGTTCGTCACGTCGTAGCGGTCGGCGACGTCGTCGAACATCGACGCGACGTCGCGGGGGTCCTTCTCGAGGGAGGCGCGGGACATGGTGGCCATCCTCCCACCGATGCCGGAGGGCCCCGCACCGCGCCGTATCGTTGTCTGCTGATGACCTCGCTCCCCGCGGGCCGGCCGGCCCCCTCCGCACCGGCGGTGCACGCCCCGGCGGCCCCCCTCGTGGCCCGGACCGTGCCGCTGGACGCCGCGCTCGCCGCGGACCTGCTGGCCGTCCTCCCGGCGGGCGGCCCGACCGACGCGTGCTCTTGGGTGCGCCGCGGCGAGGGCCTCGTCGGGTGGGGCCGCGCCGCGTCGCACGTCGCCGTCGGGCCCGACCGGTTCGGCGAGCTCGAGCGCTGGTGGAGCGGGCTCGTCGACGGCGCCGTCGTGCGCGACGAGGTCGACCTGCCCGGCACCGGCCCGGTGGCCTTCGGGTCCGTCGCCTACGCGGCCGGGTCGGCCGAGGGCGGCACGCTCGTCGTCCCCGAGGTCGTCGTCGGACGTCGCGGCGACGTCGCCTGGCTGACGACGATGAGCGCCGGCGCCGCCGTCCCCGGTGCGGCCGAGGTCGCCCCGCAGCCGGCGCCCCCGCGCCCCGTCGACGTCGCCTTCTCCGACGGCGCGCTCTCCCCCGCCGACTGGTCCGCCGCCGTCGCGACCGCCGTCGCGCGCATCACCGCCGGCGAGCTCGACAAGGTCGTGCTCGCCCGCGACCTCGGCGTGACGACCCGCTCGCCGCTCGACGTCCGCTGGCTGATGCACCGGCTCGCGGAGCGCTACGACACGACGTGGGTCTTCGCGGTCGACGGCCTCGTCGGCGCGACGCCCGAGCTGCTCGTGCGCCGCGAGAAGGGGCTCGTGACGTCGCGGGTGCTCGCGGGGACCATCCGGCCGACCGGGGACGACGCCCACGACCTCGCGCTCGCGGCGTCGCTGGCCCGCTCGTCGAAGGACCTCGAGGAGCACGAGTACGCGGTGCGGTCCGTGGCCGACGCGCTGGCGCCGCACTGCTCGTCGATGAACGTGCCCGAGGCGCCCTTCGTCCTGCACCTGTCCAACGTCATGCACCTGGCCACCGACGTGGCCGGGGTGCTCGTCGACGACACCTCGTCGCTGACCCTCGCAGCCTCGCTCCATCCCTCCGCGGCCGTGTGCGGCACGCCGCGGCTCGTCGCCGACGACGTCATCACCGAGCTCGAGCACATGGACCGCGGGCGCTACGCCGGCCCGGTCGGGTGGATCGACGCCGCCGGCGACGGCGAGTGGGGCATCGCCCTGCGGTGCGGGGCGGTGGACCGCGACGACGCCTCGCGGATGCGGCTGTTCGCCGGCTGCGGCATCGTCGCGGGGTCCGACCCCGACGACGAGCTCGCCGAGTCCTCGGCCAAGCTCGTGCCGATGCGCGACGCCCTCACCGCCGACGCCCCCTGACCGCGGCCCCTTCGCGTCGAGTGCGGAAGCGGCGGCCCCGGCGACCGCCTGCGCCCTCGACTCAACGGAGTCTCGCGTCGAGTGCGGAAGCGGCAGCCCCGGCGACCGCCTGCGCCCTCGACGCCACGGGGTCGGGGTCGGTCAGGTGAAGGGCGGGCGGGCGTCGACGGCGACCGAGCGCCGTCCGGCCCAGCGCCAGATGCGCGCGGAGGCGTCGCGGTCCTCGTCCGTGATGAGGTTGCCCATCCAGCGCAGCGCGAGCGTCATCAGCCAGTCGCTGCGCATGCCGACCGGGCCGAGGGCGGCGAGCGTGCGCGGCACCGTGAAGATCGCCGCCATCCGCCGGGCGATGGAGAACGCCTCGCCGTAGTGGTCGCGCAGCAGCGCCGGCCACACGGTCGCGAGGTCGTCGTCGAGGTGCAGCGCCGCGAGCCGGCCGGTCTCGAGGCCGTAGTCGATGCCCTCGCCGTTGAGCGGGTTGACGCACGCGGCGGCGTCGCCGACGAGCGCCCAGTTCGGTCCGGCCACGTTCGACACGGCGCCGCCCATCGGCAGCAGCGCGCTCGTCGGCATCCGCTGCTCGCCGGTCAGCCCGAAGTCGGCGCGGCGCTCGTCGGTGTACCGGCGCATGAGCGGCTTGATGGCGACCTCCGCCGGGCGGCGGGTCGTGGCCAGCGTGCCGACGCCGACGTTCACCTGCCCCCCGCCGAGCGGGAAGATCCAGCCGTAGCCGGGCAGCGCCTCGCCGGCGTCGCCGCGCAGCTCGAGGTGGCTGGAGATCCAGGGGTCGTCGGCCCGGTCGGAGTCGACGTAGCAGCGGCCGGCGACGGCGTAGACGGTGTCCTTGTGCCACTCGCGGCCGAGGACCTTGCCCAGGCCCGAGCGCACCCCGTCGGCGACGACGAGGCGCTCGCACTCGATCTCGTGCGTGCTGCCGTCGTCGCGGCGGAAGGTGACCGACCGGACGCGGCCGCCCTCGAGCGAGGCGTCGACCGCCTTGGCGCCCTCGACGCCGGTCGCGCCGGAGTCGAGCGCGGCCTCGCGGATTCCGGCGTCGAGCTCGGTCCGCGGCACGGCCGAGCCGTGCGACGGCAGCGTGCCCCCCGGCCAGGGGAGGTGCAGCGTCTGGCCGAAGCCGTGCGCGCGCAGGCCCTGGTTGACGGTGTGCGAGCGCACCCAGTCGCCGAGGCCGAGCCGGTCGAGCTCGGCGACCGCGCGCGGGGTCAGCCCGTCGCCGCAGGTCTTGTCACGCGGGAAGGTGGCGGCGTCGGCGAGCACGACGTCACGGCCGGCGCGCGCGGCCCAGGCCGCGGCGGAGGCGCCCGCGGGGCCGGCGCCGACGACGAGGACGTCGGTACGGGTGGGGGTGGTCGGCACGGGTCGATTCTCGCAACCGCGGGCGCCGTGGCCGAATCGGCCCCCGGTCAGCTGTCGAGGGTGCGGGCGGCGAGCGCCCGGAGCGCGGCGTGCGCGTCGCGATGGGTCGAGCGGTCGAGGCGGACCTCGACGACGCGCAGCCCGTCGGGGCGGCGGGCGACGGCGGCGGCGAGCGCCTCGCGGTCGGCGACGCGCTCGTGGGCGACCACGTGCGCCCGGCACACGGCGGCGAGGTCGGTACCGGTCGGCGTCCCGAAGACGCGCTCGAACGAGTCCGCACGCTCGGGTGCCCCGTGCTCGAGGGTGGTGAAGATGCCGCCGCCGTCGTCGTTGACGACGACGAGCGTGAGGTCGGGGCGCGGCTCGTGGGGTCCGACCAGCAACCCGTTGGCGTCGTGGAGGAAGGTCAGGTCCCCGAGCAACGCGTGGGTCGGGCGGCCGGTCCCGAGGGCGACGCCCACGGCCGTCGAGACGACGCCGTCGATGCCCGCCAGCCCGCGGTTGGCGTGGACCCGGACGCCGACGTGCGGGTCACCGGTGCGACCGGCCGTCGCGAGGTCGAGGTCGCGCACCGGGTTGGACGAGCCGAGGACGAGGACCCCGGCGGCGGGGAGGGCGTCGTGGACCACCGCCGCGACCGCGAGGCCGCTCGGCCAGGGCAGGCCCTGCGCGGCGACCGCCTCGGCGAGCCGCCGGCCGGCCTCGTGCCACGACCGCGCCCAGTCGCCGGGGGCGACGGGGTCGGCACCCGCGTCCGCGTGCAGGGCCGCCAGGGGATGGACCACCGCCGCCACGTGCGAGGGGTCGGGCCACGTGGTCGCCCCGGTGACGACCTCGACCCGCACCCCCGGCCGGCGGAGCACGGCCGCCACCGGCCGGGCGAGGGTGATCCGTCCGACGACGAGGACGCGCTCGGGCAGGTGCGCGTCGACCCACCCGGTGGCGGTGAGCAGGAGGGGCCCGTGCGGCAGCGTGGCCGCCCGCGCGGACGGACCGGCGAACGGTTCCGCGACGACCGGGTACCCGCGCGACGCCGCCCAGGCGACGGCCTCGTCGCCACCGCCCCCCGGCAGGTCGCCGACCACGACGAGGGTGCGCTCGACGTGCTCGATGCTCCCTGCCGGCGCCGTGGCGACCGCGGGCCGCACCGCGGTCCACGGCCCGTCGTCCGGCCGCCCGGTGAGGTGCTCCGGCAGCGGCTCGGGCCCTCCGGCCCCGGGCGCGAGCGGGTCGCGGAAGGCGACGTCGAGGTGGACCGGCCCCGGCTCGCCGCCGGTCGAGCCCTGCGCCGCGGCGAGCGCCCGGCAGACCGTGGCCCGCCACCAGGCGCCCCGGCCGTCGCCGTCCACCGGGACGGCGTCGGGGGCGGGCACGTCGGCCTCCCAGCGGACGGCACCGGCGAGCATGCCCGGCTGGCGGGTCGTCTGGTTCGCGCCGCTCCCCCGCAGCTCGTGCGGGCGGTCGGCCGACACGACGACGAGGGGCACGCCGGTGTGGGAGGCCTCGAGGACGGCCGGGTGGAGGTTCGCCACCGCGGTGCCGGAGGTCGTGACGACGAGCACCGGGCGGCCGGAGCCCTTCGCGAGCCCCAGCGCGAGGAAGCCCGCCGACCGCTCGTCGACCCGCACGTGCAGCCGCAGCCGACCCGCCCGGTCGGCCGCGAGCAGCGCGTAGGCGAGCGGGGCCGAGCGCGAGCCCGGAGCGAGGACGGCGTCGCGGACCCCGCCGCGCACGAGCTCGTCGACGAGCACGGTGGCGAGCGCGGTGGAGGGGGTCACGGGCCGCGATTCTGCCAGCCGGCCCCGGGCGGTGTCCGGGCCCCGCGCGTGACGACGACCTCGCTGACCCCGAGCACCGGCCGCCCGAGCACGGACCCCGCGGACGCCTGCCACGCGCGCAGGCCCGGCACGGTGCCGAGGGGCGCTCCGGCCGCCGCTCTCACCGTGCGCTCGTAGCCCTCGAGGCCGTGGCGGGCCACGTCGACCGGCGGGCCGGCGCCGACCCGCAGCGTGAGCCAGGACGCACGCGCCGGGTTGGGGGCGAGGTCGAGCGTCGGCACCGGGTCGTCGGCGTGCTCGACGGACAGGACGCGCACGTCGTCCGGTATCTCCACGAGCCCGATGGGTGCGCCGGTGGTCAGGACGTGGGTGACCCGGTGCCCGCGCCGGAAGCCGTCGTCGGCCGCGAGGGACGCGGCGTGCAACCCACCCTGGCTGTGCCCGACGAGGATCACCGGCTCGGTCGCGAGCGCACCCGGCGGCAGCGCCCGGCGGCGGGCGGACGCCGCGCGGGCCGCGTCGAGCGCGGCCACGACGCCGGCCCCGGCGACCGTCGCGTCGCCGGTGACCGCCGCGAGGTCGGTCGTCAGGTCGAACGGCTGCGGCCCGGCCCGCGGGGACCACGACTGCGTGCCCGGCACGACGACGACCCAGGCCGACCCGCCGCCCGGGGCCGCGACCTCGACGACCCGCACCCGCCCCCCTGCGAGCCCGTCGCCGAGCGCCACGAGGTCGCCGGGGGCGGCGAGCGTGCGGGGCGGCCACCGCGGCGGCACCTGCTCGACCACCACCCGGGCGCCGGTCTCGTCGAACCACCCGACCGAGGCGCCCCGTGCGACCCCGGAACGCACCCCCGCGAGCGCCGCCGCCGCGAGGTCCTCGGCCCCGGCGTACGCCACGGCCGCCAGCCGCAGCCGGACCGCCAGGGCGTCGAGCGCGAGCGCCTCGCCCCACAGGCCGGCCGGACCCGCCACCCGCGCGGCGTCCGCCTCGACCCCGATCCACGCGCCGAGCACGCCGACCCCGGGCAGCCCGCCCCGGCCCAGGCTGGTCGCCAGCCGGGCCGCCCCACCGGCGACGGCCGACCCCTCGTCGCGCAGGACCTCGGCGGTCGAGGCCAGCGCACCGGCCCAGGCCAGCAGGGCCTCGGACCGCACGGCCACCCGCGTCACGAGGCCCTCCCCAGCCCGTCGTCCGCCGAGGCCCGCAGCGCCGACGCGAGCGCGCGCAGCGAGCGTGCCAGCCACGCGAGCTCGTCGGCGAGGGCCACCAGCCGGGTGCGACGCGTGTCCACCGACGCGCGCAGGGCGTCCGCCGCCGGGCCCTCCCACCACTCGCCGGACGACCGCGCCAGGGCGCCCGCGCGCAGCCCGACGACCTCGACCGCCTCCTCGACCCGCCGGGCCAGCGCCTCCACCTCCGCCACGTCCACCGCGGCCTCCTCCCGTCTCGCCTGCCCCGACCCCACCCCACGGGCCCGTGCCCGCACCAGCACCGGCGCGCGGTCTGTGGACGAGAGGCCGCCCACCGCCGCCCTGTGGACGACCGGCACCACGTAGCGTGGCGCCATGCCCCACCACGACCTCGTGATCATCGGCAGCGGCTCGGGCAACTCGCTCCTCACCCCGGAGCTCGAGGGCCTCGACGTCGCGATCGTCGAGAAGGGGACCTTCGGGGGGACCTGCCTCAACGTCGGCTGCATCCCCACGAAGATGTTCGTCCTGCCCGCCGACCGCGTCGTCGAGGCCGAGGACGCCCACCGGCTCGGCGTCACCTTCGACCGGCCGCAGGTCGACTGGCCGGCCATCCGCGACCGCGTCTTCGGCCGGATCGACCCGATCTCGCACGGCGGTGAGGACTACCGCGCCGGCCAGGAGCACGTCACCCTCTACCGCTCCCGGGCACGCTTCACCGGCCCCCGGACCCTCGTCCTCGACTCCGGCGAGGAGGTCACCGCCGAGCGCGTCGTCGTCGCCGCCGGCAGCCGGCCCGTCGGCCTCGCCCTCGACGGCCTGACCGGCGCCGACCCCGCGAACGGCGTGCACACCTCCGACACCGTCATGCGCCTGGACGCCCTGCCCGCACGGATGGCCGTCGTCGGCGGCGGCTTCGTGGCCTGCGAGATGGCCCACGTCTTCTCGGCGCTCGGCGTCCACGTGACGCAGGTGCAGCGCTCGGGCCGGCTGCTCATGGCCGAGGAGTTCGAGGTCTCCGAGCGCTACACCGAGGTCGCGCGCTCGCGCTACGACGTGCGCCTGTCGACGACCGTCACGAGCGCCGAGCACGTCTCGGGCGTCTGGCGGCTGGGCACCGAGGGGCCGGAGGGCGCCGCGCACGTCGAGGCCGAGGTCGTGCTCCTCGCCGTCGGCCGCCGTCCGAACAGCGACCTCCTCGATGCCGCCACGGGCGGGCTCGACACCCACCCCGACGGGCGGCTCGTCGTCGACCGGCAGGGGCGCACGAGCGTCCCGCGCGTCTGGGCGCTCGGTGACATCAGCTCCGAGCACCAGCTGAAGCACGTCGCCAACGGGGAGGCGCGGATCGTCGCGCACAACCTCGCGGTCGACCTCGGCCGGCTCGACGGCCCGCCGCACGAGGCCGACGACCGGCCGGTGCCCCACGCCGTCTTCGGCCACCCGCAGGTCGCCTCGTTCGGCCCGACGGCGGCGCAGCTGGAGTCCGACGGCACCGAGTTCGTCACGTACACGCAGAAGGTCGGCGACGTCGCCTACGGCTGGGCGCTCGAGGACACCACCGGGGTCCTGACCCTCCACGCGACCCCGGACGGCCGCCTCCTCGCGGCGCACATGGTCGGGCCGCAGGCGTCGAGCATCGTCCAGCCCCTCGTCCAGGCGGCGAGCTTCGGCCAGCACGTGCACGACGTCGCGCGCGGGCAGTACTGGATCCATCCCGCCCTCGCCGAGGTCGTCGAGAACGCGCTGCTCGGGCTGCCGCTCGAGCGCTGAGCGCGGCCGGCAGGACCGGCGCGGACGTCAGCGCGCCGGGCTCGGCGGGCGGTCGGTGAGGCAGTGCACGCGGCCGACCGGGTCGAGCAGCACCGTCCAGAACGAGCGCTCCTCGAGCACCACGGCGCCGGCGGCGACGTGCCGCGCGGTGTCCGTGGCCCGGTCCGCGCACGCGAGGTCGACGTGCCCGCGCACCTCGCCGTCCTCCTCGCCGAGGGTCTGCAGGAGGATGCGCACCGGCATCGCGGCGCCGGCGCTGACCGACGCGTACCCGGGCTCGTCGGAGGCCCGCCAGGCCCATCCGGTCAGCCTCTGCCAGTACGTGTTCTCCGCCTCCCACCGCGAGCGCGGCACGTCGAGGCAGCACTGGTCGAGGATGCTGGTCAGCCCGTCGCGTGGCTGGCCCCGACGGCCGGCCCGACCGTCCCACGTCGTGAGGCAGTGGACGAACCCTCCGGGCGAGCGCAGGACGACGACGGTGTCGCCGATGGCGCCCACGCGCGTGGCCCCGAGCGCCTCGGCCCGCGCGGCGGCGAGGTGCACGTCCTCGACGTCGAGGTCGAGGTGCACTCCCCCGCGACCGGAGCCGACGGCCTGCAGCTTGAGCCACGGGTCTCCCTGCGGCGGTGCGAGGGTGGCGAACTCGTCACGCTCGCCGCGGCGGTCGACGACCTCCTGCCCGGTCACCTCGGACCAGAAGGCCCAGGACCGCTCGGCGTCGGCCACGGGGGTGTCGAGAAAGAGCCAGACCCACCGGACGGCCGCGCCGCCGGGGACCTCGTCGTTCGTGGTGGCTCCGGTCATGCGGGTGCTCCCGTCAGCTGGTCGTGGGCGGCCGCGATGCGCTCGCGCCACCAGTCGGTCCGTTCCGGGGGCGCCGCCCATCGCTCGAGCAGCCCCGGGTCGGCGGCGACGCGGCGCACCGGCAGCGCGCCGTCGGCGGGCCTCATCGGCTCGGTCGTCACGTCGCCGGCGAGCAGCGCCACCGTGCCGAGCCCGCACGCGAACGGCAGCTCGGGGAGGGCCGCGGCGAGCGCCACGCCGGCGGCCATCCCGACGCTCGTGTCGAGCGCGGACGACACGACCGCGGGCAGCCCGCAGGCCTCGACGACCTCGAGCGCCTGCCGCACGCCACCGAGCGGCGCCACCTTGACGACGACGACGTCCGCGGCCTCGAGGTCGCGCACGCGCAGCGGGTCGGACGCCTTGCGGATGGACTCGTCGGCCGCGACCGGGACGTCGAGCCCGCGGCGGCCGAGCAGGAGCCGCAGGTCGCGCAGCTCCTCGACCGTGGCGCACGGCTGCTCCGCGTACTCGAGGTCGTACCGGGCCAGCCGGCCGAGGACCTGCGCGGCCTCCTCGACCCCCCAGCCCCCGTTGGCGTCGACCCGGACGCGGCCGCTGCGCCCGAGCACGGACCGTACGGCGGCGACCCGGTCGACGTCGGCGGCGGACGGCTGGCCGCGTTCGGCGACCTTGACCTTCGCGGTCGTGCAGCCCGGGAAGCGCGCGAGGACCCCGGCCACCTCGTCGGGCGCGACGGCGGGGACGGTGGCGTTGACGGGCACGCTGTCGCGCAGCGGCTCCGGCCATCCCGTCCACGCGGCCTCGATCCCGGCGGCCAGCCAGCGCGCCGCCTCGGCCGGCCCGTACTCGAGGAAGGGCGCGAACTCCCCCCACCCGCGGGGTCCCCGCAGGAGCGCCGCCTCGCGGACGAGGACCCCCCGGAAGGGGACCCGCATGGGGACGGCGACGACGTGGAGGCCGGCGAGGACCTCCGGCAGGGCTGCGACCGTCACCGCACCACCGTAGGACGGACCGCGCGCCGCGGTCAGTCGCCCGTGACGACCTTCACGAGCTCGTTGGCCGCGAGCGCGACGAACGCGACGGCGGTGATCCCCATCCAGAGGTTCGACCACCACTTGTTGCGCCACTCGCGCGGGACCCGGTCGGTGTTGAGCAGCCAGATGAGCGTCACGGCGAGGAACGGCATGAAGAACGCCCCGAGGACGCCGTAGGCGAGCAGCAGCCAGACGGGGCGGCCGACGAGGATGAGCGCGATCGGCGGCAGGGTCAGCCAGAGGATGTACGCGCGGTACCAGCGGCCGCCGATGCCGCGCTCGGGCGCGTCCTCGGGCAGCTTGCGGACGTGGCCGACGAAGTCGGCGAACATCAGGCTGACGCCGTTCCAGACACCGAGGAGCGAGGACATCGCGGCGGCCCAGAAGCCGACGAGGAAGACCTTGCTCGCCCACGTGCCGTAGCGGTCGTCGAGGACGTTCGCGAGGTCGAGGAGCCCCTGGTCGCCGGTCTGCACGGCGATCTTCGCGGAGTAGAGCAGCTCGGCCCCGACGATGAGCGTGGCGACGACGAAGATCCCGGTGACGATGTAGGCGACACGGTTGTCGAGACGCATGACGCGCATGAACCGAGGTGTCGTCCACCCCTTCTCGCGGATCCAGTAGCCGTAGGCCGCGAGCGTGATGGTGCCGCCGACGCCGCCGGCGACCGACAGCACGTTGACGACCGACCCGGCGGGCACGGTCGGCGCCAGCCCGACGAGCAGGTCCGGGACGTTGGGGACGGTCAGCACCGCAGCGCCGACGACGGTGACGAACATCAGGCCGACGAGCGCGGCGCAGAGCTTCTCGAAGAGCTCGTACCGGCCGAACCAGACGAGCAGGGCGCCGACCACGCCGGACCCGATGCCCCACACCGGGACCGACACGGCGGGGAAGAGCGAGTGCAGCGGGAGCCCCGTGCCGGCCATCGCCGCGGCGCCGTAGACGAAGCCCCAGACGACGATGTACGGCCCGAAGTAGAACGTCGTCCAGCGGCCGAGGCTCGACCATCCCTCGTAGATCGTCGAGCCCGTCGCGAGCGTCCACCGGCCGGCGCCCTCGACGAGGACGATCTTCATGAGGCAGCCGACGACGACGGCCCACAGGAGGGCGTAGCCGTACTTCTGCCCGGCGATGAGGGTGGCGACGAGGTCGGCCGCCCCGACGCCGGTGGCGGCGACCACGAGGCCCGGCCCGACGAGGCGCCATCGCGGCGAGGAACCGGACTCGGACTGCTGGGGCGGCGAGGTCGTCGTCGACATGCGTCCCCACCCTGCCGGACGAGGCAGCCCGTCGGGGCTTTGCGCGCTGCCCGGCTAGCCTTGCCGCCGTGAGCGCGATCCCCGGAGTCAGCGAGACCTTCGACCCCTCGGCCTGGGAGGACGTGCCCGGCTTCGAGGACCTCACCGACGTCACGTACCACCGCGCGGTCGGGCTCGGTTGTGTCCGAGTCGCGTTCGACCGGCCCGAGGTGCTCAACGCGTTCCGGCCGCACACCGTCGACGAGCTGTACCGCGTCCTCGACCACGCCCGCCGCACCGCCGACGTCGGCGTCGTCCTCCTGACCGGCAACGGCCCGACGCCGCGCGAGGGCCAGTCGGCGCGCACGGCCGGCTGGGCGTTCTGCACCGGCGGCGACCAGCGCATCCGCGGCCGCTCGGGCTACCAGTACGCCGAGGGCGAGACCGCCGACACCGTCGACGAGCGCCGGGTCAAGGCCGAGGGCGGGCGGCTGCACATCCTCGAGGTGCAGCGGCTGATCCGCACCATGCCGAAGGTCGTCGTGGCCGTCGTGGGCGGCTGGGCGGCCGGCGGCGGGCACAGCCTCCAC
This sequence comes from Phycicoccus sp. DTK01, assembly GCF_017312765.1. NCBI lineage: Bacteria > Bacillati > Actinomycetota > Actinomycetes > Micrococcales > Intrasporangiaceae > Phycicoccus > Phycicoccus sp. DTK01. Next base: position 704,375 of record NZ_BOPU01000002.1, on the reverse strand, counting down.
GTCGTCTGCGACCTCACCGTCGCCTCCCGCGAGAACGCCCGCTTCAAGCAGACCGACGCCGACGTGGGCTCGTTCGACGGCGGCTACGGCAGCGCCTACCTCGCGAAGATGGTGGGGCAGAAGTTCGCCCGCGAGATCTTCTTCCTCGGCCGCGAGTACACCGCCGAGGACATGCACCGGATGGGCGCGGTCAACATCGTCGCCGACCACGCCGAGCTCGAGGCCACCGCGCTCGGGCTCGCCCGCGACGTGATGTCGAAGTCGCCGCAGGCGCAGCGGATGCTCAAGTTCGCCTTCAACCTGCTCGACGACGGGCTGATGGGCCAGCAGGTGTTCGCCGGCGAGGCCACCCGGCTCGCGTACATGACCGACGAGGCCGTCGAGGGGCGCGACCAGTTCCTCGAGAAGCGCGACCCCGACTGGTCGCCCTTCCCCTGGTACTTCTGAGACCCCGACCCCTGACGCGAGGACGACCATGTCGACGACGACCGCTCCCACGACCGACGAGCGCGGGCTCGCCCGCGTCGCCCAGACCTTCGCCGCGTTCACCGAGAAGTGGTTCCCCGACGCGTGGGTCTTCGCCGCGCTCGGTGTCGTCATCGTCTCGGTCGCCGCGCTGGCCAACGGGTCCACGCCGGCCGCCGTCGTCGAGACCTTCGGCACCGGCTTCTGGGACCTGACGGCCTTCACGCTCCAGATGGCGATGGTCGTCCTCACCGGCTACGTCGTGGCGACCGCTCCCCCGGTGGCCCGGCTCATCGAGGCGCTGGCCCACCTGCCCAACGACCCCCGCCGCGCGGTGGCGTTCGTCGCGTTCCTGTCGATGAGCGTCTCGCTGCTCAACTGGGGCCTGTCGTTGATCTTCGGCGGCCTGCTCGCCCGGGCCGTCGCCCGCCGCGAGGACCTCACCGTCGACTACCGCGCGCTCGGCGCCGCCGCGTTCATGGGCCTGGGCGCCGTCTGGGCGCTGGGCCTCTCGTCGTCGGCCGCCCAGCTCCAGGCGACGCCGGCCTCGCTGCCCGCCCCGCTGCTCGAGATCACCGGCGTCCTCGACTTCGGGAAGACCATCTTCACCTGGCAGTCGATGGTCTCGGCGCTGCTCCTCATCGTCCTGACCACCGTCATCGCGTGGGCCTCGTGCCCCCGAGGCGCGTCGGTGCGCACGGCGCAGGACATGGGCATCGACACCGAGGACCTGCCCGAGGCGCCCCCGGAGCGCGAGCGCCCCGGCGAGTGGCTCGAGTACTCGCGCGTGCTGCCGGTCCTGCTCGGGGTCATCACGCTCGGCTGGCTCGTCGGGCAGCTGCTCGAGAAGTCCGCGGTCGCGGTGCTCAGCAGCCTCAACGGCTACCTGCTCGTCTTCCTCGTCCTCGGGCTCGTCCTGCACGGCACGCCGCGGCGCTTCCTCATGGCCGTCCAGAAGGCCGTGCCCGCGACGGCCGGCATCCTCGTGCAGTTCCCGCTCTACGCGGCGATGGCGGCCGTCCTCACCAAGGCCGAGGGCCGCGGCGGCGAGACCCTCTCGGACCACCTGTCCTCGATCTTCACCTCGTTCGGCGGGGGCGGCGGGTTCGCCGTCGCGCTGGCCGTCTACACCGCCGTGCTCGGCATCCTCGTGCCCTCCGGCGGCGGCAAGTGGCTCGTCGAGGCCCCGTACGTGATGCAGGCCGCCACCGACGTGCAGATGAACCTCGGCTGGACCGTCCAGATCTACAACATGGCGGAGGCGCTGCCCAACCTCGTCAACCCGTTCTTCATGCTGCCGCTGCTCGCCGTGCTCAAGCTGCGCGCCCGTGACCTCGTCGGGTTCACGTTCCTGCAGTTCGCGATCCACCTGCCGGTGGTGCTGCTGCTCGTGTGGCTGCTGGGCAACACCTTCGACTTCGTGCCCGCCGTCCAGCCGTAACCGGCGCTCCCTCAGCCGGACCCGCCGAGGTCGACGTCGTAGGCGGCGTAGACGAGGTCGGACCCGCGCTGACGGTGGCGCACGAGGCGGCCGAGCAGCTGCGTCGCCGCCTCGCGGTGGACCCGGACGGCGTCCTCGTCGGCGAGCCCGTCGTCGCGCTCGTCGAGGAGCCGCTCGACCTCGGCGACGACCTCGACGTGGTCGACGAGCTGGCGGGCCACGTCGTGCGCCAGCCGCGGGGCGCGGGTGCGCAGGTCGGCGTAGAGGCCGTCGGGCGCCTCCGTCAGCGCGACGTGGTCGCGCAGGTCGTGGGCGAGCTCGGTCAGGGCGGCGCGCACCCGGCGCCGCCACACCGGCCCGAGCCCGACCGGCAGCGCGAGCGCCGCGTCGAGGGCGGCCATCGACTCCCCGAGCTCGGCGCGGTGCGCGCGCAGGCGCTCCAGGTCCGTCGTCGTGGTCCCGAGCATCCGGCCACCTCCTCGCGCTCGCCCCATGGTCCCGCGGGACGCCGCGGATGACCAGCCCGGGGCGGCGGCCGGGCGGCGCGCTGCGGCTGGGTACGGTGACCGCATGGACGTCGAGCCGCTGCCCGTGCCCGCGGGCGAGGAGGCCGTCGCGGTCCTCCCCCGGCTGCGCCGGGCCCTCGCCGGCGGCGGCGCGGTCGCGCCCTACGTCGCCGGGTCGCAGCCGCCGCAGCTGCCCGCGCGGGCGGCCGCGGCCGACGACCTCGCCGTCGTCGTCGGCACCTCCGGCTCCACCGGCGCACCGAAGCTCGCGATGCTCGGGGCCTCCGCGCTGGGCGCGAGCGCCCGCGCCACCCACGAGCGGCTCGGGGGTCCCGGCCAGTGGCTGCTCACCCTGCCCGCCGGCCACGTCGCCGGCCTCCAGGTCCTCCTGCGCGGCCTCGACGCCGACACCGAGCCGGTCGCCACCGACCTCTCCGCCGGCTTCACCCCCGGCGCCTTCGTCGCGGCCGTGCGGCGGATGGACCCCCGCCACCGCCACTACACCTCGCTCGTGCCCACCCAGCTCGTCCGGCTGCTCGCCGACCCCGCCGCGACCCACGCCCTGACGACGCTGCACGGCGTCCTCGTCGGCGGCGCCGCCACTCCCCCGGTGCTGCGCCGCCGGGCCGAGGCCGCGGGCGTCCGCGTCCTCACGACCTACGGGATGAGCGAGACGTGCGGCGGCTGCGTCTACGACGGCACCGCCCTGCGCGGCGCGGAGGTCCGCCTCGACGACGACGGGCGCATCCGGCTCGGCGGCGCCACGCTCGCGCACGGCTACCTCGGGCGGCCGGACCTCACCTTCCGCGCCTTCGAGGTCGACCCCGACGGCTCGCGCTGGTACCGCACCGACGACGCCGGGCACCTCGACGACGACGGCCGGCTGCACGTGGACGGCCGGCTCGACGACCTCGTGACGACCGGCGGGCTCAAGGTCGCGCCCCGCGTCGTCGAGGAGGCCGCCCTCGAGCACGTCCCCGGCGTCCTCGAGGCCGTCGTCGTCGGTACGCCGGACCCGGAGTGGGGTCAGGCGGTCAGCCTCCTCGTCGTCCCGGCCCCCGACGCGCGGCCGCTCTCGCTCGCCGAGGTCCGCGACCTCCTGCGCCCCCACCTGCCGGCGCACGCCCTGCCGCGGCGGGTCACCGCGGCGGGCGCCGTCCCCCTGCGCGGGCCGGGCAAGCCGGACCGGGCCGCCGTGGCCGCGTTCTTCCCCGTGGGAGGATGACGGGGTGCTGCGGTTCCTGCCCGTCGTCCTCAGCCTCGCGCTGACGATCTGGACCCTCGTCGACTGCATCCAGACCGACGACGGGTCCGTCCGGAACCTGCCCAAGATCGCCTGGATGCTCCTCATCCTCCTCTTCCCGGTCGTCGGGCCGGTCGCCTGGCTCGTCGCCGGGCGCCCTGCCGGGCCGCTCCTCGGGGGCGGTCGGCCGGGCCGCGGCACCCCCGGGCCGACGCGGCGCCCGCCGCGCGGCCCCGACGACGACCCCGACTTCCTCAAGGGACTCTGACCGACCGATGGCCACTCTCGCCCAGTGGGTGGCGGGCGCCCGCCCGCGCACCCTGCCCGCCGCCGTCGCCCCCGTCGTCCTCGGCACCGCCGCCGCCCTGCGCGTCGGCGAGGCGGACGCCGGGCTCGCGCTGCTCGCCCTGCTCGTCGCCCTCGCGCTGCAGGTCGGCGTCAACTACGCCAACGACTACTCCGACGGCATCCGCGGCACCGACGAGGTGCGCTCGGGCCCGGTGCGGCTCGTCGGCCAGCGGCTCGCCGACCCGCGCAACGTCAAGGTCGCGGCCTTCCTGTCCTTCGGAGCGGCCGGGGTCGTCGGGCTGGCGCTCGTCGCGCTCTCGCAGGCCTGGCTGATGCTCCCGCTCGGCGCGCTGGCCGTCCTCGCGGCGTGGCGCTACACCGGCGGCGACAACCCCTACGGCTACCGCGGCCTCGGCGAGGTCTACGTCTTCGTGTTCTTCGGCCTGATGGCGACGCTCGGCACGGAGTACACCCAGGCCGGCGCGGTCTCGTGGTTCGGCCTCGCGGGCGCCGTCGGCGTCGGGGCCGTCGCCTCGGGCATCCTCGTGGCGAACAACCTGCGCGACATCCCCACCGACGTCGAGCACGGCAAGCGGACCCTCGCGGTGCGGCTCGGTGACGCCCGGACGCGCGCGTTCTACGTCGGGCTCGTCGGGGTGTCGGTGCTGGCCCTGCTCGTCATGGCCCTCTGGCAGCCGTGGGCGCTGCTCGGCCTGCTCGCGCTCGTCGTCGGGTGGCGCGGGGTGCGGGTCGTGCGCGCCGGCACGACCGGGCCCGGGCTCATCCCGGTGCTCGCCGCGACGGGGCTGTACGAGGTGGCGTACGCCGTCCTCGTCCTCGCCGGCGTCGCCCTCGGCCGCGCCCTCACCTGACCCTCCCGCCCCACCCGCCTCGACATTTCGGGGTCACCCCGAAATGTCCACGAGACACGAGCTCGGAGCCGGGGTCTCGTGGACGAACCCCTGTCTCGAGGTGATGCTCGACCTCCGGAGGGTCGGGTTTCACCTCGACCCGGGACCGAGGCCGCGGGTCGAGGTATCCGGGCACCACCGGGCAGCGGCGGCACACCTCGACCCGTCCGCGCCCCCCACTGATTGCGAGTTCCGCCGCTCGACGCGCCGCCCGGCGGCGTGTCGAGCGGCTCAACTCGCAATCAGTCGGATGCTCTCCGCCGGCGCGCGCGGGTCGAGGTGAAAAGCGACCACGGGAGGGTCGGGTTTCACCTCGACCGGGCGGAGCGGGTCAGCGGAAGTCGTCGTCCTCGGCAGTGGCCGGGCGCGCCGCGGTCGACGGCCGGACGATGACCTCCTCGTCCTCGGCCTGCTCGTCGGTGCGCCGGTCGCCGCCCTTCTCCCGGCGGGCGGCCGCGCGCCGCTCGATGGTCTCGGACAGCTGCGCCGAGTAGTCCTGGCGGAAGCGCCGCAGCGCCACGTACGAGATGGCCATCGACGCCAGGGCCGCGAGGACGACGAGGAGCAGCAGCTGCTCCTCGTCGCGCAGCCCCGCGAGCCACAGCGCGAGGACGCAGCCGAAGAAGATGAGCAGGCGCAGGACGGTGTAGCGCAGGAAGGCGTTCATCGAGCGGGGTCCCTCACATACCCGAGTAGGAGTGCTGGCCGACGAAGAACACGTTGACCACGGCGAAGTTGAGCAGCACGCAGACGAACCCCGCGAGCGAGATCCACACGGCGTTCTGACGCTTCCAGCCGGTCGTCGCGCGGGCGTGCAGGTAGGCCGCGTAGACGGTCCAGATGACGAAGCTCCAGACCTCCTTCGGGTCCCAGTTCCAGTACGAGCCCCAGGCCTGGCGGGCCCAGATGGCGCCGGCGATGACGGTGAAGGTCCACATCGGGAAGGCGACGATGTGCGTCGCGTACGTCAGCCGCTCCAGCGCCCGGGCCGTGGGCAGCCGCCGCATGAAGGCCGCCCGGCCGGTCGCCCCGCCCTCGCGCGCCTCGACGCGGTCCTGGATCAGGTAGAGGATGCCGAGCGAGGCGCCGATGGTGAACACCGCGACCGACATCGTCGCGACCGTGACGTGGATGGCCAGCCACACCGAGCGCAGCGACGGCATGAGCTCGGAGGCGTCGGTGTACCAGACGGTGATGGCCGCGCCGAGCACGAGCAGCACCGGGCCGGTGACGAAGACCCCGAGCCAGCGCAGGTCGCGGCGGGTCGACCACGCGACGTAGGCGAGCAGCGTGAACATCGCCCCGACGATGGCGAACTCGTACATGTTGCCGAGCGGCCAGCGGTGCACCTCGAGAGCGCGCAGCACGACGCCGGCGACGACCAGCAGCGTCCCGAGGACGGTCAGCGAGTGCCCGATGCCGGCGGCCTTGCGCGCGCCGGCCGGCTCGTCGGCCTTCTCGGTGGGGACGGCGGGCGCGTCGTCCGCCGGCGCGGAGCCGCCACCGGCCGCGACGAGCTCGCGCTCGGGCGCCTCGACGGCGACGGCCTCCCGGGCGGGCACGACGCGGGCCAGGTACAGGCCGTGCGCGAGCATCGCGAGGGTCAGGACGACCATCGCCGAGTAGACGGACAGGTTCGACAGCTGCGCGAGCGTCAGGTCGGTCATCGGGTTCCTCCGGGTGCGGTGAGGACGGCGGCGACCTCGTCGGCCATCCCCTCGTCGTCGTCCTTGGCCAGGCCGCCGACGGAGACCACGGTACGACCCGTGCCCTCCTCGGGGCGAACCCGGACGAAGACCCGGCGGCGCCGGACGACGAGGCTGAGGACGAGCCCGGCGAGCGCGAGCAGCGCCGAGACGAGGGTGAGGGTCTTGCCGGGGTCGGTGCGGATCGAGAGGCCGGCGAAGCGCTCGACCCCGTCGAAGGTGATGGAGCCGCGCCCCTCCGGCAGCTCGTAGGTCTGGCCGGGCTTGAGGAGGATGCGCAGCTGGTCGGCGCCGTCCTTGCCGGGCAGCGGCTTCATCTCGGCCGTGTCGAGCGTGTAGACCGACTGCGGACCACCGCCCGGGAAGAGCGTCCCGCTGAACGCGGTGAGCGCCAGCTGCGGGTCGAGCGTGTCGGGGAAGGTCGAGTGCGGGCCCTGCTCGGAGTCGATGACGCCGGTCGGGAGGAAGAACCCCGCGAAGCCGAGCTCGTCGGGCTGGGCACCGGGCACCTTGATGGCGCCGACCGACGTGTAGTTGTTGTCCTGCGGGAGGAACGGCGTCGCCGAGGTGTAGATGGCCTTGCCGGCGGCGTTGCGCACGGTCACCTTCGGGGCGTAGCCGTTGCCGAGGAGGAAGACGCTGCCGCCGCCGGTCTCGAGCGGGTGGTTGACGGCGATCTCGCGCGCCTCGGTGCGACCCTCGGGCGTGGTGAAGGTCGTGTACGCCCGGAAGTCGCGCGGCATCCCGAACTGCCCGCGGCCGGTGTCCTCGGTCTCGAACTTCACGTCGAGCCGGTCCAGGCGGATGGCGTACGGCGAGAGGTCGTTGACGTCGACCCACGGGCCGGGGCTGAAGGTGTCGTAGGACGAGAGGCTGTTGGCGAAGGTGTCGCCGACCGGGACGATGACGTCGCCCTTCCAGCCGAGCAGGTGCCCCCACGCGACGCCGACGAGGACGCCGATGAGCGCGAGGTGGAAGACGAGGTTGCCGGTCTCCTTGAGATAGCCCTTCTCGGCCGACAGCGAGGTGTCGTCGTGGGCGTGCACCCGGTAGCGCTTGGAGCGCAGGACGCCGCGCAGCCGCTCGCGCACCTCGTCCGGGGTGCCGTCGACGACCTCCTCGGTGTGCGCGGCGAGGCGCTCGAGGCGACGCGGGGCCCGCGGCGGCCGCGAGCGCAGCTGGTGCCAATGGATGCGGCTGCGGGGCGCGACGCACCCGATGAGCGACACGAACAGGAGGAGGTAGATCGCGGCGAACCACGGCGACGCGTAGACCGCGAAGAACCCGAGCTTGTCGAGGATGGGCCCCGCCGTCGGGTGGTCGGTGATGAACTGCGTCGTGCGCGCGGCGTCGATGGAGCGCTGCGGGAAGGTCGAGCCGGGGATGGCCGCGACCGAGAGCAGGAGCAGCAGGAACAGCGCGGTGCGCATGCTCGTCAGCTGTCGCCAGAGGAAGCGCAGCCAGCCGACGGCGCCGAGCCGCGGCTGGGTGACCGGCGTCCGAGGGGGCGTGCCGTCGCCGGCGGGGGCGGTCTCGGTCGTCGGACGGTCGTCGGTCGTGCTCACAGGGACACCTCGAAGCCGGAGACGAGCTCGGTCTGGACCCAGCGGTTCATCGTCTCCCAGACGCCGGTGAGCATGAGCAGCCCGACGACGACGAGCAGGACGCCGCCGAGGAGCTGGATGGTGCGCATGTGCCGGCGCAGCCAGGCGGACGCGCGGCCCGCGCGGTCGAGCCCGGCCGCGACGAGCAGGAACGGCAGGCCCAGCCCGAGTCCGTACGCGAGCGCGAGCGTGACCCCGCGGGTGACCTGGGCGTCGCCGGACGCGGTGGCCATCACGAGGACGGCGGCCAGGGTCGGGCCGGTGCAGGGAGCCCATCCCAGCGCGAACACCGCACCGAGCAGGGGCGCCCCGAGCAGGCCGGCCCGCGGGCGCCAGTGGATGCGCACCTCCCGCTGGCTACCGAGGCCGACGAAGACCAGCCCCATGAGGACGACGACCGCGCCGCCGACCCGCAGCAGCACCTCGCGCTGCTCGACGAGGACGCTGCCGACGCCGGTGACGAAGATCGACCCGAGGACGAAGACGACGGTGAACCCGACGACGAACAGCAGCGCGCCCGCAAGGGTGCGCCCGCGCGAACGGTCGGCGGCGGACTCGCCGGTCAGCCCCGTGACGTAGCCGAGGAAGCCGGGGACGAGGGGCAGCACGCAGGGGCTCGCGAACGAGACGAGCCCGGCGAGCGCGGCGACACCGACCGCGAGCGGGAGCGCCCCGCTCGTCACGGTGTCGCCGGTGGCGGCGACGAGGCCGGCGGTCACTTCTCCGCGACCACGTCGTCGACGAGGCCGGAGAGGGTCGTGGCGTCGACGGGGCCGTTGACCCGGGCGGCGATGCGTCCCTCCCGGTCGAGGACGAGGGTGCTCGGCGTCGTCGGGGCCTTGCCCTGGAGGCGCAGGATGAGCAGGCCCGGCTTGTCGCTGAGGCTCGGGTAGGTGATGCCCGCCTTCTCGACGAACGCCGCGCCGCGCTCGGCCTCCTCGCGGAAGTCGATGCCCATGAACTGCACCGGCGCCTTCTTCGCCTGCTGCTCCTCCCAGGCCTTCTGGAGGTCGGGGGCCTCGGCGACGCACGGGGCGCACCAGGAGCCCCAGACGTTGAGGACGAGCACCTGCCCGCGGGTCGAGGTGATGTCCCACGCGGTGCCGTCGAGCAGCTGCCCGTCCATCGTCACCGGCTCCAGCCGGTCGGCGACCGGGATGGTCTCGACGGCGCCGTCGCCGCTGATGTACCCCTTCTGGTCGCCGGCCTTCGCCTGCGCGGCCACCGAGTTGGGGTCGCTGCTGCAGCCGGCCAGCACGAGGGCGGCCAGCGCCGCGGCGCCGAGCGCGGCCCGGCGGGACGGCGTCCGGCTCATGCGCCGGCCCCCTTCTGGGCGCGGGGCAGCAGCTGGGCGGCGGGCTCGGCGTACGACAGCGAGAGCAGCTCGTCGCCGAGGAAGGTCAGGGAGGTGAGGCTCGCGAGGGAGCACTCACGGCGGGCGGGGTTGTGCACGAGGGGGCGTCCTTCGGTGGCGAGCCGGATCATCCAGATCGGCGCCTGGTGGCTGACGATGACCGCCTCGTGGCCGCGGGCGGCGGCCCGGGCGTCGACGATGGCGGAGCGCATCCGCTCGACGATCTCGCCGTAGGGCTCGCCCCACGACGGCCGCAGCGGGTTGAGCATCTTCGGCCACAGGCGCGGGTGGCGCAGCAGTCCCTGGCCGCCGGCGACCGGCAGTCCCTCGAACTCGTTGCCGGCCTCGAGCACCCGCTCGTCGAGGGTGACGGGGAGGTCGTGCGCGGCCGCGACCGGCGCCGCGGTCTCCTGCGCCCGCTCGAGGGGGCTGGAGACGACGTGGACGACGTCGTGGTCGGCGAGGTGCTCGGCGGCGAGCTCGGCCATGTGGCGCCCGAGCTCGGAGAGGTGGTACCCGGGCAGCCGCCCGTAGAGGACCTGCCCGGGGTTGTGGACCTCGCCGTGCCGCAGCAGGTGCACGGTCGTGCGCTGCGGCTCGGCGGGGACGGCGCCACCGGCGGTCGGGGTCATGCTCGCGATTGTCGCAAACCCACCTGAGTGCCGCGGACGGGGTTCGACACCGCCGCGGCGACCCGGCGGGCCGTCAGACCCGGCGGGCCGTCAGACCCGGCGGGCCGTCAGCCGGCCGCCGCCGCGGCGGCCGCGCCGGGCAGGGCGTCGAGCACGCGCTGGACGGCCGCGTCGTCGTGCGAGGCCGAGACGAACCAGCACTCGTAGGCGCTCGGCGGCAGGTAGACGCCGGCCGAGAGCATCGCGTGGAAGAACCGACCGAAGGCGGCGGTGTCCTGGTCGCGGGCGTCGTCGTAGTCGCGCACCTCTCCGTCACGGAAGAAGACGGAGAACATCGAGGAGGCGTACTGGACGCGGTGCGCGACGCCGGCGGCCGAGAGCGCCTCGGACGCAGCGGTGCTGATGGCGCGGGACACCTCGTCGAGGCGGGCGTAGACGGCGTCGTCGCAGTGCTGCAGCGTGGCGAGGCCGGCGGCGGTCGCGACGGGGTTCCCGCTGAGGGTGCCCGCCTGGTAGACCGGCCCGTCGGGCGCGAGGAGCGCCATGACGTCGGCGCGGCCGCCGAACGCCGCCGCCGGGAAGCCGCCGCCCATCACCTTGCCGAAGGTCAGCAGGTCCGGGGCGAGGTCGAGGCCCTCGTGGCCCCACCAGCCGGCGCGGCTGCAGCGGAAGCCGGTCATCACCTCGTCCGAGACCAGCAGCGCGCCGTGCTGCGCGGTGACCCGGCGCAGCGCCTCGGTGAACCCGGGCTGCGGCGCGACGACGCCCATGTTGCCGGCGGCGGCCTCGGTGATGACGCACGCGATCTGGTCACCGCGGGCGGCGAAGAGCTCCTCGAGGGCGGCGACGTCGTTGTACGGCAGCACGATCGTCTCGGCGGCCATCTGCTCGGGCACGCCGGCGGAGTCGGGCAGCGCGAGCGTGGCGACGCCCGAGCCGGCGGCGACGAGGAGGGAGTCGACGTGGCCGTGGTAGTGCCCGGCGAACTTGACGACGAGCGGGCGGCCGGTGAAGCCGCGGGCGAGGCGGATGGCGCTCATCGTCGCCTCGGTGCCGCTGCTCACGAGGCGGACCTGCTCGACGGGCCGGACGCGGGCCACGATCTCCTCGGCGAGCGCGACCTCGTTCTCGCTCGGGGTGCCGAAGGACGTGCCGCGCGAGGCCGCGGTGTGCACGGCGTCGAGGACGGCCGGGTGGGCGTGGCCGAGGATCATCGGGCCCCAGCTGCCGACGAGGTCGACGTACTCGTGGCCGTCGGCGTCGGTGAGGAGCGGTCCCTCGCCGCGGACCATGAAGCGGGGCGTGCCGCCGACCGAGCGGAAGGCGCGGACCGGGCTGTTGACGCCACCGGGGGTGACGGCGCGGGCCCGGGCGAGGAGGGCGGCGGAGGCGGGCGCCTCGTCAGCGGCGGCGGGGGCGGTGGAGGTGTCGGTCACCTCCCCATTGTCGGGTCAGCAGGGCTCGCAGGGGGATGCCGGGGTCGTCGGGTCGCTGGCGTACGCGTCGCGGACGGCCTCCATCGCCTCGCCGAGGGCGCGGAACTGGTACGGCGTGAGGACGTCGACGAGGTGGCGGCGGACGCTGGCGACGTGCGCGGCGGCGAGCCGCTCGACGGCGCCGAGGCCGTCGTCGGTCAGCTCGAGGACGACCCCGCGGCCGTCGTCGGGCGCCGGGGTGCGGCGCACCCAGCCGCGGCGCTCGAGGCGGGCCGCGGTGTGTGTGACCCGGCTGCGCGACTGGACGATGAGCTCGGCGAGGGCGGACATCCGCAGCCGGCGGCCCTCGGCCTCCGAGAGCATCGAGAGCAGCTCGTAGTCCGAGAGGCTCACACCCTCGCGGGAGAGGTCGCGGTCGAGGGCGACGTCGAGCTCGCGGTTGCCGCGCAGGTAGGCGCGCCACCACCGCTGCTCGTCGCTCGCCAGCCACCGGGTCGTCTCCACGGGGTCATCGTCCCACGACCCGGGAGGCGGAATAGTCGGAGATGGTGCATAGTTGAAGCGTCAACTACCGCATGCCCCACCCTCTCGAAGGAGCACCACCCATGACCGACACCCTCACCGGCCTCTCCACCGGCACCTGGACCATCGACCCCACCCACACCGAGGTCGGCTTCGTCGCCCGCCACCTCATGGTGAGCAAGGTCCGCGGCTCGTTCACCGACGTCGCCGGCACCGTCGTCGTCGGCGAGACCCTCGCGGACTCCACCGCCGAGGTCACCATCAAGACCGCCTCCGTCGCCACCGGCACCGCCGACCGCGACGGCCACCTGCGCAGCGGCGACTTCTTCGACTCCGAGAACCACCCCGACATGACCTTCCGTTCGACCTCGTTCGACGGCTCCACCCTCACCGGCGACCTCACGATCAAGGGCGTCACCAAGCCGGTCTCGCTCGACGTCGAGTTCGGCGGCGTCGCGACCGACCCGTGGGGCAACGAGAAGGCGGCCTTCGAGGCCTCCGGCGAGCTCGACCGCACGCAGTGGGGCCTCACCTGGAACGCCAACCTCGAGAAGGGCGGCGTCCTCGTCTCCGAGAAGATCAAGCTCGTCATCGACCTCCAGCTCGCCAAGCAGGCCTGAGCGAGGTCCCTCCCCGGCTCCGCTCCCTCCGGCGAGCCGCCCGGGCATCCCGTCGTGCAGGGACGACGGGATGCCCCACCCCGGACCGCCCGTCACGCAGCGCGTGGCGGGCGGTTCGCCGTCCCCGCCCCATCCCGTCCGGAGTCGAGTGCGGAAGCGGTCGCCCCGGCGACCGTGTGCGCCCTCGACCCCCGGTGGATGCCGCCGCGGCCCCGTCGGTGGCGGCCCGTAGCGTCCGCGGCATGACGGAGTGGAGCGAGGTCCTGGCCGGCGTCACACAGTCGCTCGGCGGCGGGCGCGACGCAGGACGGGCCCGGATGCTCGCCGCCTGGGATGGGGCCGGGCCGGGCGAGCACGCCCCGCGCTGCGTGCTCGCGCACTACCTCGCCGACCTCGAGCCCGCCCTCGCCGACGAGGTGGCGTGGGACGAGGTCGCGCTGCGCGAGCACGCGTACCTGGCCGACGACGCGCTGGCGCCGGTCGGCATCCCCTCGGCCGCGGCCCTCGCGCCCAGCCTCCACCTCAACCTCGGCGACGGCTACCGCCGCCAGGGGCGTATCACCGAGGCCCGTCGCGAGCTCGAGGCGGCCGAGACCACGGCCCACCTGCTCGGTGACGACGGCTACGGCGAGCTCCTGCGCGGCGGCATCGAGCGCCTGCGCGCCCGCCTCGACGCCGGCGACGACTGACGCCCGCCGTCGAGTGCGGAAGTGGTCGCTTCGGCAGCCACTTCCGCACTCACCATCGAGTGTGTTTGAGAATGATTGTCATTCTGGTTTAGGGTCGCCGCCATGCGACCACGCCTCCGCGCCCTGCGCCCCGCCGTCCTCCTCCTCGCGCCCGCCGTCGTCCTCGCCGGCTGCGCGTCCGACCCCGCCTCCCCCTCGTCCGCGACGAGCGCCACGCCGTCCGCGACGGTCGGGGGCGACGAGCGCGAGGTGCGGGGCGTCGAGCCGCGCGTGCTGCTCGCCCACGAGGGCGGCCTCACCCTCGTCGACGCGACGACCGGCGAGACCGTCCGCCAGGACGCCCGCGAGGGCTTCCTCCGGCTCAGCGACGCGGGCGACGGGCGGCACGTCGTCGTCGCCGACGGTGATGCGTTCCGGGTGTACGACACCGGGATCGAGCGCCAGCCGCACGGCGACCACGACCACGCCTTCGAGTACACGCCGGGCCTCACCGACGTCTCGTACGCCGCAGCCCACGCCGGGCACGTCGTGCCGCACGAGGGGATGACCGCCCTCTTCGGCGACGGCGACGGCTCGGTCCAGCTCGTGCCGACCGAGCAGATCGGCTCCGACGTCGCCCCCGTGCAGCGGTCGACGACACCCGCGCCGCACCACGGGGTCGCGGTGCCGGTCGAGGACGGCCTCCTCGTCACCGACGGGACCGAGGAGTCGCGCTCGAGCGTCCGGCTGGTCCGCGACGGGCAGGAGGTCGCGCGGACCGACGACTGCACGGGCGTCCACGGCGAGGCGGCGGCCGCCCCGGACGAGGACGGCGACGTCGTGCTCTTCGGCTGCGAGGACGGCCCGGTCGTCTACCGCGGCGGCGAGTTCCACAAGGTCGCGGTGCGCGACGACTACGCCCGGACCGGCAACGCCGCGGGCAGCCCGGAGTCGCCCGTCGTCCTCACCGACTACAAGGTCGACCCCGACGCCGACCCGGTGGAGAAGACGACCCGCGTCGCGCTCGTCGACACCCGCACCGACCGTCTGCGCCTGGTCGAGCTCGGGTCGTCGTACTGGTTCCGCTCGCTCGCGCGCGGCGCCGACGGCGAGGGCGTCGTGCTGACCTACGACGGGTCGCTGGCCGTCGTTGACGTCGACTCCGCGGCGGTCACGCGCCGCATCCCCGTCATCGCGCCGTGGCAGGAGAAGGACGACTGGCAGCAGCCGGGCCCGGTCCTGCGGGTCGTCGGCGACACCGCCTTCGTCACGGACGCGGAGCAGAAGGAGCTCGTCGTCGCCGACCTCGGTACCGGGAAGGTCCTCGCCCGGCACGCGCTCGAGCACACGCCCGTCGAGATGGTCGTGGTCACCGGCGAGGCCCCGCACGCCCACGAGCACTGACGCGGCACCCGTCCGAGCGCGGGCTACACCGCAGTAACTGACGCCTCAGCGTCACGTACTGCGGTGTAGCCCGCACCTGGACAGGCTGCGTGGGCGCTCAGAGGCGCTGGGCGGCCTCGATGGCGTGGTAACTGAGGATGATGCTCGCGCCGGCCCGGCGGATGCCGAGCAGCGCCTCCATCATGACCCGCTCGCGGTCGACCCACCCGCGCTCGGCGGCGGCCTCGATCTGGGCGTACTCGCCGGAGATCTGGTAGGCCGCGACGGGCACCGGCGAGACCGCGGCGGCCGCGGCGACGACGTCGAGGTGCGGCCCGGCGGGCTTGACCATGACGATGTCGGCGCCCTCGGCGATGTCGGCCTCGAGCTCGCGCAGCGCCTCGCGGCCGTTGGCCGGGTCCTGCTGGTAGGTCGCGCGGTCCCCGACGAGGGAGGACTGCACGGCCTCGCGGAACGGCCCGTAGAGCCCCGAGGTGTACTTCGCGGCGTACGCGAGGATCGAGGTGTCGGTGTACCCGGCGGCGTCGAGGGCCGCCCGGACGTACCCGACCTGGCCGTCCATCATCCCGGACAGGCCGAGGACCGGCGTGCCGGTCGCGGCCTGCGCGAGGGCCATCGACGCGTAGCGCTCGAGCGTCGCGTCGTTGTCGACCGAGCCGTCGGCCGCGAGCACGCCGCAGTGGCCGTGGTCGGTGAACTCGTCGAGGCAGAGGTCGCTCATGACGACGAGGTCGTCACCGACCGCCTCGACGACCCGCGAGAGCCCGACGTTGAGGATGCCGTCGGGGTCGTCGGCGCCGGAGCCCCGACCGTCCTTGGCCGATGGCACACCGAAGAGCATGATCCCGCCGAGCCCGGCGTCGACGCAGCGCCGCGCCTCCTCGACGAGCGAGTCGAGCGTGTGCTGGACGACGCCGGGCATCGACGAGATGGCGACCGGCGCGTCGATGCCCTCGCGGACGAAGACCGGCAGGACGAGCTCGGCCGGGTGCAGCCGCGTCTCGGCGACGAGCCGCCGCAGCGCCGGGGTGCGGCGCAGCCGGCGCGGCCGGCCGACCGGGAACGGCGCCCCCGGCAGCGGCAGGCCCGCCGTCACGTGGCGCGCTTCCGGCCGCCGGCGCGACGCTGGCTCGGACGCACGACCTCCTCGCCGGCCTCGGCGGCGTCGAGAGCGATCGAGCGGCCGTGGTCGGCGAGCGCGTCGACGAGCGCCGCGGCGCTCGGCTCCGGCGCGAGGACGTCGACCCGCAGGCCGTGCTCCTCGGCCGTCTTCGCCGTGGCCGGGCCGATGCAGGCGATGACCGTGCTCGGGTGCGGCTTGCCCGCGATGCCGACGAGGTTGCGCACGGTCGAGCTCGACGTGAAGAGCACGGCGTCGAAGGCCCCGGACTTGATGGCGTCGCGCACCGGCGCGGGCGGCGGGGCGGCCCGGACGGTGCGGTAGGCGGTGACGTCGTCGACCTCCCAGCCGGTGGCCTGCAGGCCCGCGACGAGGGTGTCGGTGGCGATGTCGGCGCGGGGCAGGAAGACCCGGTTGATGGGGTCGAGGTCGGCGTCGAAGGGCGGCCACGCGTCGAGCAGGCCCTGGGCGGACTGCTCGTCGGTGGGCACGAGGTCGGGGTTGATGCCCCACTCGCGCAGCGCGTCGGCCGTGACGCCACCGACGGCGGCGACCTTGAGACCGGCGAACGAGCGCGCGTCGAGCCCGAACTCGTCGAACTTCTCGCGGATGGCGCGCACGGCATTGACCGACGTGAAGCCGACCCACTCGTAGCGGCCGGTGACCATGCCCTTGACGGCGCGCTCCAGCTGCTGCGGCGTGCGCGGCGGCTCGACCGAGATGGTCGGGACGATCTCGGCGTGCGCGCCGTGGTGCTCGAGGCGGGCGGTCATCGTGCCCGACTGCTCCTTCGTGCGCGGCACGAGGACCGACCAGCCGTAGAGCGGCTTGGTCTCGAACCACGAGAGGGCGTCGCGCATCCGGACGGTGTCGCCGACGACGGCGAGGACGGGGAAGCGGCTGTCGGCCATGACGCCGGGCGCCTCGCCGAGGGTCGTGACGAGCGTGCGCTGCTCGGTCGTCGTGCCGCGCTCGGTGAGGGCGACCGGGGTCGCGGCGTCACGGCCGGCGTCGAGCAGCGCCCGGAGAGCGACGGCGGCGCGGTCCGGGGCGCCGAGGACGACGACGGTGACCGAGGCGTCGACCCCGCCGGCGACGGCCGGCGCACCGGGACCGGCGACGACGACGTGGACGGCCGAGGTGGACTTGGCCGTGAGCGGCACGCCGGCGTAGGCCGGCACCGCGCTCAGGCTGCTGACACCGGGCACGACCTCGAAGGAGATGCCGGCCTTGACGAGCGCCTGCGCCTCCTCGGCCAGCCCGTTGAAGACGGCCGGGTCGCCGTCCATGAGGCGGACGACGAGGCCGCCCGCGTGCGCCTTGGCCGCCTTGACGACGAGCTTGGCGCGCGAGGCCTGGGTCAGGGCCTCGCCCTGGTCGCCGTGACCGGCGTCGACGACCTCGACGTCCTCGCGGGCGTGCCGCAGGGCGATCGCCTCGCGGGCGACCTGGTCGATGACGACGGCGTCGGCCGCGGCGAGCAGCTCGACGGCACGCACCGTGAGCAGGCCGGGGTCGCCCGGCCCGCCGCCGACGAAGGCGACGCGCGCGGGGACGCGGGAGGGGCGGGTGGACGAGCGCGTGGGGCTCACTGGGCACGCTCCGTGACGGATCGGTCGGTGGACGTGGGCATGAGGTCGGCGGCGCCGTCCTCGAGGAGGAGGCGGGCCGTCCTCCGGCCGAGGTCTGCGGCCTCGGCGGGGTCACCGGTCAGGGACCGGCGCAGGTCGTGGGAGCCGTCCGGGGCGGCGACGACGGCCCGCAGCGACAGCTCGGGCCCGTCCACCCCCTCGACGACCTCGGCGAGCGCGCCGACCGGGGCGGAGCACCCGGCCTCGAGCTCGGCGAGCAGGGTGCGCTCGGCGGTGACGCAGGCGCGGGCGTCGGCGTCCTCGAGCGGGGCGACGGCGGCGCGCGTGGCGTCGTCGTCGCGGCGGACCTCGACCGCGAGGGCGCCCTGGCCGGGGGCCGGCAGCACCTGGAGCGGGTCGAGCAGCTCGGTCACCTCGTCGGCCCGGCCGAGCCGGCGCAGGCCGGCCGCTGCGAGGACGACGGCGTCGAGCCGGCCCTCGTGCACGGCGCGCAGCCGGGTGTCGACGTTGCCGCGCAGGTCGGTGAGGACCAGGCCGAGGCCGAGGGCCTCGAGCTGCGCGCGGCGGCGCGGCGAGCCGGTGCCGACGGTGGCACCGGCCGGCAGCTCGCCGAGGGTCAGGCCGTCGCGCGCGACGAGGGCGTCGCGGACGTCCTCGCGGACGGGGACGGCGGCGACGTCGACGCGGGGGTCGGGCGCGGTCGGGAGGTCCTTGAGCGAGTGGACGGCGAGGTCGACCCGGCCGTCGGCGAGCGCCTCGCGCAGCGCGGAGACGAAGACGCCGGTGCCGCCGAGCTGGGCGAGCGGGGTCGTGCGGTCGCGGTCGCCCTCGGTCGTGATCTCGACGAGCTCGACCTCGTGCCCGAGGGCGCGCAGCCGGTCGGCGACCCAGGAGGACTGGGTCGTCGCGAGGGCGGAGCGGCGGGTGCCGAGGCGCAGCGCGGTCATGCGTCCTCCCCCGGGATGGCCGGCGGCGCCGAGACGAGCGAGACGTCGCGCGGGTCGAGGTCGAACAGGTCCGAGAGGGCGCGAGCGTAGCTGCCACCCTGGCCGTCCCGGGCGAGCTCCTTGACCCGGACGGTCGGGGTGTGGAGCAGCTTGTCGACGACGCGCTCGACGGCGCGGCGGACCTCGGCCCGCTCGTGGTCGTCGAGGCCGGGCGTGCGTCGCTCGAGGCGGGTCAGCTCGGCGTCGACGACCTCGCCGGCGCGGGCGCGCAGCGCGGTGACGGTGGGGGCGACGGCCTGCGCGGAACGCTGGAGGAGATAGGCGGCGACCTCGGCGGTGACGAGCTCGCGCGCGACGGCGACCTGCGGGGCGGAGCCGGCCTCGGCGAGGTCCTCACCGAGCTCGGCGAGACCGACCCGGGTGGCGCCCTCGAGGGTGTCGACGTCGAGCTCGACGTCGTGCGGCAGCGCGAGGTCGACGTAGACCTGCGGGCGTCCGCCGCGGGTGGCGAGGGCGGCGGCGACGTGCTCGGCCGTGACGACCTGGCCCCGCGCGCCGGTGGAGGCGATGACGAGGTCGGCGTCCGCGAGCGCCTCGGTCAGCTCGGCGAGCGGGCGGGCGCGACCGCCGACCCGCTCGGCGACCCCGACGGCACGGTCGGGGTTGCGGTTGACGACGACGACCTCGCGGGCGCCGTGGCGCGAGACCGTGGTCGCGGCGAGCGCGCCCATCCCGCCGGCGCCGACGACGAGGACGGACCGGGCGCCGAGGCCCCCGAGCACGGCCTCGGCGCGGGTGATGCCCGCCTGCACGAGGGAGCCGCTCACGAGGTCGATCTCGGTCTCGGAGTGGACGCGCTTGGCGACGCGCAGGCCCTGTTGGAGCAGCCCGTTGAGCGCCGGACCGACGTGGCCGTGCTTCTGGGCGCGCGAGAGGCTCCGGCGCACCTGGCCGAGGATCTGCGCCTCGCCGACGGCCATCGAGTCCAGGCCGGCCGCGACGGTGAACGCGTGCGCGATGCCGCGGTCCTCGTAGTGCACGTACAGGTGGGGCTGCAGCTCGGCGCGGTCGACCGAACAGGCCTGTGCGAGAGCGTTGGTGATGTCGACGAGCGCGCCGTGGAAGGTCAGGCTCTCGGCGTAGACCTCGGTGCGGTTGCACGTCGAGAGGACGACCGCCTCGGTGACGTGCTCCGAGCGCAGGACGGCGGTCTCGAGGTCGGTCGCGGCGGGACCGTCGAGGGCCACCGACTCGAGCAGCCCGAGGGGCGCCCCGTGGTGGGAGAGGCCGAGGACGACGAGGCTCACGGCGCCACCGCCTCGGCGACGGCGTTGCGCTGGCCGTGGAAGGCGAGGATCTGGAGCTCGGTCGAGAGGTCGACCGTGCGCACGGCGACGTCCTCGGGGACCGACAGCAGCACGGGCGCGAAGTTGAGCACGGAGCGGATGCCGGCCGCGACGAGCGCGTCGCAGGCGTCCTGCGCGCCGTCGGAGGCGGTGGCGATGACGCCGACCGAGAGCCCCTCGTCGCGCACGAGCGTCGTGAGGTCGGCCATCGGGCGCACGACGCGGCCCGAGACCTCCTGCCCGACGACCCGCGGGTCGCGGTCGAGCAGGGCGATGACCCGGAAGCCGCGCTCGGCGAACCCGCGGTAGGCGGCGAGCGCCCGCCCGAGGTTGCCCATCCCGACGATGGCGACCGGCCAGTCCTGGGTCAGCCCGAGCGCCGCCGCGATCTCGGAGGCGAGCCGCTCGACGTCGTACCCGACCCCGCGCACGCCGTAGCTGCCGAGGTGCGAGAGGTCCTTGCGGAGCATCGCCGAGCTGACCCCGGCGGCGCCGGCCAGCTCCTCGGAGCTGACCGAGGCGATGCCGGCGTCGGCGAGGGCGGTGAGGGCTCGCAGGTACCCGGGCAGACGGGCCACCGACGCGTCCGGGATGCCCCGGCGGGTGGCTGCTGCGGTGGACACAGGCGGTCACCGACTCCTTTCGCGGGTCACGGGCTGCGGCGAGAGGCACGGCGAGACGCCGCACGGTCGCCCGCGGAACCCGGTCAGCCTACGACTTTGTGAAGGGAGGCACAAAGTTGCGCGGGACCCCGGTGACGTGCCTCACGACGACGATGTGCTAGTGCGCTCAACGTCCGGTCGGGCCGGATGCTTCCCCTCGGGGCGGGGTGGCGAGGGCCGCCCGCAGCCGGGTCTCGTCGACCCGCCAGAAGTCGTGCTGGCGCCCGTCGACGAGGGTGACCGGCACCTCCTCCGACCAGCGTCCGAGCAGGTCGAGGTCGCCGTCGACGTCGAGCTCGCGCCACCCGACGCCGAGGTCGGCGCACACCCGGGCGACCGTCTCGCGGGCGCTCGTGCACAGGTGGCAGCCCTCGCGGGTCACGAGGGTGACGCGGGGCTCGGGGGTGCTCACGGCGCGGTACCCACGGCGCTCAGAAGAAGACCGACCGGCGCTGCATGAGCAGCGTGTAGAGGGTCTGCTGGATGGTCTCGCGCACCTGGTCGGTGAGGTCGAAGACGAGCATGGGGTCCTCGGCGGCCCCCTCGTCGTGGCCGGAGGTGTCGATCGGGGCGCCGAACTCGATGATCCACTTGCTCGGCAGCGGGACCATCCCCAGCGGGCCGAGCCACGGGAAGGTCGGGGTCACCGGCGCGTACGGCAGTCCGAGCAGCCGCGCCAGGCTGCCCATGTTGCCGATGATCGGGTAGGTCTCCTCGGCGCCGACGACCGAGCACGGGACGATGGGCACCCCGGCGGCGAGCGCCGCGGAGACGAAGCCACCGCGGCCGAAGCGCTGCAGCTTGTAGCGCTCGCTGAAGGGCTTGCCGGTGCCCTTGAAGCCCTCGGGGAAGACGCCGACGAGCTCGCCGCGGCCGAAGAGACGCGCGGCGTCCTCGCTCGCGGCGAGGGTCGAGCCGGAGCGGCGGGCCATCGTCCCGACGAACGGGGTCTGGAAGACGAGGTCGGCCCCCAGCGCGCGCATCGTCCGGTGCTGCGGGTGCTCGTCGTGGATGGCCAGCTGCACCATGAGCGAGTCGAGCGCGATCGTGCCCGAGTGGTTGGAGACCACGAGGGCGCCGCCCTTCGCCGGGATGTTCTCGATGCCCCGCACCTCGACCCGGAACCAGTGCCGGTAGAGCGGCCGGAGCATCGGGTAGAAGACGTTCTCGGTGAAGTGCTCGTCGTAGCCGAAGTCGTCGACGTCGTAGTCGCCCTCGACCCGGCGGCGCAGGTACGCGAGCACCTGCGCGACCCGGCGCTCCACGTCCTCGGGCGCGACGCCGGCGGCCTCGGCCGCGACCCGCAGGCCCACGACGAGCGCGTCGAGGACGTCGGCGAGGTCGGGCACCGGCAGGCCGGAGCGGCCGGGCGCCGACGCGGTGGTGGGGTCGAGCGGAGGCACGGCGGCCAGCGGCGGGGCGGCCGCCGGCGGCGTGGCCGGGGCGGGCGGCGCGGGTCGCGCGGTCCGGCGGCGGGGCGCGGCGGGCGGAGCGGCGGGGTCGGCGACCCGCAGGTGCGGACGGCGCGCGGCGGCGTCGCGGCGGGCCTTCTCGCGCGGGGTGAGGCGGCCGGCGCCGGTGCGCTCCCCCGCCTGCGTCGTCGCGCGTGGCGAGGGGGCGGAGGTGACCTTGGGCGCCGGACGGTGCTTGCGGACCGACGCGACGGGGGCGGGCGCGGCCTTCTTCGCCGGCGCAGCCTTCTTCGCCGGCGCAGCCTTCTTCGCCGGCGCAGCCTTCTTCGCCGGCGCAGCCTTCTTCGCCGGCGCGGCCTTCCTGGCGGGCGCGGCCTTCTTCGCGGGCGCGGTCTTCTTCGCCGGGGTGGCCTTCGGCGTCGCGCTCGTCGTCGCCGCCACCGGTGCGGCCGCCACCGGCTCGGCCCCGATGAGCGGCGTCGAGCGGCGGCGGGCCCGCTCGCCACCGGCGCGCGCGGCACCGGCCGCGAGGGCTCCCGGGCGGGCGGCCATCAGCGCACCCTCCCGGCGCCGAGCGCCGTGAGCACCGACTGGCTCGCGGCGCCGGCGACCCCGCTCACGGCGTCGACGACCGAGCCGAGGCCCGGCCCCTGCGAGCCGAGGGTGGCGGCGAAGGCCTCGAACGCCTCCCGGGTCGTGTACCGGGGCTCGAACCCGAGCCGGTCGCGCATCCGCGTCGTGTCGAGGCCGCGGCCGTAGGCGAGGAAGGACATCTGGTCGGGCGAGAAGTCGGCGAGCCCGAGCCGGCGGGTGACGCCGCCGACGAACGAGGCGCTCCCGAGCGGCAGCGGGACCGCGGGCCGGCCGGCGAGGGCGACGGCCTGCAGGACGGTGACCACGCCGTCGCCGGCGACGTTGACGACCCCGGTCGCGTCACCGGTGGTGCCGAGCACGAGGGCGTCGATGGCGTCCTCCTCGTGGAGGAACTGCATCCGGGCGTCGTAGCCGAGCGGGACCGGCACGGCCGGCATCGAGAAGTAGTCGGTGATCGAGGTGCGGATGCGCGGGCCGATGACGTTGGCGAGGCGGAGCATGAGGATGTCGACGTCCGGGCGGCGCCGGGCGAAGCCGCGCACGTACCCCTCGACCTCGATGGAGTCCTTGCCGAAGCCGCTGCTCGGGGTGCGGCGCGCGTCCATGTCCTCGGTGAACAGCGCGGGGTCGCGCGGGGTCGAGCCGTAGACCGCGGCCGAGGACTTGACGACCAGGCGCCGCACGGTGGAGGACTTCTGGCACGCCGCGAGGAGCTGCATCGTGCCGATGACGTTGATCTCCTTCTGCGGGGTCCGGCCCCCGACGAAGGTCGGCGTCGCGATGACGTTCATGTGGACGACGGTGTCGACGCCCGACGACTCGATGACGCGGGAGATCATCGGGTTGCGGATGTCGGCGCGCACGAACTCGACGCCGGGGACGGGGTGCGGCGGCGGGATGACGTCGACGCCGACGACGCGCTCGACGCCCGGCTCGGCCGCGACCCGCCGCGCGAGCAGCCCCCCGAGGTACCGGGACACCCCGGTGACCAGCACCACCTTCGCCACCGCGACTCCTCCCATGCCGGTCCGACGGGACCGAGACTACCGGGGCGCTCCCGGGACCCACAGGGGGAGCCGGGACGTGGTCGCGGGGAGGGCTCCCGGGGGACGACAAAGGTCCCCGGCAACGGCCGGGGACCCTCGACGCTCAGAGGTGACGCGTGGTCACTTCTTGTTGCGACGCTGGTGACGCGTCTTGCGCAGCAGCTTGCGGTGCTTCTTCTTCGCCATCCGCTTGCGCCGCTTCTTGATGACAGAGCCCATGGGTGTTCCTCACGGTGGTACGGGGGTACGGCGGCCCACCCTACCGGCGGGCCCCCACCGGCCCCAAACCGCGGGGGCCGGAGACGGTGTGCGGGTGACGCACGAGGGGCGCCCCGCCGGCCGGCGGGGCGCCCCTCCTCGGTCCGCGGGACCGGGTCACGCGGTGTCGACGAACGAGCTGCGCAGGTAGGCGTGCACCTCGTCCTCCGGGACCCGGAAGGACCGGCCGACCCGGATCGCCGGCAGCTCACCGGCGTGGACCATGCGGTAGACCGTCATCTTCGAGACGCGCATGATCGTGGCGACCTCGGCGACGGTGAGGAAGCGCACCTCGCCGAGCTGACGCTCCGTGGACATCTGGACCTCGATCTTCTGCTCGCCGCAGTGCCGGATCCAGCCCGGACAGCTCCCTGTGGCGTGCTGTCGCAACCATAGGGGCAGTTGTGACCACTGTGAAGGGGAATGAACGCACTCGTGGACGTTGTCCAGCCGACACGCCGTCTCCGACAGCAGAATTTCGGCGTGTCGAGCCGATCGGCCGAACCCCCGCTCGGGCGCTCGGCCCCGGCCGGACGGCCGAACCCCGGGGGCGTGCGGGGTCAGTCGAACCAGGGGTCGAGGCCGTGCAGCGGGAAGACGGCCTGCCGGGTCGCGAACACCGCGCGGTCGAGCGGGCTGTCCGGGTTGTGCCCCATCCCCCACGGCTGCACCCAGATCGGGAGCCGGTCCTTCGGCAGGTCGCCCATCCGGCGCGGCCCGGGCCGCCCGAGCAGCGACTCGACGTGGTCGAGCCAGTCCTGCGGCACCGGCGTCTGCACGTCGACCGGCGCGTGCGCCGCGATCGCCGTCAGGTGCGTCCACGAGCGCGGCACGACGTCGACGAGCTCGTAGCCCCCGCCGCCGAGCGCGACCCAGCGCCCGCCGCACACCTCGTGGGCCAGCGAGTGCAGCTCGTCGTGGGCGCGCCGCTGCGCGTCGACGGTGATGGCGAGGTGCGCGAGGGGGTCCTCGAGGTGGGTGTCGCAGCCGTGCTGGGTCACGAGGACGTCCGGCGCGAAGGCGCGCACCAGGTGCGGCACGACCGAGTCGATGGCCCGCAGCCACGACGCGTCGCCGGTGCCCGGGGGCAGGGCGACGTTGGCGACCGTGCCGCGCGCGTCGGGCCCGCCGACGTCGGCCGGCCACCCGGTGCCGGGGAAGAGGTGCTGGCCGCTCTCGTGGAGGGAGATCGTCATCACCCGCGGGTCGTTCCAGAACGCGCGCTCGACGCCGTCGCCGTGGTGGACGTCGATGTCGACGTAGGCGACGCGCTCGGCGCCGTGGTCGAGCAGCCACTGGATGCCGACGGCGATGTCGTTGTAGATGCAGAAGCCGCTCGCGTGCGTGCGCATCGCGTGGTGCAGGCCACCGCAGTAGTTGACGCCGTGCTCGGCCTCGCCCTCCCAGACGCGCCGGCAGACCTCGACGGTGCCCTGGACGATCCGGGCCGAGGCCTCGTGCATCCCCCGGAAGGCCGGGTCGTCGTCGGTCCCCAGGCCGCGGTGCACGTCGGCCCGCGCCGGGTCGGCCGAGGCGACCTTGACCGCCTCGACGTAGGCGGGGTCGTGGACGGTCGCGAGCAGGTCGTCGTCCGCCACACCGGGGCTCACGAGGTCGACGTGGTCGAGGACGCCGAGGGAGCGCGCGAGGCGCGTCGTGAGGTCGAGGCGGACGGGGCCCATCGGGTGGCCGGGACCGAAGTCGTAGGCGGTGAACACGTCATCCCAGATGACGCTCGTCCGTGGGGCCATGGCTGCACGCTACTCGGTGGTCGGTCCGTGGCAGGCTGGGACCGCACGGACCCACCACCGGGAGGAACGCACCCATGGGCAGGAACGCCCGCGACGACGAGGTCCTCGTCATCGGCCTCGGCCGCTTCGGCGCCGCGGCGGCCCTCGAGCTGCGACGGCTCGGGCACAAGGTCACCGCCATCGAGAAGGACGGCTTCCTCGCCGAGAAGTTCCTCGGCCGCATCTCGCAGGTCGTCCACGGCGACGCGAGCGACGCCGGCGTCATCCGCGACGCGAAGGCCGGCCGCTTCCAGATCGCCGTCGTCGCCATCGGGTCCTCGGTCGAGGCCTCGGTGCTCGCGGCGGCCAACCTCGTCGACGCGCAGGTGCCGGCCATCTGGGCCAAGGCGCTCTCGCCGGAGCACGCCCGCATCCTCGACCGGATCGGCGTGCACCACATCGTGCGTCCCGAGGCCGACACCGGCCGGCGCGTGGCCCACCTCGTCGGCGGGCGGATGCAGGACTACATCGAGTTCGACGACGGCTTCGCCATCGTCAAGATGCGGCCGCCGACCGAGACGATCGGGTTCACGCTCGAGCAGAGCCAGGTCCGCAGCAAGTACGGCGTCACCGTCGTCGGCGTCAAGGCGCCCGGCGAGGACTTCACCTACGCGGTGCCGACCACCAAGGTCTCGGCCCACGACACGCTCATCGTCAGCGGGCCGACGACGCTCATCGAGCGGCTGGCCGCCCGGCCGTAACCGGGCCGGCCGGGCTCAGATCGCGCTGGGGATGCCCCCGCGGTCACCGGCGAGGGAGAGGGTCATCGCGACCTCCTCCTCGCCGTCGTCCTCGGAGACGACGCGCATCGGACGGCGGCTCTCGGTCGGACGGAAGCCGAAGCTGCTGGCGAAGGCCACGGCGCGACCGTTGTCGGTGCCGACCCAGTAGAGGAGCTGGCGGCGGCCGTCCTCGGCGGCGACGCGCGAGGCGGCCCGCACGAGCGCGGCCGCGACGCCGGTGCCCCGGGCGGCCGGGGTGACGAAGAGGCCGAAGAGCTGGGCGTGGTCCGGGCGGTCCTCGTCGACGTCCCCGACGCTGGCGATGCCGAGGGGCTCGCCGTCGCGCTCGGCGAGCAGGCGCGTCGAGCGCTCCATCCGGGCGCGCCAGAAGTCCTCGGGTTCGGCCTCTTCCTCGTCGTGGGAGGCGACGAACGCCTCGGGCGACTCGCGCAACGCCGTGAGGCGCATGGAGCGGTAGTGCTCCCACTCCTCGGCGCCCAGGGTGCGGACCGTGATGTCGCTCATGGCCGTCACTCTCCCACGACACCCACGGTGTGCGGCAACCGGGGAGGTGAACAGCGGGTGCGCCCCGGGTCCGTCACGCGAGCTCGAGGACCATCCGCTCCTCGACGCACGTGGGGTCCCACGGCATCGTCCCGGTCGCACCGGTGAGGGCGAAGCCGCGCCGCAGGTAGAAGCGCAGCGCCCGGGAGTTCTCGCGGGCGACGTCGAGGACGACGCGGCGCCGGCCGTCGGCGCGGGCCCGCGCCAGCGCGGCGTCGACGAGGTCGGCGGCGGCGCCGCTCCCGCGGGCGGCGCCGGCCACCCACATCCCGACGAGGTACACCTCGTCGTCCGGCTGGTCCTCGCCGTGGGCGAGGCCGACGGTGCCGACCGGGCGGTCGAGGTCCCAGGCGAGCCACAGCGCCGGGCCGGTGGCCACGAGCGCGCGCCAGTCGTCGTCGGTGCGGGCCGCGCTCTGCGCGTACGTCGTCCAGAAGGCGCGCGGGCTGTCGATGAGGGCGGCCTGGCGCACGTCGCGGTAGGCGCGCCACGTGGCGTCGGTGACCGGCTCCACCCGCAGGCCGGGGTGCACGCCCGGCGCCGCCTCAGCCACCGGCGAGCTCGCGGCTGCGGGTGGCAGCGGCCTCCATCGCGCTGATGAACGCGGCCCGCACCTTGTGGTCGTCCATGACGCGCAGCGCGGCCGCGGTCGTGCCGCCCGGCGAGGTGACCTGCTCGCGCAGGACGGTCGGGTGCTGGCCGGTCTCCTTGATCATCGTCGCGGCGCCGAAGAGGGTCTGGACGACGAGCTCGGTGGCCGTCGAGCGCGGCATCCCGAGGACGACGCCGGCCTCGATCATCGCCTCGACGACGTAGAAGATGTAGGCCGGGCCGCTGCCGGAGATGGCGGTGACGGCGTCCTGGAGCTTCTCGGGGACCTCGAGGACCTTGCCCGTCGCGGCGAGCAGCGACTGCGCCTCGGTGAGGTGCTCGGGCCCGCAGTGCGCCCCGGCCGAGACGGCGGCCATCCCCTGGTCGACGAGGGCCGGCGTGTTGGGCATCACCCGGACGACCGAACGGCCCTGCGGCAGACGGGACTCGACGAACGAGGTCGTGATGCCGGCCGCGAGGCTGACGACGAGGTCACCCGCCTCGACGTGCGGCGCGATCTCGTCGAGGAGCGCCCCCATGTCCTGCGGCTTGACGACGAGGACGAGCGTGCTCGCGGCGGCGGCGGCCTCGGCGTTCTCGAGGACGCGCACCCCGTAGCGCTCGGTCAGCTCGGCGGCGCGGTCGGCCCGGCGCTCGGTGATGACGAGGGAGTCGGCCGGCCGCCCTGCGCGGAGCAGCCCCGAGAGGAGCGTCTCGCCCATGACACCGGCACCGAAGATCGCAGTCGTGGCCATGGCGCCGAGTATGCCGTCCGGCCGCGTCGGCGGCGCGGGGGTTTCAGCTGCTGCCGGCGAGCGAGCGCAGGAAGAAGCGCAGGTTGGCCGGCCGCTCGGCGAGCCGGCGCACGAGGTAGCCGTACCAGTCCTCGCCGAAGGGCAGGTAGACGCGCATCTGGTGGCCGCGGTCGGCGATCCGCTTCTGCTCGGTGGAGCGCACACCGAGGAGCATCTGGAACTCGTAGGAGTCGGGCGTGCGGCCGTGGTGCGACGCGAGCGCCTCGGCGATCTCGACGAGGCGGGGGTCGTGGCTGGCGACCATCGGGTAGCCCTCGCCGGCCATGAGCACCTTGAGGCAACGGACGTAGGAGAGGTCGACCTCGCCGCCGTCCTGGTAGGCGACGGACGCGGGCTCCTTGTAGGCGCCCTTGCACAGCCGCACCCGGCTGCCGGGGCCGGCGAGGTCGCGGCAGTCGGCCTCGGTGCGGTGGAGGTAGGCCTGGAGGACCGCCCCGACCCACGGGAAGTCGGCGCGCAGCGCGCGCACGGCCTCGAGGGTGCGGTCGGTCGTCGTGTGGTCCTCCATGTCGAGGGTCACCGTCGTCCCGGCGCGGTCGGCCGCCTCGCAGATGGCACGGGCGTTCTCGAGGGCGATGGCGTCCCCGTCGCCGGGGATGGCCTGCCCGACGGCGCTCAGCTTGACGCTGACCTCGGCCGCGCCGAAGCGGGCGAGGTCGGCCTCAGCGAGCGCGTCGAGGAGCGCGAGGTAGGTGTCGCGGGTGCGCTCGGCCTGCGCGCGGTCGGTGACGTCCTCGCCGAGGTAGTCGATCGTCGCGAGGCGGTTGGTGCCGCGCAGCTCGCCGGTGACGGCGACGGCCTCGGGGACGAGGTCCCCGGCGACGTAGCGCTGGACGACCGACCGGCTGACCGGCGCCTTCGTCACGGCGGCGCGCACCGCGTCGGAGCCGGAGATCTGGAGCAGGGCTCCACGGAGCAGGTCGGAGGCGTCCACGACGAGCAGGCTAGCCCGGCCGCGGGCCCGCCCCGGACCGCAGGGGCGCCCGGGACCGCTCGACGCGCGCGGCGGGCGGTGCGCGCCTAGCGTGGCCGGGTCCGTCCGACCCCCTGCTCCGGAAGGCCCACCGATGCGCCTGCGCCCCACCGCCGTCCTCGCCACCGCCACCGCCCTCCTCGCGGCCCTCGCCGCGCCGGCGACCGCCCGGCCGTCGGCGCCCGACGTCGCGGCCGCCTCCGCGGCAGGCCTCGACCGGGCGGTCGCCCACTGGCGCCCGGGCCACCACCTGCCCTTCCTCGCGGTCGTCACGCCGGTCGACCGCCGGACGCGCGCCACGATGGTCGGGGTCAGCTGGAAGCCGGGGTGCCCCGTCCCGATCGAGGACCTGCGGATCGTCACCATGACGTACTGGGGCTTCGACGACCGCCCGCACCTCGGGCGGCTCATGGTGCACGAGGACGTCGCCCGCGACGTGGTCCACGTCTTCGGCGACCTCTACCGCGACCGCTTCCCGATCCGGCGGATGGAGCTCATCGAGCGCTACGACGCCGACGACGACGCCTCGATGGCCGCGGACAACACCTCGGCGTTCAACTGCCGGCCGATCACGGGGACGACCGACCGCTTCTCGATCCACAGCTACGGCAAGGCGATCGACGTCAACACCATCGAGAACCCCTACGTCAAGGGCGACCTCGTGCTGCCGGCCGCCGGGTCGGCCTACCTGGACCGCACCGACGTGCGCCCGGGGATGGTCGTCGCGGGCGACGAGGTGGTCCGCGCGTTCGCGGCCCGCGGGTTCACGTGGGGCGGCGACTACACGAGCCTCAAGGACTACCAGCACTTCGAGATCGCGACCCCCTGAGGCGCGGCCGGGATCAGGGGGTGCGGCGGCGCAGGGTCAGGCTGCCGAGGACGAGCGCGACGACGATCCAGACCAGCATCACCCCGAGGCTCGGCAGCACGTCGCCGAGCGGGTCGGTCCGCGTCGCCACGTCCTTCATCGCGTCCACGGCGTACGACAGCGGCAGGACGTCCGACACCGCCTCGAGCACCCCGGGCATCCGGTCGCGCGGCACGATGAGGCCGCAGAGCAGGAACTGCGGCAGGACGAACGCGGGCATGAACTGCACGGCCTGGAACTCGGTGCGCGCGAACCCGCTCGCGAGCAGGCCGAGCGCCGTGCCGAGGACCGCGTCGACGACCGCGATGACGACGAGCAGCCACAGCGGGCCGGCGACGCCGAGCCCGCACACCCACACCGCGAACGCGCTGGCGACGACGGCCTGGACGAGCGCCATCACGCCGAAGGCCAGGGCGTAGCCGAGCATGAGGTCGCCCTTGCCCAGCGGCGTCGTGAGCAGCCGCTCGAGCGTGCCCGACGTGCGCTCGCGCAGGGTCGCGATGCTCGTGACGATGAACATGACGACGAGCGGGAAGACGCCGAGCAGCGCGGGCCCGACGGAGTCGAACACGTCGACCGGGGAGTCGGCGTAGAGCCAGGCCAGCAGGCCGAGGAGCACGCAGGGGACGACGAGCATGAGGGCGACGGTGCGGTGGTCGCCGCGCAGCTGGCGCAGGATGCGCGCGGCGGTCGCGAGCGTGATGCGCGCGTTCACGACCCCTCCCCCGCGTGCCGTCCCCGGTAGCCCTCCGGCGGTGGGTCGACGGCCCGCCCGTCGTCGGCGTCGACGAGGGCGAGGAAGGCCGACTCCGCGTCGGTGGTGCCGGTGCGCTCCAGGAGACCGGGCAGCGTCGAGTCGCTGAGCACCCGTCCGGCCCGCAGCAGCACGAGCCGGTCGCAGCGGACGGCCTCGTCCATCACGTGGCTGGAGACGAGGAGGGTGCGGCCGTCGGCGGCGAGCCCGCGGAAGATGCGCCACAGGTCGCGGCGCAGCACGGGGTCGAGGCCGACCGTCGGCTCGTCGAGCACGAGGACGTCCGGGTCGCCGACGAGCGTGCACGCCAGCCCGGCCCGCGACAGCTGCCCGCCCGAGAGCGCCCCGGCCCGCGCGTCGGCGTGGTCGGTCAGGTCGACGGCGGCGATGGCGCGCTCGGCGGCCGCGGCGTCGGCGCCGACGACCCGGGCGAGGTAGCGGACGTTCTGGCGCACGGTGAGGTCGGCGTAGACGCTCGGGGCCTGCGTGAGGTAGCCGACCCTGCGCCGCAGCGCGGGCGAGCCGGCGGGCTCGCCGAGCACCGTCACCGTGCCGCTCGCGACGACCTGGACGCCGACGACGGCCCGCATCAGCGTCGACTTGCCGCCACCGCTCGGACCGAGGAGCCCGACGATCTCGCCGCGCGGCACGGTCATCGACAGGCCGGGGAGCACCTCGCGCCCGCCCCGGACCACCCGGAGGTCGTCGACCACGATCGCGTCGTCGGTCATGACCCGACGATGGCACCGCCCGCGCGCCGTGTCGAGCACCGCCGGCGTCCCGTCGGGCCACGGGGCGCGACGACGCGCCTACTGTGGCCGCGTGAGCGAGAGCACCACCGCGACCGGACGGCGCCGCGTCCTCCTCGTCGAGGACGACGCCGTCATCGGGGAGGCCACGGCCGCCCACCTCGAGCGCGACGGCTACGACGTCGTCTGGCACACCGACGGGCTGGAGGCGTGGGACGCCTGGCGCTGTGCCGCACCGCCGTTCGACCTCGTCGTGTCGGACGTGATGCTCCCAGGCCTCGACGGCGCGAGCCTGACGCGGCGCATCCGCGAGAGCGACCAGGTGCCCGTCGTCCTCGTCTCGGCGCGCACCGACAGCCTCGACGTCGTGGGCGGGCTCGAGGCCGGCGCGGACGACTACGTGACCAAGCCCTTCGACGTGCAGGTCCTGCTGGCTCGGCTGCGCAACGCCCTGCGCCGGTCCGCCGCCGACCGGGCGCCCACCGCCACCGAGCGCTCTCCCTCGTCCGCCGACGGGACGGGCCCGGAGACCTTCGGCGACCTCGTCCTGGACCGCCGGGCCGTCCAGCTGCGCCGCGGCGACGAGGTGCTGCGCCTCACCCCGACCGAGATGCGCCTCTTCCTCGAGCTCGCCGACGAGCCCGGCCGCGTGCTCTCGCGTCGGGCGCTGCTGGAACGGGTCTGGGGCTACGGCGACACCGAGGACGACGACCACGTCGTCAACGTCCACGTCCAGCGGCTGCGCTCCAAGGTCGGCGCCGACCGGGTCGAGACCGTCCGCGGCTTCGGCTACCGGCTGGTGCGGTGAGCCGGCGGGCGCGCGGCCTGCGCGGCCGGATCGCGACGGCCGTCATCGTCGTCGCCCTCGCCGCGGTGGCCGCGCTCGGGGTCGCCGTCCACCTCCTCGTCCTGCGCGAGCAGGTCGACACCGCCCGGCGCACGGCCGCCGACCGGATCTCCGCCGCCGTCGACGTCCGGACGGCCACCGGGCTGCTCGCCTTCGACGCGCGCGTCGACGACCCGTCCGTCCCGGCCGAGCTGCGCGACGCGGTGCGTGCCGACGGCGCCCGCGCCACCCTCGTGACCGGTGGCTCGGTGCGGACGGTGTGGGCGGCGACACGGGACGGCGAGGTGGTCCTCTCGACGCGGACGCGGTTCGTCCCGGCCGACGGCACGGTCGCGCAGGTCGACCGCGCGCTGCTGCTCGCCGGGGCGGTCGTCGTCCTCGTCGCCGGGCTCGTCGGCTGGGTGACCGCCGGACGGCTCGCGCAGCGCCTGCGCCGGGCCGCGGACACCGCGCGCGGTGTGGCCTCCGGCGGTGACCCCGCGTCGCTGCGCCGCGTCGTCGGCGAGCGGCACGACGAGGTCGGCGCGCTGGCCGACGCCGTCGACGCGATGGCCGCCCGGCTGGCCGACCGGGTCCGCGCCGAGCAGCGCTTCACCGCCGACGTCGCCCACGACCTGCGCACCCCCGTGACCGGTCTGCTGACCGCGGCCGAGCTGCTCGAGCCCTCACGCGCAGCCGATCTCGTGCGGGACCGGGCCCGCGCCCTCGCCGCCCTCGTCGAGGAGCTGCTCGAGGTCGCCCGCCTCGACGGTGGTCGCGAGCAGGCCCTCGCCGAGCAGGTGGACCTCGGCGAGGTCGTGCACCGCGTGGTCCGCCGCGGTGTCGCGTCAGGGGAGCTGCCGGAGGGCGCCGTCACCGTCCGCACCGGCGGCGGGACCGAGGTGGTGACCGACCCGCGCCGCGTCGACCGGGTCGTCAGCAACCTCGTCCGCAACGCCCTGCGGCACGGGGCGCCCCCGGTCGAGGTCGTCCAGGACGGTCGGGTCGTGGAGGTGCGGGACCACGGCCCCGGCTTCGAGGCGTCGCTGCTCCGCGAGGGGCCTCAGCGGCTGCGGCACAGCCGGACCGCCGGCGACGGGCACGGCCTCGGGCTCGTCATCGCGACCGGGCAGGCCCGCGTGCTCGGGGCGACGCTCGAGCTCGACAACGCCGCCGGTGGCGGTGCCCGGGCGCGGCTCCGGCTGCCCGAGAGCCCGTCCGGTGGACCTCACGACGAGGTCACGGCCGGGTCACCGGACCGTGAGCGGACCGGTGCGTGACGGTGACCGCGGTGAGGCGCGCCGGAGACCTCGCCGTCCTAGCGTCGTCGGCATGAGCACACGACGCCTCCGTCCCGTCCTCGCGGCGACCGCCCTGGTCGCCGCCCTCGGCCTCACCGCCTGCGGCAACGGCCTCGAGTCCTCCGGCAGCGCCTCCACGGGCCTGTCCGGCAGCCCGAGCGAGACCAGCAGCGCCGACCCGTCGGCCTCGCCGAGCACCTCCTCCACGGGCTCCACGCCGTCGAGCTCCGCCACCTCCACCGGCGGCTCGTCGCCGACGACCTCCTCCGGCTCCGGCGCCTCCACGACGTCGACCTCGTCGACCGGCCGGGTCGGTCGGTGCCCGATCGGCTCGCTCGACGTCGGCGTCCGCAGCCCGTCCGGCGGCGCGGCGGCCGGCAGCACCTACCTGCTGATCAGCTTCCGCAACACCGGGTCCCGCAGCTGTGTCCTCGACGGCTTCCCGGGGGTGTCCTTCGTCGGCAAGGGTGACGGCACGCAGCTCGGGGCCGCCGCCGAGCGCACCGGCACGGCACGCACGGTCACCCTCGCCCCGGGCCGCTCGACGACCTCCCTCCTGCAGGTCGCCAACGCGGGCAACTACCCCCAGCGCAGCTGCGCCCCGACGACGGCGGACGGGTTCCGGGTCTACCCGCCCGGGTCGACCGAGGCCGCGTTCGTCGAGCAGTCCGTCCAGGCCTGCCAGGGCTCGACCGGCGGCTCGCCGCAGCTCGTCGTCTCGTCGGTCGGCACCTCGGGCTGACCGACCGCCGCCGCACACGCGCAGCCCCGGTCCCTCTGCTCAGGAGGGCACCGGGGCGAGGTGCAGCCGGGCGAAGGCCAGCGACTCCGCGAGGTCGAGGTCGCGGCGCTCGTCGTCGGCCCGGCGGGTCGAGACCTCGACGACGACGTCGCCCGCGAACCCCCGCGTCGCGAGGGCCTCCAGCACCTCGCCGCAGGGCTGGGTGCCCCGTCCGGGCACGAGGTGCTCGTCGCGGGGCGCCCCGGAGCCGTCCGCGAGGTGCAGGTGGACGAGCCGGGGTCCGAGGTCGGCAGCCATCGACAGCGCGTCCGAGCCCGCGGTCGCGGTGTGCGACAGGTCGAGCGTCACGTGGTCGTAGGGCTGGGCCACCGGGTCCCAGTGCGGCAGGTAGGCCTCCACCTCGCGCGAGCGGGCCCCCGCCTTCCACGGGTACATGTTCTCGACGGCCAGCCGCAGCCCGGCGCGCTCCTCGCGCAGCGCCACCCCGTCCGCGAAGCCCCGGGCGTAGTCGCGCTGCCAGCGGAAGGGCGGGTGGAGCACGACCGTGCCGGCGCCGAGCTCCGCGGCGAGGTCGAGCGAGCGGTCGACCTTCTCCCACGGGTCGGTCCCCCACACCCGCTGGGTCACGAGCAGCGTCGGCGCGTGCACCGAGACGACCGGCACGCCGTGGTGCTCCACGAGCCGGCGCAGCGCCCCGGCCTCCCGGGTCAGCGGGTCCGTCCACACCATGACCTCGACCCCGTCGTAGCCCAGCCGGGCCGCCGTGGCGAAGGCCGCGGCGCAGCCGAGCGGGTAGACCGACGACGTCGAGAGCGCGACCCGCGGCGCCGCCGGTCGGCGGCGGCGCGGGGTGCGCGGGCCCGGCACGGTCACTGCATCCGGTCGAGGTGGCGCAGGAGGATGCCCTCGCGCAGCGCCCACGGGCAGATCTCGAGGGCCTCGAGGCCGAGCAGGTCCATCGTGGCGTCGGCGACGACGGCCGCGGCGAGGACCTGCCGCGAGCGCGAGGCCGACACCCCGGGCAGCTCCGCCCGCTCGCGCGCGGTCATGGCGGCGATCTTCGGCAGCCACTCGAGCAGCGCCTCGCGCGGCAGGAGCCGGCGCGCGTACATCCCCTCGGAGCTCGGCGCGGCGCCGCAGATGCGGGCGAGCGAGCGCATCGACTTGCTCGTGCCGACGGCGAGGTCGGGGGCGCCGGCCTTGGCGAGCGGCCGCAGCTCGGCGGCGATGGTGGCGCGCACCCGGCGGCGGGCCTCGCGCAGGTCGTCGGGCGAGGGCGGGTCGCCCGGCAGGATGTCTCGTGTCACGCGGCCTGCACCGAGGGGGACCGAGATCGCGACGTCGGGCTCCTCGTCCATCCCCATCGCGAGCTCGAGCGAACCGCCGCCGATGTCGGCGACGAGCAGCGTGCCGGCCGACCAGCCGAACCACCGGCGGACCGCGAGGAAGGTCAGCCGGGCCTCCTCCTCGCCCGTCAGGACGTCGAGCCGGACACCGGTGCGCTCGGCGACGTGGGCGAGCACCTCCGTGCCGTTCGGGGCCTCGCGGACCGCGCTCGTCACGAAGCCGCGCAGGTCCTCGACGCCCTGGTCCTCGGCGACGCCGAGGCACTCCGCGACGAAGTCGGCGAGCGCGTCGCGGCCCTCGTCGGCGATGAGGCCCCCGTCGGTGACGTGCTCGGACAGGCGCAGGTCGATCTTGTGCTTGCTCGCCGGCAGCGGCTGGGCCCCGGGATGGGCGTCGACGACGAGGAGGTGGACGGTGTTCGAACCGACGTCGACGACCCCGAGGCGCATGGGCACAAGGTAGCCGCTGCGGGGTGGCGCGGCCCCACCGCGCCCATCCCGCGGCCGACCGTGCATAGGGTGGGCGCGTGCCCGAAGCGTCCCTCGACATCCCCCGCACCTGGGCCGAGTTCGCCGACCCCGACGACCCGGGGCAGCGCTTCCGGGTCGACCTCACCTGGCTGACCTCGAGCTGGAGCTGCATCTTCGGCTCCGGCTGCCGCGGCATCTACGCCGACCGGCCCGACGACGGGTGCTGCACCCTCGGCGCGCACTTCACCGACGACGACGACCTCGAGCGCGTCCGCGCCGTCGTCGCCGAGCTCGGCGAGGACGAGTGGCAGCACCACCCGGGGCACGGCAAGCGCGGCGACAAGAGCCCGGCCCGCCGCTCGGCGTGGACCGAGGTCGACGACGAGGGCGACCGCAAGACCAAGGTCGTCGACGGTGCCTGCATCTTCCTCAACCGCCCGGGGTTCCCCGCCGGGGCCGGGTGCGCGCTGCACCAGCACGCGGTCCTCACCGGCCAGCAGCCCCACGAGGTCAAGCCCGACGTCTGCTGGCAGCTGCCGATCCGCCGCTCCTACCGGACGGTCGAGCAGCCCGACGACACCTCGTACCTCGAGGTGACCATCGCCGAGTACACGCGCCGCGGCTGGGGCCCGGGCGGGCACGACCTCGACTGGTACTGCTCCTCCAACCCCGAGGCGCACGTCGGGCGGGAGCCGGTCTACCGCAGCAGCCACGCCGAGCTCGTCGCCCTCATGGGGCAGGCCGGCTACGACGAGCTCGTCGTCCGCTGCGAGGCGCACCTCGCCGTCGTCCGCCACGCGCAGTCGGCCGGCGCCCGCAAGCTCATCCCGCTGCTCGTCCACCCCGCCACGGCCGAGGCCGGGACCATCGGGGGCCGGCGCGAGCGGGTCAAGCGCCGCCGGGGCACCAACGCCCTGCCCGGTGACGAGGACGGCGCGAACGAGCCGGCCCACCCGGTCGCCGCCCGGCCGGCGCGGGGACGCCGCGAGGGGTGAGCGGGTCCGGGCGGGCCATCCGCAGCCCGAACATCTGGGACACCCCCGAGGTCTACGAGCTCGAGAACCTCGCGTCCGACCGCGCCGGCGTCATCGACGCCGCGATCGCCGCGCTGCACCCCCTGCGCGGGGCGGTGCTCGTCGACGTCGGCTGCGGCACCGGGTTCCACCTGCCGCGGTTCGCGGAGCGCGGCGCGACCGTGCTGGGTGTGGAGCCGTATCTCCCGCTCGTCCGTCGGGCGGCGAACCGGCTGCGCGCCAAGGGGTCCCGCGCCCGGGTCGTGGCGGGGAGCGCGGAGGCGCTGCCGGTGGCCGACGCCTCCGTCGACGTCGTGCACGCACGCTGGGCGTACTTCTTCGGCGCCGGGTGCGAGCCGGGGCTCGCCGAGCTGGAGCGCGTCCTGCGGCCCGGCGGGGTCGCCTGCCTCGTCGACAACGACGCGACGCGCTCGACCTTCGGCGGGTGGTTCGCACGCGCCTACCCCGCCTACGACCCCGTCGCCGTGCAGCGCTTCTGGGACCGGCAGGGCTTCACGACGCAGGCGCTGACCATCCGGTGGACCTTCGACCGGCGCGAGGACCTCGAGGCGGTCGTCCGCATCGAGCTGCCGCCCGGGCCCGCCGACGCCGTCCTCGCCGAACACGAGGGGCTCGAGGTCGACTACGCCGTGGCCCTCCGCTGGCGCCGCTCCTGACCTCGACCCCTCCCCCACCTCTCCCCGAACGTGTGTGAACTCGCCGGGGTCCTCCGGCGGTTTCACACGTGTTCGCGGGGAGGAGGGGTCAGGTGAGGCGGGTGGGGCCGGTGTGCGCGACGGCGGTGCGGATGCGCTCGCGGTGGTCCGCGGCCATGTGCGGCAGCGCCCGCAGCGGGAACCAGGCCACCTCCGACGACTCGTCGTCGGCGACGCGCGCGTCCCCGCCGAGCCAGCGGCAGCGGAAGGTGTGGTCGACGTACTGCGACCGGTCACCGTTCGGGTACTCGATGACCGGCGTGACGTCGACCCACGCGAGCAGCTCGACCTCGCAGCGGACGCCGGTCTCCTCGAGGCACTCCCGCACGGCGGTCGTCGCCGGGTGCTCGCCGGGGTCGCAGATGCCCGTGACCGGCGTCCACTCCCCCGTGTCGGCGCGGCGCACGAGCAGCACGTCGTCGCCGCGCAGCACGACCGCCGTGATGCCGGGCAGCCACAACAGCTCGTGACCGACCGAGCGCCGGAGCGAGACGATGAAGTCGGGCGTCACCATCAGCCGTCGTACCTCGGCCGCTCGATCTCGCGGATCTCGCCGAGCAGGCCCCACTCGTCGGCGCCGAGGCGCGACCAGGGCTGCAGCGCACCGATGTCCACGTGCGGACGGCGCACCATGTCGTCGCTGGCGGCGACCGAGGCGTCGACGGCCGCGTGCAGGACGAGCCCGACGACGACGAAGCAGTTGCCGGTCGGGCGCACCTCGTGCAGCCGGCACTCGAAGGCGACCGGCGACCCCGCGACGCGGGGCGGCGCGACGGTCAGCGACGGCTCGCGCGCCACGCCCTCGGCGTCGAACTCGCCGACCTCCGGCGGGTAGTCCGCACTCGTCGCGTTGACGACCTCGAACAGCGGGCCGGGCGCGACGTTGACGACGAACTCGCCGGTGGCCTCGATGTTGTTCAGCGTGTCCTTGCGACCGACCGAGGTGAACGCGAGCATCGCCGGGTCGGTGCTGACGATGGTGAAGAACGAGTGCGGCGCCAGGTTGTCGACGCCGTCGGCGGACCGGCTGCTCACCCACGCGATGGGCCGCGGCACGACGGCCGACGTCATCAGCCGGTAGGCGGCGCCGGGGCGCATCCGGTCGTCCTCGGGGCCGTGCTGGACGGCGAGCTCGTGGCGCATCCACCGAGCCTAGGTCTTCCGTGGGGCCTGCTCCGCCCGCAGACTGGCGGGATGCTGACCCGGTTCGTGGCGACCGTCTTCTACGCCGACCTCGAGGTCGGTCTCGACCTGTTCGTCGGCGGCCTGCGGATGGAGGTCGTGCACCGCGACGGCGGCTTCGTCGTGCTGGAGCGGGACGGCGCGAAGATCCAGCTCGCCGAGAACGCCGAGGCCGCGGCCCACAGCGAGCGTCCCGAGCTCGGCCTCGAGACCGACGACCTCGACGCCGTGTTCGAGGACGTCGCCGCGCGGCGCCCGGACCTGCTGCACCCCAACCTGCCGAGCCCCACCCTGCGCCCCTGGGGCGCCCGGGAGTTCGCGATGCTCGACGCGACGACGGTGTGCGTCGTGGTGCGCGAGTGGCCCCGCGCCTGACGCGTCAGGCGTCCGACGGGTCGAGGTCGAGCGCGATGTCGACGATCGGCGAGGAGTGCGTCAGCCCCCCGACCGACAGGTAGTCGACCCCGGTCTCGGCGTACTCGCGCACCACCCCGAGCGTCAGTCCTCCGGTGGCCTCGAGCTCGACGACCTCACCGGTGGCGCGCACGGCCTCGACCGTCGCCCGCAGCAGGTCCGGGGACATGTTGTCGCAGAGGAGGAACCGGGCGCCGACCGCCACCGACTCCAGCGCCTCGGCCGTCGTCGTCACCTCGACCTGCACCTCGACGTCGGGGTAGGCGTTCCGCACCGCCGCGTAGGCCGCGCCCAGCCCACCGGCCGCGAGCTTGTGGTTGTCCTTGATCATCGCGACGTCGTACAGGCCCATCCGCTTGTTCGTGCCGCCGCCGCAGCGCACCGCGTACTTCTCGAGCGCCCGCATCCCCGGGGTGGTCTTCCGGGTGTCGAGCACGGTCGCGCCGGTGCCGTCGAGGGCGTCGGCCCACCGCCGGGTGTGCGTCGCGACGCCCGAGGTCCGGGAGAGGACGTTGAGCAGGGTCCGCTCGGCGACGAGCGTCGTCCGGGTCGACCCCCGCAGCGTCGCGAGGTGGTCGCCGCGGGCGATGCGCGCCCCGTCGGCCACGTGCTCCTCGACCTCGACGGCACCCGTCCCGAGCCTGCGGGCCACCGCCTCGCAGACGAGTGCGGCGACCGGCAGCCCGGCGAGGACGCCGCCCGCGCGGGCCGCGACGTGCGCCACGGACCGCTGCTCGATGGGGATCGTGGACAGCGTGGTCACGTCGCGTCCACCGGAGCCCGACGTGCCGAGGTCCTCGTCGAGCGCGCGCTCGACGACGAGCCGGGCGTCGTCGAGGGGGAAGCCGAGGTCGCTCACAGGGGTCCTCCGAGGGGGTCGAGGGCGGGGCGCTCGAGCACGTCGAGCCGTCCGTCGGCAGCCCGCACGACGGACTGGTGCACGAGCCAGCGCTCGTCGTCGCGCCGCGGGACGTCGGTGCGCACGTGCCCGCCGCGCGTCTCCTCGCGCCGGTGGGCCAGGAGCGCGAGCGCCTGCCCGAGGTGCAGGAGGTTGGTCGTCTCCCAGGTGCGCGGACCCGGCTCGGCGTCGCTCGCCGCCACGGTCGAGAGGGCCTCGAGCTCGCGCAGCGTCTCCACCGTCGACGCCGCGCTGCGCAGCGGGCCGCATCCACGGGTCATGCTGCGCTGCACCGAGATCCGCTCGGAGGAGTCGAGCAGGTCGGCGCCACCGTCCTCGCCCTCGGCCGGCTCGCGCCACGGCAGGTCACCGGCCGCGAGGCGCTGGGTCACGTCGTCCGCGATGCGGTGGGCGAAGACGAGGCCCTCCAGCAGCGAGTTGGAGGCGAGCCGGTTCGCCCCGTGCACACCGGTGCACGAGACCTCGCCGCAGGCGTAGAGGCCCTCGAGGGAGGTCCGCCCGCGCAGGTCGGTCTCGACCCCGCCGGAGGCGTAGTGCTGCGCCGGCGCGACGGGCAGCAGCTCGGTCGCGGGGTCGAACCCGAGCTCGCGGCACCGGGCGACGATGGACGGGAAGCGCTCCTCCAGGAAGTCGCCGCCGAGGTGCCGGGCGTCGAGCCAGACGTGGGCCAGCCCGCGCTCCCCCATCACGTCGAGGATCCCGCGCGCCACGACGTCGCGCGGCGCGAGGTCGGCGAGCTCGTGCCGCCCGATCATGAACCGCTCGCCGCGGTCGTCGACGAGGAAGGCGCCCTCGCCGCGCACGGCCTCGGAGATGAGCGGCTGCTGGCCGGTCGAGCCCTCGCCGAGGAAGAGGACCGTCGGGTGGAACTGCACGAACTCGAGGTCGGTGGTGCGGGCGCCGGCGCGCAGGGCGGCCGCCATCCCGTCACCCGTCGCGACCGGCGGGTTGGTCGTCGAGGTGTAGATCTGGCCGAGTCCTCCGGTCGCGAGCACCACCGCGCGCGCCCGCGCGGCCCCCACGCCGTCGACCTGGCCCTCGCCGATGACGTGGAGCGTCACGCCGCCCACCGCCCCCTCCGCGTCGGTCAGGAGGTCGACGACGAGCGCGTGCTCGACGACCTCGATGCCGGGGTCGTCGACGACGGCCCGCAGCGCGGCGATGAGCGCCCGCGAGATCTCGGCGCCGGTGGCGTCACCCCCGGCGTGCGCGATGCGGTCGCGGTGGTGCCCGCCCTCGCGCGTCAGCTTGATGTCGCCGCCGGCGTCGCGGTCGAACTCGGCACCGAGGGCGACGAGCTCGCGGACGCGGTCGGGCCCTTCGGTGACCAGCGCCCGGACCGCCTCGACGTCGCAGAGCCCGACGCCGGCGACGAGGGTGTCGTCGAGGTGCTCCTGCGGGGTGTCCTCGGGGTGCAGGGCCGCGGCGATGCCGCCCTGCGCCCAGGTGGTCGAGCCCGCCGACAGCACCGTCTTCGTCACGAGGAGCACGCGCTCGACCCGCTCGCGCAGCCGCAGCGCACAGGTGAGCCCGGCGATGCCCGACCCGACGACGACCACGTCGGCCTCGACCGTCCAGCCCGGGGCGGGCGCGGCGAGGCGGCGCGGGAGCAGCGGCGAGCCGGGCAGCACCACGGGGCCCGCGGCCTCCCCCGCGACCGGCGCGGGCTCAGACATCGGCGCGGGCGTGCGGGACGTCGGAGAAGACGTCGACGGCCCCGCCCCCCGGCCCGACGACGAGCGGGGTGTTGTCGATGAGCCGGGTCGTGCCGATGCGCGCGGCGACGGCGAGGAGCGCCTCGCCCCGGTACCACTCGGGCACGTCGGCGAGCGTGTGCGGGTGGACGAGCACGAGGTAGTCGACGAGGGCCAGCGGCTCCTCGACGAGCACCTCGCGCGCGGCCCGCCGGACCGCCGACGGGCCGAAGGGCGCGGCGTCGGCGCCGGCGCGCAGCGCACGGCTCAGGCAGAGCGCGACCTCGCGGTCGGACGGGGTGAGGTAGGTGTTGCGGCTGCTCATCGCGAGGCCGTCGCCCTCGCGGACGGTCGGCACCGACACGACGTCGACCGGCACGTCGAGGTCACGCACCATCCGCCGGATGAGGAGCAGCTGCTGGGCGTCCTTCTGGCCGAAGTACGCGCTCCGGGCGGCCGTGAGGTGCAGCAGCTTGCCGACGACGGTGAGCACGCCGTCGAAGTGCCCGGGGCGCGAGGCCCCCTCGAGCAGCTCGCCGAGCGGGCCGGCCGAGATGCGCACCCCCGGGTCACCGTCGGGGTAGACGACGTCGGGCGTCGGCGCGAAGACGACGTCGACACCCGCGGCGGTGCAGATCGCCATGTCGTCGTCGAAGGTGCGCGGGTAGCGCGAGAGGTCCTCCTTCGGCCCGAACTGGAGCGGGTTGAGGAAGATCGTCACGACGACGTGGTCGTGGCGCTGCCGGGCGGCGCGGATGAGCTGCGCGTGCCCCTCGTGGAGGGCCCCCATCGTCATGACCACCGCGACGTCCCGGCTGGGCAGGGCCTCGCGCGCGGCCTTGAGCTCCTCGCGGGTCATCGCGACCGTCGGGACGGCACGGGTGTCGGTCGACTGCGACGTCATGCCCGCATCCTTGCGCACCCACACGCGGACGGGACGGGCGGGAGGCCCGGCGTGACCACGCCCACGCTCACTCCGTGCCGAGGACACCGAGCAGCGGCTCGGCGGCGGCGGGCGACAGGCGCCCGCTGTCGAGCGCCCGCAGCGCGGTCGCCCGGGCGAGCGCGACGTAGGTGCGTCGGACCTCGGGCGCCGTCCGGTCCAGCTCGCGCAGGTGGTCCGCCACGGTCCCGACGTCCCCGCGCGCGACGGGCCCGGTGAGCGCGGCGTCACCCATCCGCAGGGCGTTGTCGAGGGCGGCGTGCATGAGCGGGGCGAGGACCGCCCGGGGGTCCGGCACGCCGGCGCGCGCGAGCACCTCCATCGCCTCGGCGGTCAGGGTGACGAGGTGGTTCGCGCCGTGAGCGAGGGCCGCGTGGTACGCGAGCCGGTCCTCCTCCGGGACCCAGACGGGGGTGCCACCCATCTCGAGGACGAGGGCCTCGGCGACCGGCCGCAGCGCCTCGTCGGCGGTCACCCCGAAGGCGCAGTCGACGAGCCGGTCGAGGTCCATCGCCGTGCCGGTGAACGTCATCGCCGGATGGAGCGCGAGCGGCATCGCGTGGTGCTCGCG
Source organism: Phycicoccus sp. DTK01 (assembly GCF_017312765.1). Lineage (NCBI taxonomy): Bacteria > Bacillati > Actinomycetota > Actinomycetes > Micrococcales > Intrasporangiaceae > Phycicoccus > Phycicoccus sp. DTK01. Next base: position 660,634 of record NZ_BOPU01000002.1, on the reverse strand, counting down.
GACCGGCTCGAGGACGGTCGTGCCGTGCCGCCCGCTCGTGTGGACGACGAGCTGGCCGGCCTGCCACGCCCCCGTGGCCGCGAGCCCACGGACAAGGTGGCCGAGGGCGTCGTCGGGGACGGCGAGCAGCACGAGCTCGGCCCCCTCCACGACGGTGGGGACGTCGGCGACCGGGACGCCGGGCAGGAGGCTCTCGGCGCGGTCGCGGCTCGCGTCCGAGACGGCGTAGGCACCCGTCACCCGGTGGCCGGCGCGGGCGAGGGCCGCCCCGAGGACCGCCCCCACGCGGCCGGCGCCGACGACGCCGACGGTGAGGCGGGCAGGGTGCTCGAGGCCGTCCACCCGTCGCACGCTACCGCCGTCGCGCACCGGTAGCGTGCGGTGGGTGGACCCGGTGCCGTGGCGTGACGCGTGGCAGGACGCGCTCTACGGCCCGGACGGCTTCTACCGGCGACCCGAGGGACCGGCCGGCCACTTCACGACCTCGGCGCACGGTGGGCCCGGCGCCGTCCTCGCGCAGGCCCTGGCCCACCTCGCGGACGCCGAGGGAGCGACCCGTGTCGTCGACCTCGGCGCCGGTCGCGGCGAGCTCCTGGAGGCGCTGCACGCGCACCGGCCGGACCTGCGGCTCACCGGCATCGACATCGTCGGCCGGCCCGCCTCCCTGCCCGCCGCCGTCGGGTGGACGACCTCGCCCGGCGGCGCCGCGCTGCCCGACGCGCTGCTGGACCTGGACGGGGTCCTCGTCGTCGCCCACGAGTGGCTCGACGTCGTTCCCTGCACGGTCGCCGAGGTCGACGAGTCCGGCCGGCTGCGCACGGTGCTGGTCGACCCCCGCTCGGGCGAGGAGTCCCTCGGCGGCCCGCTCGACCCCGCCGACGCCGCATGGTGCGCGGCCCACTGGCCCACGGACGACGCGGCCCCCGGCGACCGCGTCGAGGTCGGGCTGGCGCGCGACCGCGCCTGGGCGGACCTGCTCGCTCGCGTCCGGCGCGGGGCGGTGCTCGCCGTCGACTACGGCCACACGCGTGAGGACCGTCCGGACGGCGGCACCCTCGTCGGCTACCGCGACGGCGTCGTCGTGGACCCGGTGCCCGACGGCTCGTGCGACGTCACCGCGCACGTCGCGGTCGACTCGCTCCGGCACGACGAGCTGACGACCCAGCGGGAGGCCCTGCACCGGCTCCTCGGCCGCCCCCTGGTGCCCGACCACGGCCTGTCCCGCACCGACCCGGCCGCCTACCTCGCGGCGCTGGCGGGCACGTCGGCGCTCACCGCGCTGACCGACCCGAGCGGGCTCGGCGGCTTCCGCTGGGTGCTCGCCCGCGTGCGGGCCGGATGACCCCGCCGGGCGTGCGGCAGACTGGCCGCGTGAGCCCCGACGCCCCCACCGAGCAGCACGCGCCACGTGCCCTCGACGTCGCGGTCGGGGCCGGCGGGCTCGCGACGGCCGACATGGTGCTCAACATCGGTCCGCAGCACCCGGCGACGCACGGGGTGCTCCGGCTCAAGGTCGTCCTCGACGGCGAGCGCATCGTCGCCGCCGAGCCGGTCGTCGGCTACATGCACCGCGGGGCCGAGAAGCTCTTCGAGGTCCGCGACTACCGGCAGATCACCGTCCTCGCCAACCGCCACGACTGGCTGTCCGCGTTCTCCAACGAGCTCGGGGTCGTGCTCGGTGTCGAGGCGATGCTCGGGATGGAGGTGCCCGAGCGCGCGGTCTGGCTGCGCACGCTGCTCGCCGAGCTCAACCGGGTGCTCAACCACCTCATGTTCCTCGGCTCCTACCCGCTCGAGCTCGGCGCCATCACGCCCGTCTTCTACGCGTTCCGCGAGCGGGAGGAGCTGCAGGCCGTCATGGAGGAGGCCTCCGGCGGCCGGATGCACTACATGTTCAACCGGGTCGGCGGCCTCAAGGAGGACGTCCCGGCCGGCTGGCTCGGCCGGGTCGCCGACGCGGTGGATGCCGTGCGCCGTCGCCTGCCCGAGCTGGAGTCGCTGCTCGTCGGCAACGAGATCCTCCTCGCCCGCACCCGTGGCGTCGGGGTGCTCGACCCCGCGACCGTCCACGCGTACGGCGTCTCGGGCCCCATCGCCCGCGCGAGCGGCGTCGACCTCGACCTGCGCCGCGACGACCCCTACCTCGCCTACGCCGAGCTCTTCGCGCCCGGGGGCCCCGGCCGGGTCGTCACCCGCGCCGAGGGCGACTGCCTGGCCCGGCTCGAGGTGCTGCTCGAGCAGGTGCACGTCAGCCTCGACCTCGCCGACGCCTGCCTCGACCGGCTGCGGACCCTGCCGCCCGGGCCCGTCAACCAGCGCCTGCCCAAGGTGCTCAAGGTGCCGGAGGGCGAGCGGTACACGGCGACCGAGAACCCGTTGGGGCTCAACGGGTACCACCTCGTCTCACGCGGCGAGAAGACGCCGTGGCGCCTCAAGCTGCGCTCGGCGTCGTTCAACAACGTGCAGGTGCTCACCGAGGTGCTGCCCGGCTGCCTCGTCGCCGACATGGTCGCCGTGCTCGGGTCGATGTTCTTCGTCGTCGGCGACGTCGACAAGTAGCCACCGGGGGAGCCGCGGCGTGGCGCGGGTCGCCCGCCGGTGTACGAAAGTCGACACATTCGTCAGTTCCTGCACACCCGCGAGACCCGTCAGCCCAGCCATCCGTGTGCAGGAATCGACGCTTTCGTCGATTGATGCACGGGGCGGGGGCGCCGGCCTCAGGGGCGGGGCGCAGGTGCTGCACGATCCCGCAGCCGGGGTGGCCGGACCCCGACCCCTCCGCTACGTTCGCGGAACCGTCGGTCGCCTCGCGACCGGTTCCGTCATCGAGGGGGAGACTCGTGTCCACGCTGCTGCACACCACCGTCCGCGCCGCGCTCGTCGGGGGGCTCGCCGTCCTGGCGACCGCCGGCGCCGCGACCAGCGCCCAGGCCCGCTCCGGCGACCTGACCTACACCTGTGACGTCCGTCAGGACGTCACAGGCGGCCCCGACTTCTCGACGACCTTCTCCGCCCGCTTCGACTCACCGGTCCGCGACGACGGGACGGCGACGGCGCCCGCCGGCTCGGGCCTGTCGCTCGACCCCTTCACCGGCACGGTCGTGCTGTCCGAGCAGGCCGCGGACGTGCTGCGGGACCACGGCACGACCGAGGCCTCGGTGGGGGCCAGCCTCGTCGCGGCCGTCGCCGAGGACCCGCAGGACACGGCCACCGACATCGACCTGCGCATCCCGGACACCGCGGTCCCGGAGACCGGCCCCATGACGCTGCAGGTCCGCAACGACGACCCCGGTATCCGCACCGCCGTCCGCCGGGGCCCCAACACCCTCGTCGCGGACTCGCTGACCCTCAACGTGTTCGACGCGGGAGGGACCGACGACCTCGTCCTCAACGCCGAGTGCCGGCTGGTCGACGAGGGCGACGTGTCGTTCGACCGGCTCACCGGGACGGCGGCCGCGACCGCCACGCCGACCGAGACCGCGACCGCCGACCCGAGCACGACCGCCTCGCCCGTGCGCCCCGGGCTGGTGCAGACCGACGACCCCGAGGACGAGGGCACCCCGCTCCTGCCCGCCGCGCTCCTCGGTGCCGCCGCCCTGACCGCCGCGGCCCTCGGCGCGCGCAGCCTGCGCTCGGCCGCCACCCGGCGCCACTGAGGCCCGTGCCCGCCGGACCCCCGGGAGCCTCCCGCCGCAGCCTGCTCGTGGCGGGGCTCCTCGGCGTCGGCGTGCTGACCGGCTGCGGCGGCCGTCCCCGCTCACCGGCGCCCTCGCCCGCCCCGGCGCGCACCACGGCCGTCCCGAGCCCGGTGGCGCTCACGACTCCGACCCCCACGCCCTCCCCGACCGCGGCCGCGACCCGCCGGGCGTCCCGCGACCTCGCCGGCTCACCGGACCGGGTGGTCCTCGTGCGCGCCGACGGCACCACGCTGGTCGACGCCCCCGTGCGCCCCGTCGGCCTCGACGAGCGCGGCGTCCTCTCCCCGCCGGGCGGCGTCGTCGGCTGGTACGACGAGCCCGGCTGGCCCCGGCCCGGCCACCCCGGCGCCGCCATCCTCGCCGGGCACGTCGGCACCCCGGGCAACGGCCCCGACGTCTTCCGCCGGCTCCCCCAGGCCCGCCGTGGGGACACGGTCACCGTGCGCTACGACTCCGGCGACGTCGTCCGCTTCGTCGTGCGCCGCTCCGCCGGGATGCCCAAGCAGCAGACCCCGACCGACGACACCATCTGGGACGCGGGGAACCCGGTGCCGCTCCTGCGGCTCATCACGTGCGACCCCCGCACGCCCCTCGCGCGCGGCCACTACGAGGGCAACTGGGTCCTCTGGGCCGACCTCGCCTGACCTCCTCGCACGGGGCCCCGGGCCGGTGCGCAGGAACCGTCACATTCGTCGACTGCTGCACGGGGCGGGGGCGGCGGTGGGAGCGGGCGGGATGCCGGCGTCAGTGGCGGGGCGCGGGCTCGTCGGCCTGGCCGGACCGGTCTTCGTCGTCGTCGCGGTCGATGCGGCACCACGCCTGCGCCACCATCCCGGCGACGACGAGCAGCACCGAGGCCAGCAGCATCAGGCCGAAGACGAGCAGCCGGTCGCGGTTGGCGACGAGCGAGAGGTCGCCGAGCAGGCTCGCGAGCTGCCCGAGGTACCAGCCGGCGGCCGCGGCCCCGGTCAGCGCCGCCGCCTGGGCGAGGACGACGGTCCGCGCCGCCCGCAGCGCCTCGACCGACGTGCGGTGGCCGCTGCGCACGTGGCGCCGGACCGGGCGGGCCAGCCAGAGCACGAGCCCACCCATGACGACGAGCAGGACGCCGGCCGCCCACGGGGGACGCTGCAGCAGCGTGCCGTCGCGGGTGACGACGAAGGCCACCAGCCAGCCGACCACTGCCGTGACGAGCGCGACGAGGGCCAGCACCTGGAGGCGGATGCCGTTGCGGCTCAAGAGGTCTCCTCGTGCAGCGGCGTGATGTCGGAGGTGTCGAGACCCGTCAGCAGGTCGGCCACGGCGACGACGCCGCCGTCGTGCCGCAGCACCGCCGACGGGTCGGCGTCGTGCCAGGGCGCGAGCACGAAGCCGCGCTCGTGCGCCCGCGGGTGGGGGAGCTGCAGGTGCGGTCGGTCGGACACCACGTCGGTGCCGTCGGCCGGGTCGCCGTACTGGACGAGGTCGAGGTCGAGGGTGCGGGCGCCCCACCGCACCTCGCGCACCCGGTCGAACGCGGCCTCGAGCCGGTGCAGCTCGCGCAGGAAGGACGCCGGCGAGAGCGCGGTGCGCATCGTCGCGACGGCGTTGGCGTAGCGCGGCTGCTCGGGCCCGCCGACCGGGTCGGTGCCGACGACGCCGGAGGCGTGCAGCCCGTGCACGGCGGGGTGGTGGGCCAGCGCCTCGAGGGCCGAGCGCACGGTGTCGGCGGGCGCGCTGGCGCCGTGCGGCAGGTTGGCCCCCACCGCGACGACGACCGGCACCGGCTCCCGGTGGCGCACGACCCGGACGGTGACGTCGCCGAACGGCACGCCGACCGGCGCCTGCGGCTTGTGCACGGTGACGACCACCTCGTCGACGGCGGTGTGCCGCAACGCGTCCTGTGCGACGACCTCGGCGAGCCGCTCGATGAGGTCGAACGGCTCGCCCTCGATGCGGGCCAGGGTCGCGGCCCCGATCTCGCCGTAGTTGACGGTGTCGCCGAGGTCGTCGGTACGACCGGCCGGCGCCAGGTCGACGGCGATCTCGACGTCGACGACGAACTCCTGGCCCTCGCGCTTCTCGTGCTCGAAGACGCCGTGGAACCCGCGCCCGCGCACCCCGCTGAGGGTGACGCGGTCGCGCGAGGTGCCGGCGGGGATCACGCGTCGACCCCGGGGCCGCGCAGGGCCAGCGCGACGTCGAGGGAGTCGACGGCCGCGACGACGTCATGAACGCGAACGCCCCACGCGCCGTGGGCGGCCGCGTGCGCGGTCGTCACCGCGGTCGCGACGTCGCGCTCGAGCGGCGCCCGCTCCGCGCGACCCTCGCGGCCGACGAGGCCGAGGAACTTCTTGCGCGAGGTGCCGACGAGCACCGGCTGCCCGAGGGCGAGCACCTCGTCGAGGCGGCGCAGCAGCTCCCAGTTGTGGGCCGCGAGCTTCGCGAACCCGAACCCCGGGTCGAGGACGAGCCGCGAGGCGTCGACCCCCGCCGCCAGCGCGGCGTCGAGGCGACCCTGCAGCTCGCGACCGACGTCGGCGACGACGTCGTCGTACCGGGCGCGGTCCTGCATCTCCGCGCTGTGGCCGCGCCAGTGCATCGCGACGTAGGGGACGCCGCGCTCCGCGACCAGCGGCAGCATGTCGGAGTCGGCGAGGCCGCCCGAGACGTCGTTGACGAGCGTGGCGCCGGCGTCGAGCGCCGCGGCGGCGACCGAGGCGCGCATCGTGTCGACCGACACCGGGCCGTCCGCGGCCAGCGCCTCGACGACGGGCAGCACCCGGCGCAGCTCCTCGGCCTCGGAGGGCCGCTCGGCCCCCGGACGGGTGGACTCGCCGCCGACGTCGAGGACGTCGGCGCCCTGCTCGCGCAGCAGCCGGCCGTGCGCGACGGCGTCGTCGGGCTGGAACCACTCGCCGCCGTCGCTGAAGGAGTCGGGCGTGACGTTGACGACGCCGAGGACCAGCGGCCGGCCGGGCCGGCCGGTGGGGAGGGGCACCGCCCCGGTCACCGCTTCCCGCCGAGCAGCAGCGACATCGCCTCTGCCCGGGTGGCCACGTCGCGCAGCTGCCCACGCACCGCGGAGGTGATCGTCCGCGAGCCCGGCTTCTGCACGCCGCGCATCGACATGCACAGGTGCTCCGCCTCGATGACGACGATGACGCCCTGCACCCCGAGGTGCTCGACGAGCGCATCGGCGACCTGCGTCGTGATCTGCTCCTGCACCTGCGGGCGCCGGGCGTAGACCTCGACGAGCCGACCCAGCTTCGACAGGCCCGTCACGCGGCCGTCGGTGCCCGGGATGTACCCGATGTGCGCGACGCCGTGAAAGGGCAGGAGGTGGTGCTCGCACGTCGAGTACATCGGGATGTCCCGGACGATCACGAGCTCCTCGTGCTCGATCGGGAACGTCGCCGACAGCACCTCGGCGGGGTCCTGCCACAGACCGGCGTAGAGCTCGTGCGCGGCCTTGGCCACCCGCTTCGGGGTGTCGAGCAGGCCGTCGCGGTCGGGGTCCTCGCCGATGGCGTAGAGGAACTCCCGGACCGCGGCCTCGGCGCGCGCGACGTCGACCGGAGGTCGCGTCGTGCTGGTGCCCTGCGTCATGACGACCTCCTGGTCAGGGTTCGACACGCCCACCCTCCGGCACCTCGACGGTCTCGGACGCGGGATGCTCCGAGGGACCGGCACCGTCCTGGGCCCGGGCGTCGATGGCGGCCTCGGTCGCCGGGTCGCCCGGGGTGACGACGGCGCCGTGGGGGGCGCCGGAGCCGTTGGCGCGCCCGGCGAGGGCGGCCTCCTCGGCCGGCGTGAGGACCGGCGGGATGTCGGAGAGGGTGCGGTGCTCGCTCGAGAGCCACTGGGGGCGCCGGGGGCGCTTGTTGATGTCCTCGAAGATCGTCGCGAGCTCGGCCGCGTTGAGCGTCTCCTTCTCGAGGAGCTCGAGGACGAGGCGGTCGAGGATGTGGCGGTTGTCGTTGACGACGTGCCACGCTTCGTCGTGCGCGGCGTCGATGAGCTTGCGCACCTCCTCGTCGACGACCGCGGCGACCTGCTCGGAGTAGTCGCGCTGGTGCCCCATGTCGCGGCCGAGGAACGGCTCGCCCTGGCTCTGGCCGAGCTTGATCGCGCCGACGCGCTCGCTCATGCCGAACTCGGTGACCATCTTGCGGGCCATCGCCGTGGCCTTCTCGATGTCGTTGGCGGCGCCGGTGGTCGGGTCGTGGAAGATGATCTCCTCCGCGACGCGGCCGCCGAGGGCGTAGGAGAGCTGGTCGAGGATCTCGTTGCGGGTCGTCGAGTACTTGTCGTCGACCGGCATGACCATCGTGTAGCCGAGGGCCCGGCCGCGCGGCAGGATCGTCACCTTGGTCACCGGGTCGAGGTGGTTCATCCCCGCCGCGACGAGCGCGTGGCCGCCCTCGTGGTAGGCCGTGATCTTGCGCTCCTTGGCCGACATGATGCGCGTGCGCTTCTGCGGGCCGGCGATGACGCGGTCGATGGCCTCGTCGAGGACCTCGTCGTCGATGAGCTTCTTGTCGCCGCGGGCGGTGAGCAGCGCCGCCTCGTTGAGGACGTTCGCGAGGTCGGCACCGGTCATGCCGGGGGTGCGCCGCGCGACGGCGAGGAGGTCGACGTTGGCACCCATCGGCTTGCCCGCCGCGTGCACCTGGAGGATGCGGTGGCGGCCGATCATGTCGGGGTTCTCGACCGCGATCTGCCGGTCGAAGCGGCCCGGGCGCAGCAGCGCCGGGTCGAGGATGTCGGGGCGGTTGGTCGCCGCGATGAGGATGACGTTGGTCTTGACGTCGAAGCCGTCCATCTCGACGAGCAGCTGGTTGAGCGTCTGCTCGCGCTCGTCGTGACCGCCGCCGAGCCCGGCGCCGCGGTGGCGGCCGACGGCGTCGATCTCGTCGACGAAGACGATGGCGGGGGCGTTGGCCTTGGCCTGCTCGAAGAGGTCGCGGACGCGGCTGGCGCCGACACCGACGAACATCTCGACGAAGTCCGAGCCGGAGATCGAGTAGAACGGCACGCCCGCCTCGCCGGCGACGGCGCGCGCGAGGAGGGTCTTGCCGGTACCGGGCTGGCCGTAGAGCAGCACGCCCTTGGGGATCTTCGCGCCGACGGCGAGGAACTTCGCCGGCTCGCGGAGGAACTCGACGATCTCGTGGAGCTCCTCGACGGCCTCGTCGGCGCCCGCGACGTCGGCGAAGGTGACCTTGGGGGTGTCCTTCGTCGCGAGCTTGGCGCGCGACTTGCCGAACTGCATGACGCGCGAGCCGCCGCCCTGGGCCTGGGTCATGAGGAACCAGAAGAGACCGACGAGCAGGAGCACGGGGAAGAAGCTGATGAACAGGGTCCAGAAGGCGCTGTCGCCCTCGACCTTGTCGTCGTAGCCGTCTGGGAGGTTGGACTTGAGCTCGGCGACGAGGTCCGCGGCGCGGGCGTCGACGTACTCGGCCCGCACCTGCGTGGCGCCGGAGATCTTCTTCTCGGGGTCGGAGAAGGTCTGGCCGCTCTTGAGGTCGAGGGTGAGCACGTTGTCGGTGCTCATGACCGCCGACTCGACCTTCTTGTCGGTGATGAGCTTCTCGGCCTGGGCCGTCGTGATCGTCGTGTAGCTGCCGTTCCCGCCCACCGTGAAGACGAGGAGGAGGAGCACGAGGGCGGCGAGCACCCAGAACACGGGGGCCCGGAGAATGCGTTTGAAGTCCATCTGGTCGCGGGGCGCGGGGCCCCACCCTCCTGGTGCTCGTCGAGAGTGGCCCGGGCGGTCCGTCCGGGACTGGTACACGCTAGCAACGAGCCCGTCCGCGCTCGTGTTCCGCCGTCGAACCCGGACCCGGTCGGTCACGGGTCGGCGGCGGGCGCGGGGTCAGCTGTAGACGTGCGGGGCGAGGGTGCCGACGACGCGCAGGCCGCGGTAGGCCTCCGCGTAGTCGAGGCCGTAGCCGACGACGAACTCGTTGGGGATGTCGAAGCCGACCCACTTGACGTCGACCTCGACCTTGGCGGCCTCGGGCTTGCGCAGGAGGGTGCAGATCTCGACCGAGGCGGGGCTGCGCGACTCGAGGTTGGACTTGATCCACGACAGCGTGAGGCCGGAGTCGACGATGTCCTCGACGATGAGCACGTGGCGGCCGCTGATGTCGGTGTCGAGGTCCTTGAGGATGCGGACGACACCGCTGCTCTTGGTCCCCGAGCCGTAGGACGAGACGGCCATCCAGTCGACCGGCGCGGTCATCGGCAGCGCGCGCATGAGGTCGGCCATCACCATGACGGCGCCCTTGAGGACCCCGACGAGGAGGAGGTCCTTGCCCGCGTACTCGTCGGCGATGAGACCGGCCAGCTCCTCGAGCTTGGCGTGGATCTCGTCCTCGGTGATGAGGACTCGTTCGAGGTCGGCTCCCATGTGGGCAGCGTCCACGTCGGCTCCTGGTGAAGGGGATGGGTGGGTCGCGCCCTATTCAACCCGAGCGGGGGGACCGATGGACACCCGGCCGTCGACCCGCTGCACCCTCAGGTCCCCCGGCGCGTGGACCGCGCCCTGCCCGCGCCAGTGGGTCAGCAGCCGGTCGCAGGCCTCGACGTGGCGGGACGAGACCTGCCCGGCCGGGGCGCCGGCGGCGACGAGGAGCCGACGCCAGACCCGGGTGCGGACGGCGCGCGGCAGGGTCACGAGCGCGTCGGCCGCCCACGGGCCCGGCCCGAGGGTCGCGGCCGCCTCGTCGGCGAGGGCATCGAGGTGGTCGGCGTCCTCGCGCAGGAGGTCGGCGCTGCGGGCCAGCGCCGCGCCGAGCCCGGGGCCGAGGTCGGCCTCGAGGGCGCGCAGGGCGCGGCGGGCGCGCACCCGCGCGAAGGCCGGGTCCTCGTTCATCGGGTCCTCCCACCACGCGAGGCCCTCGGCCGTGCAGGCGGCGCGGGTCTGCTCCCGGGTGAGGCCGAGCAGCGGCCGGCGGTAGGGGCCGCGGGCGGCGGGCATCCCGGCGAGGCTGCGCGCGCCGGAGCCCCGGGCCAGGCCGAGGAGCACCTGCTCGGCCTGGTCGTCGCGGGTGTGGCCGAGGAGGACCAGGCGCGCCCCGTGGTGGCGCACGGCATCGTCGAGGACGCGGTAGCGGGCCTGCCGGGCCATCGCCTCGAGCCCGTCCGGGCCGTCGGCCGGCACCCACGTCGAGGCGACGGACACGGGGTCGAGCCCGAGCGAGCGCAGGCGTGCACCGGTCTCCTCGGCGACCTCGCGCGAGCCCTCCCGGAGCCCGTGGTCGACGACGACCGCCCCGACCCGCAGGCCGGCGCGCTCCCCCTGGTACCGGGCGGCGTCCGCGAGCGCCGTCGAGTCGGCGCCGCCGCTGCACGCCACGAGGACGAGGTCACCGGGGTCGCACCCCGCGAGCACGGCGCGCACCGCCGAGCGCACGGCGGCGACGGCCGGGTGCGGGCGGCCCCACGCACGTCCCGTCATCCCGGCAGTGTGCCGCAGGCGGGGCGCGCCGCGTCAGGCGTGGACGCGGCGGACCCAGGCGGCCGGGTCGGCGATCTCCTGCGGCAGCGGCAGGGTCTCGGGCGAGGTCCACACGGCGTTGAAGCCGTCGACGCCCACCTGCTCCTGCACCCCGCGGACGAACGCGGCGCCGTCGCGGTACTGGCGCATCTTGGCCTCGAGGCCGAGCAGGCGGCGCAACAGGCGGTCCGGCGCCCCGGAGCCGCGCCGGCGGTCCGTGAAGCGCGAGCGGATGTCGGCGACGGTCGGGATGTGCGCCGGGCCCACGTCGTCCATGACGACGTCGGCGTGGCCCTCGAGGAGGGACATGACGGCGGTGACGCGGGCCAGCTGCTCGCGCTGCTCGGGGGTCGCGAAGAGCTCCGTGATGCCGGTGCCGCCCTCGGAGAAGACCTCGGGCAGCCGCTCGGTGACGCGCGAGACGATCTCCTGGATGCGCTCGGAGTCGGGCGCGAGGTCGACCGCGAGGCGGCGGGCCTGCGTGACGAGGTGGTCGCGCAGCCAGGGGTTCGCCGTGAACTGCACGCGGTGGGTCTCCTCGTGCATGCAGACCCAGGCGCGGAAGTCGGCGGCGTCGACCCCGAGCTCGCGCGCCGTGGCGACGAGGTTGGGCGCCACGAGCAGCAGCGCCGGGGTGCCCCCGGGGGCGATGTCGTACTGGCCGAGCACCTTGCTCGCCATGAACGCGAGGAGGGCCCCGGCCTCGGCGCCGGTCACCTTGCCGCCGATGGCCTGCGCGGTCGCGCCCGGGGTCACGCCGCGCTTGCCGACGATCGCGTCGACCGCGGGGTCCAGTAGGGCCGACATCGAGTCGGCGTTGACGGTGATCCACGTCGCCCGGTCGACGACGAGCGCGTCGGGCGCGTCGGCGGGCGTGTGCATCCGCGCGGTCTCGGCGACCGGCTGCCGGGCCGCCCGCGCCGCGGCGCGGATGGCCTCGACCTCGGCCCTCGCCTGCGTCGGTGACACCACGGGACCGGCCGGCACGAGCGTGCGGCCGGTGCTCTTCGCGAACTCCCAGTCGACGTATCCCACGGGCTCAGCCTCTCATCCGCGTCAGCCGGTCGTGCCGCTGCAGCCGCACCGGGTCACGGCGGCGACGACGCGGTCCATCGCGGCGCGGGCGCGCAGCGTGCCGTCGTAGGTCCGGGGGAAGCCGTCGACCTGCACGACGAAGGTCAGCGGTCGGCCGTCGGCGTCGACGGTCGTGCCGGCCAGTGACGAGCCGGCCCGCAGGGTGCCGGTCTTGGCGCGCGGCACGCCCAGCACGTCGCGCGTCGCGTCCGCCGAGAAGCGGTGCCGGAGCGTGCCGGACAGCCCGGAGACCGGCAGCCCGGCGACGACCCCGCGCAGCTGCTCGGGCTCACCGCGCACCGCGAGCCCGAGGACGGCCGAGAGCGTCGCGGGCGCCACGGCCTGCCCGGGGCTGAGGCCGCTCGCGTCCTCGAGGCGCATCCCGGCGGTGGGGACGTCGGCGGCCTCGAGGCGCGCGGTGATGAGGTCGGCGTTGGCGTCGGCGTCCTCGGTCGGCCGGCCCAGCGTCGCGGCGGCCTGCCGGACGAGGCTCTCGGCGAGGGAGTTGTCGCTCTCGGCGAGCGCGAGCCCGAGCAGCTCGCCGTAGGTGGCGGACTCGACCGTGCCGAGGGCGACCGCGTCGGCCGGGGCGGGCCGCGACCACGTCGAGGTCGGGCGCAGACGGGCCGTGACCCCCTCGGCGCGCAGCCGCTGGACGAGGGTGCGGGCGACGACGTCCTCGGGCCGGGTGGGCGCCGGGCGGGCCGGGGTCGCGCGGGTCGTCGTCAGGCCGGTCATGACGACCGGCCCGGCGAAGCCGTCGCGGACGTCGTTGGGGTTCCACGTCGGCGGCACCCGGGGGCCGGGCGCGAACGAGGTGTCCAGGCGCAGGGTGACGGTGGTGCGTCCGTCGGCCACCAGCGTGCGGGCGACGCGGCGGGCGAGGTCGGTCAGGCCCGCGCGCCCGGCGACCGCGTCGGCGTCGCCGCGGCCGGGCGCGAGCAGCATGTCGCCGCGGACGACGAGGACGAGGTCGCGCGAGCCGGGGGCGGCCACGACGCTCGTCGGGACCCGCTCGTCGAGGTCGAGGGTGTCGGCGACGGCGTAGGCGGCGAGCAGCTTGGCGGTGGAGGCCGGCGGGCGCGGGGTACCGCCCGCGCGCGACCACAGCTCCTCCCCCGTCACGCCGTCGCGGATGCTCACGCCGAGGCCCTTCCGCAGCGCGGGGTCGTCGTCGGCCGCCGCGACCGCCGCGGCCAGGCCGGCGGCCGAGGGGACCGGCGCACTCGTCCCGTCGGTCGCCGCGAGGGAGGGTGCGGCGGTGGGCAGCAGCGAGGGGACCTCGCCCTCGTCCGCGTCGGCTCCCGGTGCCGGGGCGAGCGCCACCGGGCGGTCGAGGGTGAGCACGCCGGGGACGACGTCGTACACGTCGGCGGTCACGTAGCCGGCGCCCGCGAGGAGGACCAGGGCGCTCGCGCCGGCGAGCATGACACGTCTCACCCGGCCTCCCTTCGTCCCCTGGGCCCTCCATGCGCCAGACTGTCGGACGAGCCTAGGTCACGCAGCAGAGGGAGTCTTTCCACCGTGGAGTTCGACGTCACCATCGAGATCCCCAAGGGTCACCGCAACAAGTACGAGGTCGACCACGAGTCGGGCCGCATCCGGCTGGACCGCATGCTGTTCACCGCGATGTCGTACCCGTCGGACTACGGGTACATCGAGGACTCGCTCGGCGAGGACGGCGACCCGCTGGACGCGCTCGTGCTCCTCGACGAGCCGACCTTCCCGGGCTGCGTCGTGCGCGCCCGGCCCATCGGCATGTTCCACATGCGCGACGAGGCCGGTGGCGACGACAAGATCCTCTGCATCCCGGCGGGCGACCCGCGCAAGGCGCACATCAGCGAGCTCGAGCACGTCACCGAGTTCGACCGCCTCGAGATCCAGCACTTCTTCGAGACCTACAAGGACCTCGAGCCCGGCAAGTCGGTCGAGGGCGCGCACTGGGCGGGGCGCGTGGAGGCCGAGGCCTGCATCACCGACGCCATCGAGCGGGCCCGCGCGGCCGGCCTGAGCACCGCCCGCTGGCGGATGCCCCCGCACGCCGAGGTCCCCGCGAACGCGTCGACCTCCGCCCACACGAGCGACGAGCTGGCCGCCGCCTCCGAGCGGGCCCGCGCCGAGCTGGCCACGAAGGACAAGCCGCTCAGCGACGACTGACTCCCCGCGCCGCCCGGACGTCCCGGGCGCGACGGCGACAGACCCCCGGGCGCACCGACGTGGTGCGACCGGGGGTCCGTCGTCTCCCGGGGTGGCGGCGGTCCGGGCTCACCATCCCCAGGTGCCGGGTCCGCCCTTGAACGGCCCGACGACGCGGCTGGTCACCCATCCCCCGTAGAAGCCGCCCTCCTGCGGGGTGACGACCTCGCCCGCCACGACGCAACGGTCCATCGCGGCGGGCATGACGGCGACGTGGTCGACGAGGGCCGTGAAGCCGGGGTTGGGGTGCGGGTAGGTCCACGCGGCCGACTCGGCCACCTCGCGCCGGCCGAGTACGTCGAAGTAGACCGCCTCGCCCTTCCACTCGCAGTACGACGAGCCGTGCGCCCGCCGCAGGGCGCCCTCGGTGAAGTCCTCGCGCGGCAGGTAGTAGGTCGGGGGGTGGCTCGTCTCGAGGACCCGCAGGCTGCGGGTGGAGCGGGCGACGAGGACGCCGCCGAACCAGACCTCGACCGGCTCGTCGCTCGGCTCGACCGCGGGCGGGCGCGGGTAGTCCCACACCGACTCCTGGCCGGGGGCGGTGGGCAGCGGCACGGGTCTGGTCATCTCGCCACGCTATGCCCGGCGCCGCGCCCGTGACCCGCCGTCCGCCGACGTTCGACAACCCCTGCCCGCGCCACCCGACTTCTTGCGAGTTCGGCCGGTCGACACGCCTGCGCACGGGGTGTCGGGCGGCGGAACTCGCAATCAGTGAAGAGAAGGATGCGCGAAGGCCCCCTCGACGCGGGGTCGAGGGGGCCTTCGGGTGGAGCCGCCTATCGGAATCGAACCGATGACCTATTCATTACGAGTGAATCGCTCTGGCCGACTGAGCTAAGGCGGCGTGCGCACGCGGCGGACCGGGCGCGCCGGACGAGTATATGGACATCGGCGCGGCGATCGCGAATCGGCCCGTCGGACACCCCGCCCGAGCCGCTCCCCCGGGTGCCTCGAGCGCGTCCTACACCGCAGTACGTGTCGCTGGGACGACAGTTACTGCGGTGTAGCCCGCGACGAGGGCGCGGGTCAGCAGCGCAGGCCGTCCTTGGGCAGCTTGCCGTCGACGTACCAGCCGTCGACGGCGTCGTCGACGCAGGAGTTCGATCGGGTGTACGCCGTGTGCCCGTCGCCGTCGAAGGAGATGAGCGAGGCCTTGGCCAGCTGGTCGCGCAGGCGCACCGACCACTCGTACGGCGTCGCGGGGTCGCGGGTCGTGCCGATGACGACGATCGGCTCCGCGCCCTCGGCCCGGATCTCGTGCGGCTCGTTCGTCGGCTCGAACGGCCACGACCCGCACGGCAGCGAGCTCCACGCGAGGTAGCGACCCCACGTCGGCGCCTTCTCGGCGGCGGCGTCGGCGAGCGCCTGGTGCTCGGGGACGGAGTCGGACTCCGGCTTGTCGAGGCAGTTGACCGCGTAGATGACCTCCATGATGTTGCCCGCGTAGCCGCCGCCCGGGTTGCGGTCGGCGTACTGGTCGGCGAGCTGCATCAGGGCCGTGCCGTCACCGTCGACGGCGTCGGTCATCGCGTCGACGAGGGTCCGCCAGGCGCCCTGGTCGTACATCGCGGCGGCGATGCCGAGGGAGGCCCAGCCCTCCGTGAGCGCCGGCACCGAGCCGTCGCCGGTCTTCGGCAGCGGGGAGGCGTCGACGTCGGCGAGGAAGCCGCGCAGGCCCTCCATCACGGAGTCGACCGAGTCGCCGAGGGGGCAGTCGCCCTCCGAGACGCAGTACTGCGCCCACGCCCGCGTCGCGCGCTCGAAGCCCTCGGCCTGGCCGAGGTTGATCTCGGCGGAGGTGAGGTCGGGGGCGACGACGCCGTCGAGGACGAAGCGGCCCACCTGCTGCGGGAACAGCTCGGCGTACGTGGCCCCGAGGTACGTGCCGTACGACTTGCCCAGGTAGGTCAGCTTCTCCTCGCCGAGCGCGGCGCGCAGCACGTCCATGTCGCGCGCGGCGTCCTCGGTCGAGACGTGGGCGAGCAGCGGGCCGGCGTTCTTGGCGCAGGACGCGGCGAACCCGGCTGCGCCGGCGGAGAACTGCTGCTCCTCCGCGGCGTCGTCCGGCGTCGGGTCGGCCCCGAGGAACGCGTCGAGCCCGGCGTCGGAGAGGCAGTCGATCGGCGAGGAGCGGGCGACGCCGCGCGGGTCGAACCCCACGACGTCGTAGCGGTTGCGGACGTCCTTGCCGACGATGAAGTCCGCGGCACGCGCGTAGTCGACCCCCGAGCCGCCGGGGCCGCCCGGGTTGACGACGAGCGAGCCGAGCCGCTGGCCCGACTTCTTCGCCGGGACGCGCAGCACGGAGATCTCGATGGTCGCCCCGGTCGGCTGCGCGTAGTCGACGGGCACGGTCAGCTGGGCGCACTCGGCGCCGGAGCACCCCGTCCAGGCGAGCTGCTGGGAGTAGAACCGGTCCAGCCCCTGAGTGCCCGGGGGCGGTGACTGCGGGCTGACGGACACCGACGGGCGGGCGCTGCCCTGACCGCGCAGGCCGTCGACGACCGAGCATCCGGCGAGGGCGGTGGAGACGGCGACGGCGCCCGCGACGAGGGCGAGGCGGCGCGGGGTCATGGGCGCACCCTAGGCGAGCAGCATGGGAGCCTTCTCGCCGGGGAGGTCACGAATCGGCCGCAACCGCGCACGCGTCGGCTCAGCGGGGCAGCCGCAGGGAGAGCGCCATCGCCTCGAGCGCCAGCAGCGGCGCCACGTTGGCCCCGATGCGCTCGCGCGCCGTGCCGACGGCGTCCATCGCCCGGAGGAGCTGCTCGGGCGTGAACGCCTCGGCGACACGGGTGACGACGGCCCGGCTGTCCTCGTTGACGAGCGCGGCGCCGGCGCGGGTGCGGTGCACGAGCGCGTCGCGGTAGACCGACAGCAGGTCGACGAGGGCGCGGTCGACGACGTCGCGGGTGAAGCGCGTGGCGCGCGTCTTCTGCTCGCGCTCGAGCGCCGCGACCTGCGAGCGCACGTGCGGCGGCTGCGTGCGTGCGGTGGGGTCGGCGCCGAGCACCTCGAGCAGGCGGGCCCGCTCGGCGGCGTCGCGCTCCCCCGACGCCGCGGCCGACTCCTCCTGGGCGATGGTGACGATGTCCTGCGCCGCCCCGACGGCCTCGCCGACCGAGACGATCTTCCCGGCCATCGACACGACGTCGTGGCGGCGGATGCGGGCGTGCTCGTCGCGGGCGAGGCGGCGCGCGAGCCCGACGTGCGACTGTGCGGCGCGGGCGGCGTAGAGGGCCATCGAGTGGTCGACGCCGTCGCGGCGCACGAGGAGGTCGGCGACGGCCTCGACCGACGGCGTGCGCAGCCGCACGTGCCGCGAGCGCGAGCGGATCGTGATGATGACGTCCTCGACCGACGGCGCGCAGAGCATCCAGACGGTGCGCGGCGCGGGCTCCTCGAGGGCCTTGAGGAGGGCGTCGGCGGCGCGCTCGGTGAGCCGGTCGGCGTCCTCGACGACGATGACGCGGTAGCGACCGACGCTCGGCCGGTGGGCCGCGAGCTGGACGAGGTCGCGCGCCTGCTCGACCTTGATCGAGAGCCCCTCGGTGGCGATGACGTCGACGTCGGCGTGCGTGGCGTCGAGGGCGGTGCGGCACTCGCGGCACTCGCCGCAACCGCCCTGCGGGCAGAGCAGCGCGGCCGCGAACGCGCGCGCGGCGACCGACCGGCCCGACCCCGGCGGCCCGGTGAACAGCCACGCGTGGGTCATCGACGCCGGGTCCCGGACGGCCCGCTCGAGGACGGCGACCGCGGCCTCCTGGCCGATGACGTCGCGCCAGACGCTCACGGCGATGCCCCGTCGGCGGCGTCGAGGGCGTCGAGGGCACCGGTCGCGCGGACCCGGTCGAGGACGGACGCGTGGACCGCGTCGGGCGGCTGCGTCCCGTCGACGACGAGGTAGCGCTGGGGGTTGCCGCGCGCCATCGCGAGGAAGTGCTCGCGGATCGCGGCGTGGAAGGCGTCGGCCTCCGCCTCGAGCCGGTCGTGGACCTCGCCGCGGCGCCGGCGCCCCTCGGCGGGGTCGACGTCGACGACGACGGTGAGGTCCGGGACGAGGGCGTCGACGGCCCACATCTGCAGGTCGTGGACCTCGGCGGCCCCGAGGTCGCGCCCGGCCCCCTGGTAGGCGACCGAGGAGTCGGTGTAGCGGTCGGTGAGGACGACCTGCCCGGCGGCGAGGGCCGGCCGGATGACGAGGTCGACGTGGTGGGCCTTGTCGGCCGCGAAGAGCAGCGCCTCGGCGCGCGGCGAGACGTGGTCGCCGTGCAGGACGAGGTCGCGGATGGCCGCCCCGAGGTCGGTGCCCCCGGGCTGGCGGGTGACGAGGACCTCGCGGCCGTGGGCGCGCAGGGCCTCGGCGAGCAGCCGGACCTGTGTCGACTTGCCCGCCCCGTCGCCGCCCTCGAAGGCGATGAAGACCCCGTCCCGTGCGCTCACGCCGCGAGCCTAGGCCAGCGCCCCGACGGCCGTCCCCGCGCGGGTCAGGGGGTGGGCAGGTGGTCGCGCGCCCAGAGGGCCGCGCTGGTGCGGTCGACGACCCCGATCTCGCGGAACACGCGGCCGAGGTGCGCCTTGACGGTGCGCTCGGTGATGCCGAGGGCCCGTGCGATCTGCTTGTTGGCCAGGCCCTGCGAGACCAGCCGGAGCACCTCGGTCTCGCGCGGGGAGAGCCCGACGGCCTCGCCGTCGCGCACCGGGTCGCCGGTGGCGGGCAGGAGGGCGGCCGCGACCCGCGGGTCGATGGGGACGTGCCCCTGCGCGGCCGCGCGGACTGCCGCGACGAGGTCGGCCGGCTCGGAGTCCTTGAGGACGTACCCGATGGCCCCGGCGGCGAGGACCTCGCGGACGCGGTCGCGGTCGGAGAAGCTCGTGAGGACGAGGACGCGGGTGCCCGGGAGGGCGGCCAGCACCCCGCGGGTGCCCTCGACCCCGTCGAGCACGGGCATCGAGAGGTCCATGAGGACGACGTCGGGCTCGGTGCCGACCGCCGACTCGACCGCCTCGGCGCCGTCGCGGGCCTCGGCGACGACCGTGATGTCGGGCTCGGCGTCGAGGAGCGTGCGCACCCCGGCCCGGACCAGCTGGTGGTCGTCGGCCACGAGCACCCGGATCATGCGCGCACCCCCATCGGGCCGTCGAGGTCGAGGCGCCAGTGCGTCCCGGCGCCCAGCGAGCTGGCCACCCGCAGTGTCGCACCCGGGACCGACGCGGCGTCGGCGATCAGCGCGGTCCCGAGGTGCCCGGGCTCGGGGTCGGCGAGGACGGCCTCGACGTCGAAGCCGAGCCCGTCGTCGAGGACCTCGAGCTCGACCGTCCCGGGGCCGGTGCGGTGCAGCGACACGACGACCTCGGCCGGGCCCGCGTGGCGCGCGGCGTTGCGGACGCACTCCTGCGCGACGCGGTGGACGAGGCGCTGGGCGTCGGCGGTCAGGGCGAGCTCGGCCTCGGGGTCGGTGTCGAGCCGGACGACGACGCCGTCGGCCCGGACGGACGTCGCGAGGTCGGTCAGCGCGGCGACCACCCCGGCCCGCGACAGGCTCGGCGGGTGGAGGTCGACGAGCAGCGTGCGCAGCGAGCGGATGCTCGCGCGCACGGCGGTCGCGGCGGCGTCGAGGTCGCGGGCCAGCGCGCTCTCGCCGCGGGCCGCGGCCGTCGCGGAGGCACCCGAGACGGTGAACGAGGTGGCGGCGAGCTCCTGGACGGGGCCGTCGTGGAGCGTCGCGGCGATGCGCCGGCGCTCGACCTCCGAGGCGTCGACCGCCCGCTGGAGGAAGGCGACCTGGCGCGCCTCGGCGCTGCGGACCCGCTTGAGCAGGGCGAGCACGAGCGGGGTGACGATGAGGACGAAGAGTACGAGGCTGCTGGCCGTCACCCCGGCGAAGCCGCGCCACAGCTCGCCGGTGCGGCTGGCCACGGGGTCGTAGGAGACGTAGATCTCGAACAGCGCGGTCTGCCCGTCCGGCATCCACACCGGGCGGTACACCTCGACGAGCCGGTCGCCCCTCTCGAACTGGTTCTCGGACGCCCCCAGCTCGGACACGTCGGCCACCGTGGTGGGACCGTCGAGGGCCTCGCGCTGGTCGGCGTCCAGCGGGAAGGTCCGCCCCACGAGCTGGGGCTCGTCGGCCCACAGGACGTAGCCGTCGGGACGCCAGAGCTTGACCCGGACGACCGTCTCGCGGTCGAGGCTGCGCTCCAGGGTCGCCCCGAACGCGTCGGCGGCCGCAGGGTCGCCGGCCATCAGCTCCTCGGTCATCGCCGGCTGGACGACCGCCTCGGCGATGACCCCGGCCATCGAGGCGGCGTCGTTGACGGCCTCCCGCTCGGCGAGCTGCCGCGCCGCGAGGGAGCCGAGGACGCCGACGAGCAGGAGGGCGGCGAGGACACCGAGCGCGAGCTGGGCGAGGACCCGGCGCGGGTGCACGGGGCCGTCGTCGGCGTCGATCGCCGCGGGCCGGGAGACCGTGACCCACACCGGTTCCGGGCACGGAGCGCCCCCGGCCGGGGCAGGGACCTCGACCGGGGACGGGACCGTGGGATCAGTCGTCGGATCCGTGCCCACCCGAGTCCCCACCGTGGTCGTCGCCGGCGTCGTGGCCGGAACCGTCGTCGCCGCCGTGCCGCGAGCGGCCGGAGTCGTCCGAGCCGGAGTCGTCGGAGCCGTGGCCCGACGAGCCGCTGGAGGAGGAGTCGTCCGACCCGCTGTCGTCGGAGCCGCCCCGCGAGCTGCCGCTGGTCGAGCTGCTGCCGCTGGAGCTGCTGCCCCCCGAGCGCTGGTGGCCCGAGCGGTGGCCGGAGCTGCTCGAGTCGTCGCCCGACCGGGCGCGGTCGCCGCCGTGGTCGTCGTTCGCGTCGTGGCCGGCCGGGTCGTCGGAGGTGCCGCGCGGGCGGTCGCCGCCGTGGTCGTCGTTCGCGTCGTGGTCGGCCGGGTCGTCGGAGGTGCCGCGTGGGCGGTCACCGCCGTGGTCGTCGTTCGCGTCGTGGTCGGCCGGGTCGTCGGAGGTGGCCGACGGCGAGGGGCTCGAGGTGGCGCTCGAGGGCGCCCGGACGGGCAGCCGCTCGGCGAAGGAGGCGTTGCCGAGCACGCCCAGCAGGGCGGGGGTGACGGCCACGGCGGCTCCGAGGGTGATGAGGGCGATGCGTCGCACGGTCCTGGTCCTTTCGTGGAGTGTGACAGGTGGGGTCAGCCGGGGAAGACGACTCGGGCGGAGCAGGTCTGCCCGGCGTGCGTCGCGACGGCGGTGATGGTGTCGGTGCCGGCGCGGTTCGCGATCCGGCGGGCGACGGTGAAGGAGCCGCTCGGTGCGGCGGTGACCGCGGTGCCGGAGCCGACCTGGGTGCCGTTGTCGCGCAGGGTCCACGCCCAGCTCTGGCCGTTGCGGTTGGAGTCGACCTCGAGCTCGACCTGGACCCGGCCGTTGTCGGCCTTGGCCTTGAGCTTCCACGTGGCGCCCTGGCTGCAGGTGCCGGAGGCCTTGGAGGTGGGGGCCTTCGCGAAGGAGGCGGGGGCGGCGCCGGCGACGAGGGCTGCGGCGACCGCGGCGGTGGCGGCGACCCGGGACAGGGACTGCGTGCGGATCATGGGGTGCTCCTGGGGCTGAGGTGGGCCGCTCGTCGGCCCGATGACGAGAACGGTGCCCGTGACCGATGGACACCCACCATCGGGCTTTGGTCCTAGTACCTCCCCCGATGGCCTTCCCCGCTCGACGCAGCAGGACACGCCGCCGGCACCGGGGGTGCGGGCGGCGTGTCCTGTGCGCTCGAGGGGTGGGGCGGGCCTCAGCCGGCGGGGCGCTCGTGCCGGTCGGCGTTGGCGTGGATGGCGTCGCGCACGTACTGCGCGAGCCCCGGCGCCTGCTCCTCGTACGTGGCGGTGAACCGCGGGTCGGAGACGTACATGTCCCCGAGGCCGCGGTGGAAAGCGTGGTCGAGGTCGTAGAACCAGCGCTCGATCTGCACCCGGTGCGCCTCGGCGGCGTCCATCGCCCGCTGCGAGGTCGGCGGCTCGCCGGCCCGCATCGCGGCGACGAGCTCGGCGTTGACGGCGTCCTGCTCGGCCTTGACCGCCTCCCAGTCGGCCTTCGTGTAGCCGTCGGTGCGGCGCTTGGACTGCGCCCACTGGTCGGTCTCGCCCCAGCGCTCCTGCGCCTCCCGGGGGTAGTCGTCGCCGAAGGCGTCCCCGAAGAGCTCCTTGAGGTCCTCGGTCGTGGCGGGCTGCTCGGTCATCTCTCGCTCCAGTGCTCGGTCGATGGCGTGGACGAGCTCCTCGAGCTCGCCCAGCCGGGACACGACCACGGCGCGCTGGCGGCGCAGGTGCTCCGCCGCCGTCCCCTCGCCGTCGAGCAGGGCACGCACCTCGTCGAGGGGCAGGTCCAGCCGGCGGTAGGTGACGACGGTCGCGAGCCGGGCCAGGTCCGCGTCCGTGTAGAGGCGGTAGCCCGCGGGGGTGCGGCCGGAGGGGATGACGAGACCGATGGCGTCGTAGTGGTGCAGCGTGCGCACCGTGACGCCGAAGGTCTCGGCGACCTGCCCGACCGTCAGCTCCATCCCTGCAGTGTGCTGGCTCGTCGTGGTCATGGCACCACCGTGGGGCCTCACGTCGCGTGAGGGTCAAGCCGGTTCGGGCACGGGCTCAGGACAGCGGCGCGGTGAGCTCGAGGTTGACGTCGTCCGGGTCCTGGAAGGAGAGGATCGCGATGCCGGCGTCGGCCAGCTCGACGACCTCGCCGTGCGTGATGCCCGCGCCGTCGAGCTCCCGGGCGGCGCCGTCCAGGTCGGCGCGCGAGTCGACGGCGAAGCTCACGTGGTCGAGGCCGGTGACGTCGGAGCGGAAGGCCTGCGACCCGACCGGCCGCAGGCCGAAGAGCGTGCCCTGGGGGGTCTGGTAGACGACGCCGCCGTAGAACTTCTCGGGGGCGTCCTCGAGACCGGGCTCACCCTGGTGCTCGCGTGCGTCGACCGCCTTCGGCCAGCCGAAGACCCGGTCGTAGAAGTCGACCGAGCGCTCGATGTCGGTGACGGTGAGGCGGACGTGGGCGTAGCCGGAGCTCGTGACGAGGGACATACCCGCCACGCTACGTCGCGACGCCGCCGGGATCGCCCGCAGCGACGACGACGTCCTCGTCACTCGCGTATCGGGTCACCCAATACGGGCGCGCTTCACCCCGGAACGGTTCCCGGGTGAGGCGCAGGCGTATCGGGTCACCCGATACGTGTGGTGCGTCGGGGGCGGGCCGGCGTCAGGCCTTGGGGGTCTCGAACCAGTTCGCCAGGGCGGTCGCGAGGCCGAGGTCGCCGCGGGCCTTGATCTTCCCCATCATGAACATCATCGCCGGGTTGCCGGTCCCCGAGATGAGCTTGAGGAACTCGACCGGCCCGGCCATCAGCGAGAGGTCCGGCTCGGCGGTCGGCGCCTTCTCGACGGTGCACGTGCCGTGGTCGACGACGACGGCGTAGGTGTCGCTGGAGTCCCCCGGCCCGCCGGTGACCCGGAAGTCGATGCGCGCGGCGCGGTCACCGGCCTTGTCGGCCCGGAACTGCTCGGGGAAGCGGCCGAAGACGGCGTCGAGCATCGCGGTGCGGTGCTCGCCGGCGAAGGCGTCGCGGATCTCGCCGTCCGAGGCCCGCTTCACCGCCGCGACGAACTCGGCGGGCGAGGCGGTGGTCAGGGTCTGCGGGTCGAAGGCCATGCGTCGAACCTACTGGCCGGTAACTGCCGCCGCAATCGGGGTCGAGGGCGGACGCGGTCGCCGGGGCAGCCACCTGCGCACTCGACCTCGACGAGGGTGGAGCTGCAATCGGAGTCGAGGGCGGACGCGGTCGCCGGGGCAGCCGCTTCCGCACTCGACTCCGGAGACGAGGCGGGGCCGGGTCAGGCCTTCTTCGTCGCCGCCTTCTTCGTGGCGGTCTTCCTGGTCGCGGTCTTCTTCGTCGCGGCCTTCTTCGTCGTCGTCTTCTTGGCCGTCTTGCGCGCGGCCTTCTTGGCCGGACCCTTGGCCCGCTTGTCGGCGAGCAGCTCGTACCCGCGCTCGGGCGTGATCTTCTCGGGGTCGTCGTCCTTGCGCAGGGTCGCGTTGGTCTCGCCGTCGGTGACGTAGGGCCCGAACCGCCCGTCCTTGACGACGACCGGCTTGCCGGACACGGGGTCGGTGCCGAGCTCGGCGAGCGGCGGCTTGGCCGCGGCCCGCCCGCGCTGCTTGGGCTGGGCGTAGATCGCCAGCGCCTCCTCGAGCGTGATGTCGAACAGCTGCTGCTCGCTCGTCAGCGACCGCGAGTCGGTGCCCTTCTTGAGGTAGGGCCCGTAGCGCCCGTTCTGCGCCGTGATCTCGACGGTGCTGCCGTCCTCCTCGGTGCTCGTGCCGACGACGCGCGGCAGCGACAGCAGCCGCAGCGCCGTGTCGAGCTCGATCGTGCCGAGGTCCATGTCCTTGAAGAGCGAGGCGGTGCGCGGCTTGACCTTCGACTTCCCCTTGCCCTGCTCCTCCTCGGGCAGCACCTCGGTGACGTAGGGGCCGTAGCGGCCGGCCTTGGCGACGATGTCGCGCCCGGTGCCGGGGTCCTGGCCGAGGACGCGGCCGTCGTCCGCGGCGCGCTCGAGCAGCTCGCGGGCGATGGCCGGCGTCATCTCGTCGGGGGCTATGTCGTCGTTGATGGTCGCGCGACGCGGCTGTGCCGCAGCGGAGTCCGCGGCCGCGGCATCGGTGACCTCACCGGTCGACGGGTCCACGCCGGCGGGCACGACCTCCTCGACGTACGGCCCGTAGCGGCCGACGCGCACGACGACGCCGTCGCCGATGTCGATCGTCGAGATCGCCCGGGCGTCGATGTCGCCGAGGTCCTCGACGAGGGAACGCAGCCCCTCGGCCGAGCTCGCCTCGTCGCCGAAGTAGAAGCGGCGCAGCCAGGCCGCGCGCTGCTCGTCGCCGCGGGCGATGGCGTCGAGGTCCTCCTCCATCGAGGCGGTGAAGTCGTAGTCGACGAGCCGCCCGAAGTGCTCCTCCATGAGGCGGGTCACCGCGAACGCGAGCCACGACGGGACGAGCGCCGAGCCGCGGTTGGAGACGTAGCCACGGTCCTGGATGGTGCCGATCGTCGAGGCGTAGGTCGAGGGCCGGCCGATGCCACGCTCCTCCATCGCCTTGACGAGCGTCGCCTCGGTGTACCGGGCGGGCGGCGAGGTCTCGTGGCCGTTCGCCTCGGCGCGCTTGACGTCGAGGCGACGCCCGGCGCCGAGCTTGGGCAGGCGACGCTCGTCGTCGTCGCGGGTGCGGGCGTCGTCGCGCCCCTCCTCGTAGGCGGCGAGGAAGCCGCGGAAGGTGATGACGGTGCCGCTGGCGGACAGCTCGACCTCGCGGGCCGGGGCGCCGTCGCGCAGCGTCGCGGCGAGCCGCACCGACGCGGTCGAGCCGCGGGCGTCGGCCATCTGCGAGGCGACGGTGCGCATCCAGATCAGCTCGTAGAGGCGGAACTCCTCGCCGCGCAGCTCGCCGGCGACCTGGGCCGGGGTGCGGAAGCGGTCACCGGCCGGGCGGATGGCCTCGTGCGCCTCCTGCGCGTTCTTGACCTTCTTCTCGTAGCGGCGCGGGGCGTCGGGCACGGAGTCGCCCCCGTACATCTCGCGCGCCTGCTGCCGGGCGGCGGTCAGGGCGGTGTCGGACAGCGCGGTGCTGTCGGTCCGCATGTAGGTGATGTAGCCGTTCTCGTAGAGCCGCTGCGCCACCCGCATCGCGTTGCGGGAGTTGAGCCGCAGCTTGCGCGAGGCCTCCTGCTGGAGGGTGCTCGTCGTGAACGGGGCGCTCGGGCGGCGCGTGTACGGCTTCTCGGAGACCTCGGCGACGGTGACCTCGGCGGTGCGCAGTGCCTCGGCGATGCCGGTGGCGCGCTCCTCGTCGAGCTGCACGGAGCGCTCGCCCTTGAGGGTGCCGTCGTCGGCGAAGTCACGGCCGGTCGCGACGCGCTTGCCGTCGACCCCGGTGAGGCGCGCGGTGAAGAGGTCCTCGTCGGCGCCGGGCGTGACGTCGGCGTCGACGTCCCAGTACGAGGCGCGGACGAACGCCATCCGCTCGCGCTCGCGCTCGACGACGAGGCGGGTGGCGACGGACTGCACGCGGCCGGCGGACAGGCCGGCCTTGACCTTGCGCCAGAGCACGGGCGAGACCTCGTAGCCGTAGAGGCGGTCGAGGATGCGGCGGGTCTCCTGGGCGTCGACGAGCGCGACGTTGATGTCGCGGGTCTGGTTGGCGGCCCGCTGGATCGCCTCGCGGGTGATCTCGTGGAAGACCATCCGCTTGACCGGGACCTTGGGCTGGAGGGTCTCGAAGAGGTGCCACGCGATGGCCTCGCCCTCGCGGTCCTCATCAGTGGCCAGGTAGAGCTCGTCGGCGTTCTTCAGGAGGGCCTTGAGCTCGCGGACCTTCTTCTTCTTGTCCGCGTCGACGACGTAGTACGGGTCGAAGTCGTCGTCGACGTTGACCCCGAACTTGCCGAACGGGCCCTTCTTGATCTCCGCCGGCATCTCGCTCGGGGTCGGGATGTCACGGATGTGGCCGACCGAGGCCTCCACGTCCCAGTCGCTGCCGAGGTAGCCCGCGATGGTCTTCGCCTTCGCCGGGGACTCGACGATGACGAGCTTGCGTCCGGATGCCATGCCTCACACCTGCCTGTTCCGTCGGCCACGTGCAGCGGATTCGTCGCTGCTCGGACGTGGTGACGGCCCGACGGTAGCGCCCGCAGGCGTCCCGTCGCACACCCGGGTCACCGGCGGCGCGGCGCCGGTGAGGCGTCAGCAGTGGCTGCGGTGGCTGCGGTGCAGCTGCGCGAGGACGGCCGCGGCGGCGACGAGGCCGATGACGAGCGTCTGGACGGGGCTGGTGCCGGCGGTCGCCCAGCCCAGGGCCCAGAGCCCGGCGGCGACGACCACGAGCAGCGCGGGGATCCCGCGGCGGGGGGCGGTGCCGGCGCCGAGCGTGTAGGCCACGCAGGCCGCGACGGCGACGAGGACCGCGACGAGCGGCACGACGGAGGGCAGCCCCCGCAGCGTCACCGCGGCGGCGGACGAGGACGTGACCGCGACGAGGGCCAGCGCGAGGCCCCTCGTGACGTGCTCGGTGGTCGTGGACGGCGCGGGACGCTGCAGCTGGTCGGTCACGAGGTGCTCTTTCGGCGAGGCCGGGCCCCCTACAAGCCCGACCGGTACCCCTCACGCTAGGGCACGCGACGGGGGCGGCGCGGGTCGTTTCGCGGAAACCCGCGACGCGACCCGCGCCGACCTCTCAGGCGATCTCCTTGTGGGTCACCCGCCAGGTGCCGACGGCGAACGGCAGGACCACCCAGACGAGGACCGAGGTGCCCAGGTGCGCCCAGTCCTCGCCCTGCATCGTCCCGGCCATGAGCGGCTCGGTGACGAGCGAGAGGTCGACCCACGCGGTCACCCGCTGCGCCCCCTCGGTGAGCCCGCCGACGATGCTCAGGGCAACCGGCAGGACGAACGACGCGGCGATGGCCAGCGGCGTGTTGAGGAAGAGCAGCCCGAACCCGACGCCCTGCACGAGGAAGACCAGGAGCGCGAGCGCAAGCCCGAGGGCGAGCGCACCGGGCACGCGCCACTCGGTGGCCCCGTCCCGGACGAACGAGCCGACGAGCCGGGCCAGCGCCACCGCGGCGGCCGTCGTCGCGAGGACGACGAGGCCGAGGACGACGGACGCGAGCGCCTTGGCCGCCACGACCCGGCCGCGGTGGGGCTCGAGGGCGAAGGTCACGAGCCCGGTGCGCTGCGACCACTCGGCCGTGGCCGCCATGATGCCGAGGACCGGCAGGAGGACCGAGAGGGGCAGCGCGGCGAGCCCGAGCAGGCCCGCGTAGCCCGAGTCCTTCGCCGAGCCCCAGACGAGGAACGCGACGACGAGGGCGACGGCGATCCCGGCGGTCACACCGAGCAGCCAGCGGCCGGCCCGGGTGTCGACGAGCTTGCGGACCTCGACGCGGACGAGCCGCGCGAGCGGGACCCCGGGCCGCCCGGTGCGGCCCGGCGCCGGGGACGCGGCACGCGACGGCGCCTCGGGGGTGCGGGTCACGGTGCTCACGCCGCCACCTCCCGCGCGTCGTCGGCGGTCAGCCGCAGGAAGAGCTCCTCGAGGCCCTGCGCGCCGTGCGGGCGCAGGTCGGTGACGACCACCCCCGCGGCGAGCGCCGTGCGGCCCACCACGGCGGGCTCGACGTCGACGACCACCCCCTCGGGCGTCCGGGTCGCGTCGTGCCCGGCGGCCTCGAGGGCCGCGGCGAGCGCGGCGTCGTCCTCGGAGGAGACGCGGGTGCCCTCGCCGGCGACGAGCTCGGCGACCGCACCGCTGGCGACGACCCGGCCCCGGCCGATGACGACGACGTCGTCGGCGACGGCCTGCACCTCGTGGAGCAGGTGCGAGGAGAGCAGCACCGCGCCCCCGCGGTCGGCGAAGCCGCGCAGCAGGGTGCGCATCCAGTGGATGCCCTGGGGGTCGAGGCCGTTGGCGGGCTCGTCGAGGACGAGCACCTCCGGCTCGCCGAGGAAGGCCCCGGCGAGGCCGAGGCGCTGGCGCATCCCGAGGGAGTAGGTGCGCACGCGCCGGCCGGCCTCGTCGTCGCTCAGCCCGACGAGCCGCAGGACGTCGTCGACGCGGCTGCGCGGGACGCCGATCGTCAGCGCGGCGAGGACGAGCGCCTCGCGCCCGGTGCGGCCGGGGTGCTGGGCCGACGCGTCGAGCATGACGCCGACGCGGGAGCCCGGGTCGACGAGGTCGCGGTAGTCGCGACCGAGGACGGTGGCGCGCCCGCTCGTCGGCGGGGTGAGGCCGGTGAGCATCCGCATGACGGTGGACTTGCCGGCGCCGTTGGGGCCGAGGAAGCCGGTGACCGACCCCGCCCGGACCTCGAAGGTGACGCCGTCGACGGCCGTGACGCGGCCGTAGCGCTTGGTGAGGTTGTCGACGCTGATCATGGCTCCAGCCTCGGCGCGGGCCGGGGTGCGCCGCATCGCCCGGCGGTCTGCTCCGGGGTAGACCTCGGTCTACATCCGTGGCGGGCCGGGGTGGACCTCCGGCCGACGCGGCGACCGTCCGGCCGCTCCTAGAGTGGCCGGATGCCTCCTGCGACGCCCGTCCCCCGCCTCTCCTGGTGGGGCCACGCGTGGCGCGTCGTCGTCGTGCTGCTGGCGAGCCTCACCCTCTGGGTCCTCACGCTCGAGTCGCTCGAGGACGCCGGGTTCGAGGAGCACCCGCTGACCGTCTGGGTGCTCGTCGGCGACCCCGTGCTCTGCCTGCTCCTCGTCGTCCTCGTCGTCGTCGCGCGGCGTCGGCTGCCGCTGCCGGTCGCGCTCGCGACGGCCGCGCTCACCGCCGTCTCGCCGATGGCCTTCGGGCCGGCGACGCTGGCCCTCTGCTCGCTCGCCACCCGGCGCCGCCCTCGCGAGCTGCTCCTCGTCGGCGGCACCACCGTCGTGGCCGCGCTCGTCTTCGAGGCCGTGTACCCGGAACCGAGCCCGCTGCCCCTCTGGGCCGCCGGGCTGGTCGTGTCCCTCTTCGTCGCGGTCGTGCTCGCCGTCGGGTGGTCCGTGGGCACCGACCGCGACCACCTCGTCACCCTCCGGGACCGGGCCGAGACCAGCGAGCGGGAGCAGCAGGCCCGCGTCGCGGCGGCCCGGTCCGCCGAGCGGACCCGCATCGCCCGCGAGATGCACGACGTCCTCGCCCACCGCATCAGCCTCGTCGCGATGCACGCCGGTGCGCTGACCTACCGGACCGACCTGGCGCCCGAGCAGCAGGCGGAGGCCGCGCGCACCATCGAGGAGAACGCGCACCTGGCGCTGCGCGACCTGCGCGACGTCCTCGGGGTGCTGCGCGCCGACGCCGTCGACGCCACCCTCGCGCCGGAACGGCCGCAGCCGGGGCTCACCGACCTGCCCGACCTCGTCGCCGAGGCCCGGGCCGCCGGGACCCGCCTCACCTTCGAGGACCGGACCGAGGACGAGGTCCCGGCGACGACCGGCCGGACGGTCTACCGGCTCGTCCAGGAGGCGCTGACCAACGCGCGCAAGCACGCCCCCGGGTGCCCGGTCACCGTCTGGGTCGAGGGGCGGGCGGGGCGCGCGGTCGAGGTCGTCGTCAGCAACCCCGTGCCGCTGGGCGCCGGGGCGGCGCTGCCCGGGGCCGGGCTCGGGCTGCTCGGCCTCCACGAGCGCGTCGACCTCCTCGGCGGGGTGCTGCGGCACGGGCCGGAGGACGGCCGGTTCGTCGTGCGGGCCTCGCTACCGTGGGCGGCATGAGCACCGCCACCGTCCGGGTCGCCCTCGTCGACGACGACCCGCTGGTGCGCGCCGGCCTCACGATGATCCTCGGCGGCGACCCGGCGCTCGAGCTGGTCGGCGAGGCGGCGGACGGCGCCGACGCCGCGGACCTCGTGCGCCGCACGCGTCCCGACGTCGTCCTCATGGACATCCGGATGCCGCGGCGCGACGGCATCGCCGCGACGGGCGACCTGCTCGCGCTGCCCGACGCCCCGAAGGTGCTCGTCCTCACGACCTTCGACGCCGACGAGATGGTGCTGCGGGCGCTGCGGGTCGGCGCGCACGGCTTCCTCCTCAAGGACACGCCGCCGGCCCGCCTCGTCGAGGCCGTGCACGCGGTGGCGGCGGGCGAGCCGACCCTCTCGCCACGCGCGACGACCGCGCTCATCGCGGCGGTCGCCGGGCGCGACGGCGGGGACGTCGTGGAGCGCCGGCGCGCCGGGGCCCGACGGGCGCTCTCGGCCCTCACGGAGCGGGAGCGGGAGGTCGCGCTCGCTCTCGGGCGCGGGCAGACCAACCTCGAGATCGGCGGCGCCCTGCACCTGAGCGTCGCGACCGTCAAGGCGCACGTCGGGCGCATCCTCACCAAGCTCGGGCTCGAGAACCGCACGCAGGTCGCGATCCTCGTCCACGACGCGGAGTAGGGAACACCGGCGGGCGGCATGTGGTTGAATGTTCAACAACTTGTCCGAGGAGACCGCCATGACCGACACCACCGCGTCGAGCCGCCCGCCCGTGCTCTACCTCAGCCACGGCGCCCCGCCCCTGGCGGACGACGCCCTGTGGACCTCGCAGCTGGCCGGCTGGTCGTCGGACCTCCCCCGCCCGGACGCCGTCCTCATGGTCTCGGCCCACTGGGAGCAGGCGCCCGTCTCGGTGTCGGCCACGAGCGGCGACGTGCCGCTCACCTACGACTTCTGGGGCTTCCCGCAGCGCTACTACGACGTCACCTACGACGCCCCGGGCGCGCCCGAGGTCGCCCGGTCCGTGGCCCGGCTGCTCGCCCCGGCCGGCGAGACGCTGCACCAGGACCCGACCCGCGGCCTCGACCACGGCGCGTACGTCCCGCTCAAGGAGATGTACCCCGACGCCGACGTGCCGGTCGTCCAGCTCTCGATGCCGACCCTCGACCCGCACCGCCTCTTCGACCTCGGCCGGCGCCTCGCCCCGTTGCGCGACGAGAACGTGCTCATCGTCGGGTCGGGCTTCACGACGCACAACCTCGGCTGGTTCGACCCGCGCGCCGGGTCCGACGCCGCGCCACCCACGCCGTCCGCGGAGTTCGACCACTGGGCCGCCGAGACGGTCGCGGCCGGTGACGTCGACGCCGTCCTCGACTTCCTCGCCAAGGCTCCCGCGGCCCGCGAGGCCCACCCGCGCACCGAGCACTGGGCCCCGCTCTACGTCGCGCTCGGTGCGGCGTCGGTCCACGGCGACACCGCCGGGACGAGCGTCATCGACGGGTTCTGGTTCGGCCTGAGCAAGCGCTCTTGGCAGTTCGCCTGAGCCGGACGCCCCCTCGCGCCGGCGCCCGGCGCAGCGGCACACTGGCGCGATGACCGCCGCCGTCGACCTCGACACCCACCTCGCCGGGCTCGCCGAGGCCACCGACCGCCTCGTGCGGTGGGCGGGCGAGACGGACCCGGGAGCCGCCGTCCCCACCTGCCCCGACTGGACCGTTGGTGACCTGCTGGTGCACCAGGGCGCCGTGCACCGCTGGGCGACGGCCATGCTGCGCGGCGGCGACCCGCGCACGCTCGACATCCCGGACCTCGAGCCGGAGGGGCGCGCCGCACCGGACGTGACGGCCTGGCTGCGCACGGGCGCCGACGAGCTGCTGGCGACGCTCGACGACGCGCCGGACGACCTGGAGGCCTTCACCTTCCTGCGCGAGGCGCCGCCGGCCCGCCTGTTCTGGGCCCGGCGTCAGCACCACGAGACCGCGGTGCACGCGCTCGACGTGCTCGCCGCCCGCGAGGGGCGGGCACCGACGGCGGCCGACGCCTGGTGGACCCCCGCGGTGGCCGCCGACGCGGTCGACGAGCTCCTCGTCGGCTTCTGGCCGCGGCGCGGCAGGGGGCCTCGCGCGGAGGGCGACCCGTACGAGGCGCTCGTCTCGGCCGCGGACACCGG
Source organism: Phycicoccus sp. DTK01 (assembly GCF_017312765.1). Taxonomy (NCBI): domain Bacteria; kingdom Bacillati; phylum Actinomycetota; class Actinomycetes; order Micrococcales; family Intrasporangiaceae; genus Phycicoccus; species Phycicoccus sp. DTK01. The sequence goes on along the minus strand of NZ_BOPU01000002.1, from coordinate 627,726 downwards.
CGACCGGTGGCTCGTCGGCGTGGGCACCGACGCCACGACCACCGGACGGCTCACGCCCGCCGACGGGGCGCCGGACGGCGCGGCGTCGCTGGCCGGTCCGGCGGTCGACCTGCACCTGGCCCTGTGGAACCGCGGCGGCGTCGTCGAGGACCCGGACGGCCTCCTTCCCCGCTGGGTGGACCGGGGCCGCGTCGTCTAGCGCGCCGGGGCGCCGAGGTGCTCGGCGAGGAAGGCGTCGATGCGCTCCCAGGCGTCGGAGGCCGCGACGGGGTCGGGCCCCGCGTGCAGGACCAGGCGCGTCACCGGGGCCATCCACCACGGCGCCGAGTCGGTGGGGTTGAGGAAGGAGTGCCCCGCGCCCGGGTACTCGCGGACGTCGTGCGGCACCCCGCGGGCCGCCAGGGCCACCTCGAGCCTCTCGGCGGCGCCGCTCAGGCTGCGGTCGCGGCCGCCGTAGCTCGCGACGACCGGGCACGCGCCGTCGAGGGCGTCCGGCGTGCTCGGGAGCATCCCGTAGTTGACCGACGCGGCGGCCCACCCGGGGCGCGGCGCGAGGGCGAGCGCGAAGGCCCCGCCCATGCAGAAGCCGATGACGCCGACCCGGCCGGTGCAGCGCTCGTCACCGACCAGCTGCGCGCGGGCGGCCTCGACGTCGTCGAACGCCGGCCCGTGGCCGCGCCGCAGCGCCGTGAAGGTCGCCCGGAGGCACGCCGAGCGGCGCCCGCGCGAGAAGAGGTCGGGGGCCAGGGTGAGGAACCCCGCCCCGGCCATCCGGTCCGCCAGGACGCGCATGTTCCCGTCGAGCCCGAAGGCCTCGTGGACGAGCACGAGCCCCGGCCACGGGCCCTCGCCCGCGGGGACGGCCAGGTGGGCCGGCACGTCACCGACCCTCGTCGCGCCACCCACGGCTCAGTGCCCGGCGCGCGGGCGCTTCTTGGGCGCCGGACGGGTGGGGTCGTCGGTGACGGGCTCCACGTCCTCCGGGACCACCACCGGCCGCAGCCGGGACCAGGCGACGAACCCGAGCCCGACGACGAGCAGGGCGAGACCCGCCCAGAGGTTGGCGTTCGGCCCGCCCGTCTTGTCGGTCTCGGGGTCGGCGAAGATCCCCATGCCCGTGAGGATCACGCCGTAGATCGCCAGGAGGCCACCGATGACGTTGCGAATGTCGAAGGCTCCGGCCGTGTGCTTCTCTGCCATGACGACTCCCGCTCAGAAGAGGATGTTGAGGACGATGACCATGCCGAGCGCCACGCCGGCGAGCGGCACGGTGCGGCGGTACCACGGGTAGGACGCCTCGTTCGGGTCGGTGCGGGTCTCCACCGGGGTCTCGGAGTACACGAGCCCGACGAGCTGCTCGGCCGGTTTCGGCTGCGTCACCATGGTGACCGCCACCGACACCGCGATGTCGACGACGAAGGCCGTGGAGGCGGCCACGAACGCCGCGCCCTGGCCGGAGAGGGGGAGCACCCCGAGCGAGGCCGACCCGAACGCGTCCTCGCTGAGGAACGCGACGACCACGGCGGAGAGCGTTCCCGAGACCAGCCCGCTCCACCCGGCGGCCGGGGTCATCCGCTTCCAGAACATCCCGAGGATGAAGGTCGCGAACAGCGGCGCGTTGAAGAAGCCGAAGAGGGTCTGGAGGTAGTTCATGATGTTGCTGAACGAGCTCGCGATGAGCGCCGTGAAGATGGCGACGACGGTCGCACCGATCGTGGCCAGGCGCCCGATCCTCAGGTAGTAGTCGTCGGACCGGTCCTTGCGGATGTAGTTCTCCCACAGGTCGTAGCTGAAGACCGTGTTGAACGCCGAGATGTTGGCCGCCATGCCGGCCATGAACGCCGCGAGCAGGCCGGTGAGGGCCAGCCCGAGCAGGCCGTTGGGCAGCACGTCACGCATGAGGTAGAGCAGCGAGTCGTTGTAGGCGACCCCCTGGCCCGAGGCCCCGCCGGGCGGGCTGCCCCCGTTCTTCAGGTCGACGATCTCGGGGACCAGGACCGCGGCGATCATGCCCGGGAAGATCGTGAGGAACGGGACGAACATCTTCGGGAAGGCCCCGATGACCGGCGTCTTGCGGGCCGCCGCGATGGAGTCCGAGGCCATCGCGCGCTGGACCTCGACGAAGTTGGTCGTCCAGTAGCCGAAGGAGAGGACGAAGCCGAGGCCGAAGACGATCCCGATGACCGACAGCACCGGGCTGTCGAACCCGGTGAGCGCCTGACCGGGCCAGGAGCTGAGCTGCTGGTCGGCGGGGGGCACCGCGGCCTCGGCCGGTGCGTTGGCCGCCATCTCGGTGATCTTGTCCTTGAGCCCCCCGTAGCCGCCGACCCGGTGCAGGCCGATGAGCACGAGCGGGAGGAGGCTCGCGACGATGACGAAGAACTGGAGCACCTCGTTGTAGATCGCCGCCGAGAGACCGCCGAGGGTGATGTACGAGAGGACGATGGCCGCGGCGACGGCCAGGGCGATCCACAGCGGCCAGCCGAGGAGGGCGTGGACGATGGAGCCGAGCAGGTAGAGGTTGACGCCCGCGATGAGCAGCTGGGCCACGGCGAAGGAGATCGCGTTGACCAGGTGTGCGCGCTTGTCGAACCGGCGGAGCATGAACTCCGGCACCGAGCGGACCTTGGAGCCGTAGTAGAAGGGCATCATCACGATGCCGAGGAAGAGCATCGCCGGGATGGCGCCGACCCAGAAGTAGTGGACGGTCGAGATGCCGAACTGGGCGCCGTTGGCGCTCATGCCCATGATCTCGACGGCGCCGAGGTTGGCGGAGATGAACGCCAGGCCGGTCACCCAGGCCGGCAGGGAGCGCCCGGAGAGGAAGAAGTCGACCGAGTCCGACACCGACCGCCGCGCGATGAGGCCGATGCCGAGGACGAAGACGAAGTAGACGACGAGGATGAGGTAGTCCACCGGGCTCGCGTCGATGAGGGTGTCCGCAGCGGGCAGCGCCGCCGGCACCCCCTGGACCAACGCCTGTGCTCCTGCAGCGACCACGACCACCACCAGCTCCTCGTCGAGGGTGACGCCGGGCCCGACGCCGCCCGCCACGCTAACGCCTGCGCGGGGGCGTGCGGGGGCCGGGTGACCGGCGGTTTCGCGGGGTCAGCGGGTGGGGCCCCGGGTCAGGCCGCGCGCCGGGCCGCCGGTGCCGCGAGGGCCCGCCCCGAGCGTGGGGTGACGATCCAGTCGTGGGCGCCGGTCAGCTCGCGGACGTGCGCGACCCGGGCGACCGCGTTGCGGAACTCGGTGTAGAAGAACATCCCCGCGAGGAGGTAGCCCACGAACCACAGCGGCCGGCGGCGCAGGGCGGGCGTCGCGTTGAGCCACGCGAAGAACGTCTGGGCGGGAGCGGTCGACAGGGGCACGAGCACCGCGAGGACGAGGACGGTCGTCACCGGCACCTGCGCGAGGTCCCCGTCGACCCGCCACAGGGCGTGCAGCGCCAGAGGGAGGCTCAGCTGCCCGACCCACGGGGCCATCTCGCGCCAGCGCAGGAGGTAGAACATGCCGATGCGCTGGCGCCGCGCGAGCGGGACGGTGTTGCCGACCGAGCGGGCGTGCCGACGCGTCACCTGGAACCAGCCCTGCGCCCAGCGCAGGCGCTGCCACCACAGGGCCCCGGGGGACGTCGGCGCGAGCTCGTGCGAGACGAGCCCGGCGTCGTAGACGATGCGGCCGCCGTCGGAGATCAGCCGGACGCTGGAGTCGATGTCCTCGGTGAGCATCGTCGAGCGCAGCCGCACCCGCCGCAGGACCGCGGTGCGCCAGTAGCCGTTCGAGCCGCCGAAGACCGCGAAGCCGTGCAGGCGCGAGCGGCCCGGGTGAGAGACGCCGTAGATGTTCTCGAACTCGACGGCGACGAGCCGCGCCGTGAGGGAGGCGTCGCCGTTGCGGACGACGCAGCGCCCCTGGACGACGTCGGCGCCGTCGGCGATCCAGCGCCAGGCCCGGTCGAAGGCGTCCGGCGCCGGGTGGTGGTCGGCGTCGAACACGCCGACGACCTCGCCGGTCACGTGGGCGAGGGCCGCGTTGACGTTCTGCGCCTTGGAGGTGCTGCCCTCGACGCAGAGCAGGAGCAGCCGGGGGTCGGTGCGGGCGAGGTCCTCGAGGACGTCCTCGACGGGGAGGCGGTGGGGTCGGTTGTAGGCGAGGACGACCTGGAGGTCCCGTTGGTCGCTCGAGAGCACCGACCGCAGCGTCTCGACGACGGTCGCCGCCTCGTTCGGGAGGTAGGCGGCGACGACGGCCGACATCCGGGGGGCCGGCCCCGGGGGCGCGGCCGGCAGCCGCGGGCGCCGCAGCGAGAAGAGGCCCTCCAGCCAGAGGCTCAGCGTGGTGACGCCCATGAAGACCACGACCACACCGAACACGACGTCGGCGACGGGGTGGCCGAGCCGGTCCGCGACGACGAGCCCGACGAACGGCAGCACGACCCCGAGCAGGACGGTGAGGGCGAGCTGCAGCGTCGCGGTGGTGCGCCGACGACGAAGGCGTCGCAGGCGCGGTGACCGACGGCGGGCGGCCCGCTCGCCCTCCGGCTCCATGCCGGCGTGCCAGGATCGGGCCCGCAGGTCCAGCTCCTCGCCCGCGAGGTCGTGCGCGGCGACGGCGCGCCCGAGGAGGGAGGCCGGTCGCAGCCCCGGCTCGGAGCGTGCCCAGCCGACGACCGGCGTCAGGTGCACGGTCTCGCCGGCCACCTCCGGCGCCAGCGACGTGAGGCGTGCCGACAGCTCGGCCAGCCGGTGCTCGACCCACGCGTCGTCGCGGTCCTTGAGGAGCAGGAGCACGCGCCCCCGGGCGTCGCGGGCGGCCAGCTCGGTCACGACCGCGGCGTCGACGACGACCCCGGCCACGACCTGGAGCGCCTCCTCCGCCGCGTGCCCACCGAGCCTGCGACGCAGCGCCTCCCGCTCGGCGATGTCGATGACCGCGACCGCGGCGCGCGGCCGACCGGGCTCCGGTGCCCGGCCCTCGCGCTCGACCTCCGCACGCAGCTCGGACTCGCTGACGAGGACCCGGCCGGCGCGCACCGAGGGGCCCTCCTCGACGCGTCGCACGACCGACGAGACGACCTGTCGGGCCCGCTCCCGGGCGGCGAGGTCGTCGTCGCCCGCACCGGCCGGTACGGCCACGACGGGCAGCTCGCGCAGCCCGAGCGCCGCCAGCCGGCGGCCGAGGACGTGCACCGGTGCGGCGTCGTCGCGGACGACCCACACGACCGCCGCGGCGTGCTCGTCGCGGACCAGCGCGACGGCGGCGCGCCAGCCGTCGTCGTCGGGGACGCCCGGCCCGGAGACCGCAGACGCCACGACGGCCCGGGCGCCCAGCCGCGCGAACCGGGACGTCAGCGCGTGCGTGAGGGCGGGGTCGACACCGCCGCCGAGGACGACGACGGCCGGCCCGGAGTCGGCGGGCGCACGGCGCACCGGGTCTGGGTAGGTGTCCATGAGGGCTCCCTGCGGTCGAGCAGCGACGAGCCGGTTCCCCTGCGTCGCAGCAGATTACGAGTGTTCATTCTGCGCGTCGCCGTTGACCCGGGGGAGCTGCCGGCCGGACGGGCCGGGCGGAGGTCCCCTGCGTCGACCATCGAACAGGCCCGCTGAGGACGCTGCTGTTACGGCGTGTGTCCATCGCGTTAATTCTCCGGGTGGGGGTCTTGCCCCGGGTGGCGTGGAGCGGCACGGTGTGCTCCAGACCCGCAGCGCTCCACCCGAAGACGCCGGAGCGTCGGGTCGCGCCGACCAGAGCCGTGCGGCGCCGGATCCCGTTCCCCCGGAACGGCTCCCACCGCAGGCCTGTGACTCGACGACGCGCACCCGGCCCGCTCCCCCGCCACGTCCGCCGGCACCCGCCGGCCCTCCTCGTCCGGAGCAGCCATGTCCTCTGCGCTCAGCCGCGTCCACTCCCTCGTGGACGCAGTCGTCTTCGGCAACGGCTGGCTCGCCCTCGGGGGGCTCGTGCTCGTCGTCGGGCTCGCCGTGGCCGTCCGCCTCCTCGCACCGCTGCGCGTCTGACGCGATCCGCCCGCTCACCCGAAACCCCTCTGCCGGAACAGGACCCCCCATGAGCTTCGGACTCGGCTACCTCACCTACGGCGTGGCGATGCTCGCGCTGCTCACCGGGCTGCTCGTCAACCACCTCGCCTACGCGGCCAAGCTGACGAACTTCGCCCTCTGCTTCACCTTCATGTGGTGCCACCTGGCGCTCAAGGCCGTCGCGAGCCTGGCGGCCAAGCGGCACGTGGCCGACCCCGACGTCGACCTGTCGCTGCTGCGCGTCGACGTCGTCGTCCCGGTCTACAACGAGGACCCCGCCCTGCTCGCCGCAGGGCTGCGCAGCCTCGCCCGGCAGACGCGCCTCCCGCGCGCGGTGTGGGTCGTCGACGACGGGTCGCAGCGCGACGGCGAGCCCTTCCTCGTCCTCGAGTCCGACGAGGTCCGCGAGGCGACGTCCGAGCTCGAGCAGGCCGGGATGACCGTCCACCGGCACCGGCACCACAACCAGGGCAAGCGGCACGCGCAGGCGGTCGCATACGCCCGCTCCGACGCCGACGTCTTCGTCACCGTCGACTCCGACACGGTGCTGCGCGCGGACGCCGTCGACCGGCTGCTCGTCCCGTTCTCCCGGCCCGACGTCATGAGCGTCGCCGGGACGGCGGTGGGGCAGAACCACACCCAGAGCCTGTTCACGCGGATCGTCGAGATCGGCTTCGTCATGAGCTTCATCCAGGGCCGGATGGCCGAGGGTGCGTTCGGCTCGGTGCGCGTCAACTGCGGCATCATCGCGGCGTACCGGGGCGAGGTCCCGCGCCGCAACCTCGACCGGTTCCTCGGCCAGCGCTTCCTCGGCCGGCCGGTGCGCGCCGGCGACGACCGCATCATGACGCTCTTCGCCAAGGAGCTCGGGCGCTGCGAGTACCAGCCCGACGCGGTCGCGTACTCCGCTCTCCCGTCGAAGTTCTCGCACCTCGTCCGGCAGCGCCTGCGGTGGTGCCGCTCCTTCTGCTGGGGCACCCTGTGGCTCCTCCGCCGACCGGTGACGAGCGCCGACTTCTGGTTCACCTTCACGCAGGTGCTCGCCCTCGTCATGTACGGCGTCGCGATGGTCGCGGCCGTCCCGGGCGTCCTCCTCGGGGCGATCAACCCCGCCCTGCTCTGGTCCACCCTGCTGACGGCGGCCGCGATCTCGCTCGCCTCGCACTTCCGGTACGTCCTGCTCGCCCGCCAGGACGAGCCGCTCTCCAACCGCCTGATGATCTGGTGGGTCAGCCCGCTGGCCAGCATCCTCAGCATGCTCGTGCTGCTGCCGCTCTACTACGTCGCCGTCTCCTCCCCCAAGCCCCAGCGCACGTGGGGGACCCGCAAGAAGGTCGAGGTCGGCCTCTACCCCGCCGGCGCCGGGCTCGAGCCGGCCAGCGCGGGGACAGGGGCGACGGCATGAGCGTCATCGACCTCGTCGGCCCGTCCCGCACGGCCACCGGCCCCGACCTGGGGCGGGGGTGGCTGCGGGGGTACCGCCCCGACATCGAGGCCCTGCGCGCCCTGGCCGTCGTCCTCGTCGTGCTCTACCACGCAGGCGTGCCCTTCCTGAAAGGCGGCTACGTCGGCGTCGACGTCTTCTTCGTCATCTCCGGCTACCTCATCACCCGCCACCTCCACACCCAGCTCACCACCCACGGCCGGATCAGCCTCACCGACTTCTACGCCCGCCGCATCCGCCGCCTGCTGCCCCTGGCCACCCTCGTCACCCTCGCCACCCTCACCGCCACCTGGCTCATCGCCTCCCCCCTCCAGGCCCGCCGCACCGCCACCGACGCCCTCTGGTCCACCCTCTTCGCGATGAACATCCACCTCGCCAACAGCGGCGTGGACTACCAGGCCAACCAGGACCCCTCACCCCTGCAGCACTACTGGTCCCTGGCCATCGAGGAGCAGTTCTACCTCCTCTGGCCCCTCCTGATCACCCCCGCCGGCCTGGTCTGGCCCCGCCGCCGCCACACCCCCCGAGGCACCCGCCCCACCCCCCACACCCCCCTGCTCCTGACCGTCCTCACCCTGACCACCGCCGCCTCCCTCGCCTACGCCATCCACACCACCGACATCGCCCGCTCCCTGGCCTACTTCGCCACCCCCGCCCGCGCCTGGGAGCTCGGCATCGGCGGCATCCTCGCCATCGCCGCCCCCACCCTGGCCCGCACCCGAGCCCTGGCCCACACCCCCACCACCACCCTCCTGGCCCTCACCGGCCTGGCCGCCATCACCACCAGCGCCCTCCTCTACACCGACACCACCCCCTTCCCCGGCACCGCCGCCCTCCTGCCCGTCCTGGGCACCGCCGCCACCCTCACCGCCGGCCTGCACCACGCCACCCCCCTCGAGACCCACCTCCTGGACACCCCCCTGCCCCAAGGACTCGGCCGCATCTCCTACGGCCTCTACCTCTGGCACTGGCCCCTGCTCACCCTCGCCCCCACCTACCTCGACACCACCCCCACCCCCCTGCAGACCACCGCCACCCTCGCCCTGGCCCTCTGGCTCTCGGTCGTGTCGTACGCGGTCGTCGAGGCGCCGGTCCGCGACGTCGTCCGGCTCCGGCTGCCGGCCCGGCGCACGGTGGCCGGCGGGCTGGCGCTCGTGGCGGCGACGTCGGTGGGGGTCGTCGGGTCGGCGTCCCTCGTGCCCGACGCCCGCGGCACCGGACGGGCCGCCGTCGCCCTCACCGACGGGCTCACGGCCCTCGACTCGGTGGCCACGGGCGCCCAGGTCGTCCAGGTGCCCTCGAACCTCACCCCCGCCCTCGACGTCGCCGCCACCGACGACCCCGCACGGGCCCTGCCCGCGGCGGCGCACTGCCACACGACGCTGCTCGCGACGACGCTGAGCGACGACGGCAGCCCCTGCGTGTTCGGCGACCCCGAGGCATCGACCACCGTCGTCCTCGCCGGCGACTCGCACGCCTTCCAGTGGCTCCCGACCCTCGACCTGCTGGGCCGCCAGCGGCACTGGCGGGTCGTGTCGATGACCAAGGGTGCGTGCCCGCTGTACGACGTGGCGCTGGAGAACCAGACCCTGCGCCGCGACTACCGCGAGTGCTACACGTGGCGCGAGCGGGTGCTCGAGCGCATCACGGCCGAGCAGGCCGACCTGGTCGTCACCACCGGCGCCGTGTTCTCCTCCCGCGGCGACGCGTTCGCCGCGGCCTGGGCCGACGGGGTGGACGCCACCGTGACGGGGCTGCGGGCGCAGGGCCGCGAGGTCGTCGTCCTCGAGGACACCCCCTACCCCGGGCGCGACGTCCCCGAGTGCCTGGCCTCGCACCTCGACCGCGCGACCTCCTGCACCACCCCGCTCGAGGAGGCCCTCAGCGACCCCGTCCGGCGCGCCGGCACCCGGGAGCGGGCCGTGGCCGCCGGGGCGGTCGTCGTCGACCCCGCCCCGTGGTTCTGCACGAGCACCCGCTGCGCGGTCGTCGTCGGCGACACCCTCGTCTACCGCGACAACAGCCACCTGACCGCCACCTACGCCCGCGCCCTGGCCCCCCAGCTGGCCGCCGCCCTGCCCGCCCCCTTCGGTCCCGGGAGGACCTCGTGACGACCCTCGCCGCCCCGCCCCGCCGGGCACGCCACCTGCAGCCCGCGCCCGACCTGGGGCGGGGGTGGCTGCGGGGGTACCGCCCCGACATCGAGGCCCTGCGCGCCCTGGCCGTCGTCCTCGTCGTGCTCTACCACGCAGGCGTGCCCTTCCTGAAAGGCGGCTACGTCGGCGTCGACGTCTTCTTCGTCATCTCCGGCTACCTCATCACCCGCCACCTCCACACCGAGCTCACCACCCACGGCCGGATCAGCCTCACCGACTTCTACGCCCGCCGCATCCGCCGCCTGCTGCCCCTGGCCACCCTCGTCACCCTCGCCACCCTCACCGCCACCTGGCTCATCGCCTCCCCCCTCCAGGCCCGCCGCACCGCCACCGACGCCCTCTGGTCCACCCTCTTCGCGATGAACATCCACCTCGCCAACAGCGGCGTGGACTACCAGGCCAACCAGGACCCCTCACCCCTGCAGCACTACTGGTCCCTGGCCATCGAGGAGCAGTTCTACCTCCTCTGGCCCCTCCTGATCACCGCCGCCGGCCTGGTCTGGCTCCGCCGCCGCCACACCCCCCGAGGCACCCGCCCCACCCCCCACACCCCCCTGCTCCTGACCGTCCTCACCCTGACCACCGCCGCCTCCCTCGCCTACGCCATCCACACCACCGACATCGCCCGCTCCCTGGCCTACTTCGCCACCCCCGCCCGCGCCTGGGAGCTCGGCATCGGCGGCATCCTCGCCATCGCCGCCCCCACCCTGGCCCGCACCCGAGCCCTGGCCCACACCCCCACCACCACCCTCCTGGCCCTCACCGGCCTGGCCGCCATCACCACCAGCGCCCTCCTCTACACCGACACCACCCCCTTCCCCGGCACCGCCGCCCTCCTGCCCGTCCTGGGCACCGCCGCCACCCTCACCGCCGGCCTGCACCACGCCCCCCCCCTCGAGACCCACCTCCTGGACACCCCCCTGCCCCAAGGACTCGGCCGCATCTCCTACGGCCTCTACCTCTGGCACTGGCCCCTGCTCACCCTCGCCCCCACCTACCTCGACACCACCCCCACCCCCCTGCAGACCACCGCCACCCTCGCCCTGGCCCTCTGGCTCTCGACGATCTCCTACTTCGGGCTCGAGGACCCCGTGCGGCGGATGCGCGCGCTGGCCCGCCTGCCGTGGCGGGCGGTCGTCGCGGGCCTCGGCGTCGCGGGCGTCACCGCGTCGGTGAGCCTGGCCGCGGCGGTGCTGATCCCCGACCCGAAGGGCACCGGGGCGCAGGCCGCGAGCGTCGACCCCGCGCAGGTCGTGACGGCGGTCGGGGACGCGACGACGCTGCGTGCCCTCCCCGCCAACCTCTCCCCCGCGCTCGCCGACGTCCCGCAGGACACCCCCTCCCCGACGACCGGCGACGGCATCTCGTGCATGGTCGACCTGCTCGACACGAGCATCGCCCGCGACCCCGCCGGCACCTGCGTCTTCGGCGACCCGACCGCCGACACCACCGTCGTCCTCGCCGGCGACAGCCACGCCTACCAGTGGCTGCCCGCGCTCGAGGCCGTCGCCGTGCAGCGGGGCTGGCGCGTCGTGTCGATGACCAAGTCCGGCTGCCCGCTCTACGACGTCCCGCTCGTCAACACCCTGCTCAAGCGCGACTACCGCGAGTGCTACGCCTGGCGGGGCGAGGTGCTCGCGCGGATCGCGGCGGAGAAGCCGGACCAGGTGCTCCTCAGCGCCTTCACCGGCTCCGAGAAGCCCGACCCCGGGTTCACCGGGCGCTGGGCCGACGGCGTGGAGAAGACGGTCGGCGGCCTGCGCGCGCAGGGCATCGGGGTGACGGTCCTCGCCGACACGCCCTACCCCCGCCGCGACGTGCCCGAGTGCCTCGCCGCCCACCTCGACGACGCCCGCGCGTGCGCCGTGCCCCGGGACGAGGCCCTCAGCGACCCGACGCGCCGCGCGGCCACGCTGCGCGCGGCCCGGCAGGCCGGCGCGAGCACCGTCGACCCCACCGCGTGGTTCTGCACGCGCAGCACCTGCCCGGTCGTCGTCGGCACGACGGTCGTCTACAGCGACAACAGCCACATGAGCGCGACGTGGTCCACGGCCACCCGCCGGCTGCTGGCCGACGAGCTCGCCCGGATCTCGCCGGTCCTCACGGGCTGACCGACGCCTCCTCGAGGTCGCCGACGGCGCCCTCGAACTGGGCGGCGTGCAGCCGGGCGAACGCGCCGCCGGCGGCGAGCAGCTCGGCGTGCGAGCCGCGCTCGACGATCCGTCCGGCCTCCATGACGAGGATGAGGTCGGCGTCCCGGATCGTCGAGAGCCGGTGCGCGATGACGAAGCTCGTGCGGTCGCTGCGCAGCGCGGCCATCGCGTGCTGGACGAGCAGCTCGGTGCGGGTGTCGACCGAGCTCGTGGCCTCGTCGAGGATGAGCAGCGACGGGTCGGCGAGGAACGCGCGGGCGATCGTGATGAGCTGTCGCTCACCGGCGCTGATGTTGTCGGCCTCGGCGTTGAGCACGGTGTCGTAGCCGTCCGGCAGCGAGTGCACGAAGCGGTCGACGTACGTGGCGCGCGCGGCCTCGAGGATCTCGTCCTCGGTGGCGCCGGGTCGCCCGTAGGCGATGTTGTCGCGGATCGTGCCCGCGAACAGCCAGGTGTCCTGCAGGACCATGCCGGTGCGCGAGCGCAGGTCGTGACGGGTCAGCTCACGGATGTCCCTGCCGTCGAGGGTGATCCGACCGCCGTCGAGCTCGTAGAAGCGCATCACGAGGTTGACCAGCGTCGTCTTGCCGGCGCCGGTCGGGCCGACGATGGCGACGGTCTGCCCGGGCTCCACGAGGAGGTCGAGGCGCTCGATGAGCGGCTCGTCCGGCGAGTACGAGAACGACACGTCCTCGAAGGCCACGCGGCCGCGGGGGTCGTCGATGCGGGCGGGCGTCCCGGAGTCGGGCTCCTGCTCGGGGGCGTCGAGGACCTCGAACACCCGCTCGGCGGAGGCGACCCCGCTCTGCATGAGGTTCGCCATCGACGCCACCTGGGTCAGCGGCTGCGTGAACTGGCGCGAGTACTGGATGAACGCCTGCACGTCACCGAGGCTCATCGTGCCGCTCGCGACCCGCAGGCCGCCGACGACGGCGATGGCGACGTAGTTGAGGTTCCCGATGAACATGAGCGTCGGCATGATGACGCCGCTGATGAACTGCGCGCGGAAGCTCGCGTGGTGCAGCGCGTCGTTGGACACGGCGAACTCGCGGTCGGCCTCGGCCTGCCGGCCGAAGACCTTGACGAGCTCGTGCCCGGTGAAGGTCTCCTCGACGACGGCGTTGACCTCGCCGGTGCTCTTCCACTGCTGGACGAAGTGCCCCTGCGACCGCTTGCCGATGGCCGCCGTGACGACCATCGTCACCGGGATCGTCACGAGGGCGATGACCGCGAGCAGCGGCGAGATGTAGACCATCATCGCGATCATCGCGACGACGGTGAGGAGCGAGGTGACGAGCTGGCTGAGGGTCTGCTGGAGGCTCTGCGCGACGTTGTCGATGTCGTTGGTGACCCGGCTCAGCAGCTCGCCGCGCGGCTGGGCGTCGAAGTACGGCAGCGGGAGCCGGTTGAGCTTGTCCTCCACCGCCTCGCGCAGCCGGTAGACGGTGCGGTTGACCGCGCTGACGAGCAGCCGGCCCTGGACGAGCTGGAGCACCGCGGCGACGACGTAGATGCCGAGGACGAGCAGCAGCACGCGCCCGACCGCGCCGAAGTCGATGCCCTGCCCGGGCACGACGTCGTCCATGGCGGCGAGCACGTCGGCGACGGTGCCCTGCCCGCGCTGCCGGAGCCCCTCGACGGCCTGCTCCTGCGTGACCCCGGCCGGGATCTGCCGGCTGAAGACACCGGCGAAGATCAGGTCGGTCGCCCGGCCGAGGATCTTCGGGCCGACCGCGTTGAGCACGACCGAGCCGAGGGCCAGGACGAGCGCCCCGACGACGACCGGGCGCTCCGGTCGCAGCAGGCCGAGGACGCGCTTGGCCGACGGCCCGAAGTTCTGCGACTTCTCGGTCGGCATGCCGAGCTGGGCGTGCGGCGGGCCGCCGCGGCGGGCCCCCGCGGGACCGCGCCGGGCCTCGGCCGCCTTCTCCTCCTCGTTCTTCAGCTCGCTCATGCGACCTCCTCCATCGCCTGCTGGCTCTCGACGATCTCGACGTACGTGGGGCACGACGCGACGAGCTCGTCGTGGGTGCCGACCCCGACCACCGCGCCGTCCTCGAGGACGACGACCTGGTCGGCGTGGCGGATGCTCGAGACGCGCTGCGCCACGACCACGACGGTCGCGTCGCGGGTGACCGGCCGCAGGGCCGCACGCAGCCGCGCGTCGGTGGCGACGTCGAGCGCCGAGAACGCGTCGTCGAAGAGGTAGACGGCCGGGCGCCGGACCAGGGCCCGGGCGATGGCCAGCCGCTGGCGCTGGCCGCCGCTGACGTTGGTGCCGCCCTGCGCGATGGGCGTCTCGAGTCCCTGCGGCATCGCCCGCACGAAGTCCTCGGCCTGCGCGATGCGCAGGGCCTCCCACAGCTCCTCGTCCGTCGCGTCCGGGTCCCCGTGGCGCAGGTTGCTCGCGACCGTCCCGCTGAACAGGTAGGGCCGCTGCGGCACGAGCCCGACCCGCGACCAGAGGTCCTCGGGCGCGGCGTCGCGCACGTCGACCCCGCCGACGAGCACCGCCCCCTCGGAGACGTCGTGCAGGCGCGGGACGAGGCCCACGAGCGTCGTCTTGCCCGAGCCCGTCGAGCCGATGACGGCCGTCGTCGTGCCCGGCCGCGCGGTGAACGACACCTCGCGCAGGACCGGCGCGTCGGCGCCGGGGTAGGCGAAGGTCGCGGCGCGCAGCTCGACGGCGACCGGGCCGTCCGGGAGGGCGACCGGCTGCTCCGGCGGGTGGACGGAGGAGCGGGTGTCGAGCACCTCGACGATGCGCCCGGCCGAGACGGTGGCCCGCGGGATCATCATCGACATGAAGGTCGCCATCATCACCGACATGAGGATCTGGATCAGGTAGGACATGAAGGCGGTCAGCGCGCCGATCTGCATGGCGCCGGAGTCGATCCGCATCGCCCCGAACCACAGCACGGCGACGGTCGAGGCGTTGAAGACGACCATGACGATGGGGAAGGCCAGGGCCATGAGCCGGCCGACCGCGAGCGCGGTGCCCGTGTAGGTGTCGTTGGCGTCGGCGAAGCGCTGCCGCTCGACGTCCTCGCGGACGAAGGCGCGCACGACGCGGATGCCGGTGATCTGCTCGCGCAGGATCCGGTTGACCGTGTCGACGGCCTTCTGCATCGCGCGGAAGTGGGGGATCATCCGGCTGATGACGAGGCCCACCGAGGCCCCGAGCAGCGGGACCGCGACGGCGACGAGCCACGAGAGCCCGATGTCCTCGCGCAGCGCCATGACGACGCCGCCGACCATCATGATCGGCGCCGAGACCATGATGGCCAGCCCCATGTAGACGACCTGCTGCACCTGCGTGACGTCGTTCGTCGAGCGGCTGATGAGGGTCGGCGCACCGAACCGCGAGACCTCGCGCGCGGAGAACGACCCGACCCGGCTGAACACCGCCGCCCGCACGTCGCGGCCCATCGACGCCGCGGTGAGGGCGGCGATCCGGGTCGCGGCGATCGTCGCGACGACCTGGAGCAGCGAGACACCGAGCATGAGCATCCCCGCGTTGAGGATGAACCCGGTGTCCCCCACCGCGACTCCCTCGTCGATGATGCGCCCGTTGAGGCTCGGCAGGTAGAGGGAGGCCAGCGTGCCGGCCAGCTGGAGGAGGAGCAGCAGCACGAGCGGACCGGCGTAGGGGCGCAGGTGCGTGCGGACGAGGCGGACGAGCATCAGCGGGCCTCTCGGTCGGTGTGGTGGCGGGTGCCGTCGAGCACGACGGAGACGATCTCGGCCGGCGTCATCGACCGGACGGGGAACATCGGGTGGGCGCTCGAGAGCGTCAGGTGGGCGAGGATGTTGACGACGGTCGAGGGGTCGAACCGCAGGGAGCCGGCGTCCGGGCCGATGAGGTCGACGAACGCGGCGTCGACGGCCGGGTCGCTCATCGAGCGGCGCTTCGGCGGCCCGTCCGGCGGGCGCTGCGGCGGCACCGCAGCCGAGTGGAGGGTGGCCATCAGCCCGATGGCCCGCTCGAGGTGCGCGTGCATCACGGCGACCCCGGCGGCCAGGCGCTCGTCGAGGGTGAGCCCGGGGTCGATGCCCCGCAGGCGCGCCACCGCCGCCGTGGTGTCGAAGACGGCTGCGGCACAGGCCCCGACGAGCTCCTCCTTGGTGCCGAAGGCCCGGAAGACGGTGCCCTCGGCGATGCCGGCGGCCTCGGCGACCTGCTTCGTCGTCAGCGCCGGGCCGTGCTCGCGCAGGAGCGGGATCGTCACCTCGACGATCGCCGAGCGGCGGTCCTCGGGGCTCATGGCGGGGGCGCGAGGGGTCACGAGCAGCCATCGTAAGTGAGTGAGCACTCACTCACAAGCAGTTTTCCCGGACACGGCGGACCCCGCCCTCCGGGCAGGGGTGGAGGGCGGGGCCGAGGAGCCGCGCGTCGGGCGGGAACACGTTCCCGTGCAGGGGGGTTCCGACCGCAGCGCGTTCATCCTGTCCGGAGGTGGACAGGCGCGGCCCACCCCGGCCCGGCGTGCCGCCGTGGCCTGCGTCACACTCGCAGGACCCGCAGGTCAGCGGGTCTCGACGAGCAGCCCGTCCTTGACCGCGTCCCGGAGGAAGCGGGTCACCTCGGCCCGCACGGCCTCGTCGTCGGCCCCGAGCAGGCCGCCGATGGCCGCGGCGGCCTGCCGCGCGGTGAGCTCGCCGTCGCACACCGAGACCAGCGCGGCGGTCACCGTCGACAGGGTCAGCTGGCGACGCAGCCCGCCGCCCTGCCGCAGGAGGACGAGCAGCGCGTCCTCCTCGCCCGGCGTGCGGTGGGTCTCGACGTCGACGTCGGCGGCGCACCGCCAGGCGACGTCGAGGAGCGCGTCGTCGTCGTGCTCGGCGAGCCAGGTCCGGGCGTCGAGGCCGGCGAGGACCGTCGGGCCCATCGGCGTGGCGACCGGCCAGCCGACCTCGACGAGGTCGCGGAAGGGCGCGCGGTCGGTCCGCGGCCGCTGCAGCGTGATGACCCCGAAGCCGATGGACTCGACGTCGCGCGCCGCGAAGTCGTCGAGCCACGCCGCGTACATCGCGTTGAAGTCGGCCGTGCCGGGGTGGTGCCCACCGTCGCGCGACCAGGTCTCGGCGTACTCGGCCGGGTCCTGCACCTCGCGCTGGACGACCCACGCGTCCAGGCCCGTCCCCTCGAGCCACTCCTCGACCCGGGTGCGCCAGTGGGCGCCCCGCGGCACCTCCCAGTTGCCGAGCAGCTGGGCGATGCCGCCCGGCTCCAGGTGCTCGCCCACGGAGCGGACGAGGTCGCGGACGACGTCGTCGCCGGAGGCCCCGCCGTCGCGGTACTCGAAGAGCGGGACCGCGCCCGAGCGCGGCGTGATGACGAACGGCGGGTTGCTCACGACGAGGCCGAAGCGCTCGCCGTCGACCGGGGCCAGCATCGAGCCGGCGCGCACGTCCCACTCGGCGCCGTCGAGGAGCGCGTTGAACCGGGCGTAGCCGAGGGCCCGCTCGGACAGGTCGGTGACGACCACCTCGTCCGCGTGGTCCTCCAGGTGAAGGGCCTGCACCCCGCACCCCGTGCCGAGGTCGAGCGCACGCTCGACGTGCGGCCGGGGCGTCCACGCCGCGAGGGTCGCGGAGGC
This sequence comes from Phycicoccus sp. DTK01, assembly GCF_017312765.1. Classification (NCBI taxonomy): domain Bacteria; kingdom Bacillati; phylum Actinomycetota; class Actinomycetes; order Micrococcales; family Intrasporangiaceae; genus Phycicoccus; species Phycicoccus sp. DTK01. The sequence goes on along the minus strand of NZ_BOPU01000002.1, from coordinate 610,332 downwards.
GCCGCCGATGCCGAGGACGTGGTCGGGCTCGAGGGGCCGGCCGAGCGCGAGCTCGCCGAGGTCTGAGGCCACCCAGCGGTCGCGCCCGTCGGCGGCGTAGGGACGCAGGTCGCAGAGCGCCACGAGGGCGTCCCCCTCCGGCGCCACGAGCCCGAGGGCGACCGCGCCCTCCACGCCGAGGGTCGGCAGGGCCGTGGCCACCTCGGCGGCGTCGACGGGGTCGCCGAGCGTGAAGAGGCGCACGAGGACGGCGCGCGGGTCCTCGGAGTCGGCGGTCGCGCGGCGGGCGGGCAGCGCCTGCTCGCGGTCCAGCGCCGCGGCCGCCATCGGGCCGAGGAGGGCGGTCACCCCGCCGACGGTGAAGCCGGTCGCGGTGAGGTCGTCGCGCAGGCGCCCGACGAGGTCGGCGTCGGCGAGGGGCGGGTTCGCGGTCATCGGGACGAGCCTAGGGGGTCCGCCGGGACGCGACGAGGGGCCGGCCCCGGGTGGGACCGGCCCCTCGTCGAGGGTGGGCCGGGGTCAGACCTGCGCGGGGCGGGTCTCCTCCGCCGGGGCCGCCTCGGGGTCCTCGTCCCCGCCGATGGCGAGGTCGCGGCTCTTGGAGACCGCGACCGCCGCGACGACGACGACGAACGCGATCGCCGCGATGCCGTAGCGGATCGGGGCCGAGGCGTCCACGCCGATCGACAGGGTGATGATGGCCGGCGCGATGAGCACCGAGACGAGGTTCATCACCTTGATGAGCGGGTTGATGGCCGGGCCGGCGGTGTCCTTGAAGGGGTCGCCGACGGTGTCGCCGATGACGGTCGCGGCGTGGGCCTCGCTGCCCTTGCCGCCGTGCGCACCGTCCTCGACGATCTTCTTCGCGTTGTCCCACGCCCCGCCGGAGTTGGCGAGGAAGACGGCCATGAGCGCACCGGACCCGATGGCGCCCGCGAGGAAGCCCGCGAGCGCGCCGACCCCCAGGCCGAAGCCGACGGCGACCGGCATGAGCGCGGCGAGGAGGCCCGGCGTGGCGAGCTCGCGCAGCGAGTCCTTCGTGCAGATGTCGACGACCTTGCCGTACTCGGGCTTGGCCGTGCCCTCCATGATCCCGGGGATCTCGCGGAACTGGCGGCGCACCTCGAAGACGATGGCGCCGGCGGCACGGGTCACCGCGTTGATCGCGAGGCCGGAGAAGAGGAACACGACCGCCGCGCCGAGGATGAGCCCCACGAGCGTGGACGGCGTCGTGATGACACCCTCCGCCTCCGTGACGAACTCCTGGGCCGACTGCAGCTGCTCCTGGCTGAGCCCGCTCGCGTCGAGCGAGCGGACCGCGGTCTGCCAGGCGTCGGTGTAGGAGCCGAAGAGCGCGGTCGCCGCGAGGACCGCGGTCGCGATCGCGATGCCCTTGGTGATCGCCTTCGTCGTGTTGCCGACGGCGTCGAGCTCGGTGAGGATCTGGGCGCCCTCGCCGTCGACGTCGCCGGACATCTCGGCGATGCCCTGGGCGTTGTCCGAGACCGGGCCGAAGGTGTCCATCGCGACGATGACGCCGACCGTGGTCAGCAGGCCGCAGCCGGCGAGGGCGATGAGGAAGAGCGCGAGGGCCGTCGAGCCGCCACCGAGGAGGAAGGCGAGGTAGACCGCACCACCGATGATCGCCGCGGTGTAGACGGCCGACTCGAGGCCGACGCCGATGCCCGAGAGGACGACCGTGGCCGCCCCGGTGAGCGAGGTCCGCGCGACGTCCTTCGTCGGGCGCTTGTCGGTCCCGGTGAAGTGGCCGGTCAGCCAGAGGATGACGCCGGCGAGCGCGATGCCGATGACGACCGCGAGGACCGCCGCCTGGCGGGGGTCGCCCGCGAGCTGCTGGATGCCGGCGTTGGCGCTCCCGAGCTCGGCGTAGGTGCTCGGGAGGTAGGTGTAGGCCGCGACCGCGGAGAGCACGACCGAGACGGCGGCCGCGATGTAGAAGCCGCGGTTGATGGCACTCAGCGGGTTCTCACCGGGGCGAGCCTTGGTGATGTAGACGCCGAGCAGCGCGGTGATGGCGCCGATCGCCGGGACGATGAGCGGGAAGACGAGACCGTAGGCGCCGAACGCGACCGAGCCGAGGATCAGCGCCGCGACGAGGGTCACCGCGTAGGACTCGAAGAGGTCGGCGGCCATGCCGGCGCAGTCGCCGACGTTGTCACCGACGTTGTCGGCGATGGTCGCCGCGTTGCGCGGGTCGTCCTCGGGGATGCCGGCCTCGACCTTGCCGACGAGGTCGGCGCCGACGTCGGCGGCCTTGGTGAAGATGCCGCCACCGACGCGCATGAACATCGCGAGCAGGGCCGCGCCGAAGCCGAAGCCCTCGAGGACCTTCGGGGCGTCGCCCTTGTAGAGCAGGACGACGACCGAGGCACCGAGCAGGCCCAGGCCGACGGTCGCCATGCCGACGACGCCGCCGGTGCGGAAGGCGATCTTCATGCCGAGGTCACGACCGCCCGGCTGGCGGGCCGCGGAGGCGACGCGCACGTTCGCCTTGACCGCGAGGCTCATGCCCAGGTAGCCGATGGCCGCGGAGAACAGCGCGCCGACGACGAAGAACGCCGACCGGCCGAGCCGGACCCCGAAGGTGTCGGCGGGCAGGAGGAACAGCAGTCCGAAGACGAGGACGACGAAGATGCCGAGGGTGCGGAACTGGCGGCTCAGGTACGCCTGGGCCCCCTCCTCCACGGCGGCGCCGATCTCCTGCATCTTCTCCGTGCCCGGGTCGGCGGCGAGGACCTGTCGACGGAACACGACGCCCATGACGAGGGACACGAGCGCGATGACCGCGACCGTCACCACCAGCGTCAGGTTCGTGCCCGTGAGGTCCAGGCCTCCTGACTCGGCGGTCGCGAGTGCGAGGGGTGCCATTCCATCCTCCTTGACGGCGTGGACCGCCCCCGAGCGCGAACAGCGCCTCGACAAGGGCGGACGGCACGGACCCTACCGGTCCCCTCCGGCGGCCCGCCCGCGCAGGACGGAGTGACGCGTTTCACACTCGTCGGCGACGCCGCTGGTCAGGGGCGTGCGGCACCGACCGCGAGGACCCGCGGCGGGGACGTCGTCGCCGGTCAGGCGGCGAGGGCGTCGTCGAGCGTGCCGTGGATGCCGAAGACCTTGTCCAGGCCGGTGATCCGGAAGACCCGCAGGATGCGGTCGCTCGTGCAGACGATGCGCAGCCAGCCGCTGCTGTTGCGGACCGTCTTGAGCCGGCCGACGAGCACACCGAGACCGGTGGAGTCGAGGAACGAGACGGCGTCGAGGTCGACGACGAGGCGGGTGTGCCCGTCGGCGATCTCCTGGTCGAGCGTCTGGCGGAGCTGGGCCGCCGTGTAGACGTCGACCTCGCCCTCGACCGTGACGACGCTGACGTCGTCGTGGTGGGACGTCGTGACGGAAAGCTCCACGCGTCGTACTCCTCGGGTGGCTCAGGCAGCGGTCGGTGCTGGTCACCGGGCTCTGGGGGCGTCGGGACCAAGGATTACCGTAACCGGCGTGTCCAGCCCCGCGCAGCACCTCTCCCGGCTCGCCGGTGACGGGCCGCCCGGTCGGCTGGTCCACGTCGAGGAGATCCCGGCCCGCCCGGCCCGCCTCGCGCAGTGGCCGGACGACCTCGAGCCGGCCGTGCTCTCGGCCCTGCTGGCCGGTGGGCTGGAGCGCCCGTGGAGCCACCAGCGCGAGGCCATCGACCTCGCCCGGGCCGGGCAGCACGTCGTCCTCGCCACCGGCACCGCGTCCGGCAAGAGCCTGGGTTACCTCGTGCCGGTGCTGTCCTCGGTGCTCGAGGCGTCGACCCGCGGCGGCGTGCGCGGACCGACGGCGCTCTACCTCGCACCGACGAAGGCCCTCGCCGCCGACCAGCTCGCCCGCATCGAGGCGTTCGCGGTGCCGGGCGTGCGGGCGGCGACCTACGACGGCGACACCCCACCCGACGAGCGCCGCTGGATCCGCGAGCACGCGAACGTCGTCCTCACCAACCCCGACCTGCTCCACCACTCGCTGCTGCCGGGGCACGCCCGCTGGTCGCGCTTCCTCAGGGACCTCCGGTACGTCGTCGTCGACGAGTGCCACGTGTACCGCGGAGTGTTCGGCGCCCACGTCGCCGCGGTGCTGCGGCGGCTGCGTCGGGTCGCCGGCCGGTACGGCGCGTCCCCGACGGTCGTCCTCGCCTCCGCCACCGTCACCGACCCGGCGGCCCACGCCTCGCGCCTGACCGGGCTGCCGGTGCACGCCGTGACGACCGACGGCTCCCCGCGCGGGGCGATGACCTTCGCCCTCTGGGAGCCGGTCACCGACGCCGATGGCACGCGGCGCTCGGCGACGACGGAGGCGGCCGAGCTGCTCGCCGACCTCGTCGGCCACGGGGTGCAGACGGTGGCCTTCGCCCGCAGCCGGGCCGGGGCGGAGTCGCTGGCCACCGGCGCGCGGCGCCGGCTCGAGGCCCTCGACCCGGGGTCCGGCGCGGCCGTGGCGGCCTACCGGGGCGGCTACCTGCCGCAGGACCGCCGCGAGCTCGAGCGCGGGCTGCGGTCCGGTGCGGTGCGGGGGCTCGCGGCGACGAACGCGCTCGAGCTCGGCATCGACGTCAGCGGCCTCGACGCCGTGCTCGTGGCCGGATGGCCGGGACGGCGGGCGAGCCTGTGGCAGCAGGCGGGTCGCGCCGGCCGCTCCGGCGGCGACTCGCTCGCCGTGCTCGTCGCCGCCGACGACCCGCTCGACAGCTACCTCGTGACCCATCCCGAGGCGATCTTCGAGTCGCCCGTCGAGGCCACGGTCGTCGACCCCGAGAACCCGCACGTCCTCGCCCCGCACCTCGCGGCGGCCGCCGCCGAGCTGCCGCTCGGCGAGGCCGACCTCGAGCTCTTCGGCCCCGGCAGCCGGCGCCTGCTCGACGTCCTCGTCGCGGGCGGCATCCTGCGGCGTCGCCCGACCGGGTGGTTCTGGGCCCGGGAGGACCGGCCCGCCGAGCACATCTCGCTGCGCGGGGCGAGCGACGTCGTCGCCGTCGTCGAGACGCGCACCGGCCGGGTCGTCGGGACCGTCGACGAGGCCTCGGCCCACGCGCAGGTGCACACCGGGGCGGTGCACGTCCACCAGGGCGAGGCGTGGGTCGTCACCGAGCTCGACCTCGAGGGCCGGGCGGCGCACGTCGTCCGGGGGGACCCGGGCTGGTCGACCTTCGCGGAGTCGGTGAGCCGCTTCGACGTGCTCTCGACAGACCGCGTGGCGCAGCGGGCCCGGGTCCGGGCCGCGTACGGGTCCGTGCGCGTCACGGGGCAGGTCACCGCCTTCACGCGGCGGCTGCCGAGCGGCGAGGTCATCGGCCGGCACGCCCTCAACCTGCCGGAGCGCTCGCTGACGACGAAGGCGGTGTGGTGGACGGTCGACCCCGACGTGCTCGTGGCGGCCGGGGTGGCCGAGGAGGCCGTTCCCGGCGCGCTGCACGCCGCCGAGCACGCGGCGATCGGGATGCTGCCGCTCGTCGCGACCTCCGACCGCTGGGACGTCGGTGGCGTCTCGACGGCGCTGCACCCGGACACCGGCCTGCCGACCGTCATGGTCTACGACGGCTACCCCGGCGGCGCCGGGTTCGCGGAGCGCGCCTTCGTCGCGTTCGAGGCCTGGGTGCGCGCGACCCGGGACGCCGTGCTCGGCTGCCCGTGCCGCAGCGGCTGCCCCGCGTGCGTGCAGTCGCCGAAGTGCGGCAACGGCAACGAGCCGCTGGACAAGGCCGGGGCCGTGGTCGTCCTCGAGCTGGCCCTCGCGGCCGCGGGCTGAACGCCGTCCGGCCGACCGGCTCCGACCACTGCGGAGGGCGCAGCCGGCTCCGCCGGCCACCGACCCTCGACGCCCGACGACGGGTGCCACGCAGGGCGCTCCGCCGCTGGTCAGGGCGGTAGCCTCCGGGACATGGTCCTCCTCGGTGTCGTCCTCGTCGTCCTCGCCCTCGGCGTGGGGGCTCTCCTCGTCCTCGGCGCCGTCCGCCTCGACGACCCGGTGGTGATGAACGTGCTCGGCGGCCAGGTCGAGCTGCCGCCGATCGTCTTCCTCGTCAGCGGCATGGTCGTCATCTCCCTCTTCTGGCTGGGCTGGGTCGTCCTGCGCAGCGGCCTCAAGCGCGGCCACCGCCGCCGGGTCCAGGCCCGCGAGGCCGACCGCACCGCCCAGGAGGAGCGCGCCGCCGAGCAGAAGCGCCTCAAGGAGGAGGTCGACGCCCGCGAGCGCCAGCTCGCCGAGGAGCGTCGCCGCCACGAGGAGGAGGCCGCCGAGCTGCGCCGCCAGGCCGACGAGCGCGTCGCCGAGCAGCACGTCGCGACCGAGACCGCCCGCCGCCGGGCCGAGGTCGCCGAGTCCCGCACCGACGGCACGCCCACCGACGTCCGCCGCGACTGAGCACCACCCCTCCGCCCAGCACGTCACCTCCCGCCGCCGCCCCCGGCCTCGGGGCCGGCGCGGGCCGTCGCGTCGACCGCCCTGGGCAGGCCCGGCCAGCCCACGGCGTCGAGCGTGACCGACACCCGCACGAGGACCGACCCGTCCTCCCCTGCGCCACAGGCGACGAGCCGCGCCCCGTTGCGGGTCGCCACGTCGCCGGCCGCGGAGCAGTCGGGCGGGCCTCCACCCACGAGCGGACCGGCCGCCGCCAGCGCCCCGAGGTCGGCGGCGGCGCGGGCGCGGTGGACGTCGGTGGCCACCCCGGCGAGGACCAGGCCCCCGGTCGCCACGGCCACGACCGCCCCCGCCGCTCCGACCACGAGCACGGTGGCGCTCACGGGAGGGCCTGACCCGCGTCCTCACGCCGGGCGACGACGACCGCCTCGACGGACGGTGCCGGCCCGAGCGTGCCCAGCAGGGGTGGCGCCGCCGACCGGACCGCCACCTCGACCCGGCCGCCCGCCACCGACACCCCGATGACGGCGTCGCGCGGCGCGACCCGCTGCGCCGCCGCGCGCGCGAGCGCCTCGTCCTCGCCCCGCGCGAGCAGCCGCGCTCCGACCTGCGCGGCGTCCGCGCAGCGCAGCCGGTCGACCCCGAGCCGCACCGCGGACAGGGCCAGGGCCAGCACGAGGAGGAGCGCCGGGACGGCCACGGCCAGCTCGGCCGTGACCGCCCCGCGCTCGCACCGACGACCGGTCACGTCCCGAGCGCCGACACGATGATGCTCGTCAGCGCACCCTTGACCGGGCCGGACCTGACGACCACCAGCAGCAGCGCCGCGAACGCGACCGCGGCGACGGTGCCGACGGCGTACTCGGCCGTCGTCATCCCGGCCTCGCCGCGCGGCACCCGCCGGACCACCCTCCTGACGAACCGAACCACCCGTGCTCCCATGGCAGACCTCCCTGCGTCCGGGGCGCGACCGCTCGCGCCCTCCTCGCCCCACCGTCGCCCGCCACGGTCGGCGGGGTCGAGGGGCGCCCGCCGATCTGTGGACGACGGCGTCGCGCCGGCACCCCTGTGGACGACGGAGCGGCTCTGACGGACCCGCGGCGACCACCGGGCAGCGCACGACCCGGCACCCGTCGGCGTCCGGGCGTCAGCCCCAGCGGGAGAGCAGCGTCAGGACGACGGGCACGACCGTCGTCGCGACGAACCCCGGCAGGAAGCACAGCCCGAGCGGCAGCACGAGCAGGACACCGGCGCGGGCGCCCGCGGCCTCCACGCGGCGGGACTCGGCGACGCGCATCCGGTCCGCGGCGTCCTCGACGAGGTCCGCGGGCGGCGCCCCGGCGGACGCGGCGGCGTGCCACGCCGCCGCGGCGGGCGCCCACCCCGGACCGACGCGGGCCCACGCGCGGTCCGTGGGCTCGCCCCAGCGCTGCGCGGCCGCGACGACGCCGAGGGCGCTGCCCGCGGGCCCGTCGTCGACGGCCGCGACGGTCTCGAGGGCCTCGACCACCCCGCCACCGCCCCGGACGACGGCCGCGAGCAGGAGCAGGGCCGTCGCCGCCTCCTCGACCGTCGCCGGGGCCGACCCGTCGGGCCGTCGGCCCCGTGGCCGCCTGGGCCACGGCGCGCCCCGGCGGCGCCCCACGAGCAGCAGGGCGAGCGCGGACGCGAGGGCCGCGAGCAGCATCAGGCGCTCCCGTCGGTGCGGCCCGGACGCCCGGCCGCCCCGACCAGACGACGCGCCCACGCCCAGCCCGAGAGCGTCAGGAGGGCGCCGACGCTGGCGGAGAGCCGGGCCGCGGGCGTCGCGTAGAGGACGGCCGGCGACAGGCCCAGGGCGAGGCCCACGGCCGGCCCGACCAGCGGCAGTGCGGTGAGGACGCGCATCGAGGCCCGGGGCCCGGCGAGGGTCGCGTCCCGGAGGTCGCGCGCCGCCGAGCGCGCGCGCAGCGACGCGGCCGCCGCAGCGGTCGTGTGCGCGGCGGCCGCTCCGGTCTCCTCGGACAGGCTCCAGGCCAAGGCGAGCAGCCGCAGGTCCTCGCTCGCCCGCGGCGGACCATCCACGGACGGCGCCGTGAGGACACCGGCCACGCCGTCACCGCGCGCGAGCGCCGCCTCCAGGCGCGTCCGCAGCCACGGCGCGGCCGCCACCACCCCGGGAGAACGGGCCGCCACGAGCGCGGCGGCGGCCAGGGGCACGCCGGCGCGCAGCGCGACCGCGGCCACCTCCGCCGCCTCGGCCGCCCAGGACTCCTCCCCGCGCCGCCCGGGTCCGAGCACCCATCGCCGGGGGGACATCCCGGCCCGCCCGGTGATGCCCCGGCCGGCCCCGGCGCGGGACGTACCGGGTGCGGGCCCGGGCCACGCCAGCAGGGTCGCGGCCACGACGAGGAGCGCGGCGACGAGGCTCACGTCGCCCCCCGCGGCAGCGGTGTGGTGAGGGGTGGCAGGAGCGCCGAGAGGTGCGGCCACGCCGGGCCGGCCCGGGCGCCCGCCGGCCCGTTCTCCAGCGCCACGTCGACGTGCACGAACCCGTCGGGGCCGGGGCGCAGGACGCCGACCGAGCCGACCCGCCGGCCGGCCCCGTCCCGCACGACGTGGACCACGGCGTGCAGGGCCCCGCGCAGCTGGGCGTGCACCGCCGCCCGGGGCATCCCGACGAGGGAGGCGAGCGCCTCGAGGCGGGCCGGGACCTCCTGCGGGCCGTTGGCGTGCAGCGTCCCGGCCCCGCCCTCGTGCCCCGTGTTGAGCGCCGCGAGGAGGTCGCGGACCTCGCCGCCGCGCACCTCCCCCACCACGAGGCGGTCCGGACGCATCCGCAGCGCCTGCCGGACGAGCACCGACAGCGAGACCTCGCCGGCGCCCTCGACGTTGGGCGCACGGCCCTGCAGCCGGACGACGTGCGGGTGGAGCGGGTCGAGCTCGCGGACGTCCTCGACGACGACGAGCCGCTCGTGGGGCGGGCACTGCGCGAGCAGCGCACCGAGGACCGTCGTCTTGCCGGCGCCCGTCCCCCCGGTGACGAGCAGGCTGCGCCGGGCCGCGACGAGCCCGCCGAGCACCGCTGCGGTCGCGGCGTCCGCCATCCCGTGCTCGACGATCGAGGGCACCCCGGCGAGCCTCCGCCGGGGGATGCGCAGGCTGAGGTGCGCGCCGTCCTCGACGAGCGGCGGCAGGACGGCGTGGAGACGCACGCCCCCGGGCAGGAGGCCGTCGACCCACGGCTGGCCGTCGTCGAGCCGGCGGCCGGCCAGCCCGGCGAGCCGGGTCGCCAACGGCCGCACCCCGGCCCGCGGGAGGCGGACGTCCGCGGCGTGGACGCCGTCACCGCGGTCGACCCACACGGAGCCGTCGCCGTTGACGAGGACGTCGGTGACCGCGTGGTCCTCGAGGAGCGGGGCGAGGGGCCCCAGGCCGACGAGAGCGACCTCGAGCTCGCGACCGGCGCGGGCCCCACCCTCGTGCCCGAGCAGCGGCACCGAGGCCCGGGCGACCGCGGCGATGCGGGCCGGGGTCGGCCCCTCCCCCGCGGCGATGGACCGCTCGACGGGGCCGGCGAACCGGCCGGGCGGCGCCGGGCCCCGGCGAGCGCCGGGCCTCACGACGCCTCCGCGAGGGCCGCGGCCACGGCCTCGGCACACCGGCGCAGGGCCCCTCGGGTGCTTCCCGGCCACAGCCCCCGCTCGGCCTCGCGCTCCGCCTGCGGGTCGTCCGAGAGGTGGTGGAGGTGAGGGACCCCGAGGTGGTGGCGCAGGTCGTCGAGGACCGCCGCGTCCGGCCGGGTCCCCCGGGTCACGAGCCGGAGCCCCGGCGGCTCGACACAGCCCTCGGCGACCTCGGCGAGGTGGCCGACCACGGCGTCCGCGTCGGCCAGGCGACGCGTCTGCAGCCCGGTGAGGACGACGACGAGCGCCGCCCGGGGCAGCAGGGCGGTCAGGTGGGGCGAGGCGCCGGGGACGTCGACGACGACCGGCTCCCCCGCCTCGACGAGGCAGGTCAGGGTGTCGGCGACGGCCTCGGGCGCGAGGTCGCGGGTCGCCGCCCCGGCCGCTGCGAGGACCCGCACCCCCGCCTCGGCCGGCAGCGCGTCGAGGAGCGGCCGCGCGGGAGCCGCCCCCCGCAGGCGGGCGAGCGCCGGCCACCGGTGACCGGGCAGGTGCTCGACGCCCGCGGTGACGTCGAGGCCGCCACCGGTGACGTCGAGGTCGACGACGGTCGCGCCGCCGTGCACCCCGGCGAGCCGGCGCCCGGCCGCGAGGGCGGTGCTGCTCGCCCCGAGGCCGCCCGAGGCGCCGACGACGAGGAGGAGCGGTGTGGGTGCGTCCATGACGGCAGGCTGGCCCGCCGGCTCCGCACCCCACCAGGGGGTCGGGCTCATCTGTGGACGACGGCGGCCCGACGGCCCGCCTGTGGACGAAAGGGTCTCCGCGACCCGGGGCATCGATGGGTGCGAGCGGGTCCGGACATAGGACGGCCCCGGTCGGGGGGACAACCGGGGCCGTCGGCGAGCCGAGCTCCGGGGGGGAGAAGCCGGTTCGCCGGTCGCTCAACCCCGAAGGGGAGCGAGTGAGTACATCGTGACCCATGGATGGCCTCGCGCGCAAGCCCGGCACATCGACCACGGAAAACTACCTGAGAATGTCCTCAGGTATACGGGATCCGTAGGTTTCCTCCGGATTCTTCCACGATTGCCGACAGTTTGTCCCCGCCTTCGCGTGATCGACGCCGTGCGTGGGCTGAGCACGAGTTCGCGTGGCCTGCGGCACCCCGGTTCGTCCGCGAGACCCCGGCTCGGAACCGGGGTCTCGTGGACATCTCGGGGTCACCCCGAAATGTGCAGGTGGGAGGGGCGCCGAGGGACGACGACGGGCCGGGCCGGGCGCACGACGACGCCCTCGTCGGAGGACGAGGGCGTCGTCCCGCCGCGGTCTCCGGGCGACCAGGCGTGCTGTCGTGCCGTGGCCGTGGGACGAGCCCGACGGCGACCGGTCCATCAGTGGACTGCCCGCGCGTGGGTACCCGTCGTCCGCGGTAGGTCTGGCGTGAGGGCCGGGACCCTCACCACCAGTTGTACTCCTGCGCACCGCCGCCGACAACCGGTCGGGACGGAGAGGGGCGCGGCTCAGCCGAGGCGGCCGGCGAGCACGGCGTCGGCGACGAGCACGCCCTCGTCGGCGGCGGCGCGGACCGCGGTGCAGCAGTGCGAGACCCAGAGGCCGACTCCCGCGGCGTCCCCGCGTCCGTACGCGGCGAGCGCGCCGAGGTAGGCCGCGCCACCGCCGGCGGCGTGGCCGGCCTCGGTCACCGCGACCCCGGTCGGGTCCAGGCCGCCGGCGTGGACGACGGCCCGGTCGAGGGCGCGGGCGACGACCGCGTTGCCCCGCACGAACGGGCGGACCGTCGCGAGCTCGGCGTGCACGACGGCCGCGGCGACGACGACGGGCAGGCGCGGGAGGGCGAGCAGCACCTCGGCGACCCCCCGCAGCCGCCCGGCGACCTCGACGGCCGCCGGCGCCGGGCCGAGGTCGGTCAGCTCGCCGCAGTCCTCGCCCGGCAGTCGCGGGCGACCCAGGGCGTCGTCCGGGACGAGACCGGCCGCGGCCACCGTGTGCAGGCGGGCGAGCGCCTGGGCCGGGGCGCGCAGGACGAGGGCCTCGACGTGCTCGGTCTCGGCGGTGGCCGCCACCACCCCGCGTGCCACACGCTCGACGGGGTCGGGCTGCGGCGTCCAGGTCGCGGCGCCGCGGACGATGTCGCGGACGGCGTCGAGCGGGACCGTCGCGCCCTCGAGCCCGGCGCTCGCGACGGCGCCGCGCACCCGCGACTCGGCCGCGGCCTCCGCGGTGCGGCGGCGCAGCGCGTTGTGCCAGCGCAGCCGGGTGCACGCCTCGCGGGCGGCCTCCACCTGCTCGGGCAGCCCCGGCAGCTCGGCGAGCCGGGCCACGGCCTCGACGGCGGGCGACGGGCCGGACGGCGGGGCAGCAGGCACGCGCGCAGCCTAGCCAGCGGGGTCGACGAGGCCCCCGGCCGGGACCCGGATGCCCGCCAGCTGCCGGGCCCGCGCGACGAGCCGTCCGGTGGAGTCCCACACGTCGGCGTCCTCGACGTACACCGAGCCGGCGACGGCGTCGGCGCGCAGGGCGACCTGCAGCCACCCCGGCGCGGGCCGGCCGAGCACCTGCCCGCTCATCTCGTACGTCGGGGCCCAGCCCGCGACCCCGAGGTCGAAGGCGACGGGCATGAGGCAGTCGACGACGAAGGGCAGCATCGCGACGTCGGGCTCGCGGCCGTCGGCCATCCGCACCCAGGCGCGCAGCTCGCCGCGCCCGGTCGGGCGGCCCACGGCGAACCCGGCCGTCGCGGGGTCGACGCGCACGTCGAGCCGGTCGAGCAGCGTGATGCCCTCGCCGGGCCCCCCGGCCTCGCGCCGCGCCGGCACGCACGCCTCGGGCGCCGGCATCGCGGGCGCGGCGGGCCAGCGGTGCCCCGGCTCGGCGGTGACCGAGAGGTCGCCGAGCGTGGCGGTGACCCTGGCCCGCTCGACCGGCCCCTCACCGGCGTCCTGCAGCAGGCGCACCGCCCCGGTCGACACGGAGCGGCCGACGCGCAGCACCTCGGCGCGCACCTCGACCGGGCCGGGCTGGGCCGCCGAGAGGAAGAACGTGCTCCACGCGAGGACGTCGGGGTGCCCCTCCCCCGCCCGCCCCTCGACGAGCGCGCGCGCCCCGAGCGCCATGAGCACGCCGCCGTTGACCGCCGCACCGACGACCCATCCGGCGCCGAGCTCGCCGACCCCCACCGCCTCACCCGCGCCCACGGTCGCCGGCCCGTCGGGCCAGGACAGCCGCAGCACCTCGTCGAGCTCGCCCACGCACCACACCTCTTCGTCGCTCTGCCGCACCGGACCCCGCGAGCCTAGGGTGTGCCCATGACGGGCAGCATCCACTGGCCGACGGCGGTGCTCGTCGCCGGGACGATGCTGCTGCTCTGGCTCGGTGTCGCGCTCCTGCGGCGCAGCCGGCGGCGCGGCTTCATCTCCGAGACCGACCGCGCGACGTACGCCACGCTGCACACCGCCTCGCTCGCCTCGCGCCACCTCGCGGACGGCCTCACCCCCGAGTCGGCCGAGCGCGCCGGGCGCCACCTCCTGTCCATCCTCGGCGCCCACGCCGTGTCGCTGGCGACGCCCGGCAGCGTGCTGTCGTGGACCGGTACCGGCGAGCACCACCGCGACCTCGCCGTGCCCCTCGGCGAGCAGACCCTCGAGACCGGCCGCACCGTCGCGCACGGCCCCGACACCGTCGGCTGCTCCGACCCCGACTGCCCGGTGCGGATGGCCGTCACGGCGCCGCTCGTCTCGGACGACCTCGTCGTCGGCACCCTCACGGCGTGGACCGCGTACTCCTCCCCCGGCCTGACCCGCGCGACCCAGGAGGTCGCCGCGTGGGTCTCGAGCCAGCTCGCCCTCGCCGAGCTCGCGCGCACCCGCGGGCAGGTCGTCGAGGCCGAGCTGCGGGCGCTGCGGGCGCAGATCAGCCCGCACTTCATCTACAACAGCCTCGCCGCGATCGCCTCGTTCGTGCGCACCGACCCCGACCGAGCCCGCGAGCTGCTGCTCGACTTCGCCGACTTCACCCGGTACGCGCTGCGCACCGGCGGCACGTTCACGACGCTCGCCGAGGAGCTGCGCAACGTCGAGCGCTACCTCGTCCTCGAGCAGGCGCGCTTCGGCGACCGGCTCCAGGTGTCGCTCCTCGTCGCGCCGGAGGTGCTCACCGTCACCGTCCCCTACCTCGCGGTGCAGCCGCTCGTGGAGAACGCGGTCCGCCACGGGCTCGCGACGAAGGAGGGGCCGGGGCACGTGAGCATCACCGCGACCGACCTCGGCACCGAGGCCGAGATCGCCATCGAGGACGACGGCGTCGGCACCGACCCCGAGCACGTCCGGACCATCCTCGACGGCGCCCGGGCCACCGACTCGGTGGGCCTCGGCAACGTCGACGCGCGGCTGCGGCAGGTCTACGGCGACGAGTTCGGGCTCGTCGTCGAGACCGCCCCGGGGGCCGGGACGCGGGTCAGCTTCCGTGTGCCGAAGTTCGCACCCGGGGTCCACGCACAATCCTGACCGGTGGCCTAGGCTGCCCGGCATGTCCGCGGAGCGGGGGCTGGTGGTGCTCGTCGTCGACGACGAGCTCCCCGCGCTGTCCGAGCTCGGGTACCTCCTCGAGCGCGACGAGCGCGTCGCCGAGGTCATCACCGCGAGCAGCGGCACCGAGGCGCTCCAGGTGCTCGACGCCCGCGACGTCGACGTCGTCTTCAGCGACATCTCGATGCCCGGCCTGGACGGGATGGCCCTCGCGCGGGTCATCAGCCGGTTCAGCGAGCGGCCGCTGGTCGTGTTCGTCACCGCGCACGAGCGGCACGCCGTCGACGCCTTCGCGCTCGACGTCACCGACTACGTCATGAAGCCGGTCCGCGAGCAGCGCATCGCCGAGGCCGTCCGCCGCGTCGTCGAGCAGCGCGAGCGCGGCAGCGCCCGCCCCCCGGCGGACGCACCGCCCGCCGCGCCGGCGGTCGAGGACGAGACCATCCCCGTCGAGCTCGGCGGCGTCACCCGCTTCATCACGCGCAGCCAGATCCGCTACGCCCAGGCGCACGGCGACTACGCCCGCCTGCACACCGAGGCCGGCAGCCACCTCGTCCGCGTGCCGCTCAGCCTGCTCGAGGAGAAGTGGGCGGACTTCGGGTTCGTCCGCATCCACCGCAGCACCCTCGTCGCGCTCCCCCACGTCTCCGAGGTCCGGATGGACCACGGCCGCTGCTCGGTGCTCGTCGGTCGCGTCGAGCTGCAGGTCAGCCGCCGCCACACCAAGGAGCTGCGCGACACCCTCCTGCGCCGCCCGCTCGGCGAGCGCCACGCCGGGGACTGACCGGTGAGCACGCCCGCGCAGCCCCCGCCGCGGGTGCGGGTCACGAGCTCGCGCCGCGGCGCCGCCCCGCTGCGCGCGCGTCCGCCGGCCCGCGACATCGACGAGCAGACCGAGCTCGGCGACGTCTACCTCGAGGGCCTGATGCGGGCGCAGCTGCGCCTCTCGCTGGCCGTCCTCGCGATCACGGTCGCGGGGCTGACCGCCCTCCCCGTCGTCCTCCTGCTCGTGCCCGCGACCCGCGGGGTGACCGTGGTCGGGGTCCCCTTCGCGTGGCTCGTGCTCGGCGTGGCCGTCTACCCGGCGGCCTGGGTGCTGGCCCGCTGGTACACCCGGCAGAGCGAGCGCGTCGAGTCGGACTTCGTCGACGTCGTCGAGGACCCGTGAGCCAGCCGCTGTCGCTCGCCGCGGTCGTCGCGGTGTGCCTGACGACCCTCGCCGTCGGCGGCCTCGGGCTGCGCCTCTCGCGCCGTACGAGCGACTTCTACGTCGCGGGCCGCACCGTGTCGCCGCGCCTCAACGCCTCGGCCATCGGCGGCGAGTACCTGTCGGCGGCGAGCTTCCTCGGCGTCGCCGGCCTCGTCTACGGGGGCGGGGTCGACCTGCTCTGGCTGCCGGTCGGGTACACGCTCGGCTACCTCGTGCTCCTCGTGATGGTCGCCGCCCCGATGCGCCGCTCCGGTGCGTATACGCTGCCCGACTTCGCCGAGGCCCGGCTGGGGTCCAAGGCGATCCGCCGCGTCTCGTCCGTCCTCGTGCTCGCCATCGGGTGGCTCTACCTCGTGCCGCAGTTCCAGGGCGCGAGCCTGACGCTCACCCTCGTCACCGGCGCCCCCGAGTGGGTCGGCGGGCTCGTCGTCATGGTCGTCATCGCCGCGGCCGTCGGCGCCGGCGGGATGCGCTCGATCACCTTCGTCCAGGCCGTGCAGTACTGGGTCAAGCTGACCGCGCTCGCGGTGCCGGCGTTCGTCCTGCTGCTCCTGTGGTTCCGCGACGGGCACCCCGCGCCGGTCGTCCCGCCGGAGTGGAGCATCCCCCTCACGCCGACCGGCCCCGAGGACCACCCGGTCTACCGCAACGCCTCGACCGTCCTCGCGCTCTGCCTCGGGACGATGGGCCTGCCGCACGTGCTCGTCCGCTACTACACCAACCCCGACGGCGTCGGCGCGCGCCGCACGACGGTCACGGTCATCGCCCTGCTCGGCACCTTCTACCTCATTCCTCCGGTCTACGGGATGCTCGGCCGGGTCGCCTTCCCCTCGCTGCCGGACGGGATGCGCTCGGACTCGGTCGTGCTCCGGCTGCCCGGAGAGCTCGTCGGCGGCCTCGGCGGCGACCTCCTCACCGCGATGCTCGCCGGTGGAGCCTTCGCGGCGTTCCTGTCGACGGCCTCCGGCCTCGCGATGTCGGTGACCGGCGTCATCGACCAGGAGCTGCTGCGCCCCCGGCTCGCGCGGTTCACCGGCGGCGACGCCCCCGGCGTCCGTGGCTTCCGGTTCGCCGCCGTCGTCGGCGTGGTCGTCCCCTACGTCATCAGCCGGGTGGCCGAGCCGCTCGGTGTCGCGACGACGGTCGGGCTCGCGTTCGCCGTGGCCGCCGCGACCTTCGCCCCGCTCATCATGCTCGGGGTCTGGTGGCGGCGGCTGTCGACGACCGGGGCGCTGGCCGGGCTGCTCGTCGGCGGCGGCGCCACCGTCGCGGCGCTCGCGCTGACGATGACGACGAGCCACCTCGGCGGGTGGCCGGCCGCGCTGCTCGCCAACCCGGCGCTGTGGGCGGTGCCGCTGGCCTTCGCGACGGCCGTGCTCGTGTCGTACGCGACGCCGGGGCGCGTCCCGGCCTCGACGACGCGTGTGCTCGTGCGGCTGCACACGCCCGAGCGGGTCCGGTTGGCGCGCAGCCGCGTCCGCGACTGACCCACCGCGGACCCCACCGCGAACGTGTGTGAACCCGCCGGGGACCACCGGCGGTTTCACACGCGTTCGCGGGAGGTGGAGACCGCCGAGCGGTCAGGCGACGGCATCGCGGCCGGCCACGAAGGCCTCCACGCAGCGCCGCACGTCGGCCTCCGAGTGCGCCGCCGAGAGCTGGACGCGGATGCGCGCCTTGCCCCGCGGGACGACCGGGAAGCTGAACGCGATGACGTAGACGCCGTTCGCGAGCATGTGGTCGGCGATCTGGGTGGCCTGGCGCGCGCCGTCGTCGCCGGGGAACATCACGGGGACGATCGGGTGGCTGCCCGGCAGGAGGTCGAAGCCGGCCTCGTCCATCAGCTCCCGGAAGAGGGATGCGTTGCGCCGCAACGTCTCCCGCGCGTCGTCGGACGAGGCCACGAGGTCGAGCGCGGCGAGCGAGCCCGCGACGACCGCCGGCGCGACGGAGTTGGAGAACAGGTAGGGGCGCGAGCGCTGGCGCAGCAGCTCGACGACCTCGCGGTGGCTCGCGACGTAGCCGCCGGACGCGCCGCCGAGGGCCTTGCCGAGCGTGCCCGTGAGGATGTCGACGCGGTCGCGCACCCCGAACAGCTCGGGGGTGCCGCCGCCGTGCTGCCCGACGAAGCCCACGGCGTGGCTGTCGTCGACGAGGACCATCGCCTCGAACTCCTCGGCGAGGTCGCAGATCTCGTCGAGCGGCGCGTACGAGCCGTCCATCGAGAAGACGCCGTCGGTGACGACGCACACGCGGCGGGCGCCGGCCTCGCGCGCGGCGACGAGCTGGGCGCGCAGGTCGGCCATGTCGGCGTTCTTGTAGCGGTAGCGCGCGGCCTTCGACAGGCGCACGCCGTCGATGATCGAGGCGTGGTTGAGCTCGTCGGAGACGATCGCGTCCTCGGCGCCGAAGAGCACCTCGAAGACACCGCCGTTGGCGTCGAAGCACGAGCTGTAGAGGATCGTCGCCTCGGTGCCGAGGAACTCCGAGAGGCGGCGCTCGAGCTCCGTGTGCTGCGTCTGGGTGCCGCAGATGAAGCGGACCGAGGCCATCCCGAAGCCCCACGTGTCGAGGGCGGCCTTGGAGGCACCGACGACGGCCTCGTGGTCGGCCAGGCCGAGGTAGTTGTTGGCGCAGAAGTTGAGCGACTCCCCCGCGGTCGTCCCGACGTGCGCCGACTGCGGCGTCGTGATCTCGCGCTCGCGCTTGGTGAGCCCGGCGTCCTCGATCTCCTGCAGCGTCGCCTGCAGCTGGTCCTTGACAGCGCCGTACACGGGTGGCTCCTCACGAGTCGGGGTCGGGGCGGGCGTCGGGGTGGCCGACCGATCCAGCCTAGGCCCGTGCCCCCGGCGTCAGGACCAGTCGAGGACGACCTTGCCGCCGGTGCCCGAGCGGGTCTCGGCGAAGGCGGCCTCCCAGTCCTCGGCGGCGTGCCGGCCGGTGACGACGGACGACACCGCCGAGCGCAGCCGCTCCGACGTCGCGAGCATCGAGCCCATGAGGTACCAGGTCTCGAACATCTCGCGGCCGTAGATCCCGCGCAGCGTGATCATGTGCGTGATGACCCGGCCCCAGTCGATGGCGTAGCGGTCCTTCGGCAGCCCGAGCAGCGCGACCTTGCCGCCGTGGTTCATGTTGTCGAGCATCTCCTCGACGGCCACCGGCGACCCGGACATCTCCAGCCCGATGTCGAAGCCCTCGAGCATCCCCAGCTCCGCCTGCGCCGCGCGCAGCGACCCGCCGCGGCCGACGTTGACCCCGAGGTCGGCGCCGGCGGCCTCGGCGAGCGCGAGCCGCTCGTCGGACAGGTCCGTGACGACGATGCGCCGCGCGCCGGCGTGCCGGGCGACGGCGGTGGCCATCACGCCGATCGGGCCGGCCCCGGTGACGACGACGTCCTCGCCGACGACCGGCCACTGCAGCGCCGTGTGGACGGCGTTGCCGAGCGGGTCGAAGAGCGCACCGAGGTCGGGGTCGAGGTCGGCCGGCTGCACCCAGGCGTTCGTCGCGGGGATGACGACGTAGTCGGCGAACGCGCCGTCGCGGTTGACCCCGACGCCGACGGTGTTGATGCACAGGTGCCGGCGGCCGGCGCGGCAGTTGCGGCACGTGCCGCAGACGAGGTGCCCCTCGCCGGAGACGCGGTCGCCGACGGCCACGTGGTCGACGTCGGCGCCGACCTCGACGACCTCCCCGAAGAACTCGTGCCCGAGGGTCATCGGCGCCTGCACGGTCGCGGCGGCCCACTCGTCCCACTGCTCGAGGTGGAGGTCGGTGCCGCACAGGCCCGCCCGCAGCACCCGGATCTTGACGTCCTTCGGGCCGCACTCGGGCTCCGGCACGTCGACCAGCGACAGCCCCGGACCGGCGGAGACCTTCCTCAGCGCACGCACGGCGCCCATCATGCCGGGGCGACCGCTCGTCGCACCACGCGGCCCGTTCGGCGCACTGTGACCCACCGCACACCGTGGTCGGCGCCCCGCCCACCGACGCGCGGCGCCGCCCGCCGAGGGACCCGGCGCGGGGTCTCGCCAGCGCACCCCCGGGGCGCCCACCCTTGGGGCGTTCCGGGCAGAGCCGCTCGGACCCGACCCTGGAGGTGACCGTGAGCAACGAAGCTCGCACGCAGGCCGAGGACCCGTACCTCGCCCTGCAGACCACGTCGGAGTTCCAGGAGCTGCGCCGCAAGTTCCGGGGCTTCGTGTTCCCGATGACGGCGTTCTTCCTCGCCTGGTACTTCCTCTACGTCCTGCTGTCGATCTTCGCCCCGGGCTTCATGGGCACCAAGGTCGCCGGCAACATCACGATCGGCCTGCTCTTCGGCCTCGGCCAGTTCGTGACGACCTTCGCGATCACGATCATCTACTCGCGCTGGGCCACCCGTGAGTTCGACCCGGCCGCCGACGCCCTCGGCGCGCGCCTCGACGCGGACAAGGGGCACTGACCATGGCGCTCACCCTCCCGATGGCCGACGCGGCCACGACGGTCGGCTCGCCGGCCCTCAACATCGGCATCTTCGCGGCCTTCGTCGTCGTCACGCTCGTCATCGTCATCCGCGTCGCCGCGGGCAAGAAGACGGCCGAGCAGTACTACACCGCCGCCGGCGCCTTCAACGGCCGCCAGAACGGCATCGCCATCGCCGGCGACTACCTGTCGGCGGCGTCCTTCCTCGGCATCGCCGGCGCCATCGCCCTCCAGGGCTACGACGGCTTCCTGTACTCGATCGGCTTCCTCGTCGCGTGGCTCGTCGCGCTCCTGCTCGTCGCCGAGCTGCTGCGCAACACCGGCCGCTTCACGATGGCCGACGTCCTCAGCTACCGCCTCAAGCAGCGCCCGGTCCGCATCGCGACCGCCATCTCGGTCATCGCGGTGTCGT
Organism: Phycicoccus sp. DTK01; assembly: GCF_017312765.1. NCBI lineage: Bacteria > Bacillati > Actinomycetota > Actinomycetes > Micrococcales > Intrasporangiaceae > Phycicoccus > Phycicoccus sp. DTK01. Next base: position 589,692 of record NZ_BOPU01000002.1, on the reverse strand, counting down.
TCTTCTACCTGCTCGCGCAGATGGCCGGCGCCGGCGGCCTCGTGTCGCTGCTGCTCGGCATCTCGGGCGAGCTCGCGCAGGACCTCGTCATCGCGATCGTCGGCATCATCATGATCGCGTACGTCCTCATCGGCGGGATGAAGGGCACGACCTGGGTGCAGATCATCAAGGCGCTCCTGCTCATCGCGGGCACCTTCGTCATCACGGTCTGGGTGCTCGGCAAGTACTCGTTCAACATCAGCTCGCTCTTCCAGGCCGCGGCCGACAACTCCCCCAAGGCCGGCGAGAAGCTCTTCGAGCCGGGCCTGAAGTACGGCAAGAACCTCACGACGAAGATCGACTTCATCTCGCTGTCGATGGCGCTCGTGCTCGGCACCGCCGGCCTCCCGCACGTGCTCCAGCGCTTCTACACGGTCCCGACGAGCAAGCAGGCCCGCAAGTCGGTCGAGTGGGCCATCTGGCTCATCGGCGGCTTCTACCTGCTGACCCTCGTCGTCGGCTACGGCGCTGCCGCCCTCGTCGGCCCGACGGCCATCAACGCCGCCCCCGGCAAGGCCAACGCGGCCGCACCGCTCCTCGCCTACGAGCTCGGCGGCTCGGTGCTCCTCGGCATCATCTCGGGCGTCGCGTTCGCGACGATCCTCGCGGTCGTCGCCGGCCTGACCATCACCACCTCGGCGACCTTCGCCCACGACCTCTACAAGGAGGTCTTCAAGCGGGGCTCGGGCAGCCAGGAGCAGGAGGTGCGGGTCGCCCGCATCGCCGCCATCGTCATCGGCATCGTCGCCATCGTCGGCGGCATCTTCGCCAAGAGCCAGAACATCGCGTTCCTCGTGGCGCTGGCCTTCGCCGTCGCGGCGTCGGCCAACCTGCCGACGATCCTCTACTCGCTGTTCTGGAAGGGCTTCAACACCCGCGGCGCCCTGTTCTCCATCTACGGCGGCCTCATCAGCGCGATCGGCCTGATCATCTTCAGCCCGGTCGTCTCCGGCAAGCCGCCGCTGGAGCCGGGCGGGCCCAGCCAGTCGATGATCCAGAACACGGCGATCGACTTCCACTGGTTCCCGCTCGACAACCCGGGCCTGGTCTCCATCCCGCTCGCGTTCTTCCTCGGCTGGCTCGGCTCGGTGACGAGCAAGGAGCACAACGCCGCGAAGTACGCCGAGATGGAGGTCCGCTCCCTCACCGGCCACGGGGTCGGGGAGGCGATCGACCACTGACCGGTCGGGTCGGGGGACCGCCTCCCCCGACCCGACCCACCGGCAGCAGCGGCCGCGGGGCTGGAGAGCCCTCCGCGGTCGCTGCGTCGTGTCCGGGGGTGCTTGGCGCGCGGCGTCACCCCCCGGGTCTGGCGTGTCGCGTCCCGACCGGCGTATACCGGCGGTGAAGGAGGCAGACCATGTCCACGACCCGACCCGCCCGCCGCCGCTCCTCCGCCACCGCCCGGGGCAGGGTCACGGTCCTCGCCGCGGCGCTCGCCGTCGCGGCCGCTCCCGCCCTCGTCTCCGCCGCCCCCGCCACGGCCCTGCCCACCGCTGTGAGCGCCTGCTCGACAGGGTGGGGGTCCCTGCCCAAGACCTCGGCCCCACTCGCGACCGGACGCCTCACGGGGGTCCGCGCGGGGCACCACGCGTGCTACGACCGGCTCGTCGTCGACATGACCGGGGTCGCCCCCGGGTACGACGTGCGCTACGTGAGCAGCGTGCGCGCCGAGGGCTCGGGGGCCGTCGTGCCGGTCGCCGGCGGGGCGCGCCTGGCGGTCGTCGTCAGGAGGGGCGCCACCAGCGTGCCGGCGATGCCGACCGTCGCGGGCTACCCGACCTTCCGCCAGGTCCGGTGGGCCGGCACGTTCGAGGGGTACACGACGATCGGGCTCGGCGTGCGGGCCCGGCTGCCCTTCCGGGTCTTCACCCTCGAGGACACCACGACCCGCACGAGCCGTCTCGTCGTCGACGTCGCCCACACCTGGTGAGCCGGCACCCTGTCGAGCGAACAGAACACGCCGCCGGCCCGGGGTGGCTGACGGCGCGTCCTGTTCGCTCGACGGGTGGAGCGCGCCGAGGTCAGACCGCGGCGGCGGCCTGCGCGCGCAGCCGGGCGGCGAGGTCGTCGTCGACCGTCTCGAAGAAGGTCCCGACGACGTCCTCGAGGTGATCGACGCTCTCGGCCCGGAACAGCACCGGCTGGTAGGCGGTGATGTCGTAGTTGAGCGTGCCCATCGCCACGAGGTCGAGCGGGCGGATGTCCATCGACCGGAACTCGTCCATCTCGCCGTAGCTGCTGAGGATGCCGGCGCCGTAGGCCTTGAGCTCGTCGCCGTCGGCCATGACGCCGAACTCCATCGAGAACCAGAAGACGTCGGCGACGAACTTGACGGCCTCGTCGGTCTCGAGGCGGGTCGTCGCCTCCCCGGCGGCCCGCGTCACCGCGGCGAAGCGGGGGCTCGCCAGCTGGTTCCCGTGGCCGACGACCTCGTGGAGGATGTCCGGCTCGGGCGTGTAGAGCGGCCGGCTGTCGTGGCGCAGGTACTGCGTCGAGCTGAACACCCGGCGGCCGAGGTCGCGGTAGAAGTCGCGCAGCGGGACCAGGCCCGGGGCGCACGTGTAGGACCAGCCCGTGAGCGGCAGGAGTCGCTCGGTCACCTCGTGCAGCTGCGGCACGTGGTCGACCGGCAGGTCGAGGGCGGCCTTGCCGCGGAGGAACTCCGGGTGGGCGTAGCGCTCGTGCTTGGGCGCGAGCTCGGTGCTCACGGTGCGCCAGACGGCGTGCTCGGCCTCGGTGTACTCGACCGTCGGGACGGGGTCCCCGGGGCGGTGCGCGAGCGACACGGCGGCGATCTCGCCCCGGCGCCGCAGGTAGGCCTCGTCGTGCAGCCCGGGGTGGTTGTCCGACAGGTGCACCCTGACGGTGCCGTCGTCCTCGGTCGTCACGGCCGAGTACAGCTGTCCTTCCTCGAACACCGCGCTCACCTCCTCGTGAGTGGTCGTGGCCTCGTGGGCCGGACCACCACGGAATCATGCGATCGCACAGAGCGGAACCGTTGACCGTCGTCCTGGGCAACGAGCGCACAGTTTCGCCACCCGGATCCGCGTGTCGCTGGTCAGGATGTCCAGCCGGGCACCGCCCTGTCCCGCCGCCCCGATGCCGCCCCGCCGCCCCCACCTCGCCCCGCCGCCCCACCAGGGCACCCCGGCATGGCGAGACCCCACCGGCGCAGCGAGACCCCACCCCGAGGATCCGCTCGGCGCGCCGCACGCCCCGCTGGACCGGTCCCTCCGGACGGACGGTTGCCTCGGTCGCCGTCGTCGGGTTGGCTGTGGCCGTACCCGCCACTCGACGACGAGGAGGACCCGTGACCGACGACAGCCTGTCGAGCCACCTGCACGAGCTGGACCTGAGCCCCGACCCGGCGTTCGCCGCGCAGGCCAACGGCACCGCGGAGATGTACGACGAGGCCGCGGCCGACCACGAGGGCTTCTGGGCGCGGCAGGCGCGCGAGCGGGTCACCTGGGCGAAGGACTTCGACACCACGCTCGACTGGAGCGAGGCCCCCTTCGCGAAGTGGTTCGTCGGCGGCGAGCTCAACGTCGCGTACAACTGCGTCGACCGCCACGTCGAGGCCGGGAACGGCGACCGCGTCGCCATCCACTTCGAGGGCGAGCAGGGCGACACCCGCACCATCACCTACGCCGACCTCCAGCGCGAGGTGAGCAAGGCCGCCAACGCGCTGGCCTCGCTCGGCGTCTCGACGGGCGACCGCGTCGCGGTCTACATGCCGATGATCCCCGAGACCGTCTTCACGATGCTCGCCTGCGCGCGCCTCGGGGCCCCGCACTCGGTCATCTTCGGCGGCTTCTCGGCCGAGGCCCTGCACACCCGCATCGCCGACGCCGAGGCCAAGGTCGTCGTGACGACCGACGGCCAGTGGCGCCGCGGCAAGCCGGCGCCGCTCAAGGCCGCCGTCGACGCCGCCATCCACCACGGCGACGACGACTCCCCCGTCGAGAAGGTGCTCGTCGTCAAGCGCACCGACACCGAGGTCGAGTGGGACGACGAGCGCGACGTCTGGTGGCACGACCTCGTCGAGGGCCAGCCCGACACGCACGAGGCGGTGCCGGTCGACAGCGAGCACCCGCTCTTCATCCTCTACACCTCCGGGACGACCGGGAAGCCGAAGGGCATCTTCCACACGACCGGCGGCTACCTCACCCAGGCCGCGTACACGAACGCGGTCGTCCACGACCTGCACCCCGAGACCGACGTCTACTGGTGCACCGCCGACGTCGGCTGGGTCACCGGCCACAGCTACATCGTCTACGGGCCGCTGGCCAACGGCGCGACCCAGGTGCTCTACGAGGGCACCCCCGACAGCCCGCACCAGGGCCGCTGGTGGGAGATCGTCGAGAAGTACAAGGTCTCGATCCTCTACACGGCGCCGACCGCGATCCGCACGTTCATGAAGTGGGGCACCGACATCCCCGCCAAGTACGACATGTCCTCGATCCGCGTCCTGGGCAGCGTCGGCGAGCCGATCAACCCCGAGGCGTGGCTCTGGTACCGCAAGCACGTCGGCGGCGACCGGGCGCCCATCGTCGACACGTGGTGGCAGACCGAGACCGGCGCGATCATGATCAGCCCCCTGCCCGGCGTGACGACGCTCGAGCCGGGCTCGGCGCAGCGGCCCATCCCGGGCATCTCGGCCGAGATCCTCGACGACGACGGCAACCCGTTCACCGAGGCCGAGAAGGTCGGCTACCTCGTCCTCACCAAGCCGTGGCCCTCGATGCTGCGCGGGATCTGGGGCGACCCGGAGCGCTATAAGGAGACGTACTGGTCGCGGTTCGGGCCGAAGTACTACTTCGCCGGCGACGGCGCCAAGTACGACGACAAGGGCAACATCTGGCTGCTGGGACGGGTCGACGACGTCATGAACGTCTCCGGCCACCGCCTCTCGACCGCCGAGATCGAGTCGGCCCTCGTGTCGCACCCGTCGGTCGCGGAGGCCGCGGTCGTCGGCGCCGCCGACGAGACGACCGGCCAGGCGGTGTGCGCGTTCGTCATCCTCCGCGGCGGCGCGGCGGACCACGGCGAGGAGACCGTCCAGGAGCTGCGCAACCACGTGGCGAAGGAGATCGGCCCGATCGCCAAGCCGCGCCAGGTGATGATCGTCCAGGAGCTGCCGAAGACGCGCTCGGGCAAGATCATGCGCCGCCTGCTCAAGGACGTCGCCGAGAACCGCGAGGTCGGGGACGTCACGACGCTCGCCGACAGCTCGGTGATGAACCTCATCAAGCAGGGGATGTCCTCCGGCTCCGACTGACGCCGGACCCTCCCGACGGGGCGCCACCCACGGCGGGTGGCGCCCCGTCGCGGGTCCGGCTCCGCGGCCCACGCCTCGACGGGCGGGCGTCCGGCTCGTGGCCGACCGGGAGGGGCCCGCCCGCGCCCCGGTAGACTCGGAAGCGGTGCGCCGGGAAGTCTGGTCGGCAACGACCTCGCCGCGCCCGCCCGCGGCCCCCGCCCCTCCGTCAGGAGCCGCCCGATGACCTCCGCACCGCCCGGCCGCCGCCCCGAGGGCCACCGCCTCCTCTCCCGCCCCTCGACCTGGGCCGAGACCCAGTTCGTCGCCAACGCCCTGCGCACCGAGACCATCGGCGGGGCCGTCCTCCTCGGCGCCGCCGTCGTCGCGATCATCCTCGCCAACAGCCCCCTGAGCGACGCCTACTTCTCGCTGCGCGACACCGAGATCGGCACCGACTGGTTCCACCTGCGCCTCAGCCTCGGCCACTGGGCGGCCGACGGCCTGCTCGCGATCTTCTTCTTCGTCGCCGGGCTCGAGCTCAAGCGCGAGTTCCTCGTCGGCGACCTCCGCTCGCCCGCCAAGGCGGCCGTGCCGGTCGTCGCCGCGTTCTGCGGCGTCGCCGTCCCCGCCGTCGTCTTCGTCGGCGTCGTCACCCTCATGGGGGGCGAGGGGGACGCGCTGCAGGGCTGGGCCATCCCGACGGCCACCGACATCGCCTTCGCCCTCGCGGTGCTCGCGGTCATCGGCTCGCACCTGCCGTCCGGGCTGCGCTCGTTCCTCCTCACGCTCGCCGTCGTCGACGACCTCATCGCCATCACGATCATCGCGGTCTTCTACACCTCCGACCTCGACCCGATGATGCTCCTCCTCGGGCTCGTGCCGCTCGCCGCGTTCGCGGCCCTCGTCCAGCGCCGGATCGCGGCCTGGTGGCTGCTCGTGCCGCTCGCCGCGCTCACCTGGGCCTTCGTCCATGCCTCCGGCGTCCACGCCACCGTGGCCGGCGTCCTCCTCGGGCTCGTCGTCCCGGTCCGCCCGCGCAAGCGCGGGGTGCCCGCGGTGAGCACGCTGCCGGCCGACACCGACGTCGCGCACCGCTTCGAGCACCGCATCCGCCCGCTGTCGGCCGGCGTCGCGGTGCCCGTGTTCGCGTTCTTCGCCTCCGGCGTGGCGGTGCTCGGCGGCGGTTTCGGCGAGACGCTGCGCGACCCGGTGGCCATCGGCGTCGTCGCCGGCCTCGTCGTCGGCAAGCTCGTCGGCGTCCTCGGGTCGACCTACCTCATGGCCCGGTTCACCCGCGCCCGGCTCGACGACGACCTCGCGTGGTCCGACATCGCCGGCCTCGCCATCCTCACCGGGGTCGGGTTCACGGTCTCGCTGCTCGTCGGCGAGCTCGCCTTCGGGGCCGGCTCCGCGCGCGACGAGCACGTCAAGCTCGGCATCCTCCTCGGGTCGCTCACCGCGGCCGCGCTCGCGTCGGTCATCCTCCGGCGGCGCAACGCCGTCTACCGGCGCATCCACGAGCAGGAGACCCGCGACGACGACGGCGACGGCGTGCCGGACTGCTTCCAGGAGGAGCACGCGGGCCCCGGCTCCACGAGCACTCGGTAAGGTCGGCACGTACCGCTCCGCAGGACCCACGACACGAGCTGAGGACGCATGGCACCCGAGAGCACCGAGCGCACCATCGGACAGCTCGTCGCCGACGCGACGCACGACGTCCAGGGCATCGTCAAGGGCGAGATCGCCCTGGCCAAGGCCGAGGTCGCGCAGGGCGCCAAGAAGGTCGGCGTCGGGGCCGGGCTGCTCGCCGGGGCGGCGTTCGTCGGCCTGCTCGGGCTGGTCTTCCTCTTCCACACCCTCGCCCAGGTCCTCGCGATCTGGCTGCCCCTGTGGGCCGGCTACCTCATCGTCACGGTGCTGATGTTCGTCGTCGCCGGAGTGCTCGCCCTCCTCGGCAAGAACGCGCTGCAGAAGGCGAAGCCCGCGCCCGAGAAGGCCATCGCCCAGGGCAAGGAAACGGTGGCCGCGCTCAAGCACCAGGGCTGAGCGCCGGCCGGTCCGCTCAGGCCGCCCCGCGGCACTGGCCGGTCGAGACCGTCGGGTCGCCGACCGACGAGCCGCGCACGACGGGCGCGAGCTCTGAGTACGTCATCGCGTACCCGGTCTGCGGGTCGTCGAGCGAGGTCGCGAAGACCATCCCCACGACGTGGCCCTCGGGGTCGACCATCGGGCCGCCGGAGGCGCCGCGGCGGACCTCGGCCCGCAGGGAGTAGATCTGGCGGACCGTGCCGTCGCCGCCGTAGATGTCGCCGCCCTTCGCCTCGAGGACGCTGCGGACCCGGGCCGGCCCGACCCAGAGGCCGTGGTCGCCGGGGAAGCCCGCGAGCACGGCGTCGTCGCCCCGGCCCAGCGCGTCACCGCGGGTCAGCGCGGGCGCGTCGAGCTTCGAGGTGACGACGACGGCGACGTCGCGGTCGGGGTCGAAGCGCACGACCCGGCCGGTCACCTCCGGGCCCGTGCCGCGCACGCTGAGCCGCACCGTCCGCGCCCCCGCGACGACGTGCGCGTTGGTGACGACGACCCCCGGCGAGAGCACCCACCCGGAGCCCACCTGGGTCTGCCCGCACCGCGGCGAGGAGGCCCGCACGTGGACGACCGAGCGCAGCGCCCGCGACACGACGGCGTCCTCGACGAGCGCGCGGTCAGGCGCCTGCACCGAGGCGATCGGCTCGGGCCCCAGCCCCTCGAAGACGCGGGGGAAGCCGCCGCGGTCGAGGGCCTCGGTGAGGTCGTCGACGAGGGTCTGCGCCGAGCGCGGCACGACGGCGTCGACCGTGCGCACGACTGCCGAGGAGGCGATGGCGTTGCGCAGGCCCACCGGGCCGCTGACGCGCGCGGCCCCGGCGACCACCCAGACGACGAGGACGGACGCCACGAGCACCGCGACCGCGCCGAGGAGGTTGTCGACGAGCCGCAGCCCGGCCATCCCGATGACGGTGCGGACCCGCGAGGCGAGCAGGAGCATGAGCCACTGCCCGAGCGTCGCGGCGACGAGGACGATCCCGATGAGCAGGAGCGTCCCGGCCGGGCTGCCGAGGTCGATGCCGCCCCGGCCGTCGATCAGCCCCGGGGCGACCTTGACCGCGGCGAAGGCCCCGGCGAGCAGCCCGACGAGCCCGAGGACGGCGGCGACCAGCCCCTGGCGCCATCCGCTCCAGGCGTAGGCGAGCAGGACGAGGGCGAGGACGACGTCGAGGACGGTCGAGCCGGTCACGGCGCGTCCTCGGTCTCCGGCGGGTCGGGGCGCTCCTCGGCCCCGCGCATCCACGGGGAGCGCACGCGGTCGGGCAGCGCCCGCTCGTGGGCGTGGTCCCACGGCCGGGTCAGGCCGGCGAGGTCGAGGAGGGTGTCGAGGAGCATCGCGGTGAAGCCCCAGACGAAGAGGCCGTCCACCTCGAACCCGGGGCCCCGGTAGGGGCCGAAGACGGTGGTGAAGCGGTGGCGGGGGTCGAGCAGGTCCTCGACCGCCACGCGGTCGACGCGCGCGACCTCGGCGGTGTCGACGACCCCGACCGGCACCGGGCGCGGCCACCAGCCGAGGACCGGGGTCACGGCGTTGCCGCTCGGTGCCAGGTGCAGCGCCGGCAGGGCCGCGAGCACCTCGACACCCGCCGGCTCGAGACCGACCTCCTCCTGCGCCTCGCGCAGGGCCGCGCCGACCGGGCCGTCGTCACCGGGGTCCATCCGGCCGCCGGGGAAGGAGACCTGCCCCGGGTGCGAGCGCAGCGTGTGCGCGCGCTCGGTGAGGACGACGTCGGTGCGCCCGTCGGGGCCGGGGCCGAAGAGCACGAGGACCGCCGAGGACCGGGCACCCTCCGGGGGCGCCGGGTGCTCGGCGAACCAGGGGTGGGCCGCGACGTCCGCCCGGGTGGCGAGCCGCCTCAGCCACGCGGGTGCGGAGGTCATGGGCGTCATCGTAGGCACGCCGGATGTGCGTGACCCGGGAGTCCGCCGGGAGCGCCCGGGCGCGGGCGCGACCGGCCCGGCGGTGTCGCGGGCGGCCGCGCGGGGTAGCGCTGAGGTGACGGGCCGGGCACCGCCCCGCGCGGCGCCCGGTCCACACCCATCCGCCACCGGGAGGACCCCCATGAGCACCGTCGCCGAGCACATCGTCACCGCCCTCGCCGAGCACGGCGTCACGCACGTCTGGGGTGTCGTCGGCGACGCCCTCAACCCGCTGACCGACGCCATCCGCCGGGAGGAGCGGGTCGAGTGGGTGGGCGTGCGGCACGAGGAGGTGGGCGCCTTCGCGGCGAGCGCCCAGGCGCAGCTCGGCGCCCCGCTGGGCGTCGTCATGGGCACGGTCGGGCCGGGCTCGGTCCACCTGCTCAACGGTCTCTACGACGCGAAGAAGTCGCACGCGCCGGTGCTCGCGATCTGCGGCCAGGTGCCGTCGGGCGACATCGGCACCGACTTCTTCCAGGAGGTCGACAACGACGTCCTGTTCTCGGACGTCGCGGTGTGGGCCCGCACGCTCACCTCCGTCGAGCAGCTGCCGCACGTCCTCGAGCAGGGCGTCAACGCGGCGCTCGCGCAGGGCGGCGTCGCGGTCCTGACGATCCCCGGGGACGTCGGTGACCTCGAGCTGCCGCAGGACACCCCGCTCCCCCGCTTCGCCCCGGCCGGGGTGCCCGCCCCGGCGCCCGAGGTGCAGGTCGCCGCCGTCGCCGAGCTGCTCGCGGGCGACGCCGAGGTCACGCTGCTCGTCGGGCACGGCGCCCTCGGTGCGCGCGAGGAGGTGCTCGAGCTCGCCGAACGCCTCGCGGCCCCGATGGTCCTCACCCTCAAGGCCAAGGAGGGGCTCGAGCGCGACAACCCCTACGAGGTCGGCCAGTCCGGGCTCATCGGCAACCCGGCCGCCGCGCACGCGATGGACTCCTGCGACGTCCTCGTGCTCATCGGCAGCGACTTCCCCTACCGCGACTGGTACCCGAGCGGGAAGACCGTCGTGCAGCTCGACGTGCGCGGCTCGCACATCGGTCGGCGCGTGCCCGTCGACCTCGCGCTCGTCGGCGACGCCGCGGGGACGCTGCGGGCCCTGCTGCCCCGCCTCACCCCGCGCACGGACCGCGGCCACCTCGACGCGGCCCGTCGCGAGTACGAGCAGTGGCACGAGCGGCAGCGCTCGCTGCTCGACCCGGGCCACGACCGGCGCCTGCTCGGCCGGGTGCGCGCGGTCTTCGACAACCCGGACACCCGGATCCGGCCCGAGGCCGTCGCCGACGCGGTCGACCGGCACGCCGCCGACGACGCCGTCCTCACCGCCGACACCGGCATGTCGACGGCCTGGGTCGCGCGCCACGTGACGATGCGCGGCACCCGCCGCCTCGTCGGGTCCTTCAACCTCGGGTCGATGGCCAACGCGGTGCCGATGGCCCTCGGCGCGTCGGCGCTCGACCGTGACCGCCAGGTCGTCGCGATGGCCGGCGACGGCGGCCTGATGATGCTGCTCGGCGACCTGCGCACGGCCGTCACCTACCGGCTGCCGGTCACCGTCGTCGTCTTCGACAACGGGCGGCTCGGGATGGTCAAGCTCGAGCAGGAGCAGGGCGGCCTGCCCGAGTTCGGCACCGAGCTGGACAACCCCGACCTCGCCGCGGTGGCCACGGCGATGGGCCTGACCGCGCGGCGGGTCGAGGACCCCGCCGACCTCGACGACGCCGTGCGGTGGGCGCTCGGGCACGACGGGCCGACGCTCCTCGACGTCGTCACCAACCCCGACGAGGTCGCGGTGCCGCCGAAGCCGACCGTCTCGCAGGGCTGGGGCTTCGCCATCGCGAAGACGAAGGAGGCGTTCGAGAGCCGGTGAGGGTCAGGCGTCGTCGGGCAGAGGGCCCGGTGGGGGGTCGGGCAGGACGGCGCCCGGGGCCAGCTCGAACTTGAGGAGCTTCGCGGCCTTCTCGGGGTCGGTCTCGCCCTCGCCGTACGCGGGGCACCACCGGGTGACCGGGCAGGCGCCGCACGCCGGCTTGCGCGCGAAGCAGGTGCGCCGGCCGTGGAAGATGACGACGTGGCTGAGCATCGTCCAGTCGCTCTTCGGGATGATCGCGGCGACGTCGGCCTCGACCTTGACCGGGTCGGTCTCCTGCGTCCAGCCCCACCGCCGGACGAGGCGGCCGAAGTGCGTGTCGACGGTGATGCCGGGGACACCGAAGGCGTTGCCCAGCACGACGTTCGCCGTCTTGCGGCCGACCCCCGGGAGCGTCACGAGGTCCTCGAGCCGGCCGGGGACCTCGCCCCCGTACCTCTCGACGACGGCCTGGGCGAGGGTGATGACCGAGTTGGTCTTGGCCCGGAAGAAGCCGGTGGGCCGCAGGACGGCCTCCATCTCGGCCCGGTCGGCCGCCGCGAGCGCCTCGGCGGTGGGCCAGCGCGAGAAGAGGGTCGGCGTCACCGTGTTGACCATGACGTCGGTGGTCTGCGCGGAGAGGACGGTGGCCACGAGCAGCTGCAGCGGCGTCTCGAAGTCGAGCTCGCAGTGGGCGTAGGGGTACCGGTCCAGCAGAGCGCGGTACGTGCGGCGGGCACGGCGGGTGCGGGCGACCGGCGACTCGTCACCGGTGGCCGCGCGGCGGACGGCGGGCGAGGGACGGACGGGCACGGCGACAGCCTAGGGCCGGGCCCCGACAGACCACCCCTGGCGACCGGTCCGGGCGCTGCCCGGGGGCCGCGACCACCCGGCCCCCGACCTGCCCGTTCTGGCACACTGTCCGACGTGGACCACGACGTCGTGCGCAAAGCCCCGCTCCTGTCCCCCCTCGACGACGGTGCGGCGGAGGGGCTCATCGCGCAGATGAACCCCTCGCGGCTCGAGCGCGGCGACGTCCTCTTCCACGAGGGCGACCAGGGCGACCGGCTCTACGTCATCGGCGAGGGCAAGATCAAGCTCGGGCGCACGAGCACCGACGGCCGCGAGAACCTCCTGGCCATCCTCGGCCCCGGCGAGATGTTCGGCGAGCTCTCGCTCTTCGACCCCGGGCCCCGCACGGCCACCGCGACCGCCGTCGCCGAGACCCAGCTGCTCTCGATGGGCCACGAGCAGCTCAAGGACTTCCTCCACGAGCGCCCCGGTGTCGCGCTCACCCTGCTCAGCGCGCTGGCCCGCCGGCTGCGCCGCACCAACGACGTCCTCGCCGACCTCGTCTTCACCGACGTCCCCGGTCGCGTCGCCAAGGCCCTGCTCGACCTCGCCAAGCGCTTCGGCCGCCCGGTCGAGGAGGGTGTCATGGTCTCGCACGACCTCACCCAGGAGGAGCTCGCGCAGCTCGTCGGCGCCTCCCGCGAGACGGTCAACAAGGCGCTCGCCGACTTCGCCTCGCGCGGGTGGCTGCGCCTCGAGGCGCGCGCCGTCCTCCTCATGGACGTCGAGCGCCTGCGCCGCCGCGCCCGCTGACCCGCCTCACCCCCTCGCCCCACCCGTCACGCGCGTATCGGGTCACCCGATACGGGCGCGCTCTCCCCCGGAACGGTTCCCGGGTGAAGCGCAGGCGTATCGGGTCACCCGATACGCATGGGGTTCACCAGGGGATGCCCAGGTGGTCCAGCTGCGCGCGGATGGACATCCGCGCCGCCGGCCACACGTCCGGTGACACCTCGGCGTAGACGCGCCGCAGCACGCCCTCGACCGGGTCCGCCTCGGCCGCCGCGCCGTCGCGCAGCGCCTGCCGGACCTGCTCGAGCCGCTGCGCGCGGTGCGTCCGGTAGAACGCCACCATCGCCGCGGCGTCCGGGACGAGCGGGCCGTGCCCGGGGAGGATGCGCGTCACGTCGCCGTCCCCGGTGAGCGCGGCGATCCGCTCGAGCGACGCGAGGTAGGCGTCCAGCTCGCCGTCGGGGTGCGCGACCACGGTCGTCCCGCGGCCGAGCACCGTGTCGCCAGTGAGAAGCGCGTGGTCTGCCGGCAGGGCGAACGACACCGAGTCGGCGGTATGCCCCGGCGTCGCGACGACGCGCAGCTCGAGGCCGCCCACCGCGAGCACGTCCCCGTCGCCGAGGTCGTCGTGGCCGGCGCCGACCGCCCGCGTCGGGGCACCGGACAGCTCGGCGAAACGCGGGGCGGCCTCGGCGTGGTCGTGGTGGCCGTGGGTGAGGACGGTCAGCCCGACGCGCGCCCCGCGGGAGGCCACGAGGTCGAGGACCGCGCGCAGGTGCGCGTCACCGTGCGGCCCGGGGTCGACGACGACGGCCTCGCTCGAGCCCGGCTCGAGCAGCACCCAGGTGTTCGTGCCGTCGAGGGTCATCGGGCCGGGGTTGGGCGCGAGGACGCAGTGCGCCCGCTCGCCCACCGCTCCCCCGTCCCAAAGGTCCCGCACCGAGGCCGGCGGCTGCGCGGGGGACGATGACGACGGGGTCATCCGCCCACCCTAGGCCCGCCTTCTCCCCGTGACCTGCGCTGCTGCGGGTGCGGTCGCACGCGGACCCGCGCAGGTCGCGGGGAGGACGGACGGGGTCAGAGCGCCGTGACGAGGACGAGCGTGCCGTCCGGGTCCTGCTCGAGCACCGGCACGACGCGGCGGATGTCGGGGCGGTCGGCGAGGAAGGCCGCGGCGGAGTCGAAGCGCTCCAGCGCCTCGAGGGCCCAGACCTGCGGCGGCATCATCCGCACCTCGCCCCGCCCGGCGCGCTGCAGCAGGACCGACGCGCGGGCCCAACCGCCGCCGTCGCTCTCGCCGCTCGTCTCGCGGGCCTCCTGACCCTCCGGCATGCCGGCGGCGAGGATCCACGTGTCGTAGCGCCGCGGCTCGAACGCCGGCGTGACCCAGTGGCCGCGGCCGCGCAGCGCCGCGACCTCGACCCGCACGCCGCACTCCTCCTCGACCTCGCGGACGGCGGCCGCCGCGAAGGGCGCGGCCTCCGCCGGCGTCACGCCGAGGTGCGCGGCGAGGTCGGCGAGCCCGGGGGTCGCGGGGTCGAGCCCGGCGTCGGCGGGGTCGACGCGCCCGCCGGGGAAGACGACCATCGACGGCGCGAAGGCCATCGTGGCCACGCGCCGCTGGACGTAGACCTCCGGCCCGGCGTCGGTGTCGCGCACGAGCATCACCGTCGCGGCCGGCCGCGGCTCGGGCCCGTCGCCGGACCCCGCCTCGACCCAGGCGCGGGCCCGCTCGAGCAGGCCGGCGTCGCGCACCGGGCGGCGCAGGACGGTCGGCTCAGTCACGGACGTGGGCGATGACCTCGACCTCGACCGGGGCGCCGAGCGGCAGCGCCGCGACCCCCACGGCCGAGCGGGCGTGGACCCCGGCGTCGCCGAAGACCTTGCCGAACAGCTCGCTCGCGCCGTTGACGACACCGGGCTGACCGGTGAAGGACGGGTCGGAGGCGACGAAGCCGGTGACCTTGACGATGCGCTCGACGCGGTCGAGGTCGCCGACGACGGACCGGATCGCCGCGATGGCGTTGAGCGCGCAGACGGCCGCGAGCTCGGCCGCCTTCTCGGGCGTCACGAGGCCGACGAGCTCGCCGACCTGGCCGGTCGCGGGCAGCACGCCCTCGACGAACGGCACCTGCCCCGAGACGTAGACCCGCGAGCCGTCGAGCACCGCCGGGACGTAGGCCGCGAGCGGCGGCACGACCTCGGGGAGGGTGAGGCCCAGCTCGGCGAGGCGGTCCTCGACGGCACCCATGTCAGGCCTTCGCGCGCTTGAGGTAGGCGACGAGGTTGCCCTCGGGCATCGCGAGGACCTGGACGAGCTCCCAGCCGTCCTCACCCCACTGGTCGAGGATCTGCTTCGTCGCGTGGACGATGAGCGGTACGGTCGCGTACTCCCACTTCTGCATGCGCGCCACCCTAACCGCGGGGCCGGTCCGCGGCTACGGTGGCCGTGATGAGCGACGACGTCATGAGCCGACCCGCCCGCCAGCCCGACCGCACCGAGGTGACCGGGCCGGAGCAGACCGACGTCTACGACGTGTTCGAGCCCGACCCGCACCGGGCCCGCGGCTACACCGTCGCCCTCGTCCACGGCGGCTTCTGGCGGCCCACCCACGACCGCACCCACCTCGGCCCCCTGGCCGAGGCGCTGTCGCGCGACGGCTTCCACGTCGTCAACCTCGAGTACCCGCGGCCCGGGATGCCGGGCGGCGGCTGGCCCGGCACCGCCGACGCGCTGCTCGCCAACCTCGCGGCCGCCCACGCCGACACCGACCTGCCCGACGCCGTCGTGCTCGTCGGGCACTCGGCGGGCGGCCACCTCGTGACGTGGCTCGCCTCCGAGGACCGCGTCCCCGACCTCCTCGGCGCCGTCGCGCTCGGGCCGGTCGCGGACCTCGCGACGGCCGACCGGCTGCACCTCGGCGACGACGCCGCCCGCGCCTTCCTCGGCGGCTCCCCCGACGAGGTCCCCGACGCCTGGGCCGCCGCCGACCCCGGCCGGCTGCGCCTCACCGCCCCGGTCGCGCTCGTCAGCGGCGAGCACGACGACATCGTGCCGCCAGAGGTCGCCGAGGCCTACGCCGCGACCCGCACCGCGGACGACGCGAAGGCCACGACCGCCCTGGCCCGCGGCGCGGACCACTTCGACCTCGTCGACCCCGAGCACCCCGCGTACCTCCTGCTGCTCGCCGAGGTCGAGGAGCTCACCCTCGGCCGCGGCGGCCCGCACCACCCGGCCTGAGGGCCCGGCGGCCCGATCTAGGCTGGCCGCATGGCCGCCCCTCCTCTCGCGCGCGTCCTCGACGGTGTCCGGCTGCACGTCGTCACCGGCAAGGGGGGTGTCGGCAAGACGACGGTCGCCAGCGCGCTCGGGCTCGCCCTGGCCCGGCAGGGTCGGCGCGTCCTCCTCGTCGAGGTCGAGAACCGGCAGGGCATCAGCCAGACCTTCGGGGTGCCACCGCTCGGCACCGACGAGGTCCGCCTCGTCCAGGACCCCTCGGGCGGCGAGCTCTGGGGGCTGTCGGTCGAGGCCAAGGCCGCGCTGCTCGAGTACCTCCAGACGTTCTACAAGCTCGGTCGCGCGGGTGGGGCGCTCGAGCGGATGGGCGTCGTCGACTTCGCGACGACGATCGCCCCGGGTGTGCGCGACGTCCTCCTGACCGGC
Source organism: Phycicoccus sp. DTK01 (assembly GCF_017312765.1). Taxonomy (NCBI): domain Bacteria; kingdom Bacillati; phylum Actinomycetota; class Actinomycetes; order Micrococcales; family Intrasporangiaceae; genus Phycicoccus; species Phycicoccus sp. DTK01. The sequence goes on along the minus strand of NZ_BOPU01000002.1, from coordinate 573,294 downwards.
AAGGTCTACGAGGCGGTGGGCCGCACGACGGGCGGGAAGCGCGGCCAGGGCGCCCACGCCTGGGACGCCGTCGTCCTCGACGCCCCGCCGACCGGCCGCGTCGGCCGCTTCCTCGGGGTCAACGAGCAGGTGGCGGGCCTGGCGCGGATGGGTCCCATCCACCAGCAGGCCGAGTCGATCACCCGGATGCTCCGCAGCCGCCGCAGCCTCGTCCACGTCGTGACCCTCCTCGAGGAGATGCCGGTGCAGGAGACCGCCGACGCCGTCGCCGAGCTGTCGGCGGCCGGCTTCGGCCTCGGCGCCGTCGTCGTCAACCAGGTCCGCGAGCCGCTCCTGCCGGACGCCCTCGTCGACCGGCTGGCGCAGGACCCGGCCGGCCTCGAGGAGCAGGTGCGCGCCGACCTCGCGGCCGTCGGCGTCCGGTCCGGCGCCCGGACGGTCGGGGGGCTGCTCGCCGAGGCGGCCGACCACGCCGCCCGCGTGGCGCTCGAGCACGAGCTCGGTGGCGAGGTCCGCGGGCTGGGGCTGCCGACCGTCACCCTCCCGGCGCTGACGACGGGCACCGACGACGGCGGGGTGGGCGTCCTCGCCGACGAGCTGCACGAGCAGGGGGTCGGCTGATGGCCCCGCGCACCACCGCCGACGCCTTCGACGTCGACGCCCTCCTCGCCGACCCCGCCACCGGCATCGTCGTCTGCTGCGGCAGCGGCGGCGTGGGCAAGACGACGACCGCGGCGGCGCTCGGCGTGCGCGCCGCCGAGGCCGGCCGGCGGGTCGTCGTGCTCACCATCGACCCCGCACGGCGGCTCGCGCAGTCGCTCGGCCTGTCGACCCTCGACAACACCCCGCGCCCGGTCGAGGGCGTCGGCGCCGCGGCGGGCGGCTCGCTCGACGCGATGATGCTCGACATGAAGCGGACCTTCGACGAGGTCGTGCTCGCGCACTCGACCCCCGAGAAGGCGCAGCAGATCCTCGACAACCCCTTCTACCAGGCGGTCTCCAGCTCGTTCGCGGGCACGCAGGAGTACATGGCGATGGAGAAGCTGGGCCAGCTGCGCGCGCAGGCCGACGCCGACGGCACGTGGGACCTCGTGGTCGTCGACACCCCGCCGTCGCGCTCGGCCCTGGACTTCCTCGACGCCCCGAAGCGCCTCGGCTCCTTCCTCGACGGCCGCTTCATCCGCCTGCTCATGGCCCCCGCGAAGGCCGGCGGGCGGGCCTACCTCAAGGTGTTCTCGGTCGGCGCCAACCTCGCCGCGGCCACCCTCTCGAAGGTCCTCGGCGGGCAGTTCCTCAGCGACGTGCAGACCTTCGTCGCGGCGCTCGACACGATGTTCGGCGGCTTCCGCGAGCGCGCCGACGTCACGTACGCCCTGCTCAAGGAGCCCTCGACGGCGTTCGTCGTCGTCGCCGCCCCCGAGCGCGACGCGCTGCGCGAGGCCGCCTACTTCGTCGAGCGCCTCGAGGCGGAGTCGATGCCGCTCGCCGGCGTCGTCGTCAACCGGATGCAGCAGCTCGCCGCGCCGGGGCTCAGCGGGTCACGGGCGACGGCCGCGGCCGAGCAGCTCGAGGACCGCGCGGACGACGCCGACGCGGTGGGCCCGAGCACGGGGCCGACGCCGGCTCTCCTGCGGCTGCACGCCACGCTGGCCGAGGTCGCGGAGCGCCACGAGGCCCGGGTGCGGCGGTTCGTCGCGACCCACCCCGGCGTGCCGGTGCGCACGGTGCCGGCGGCCGCGACCGACATCCACGACCTCGACGGCCTGCGCGAGGTCGGCGCCGCGCTCGGCGGCTGAGGCCGGGACCCCCGGCCCGGAGGCCGCTCCCCGGACGCCCCTGGACACCCCCGGACGCACAAGGCCCCGGGGAGCCGACCGGTGCCCGTGACTGCAGGGGGTGCCACGGGCGTGCAGGGGGATGGTCGGCCCCACCGGGGGGTCTTGGGGTGGGAGGCGGCGCGCACGGCACCGCCTGCGGTCAGGCGATGGCGCCCTCGGCGCCACGGGCCTTCGCCGCGGACAGCAGCGCCGTCCAGGAGCGCACGTCGGGACGGCGGCGCAGCAGGGCGCGCCGCTCGCGTTCCGTCATGCCGCCCCACACACCGAACTCGGTGCGGTTGTCGAGCGCGTCGGCGAGGCACTCGGCCACGACCGGGCAGCCCTTGCAGACGATCTTGGCGGCGCGCTGCGCCTTGCCCTGGACGAAGAGCGCGTCGGGGTCGCTGCCGGCACACTTGCCGAGCGGCGCCCACTCCGTCACCCACTGCCCCTCGGTCGGGGCCGTCACCGGTGAGATGCTCATGTCCACCTCTCTTCGCTGTCTCGGGTCCTCGCCCCCCTCTCGGAAGAGGACATGCATAAACCGTAGGTTGATACCTGACCTGCAGGTATCGGCCGAAGCGGTCCCCCGCCTGGCCGAACGGACGACCCCCGTCACCGACCCCTGACCCACCGCTCCGGCGGGCCCTCGACGCCCACCCGCGCGCCGCCGTCTCGGCCCTCGGGCATCGTCAGGTCCCCGCGTTACCCTGTCGCGCATGGACGGACGTGCGCAGAACTTCCCGGCCGTGCTCAGGTTGCTCCTCGGTTTCGTGGTGCTGAGCACGGTCGCCGGCCTGCTGCTGGCGGGCATCGCCGTCCCCGCGATCGGGGCGAGCGGGCAGGCGGCCAAGAGCGGGGTCGACTTCTTCAACGACCTGCCGAGCGACTTCGAGGTCTCGCCGCTCGCGCAGCAGTCGAAGATCGTCGACGCGAAGAACCACGTCATCGCCAACCCGTACGACGAGAACCGCATCATCGTCCCGCTCAACAAGATCTCGAAGAACATGCGCAACGCGCAGATCGCCATCGAGGACGCGCGCTTCTACGAGCACGGCGGCCTCGACCTGCGCGGCTTCACCCGGGCGGTCGTCTCCAACGCCCAGGGTGGTGACGTGCAGGGCGCGTCGACGCTGACCCAGCAGTTCGTCAAGGTCACTCTCCAGGAGCAGGCGCTGCGCGCCGGCGACGAGCAGGCGGCCAAGGCGGCCGTCGCCGAGAACTACGGACGCAAGCTGCAGGAGCTCAAGTACGCGGTCAACGTCGAGGAGAACTTCACCAAGGACCAGATCCTCCAGGGCTACCTCAACCTCGTCTACTACGGCGACCAGGCCTACGGCGTCGAGGCCGCGGCCCTCAACTACTTCGGCGTGCACGCGAACAAGCTGACGCTCGGCCAGTCCGCCCTCCTCGCGGGCATCGTCCAGCAGCCCACCGCGTACAACCCGGTCATCAACCCCAAGCAGGCGCAGGCACGGCGCAACGTCGTCCTCACCCGGATGCAGCAGCTGGGCTTCGCCTCCGCCAAGGACGTCGCGGCCGCCAAGAAGCAGCCGGTCGAGAAGATGCTGCACAAGACGCCGGCCAAGGGCGTGTGCCACCGCTCGAGCGAGCCGTACTTCTGCGCCTACGTCATGGCCTACCTCCAGCACTCGCCGCAGCTCGCGGCCCTCGGCAAGACCCCCGAGGAGCGGCTCAAGCGGATCAACCAGGGCGGGCTGACCATCCGCACGACGCTCGACCCCGCGATGCAGAAGATCACCCAGCGCGAGATCACCAAGGCCGTGCCCGTGGGCAACAAGAGCAACCTCGGCGGCGCCATCACGGTCGTGGAGCCCGGGACCGGCAAGGTCCTCGCGATGGGCCAGGCCGCCGACTTCGACAAGAACCAGACCAACTGGAACGTCGACCAGGTCTACGGCGGCGGTCCCTACGGCTACCAGTTCGGCTCCACCGCGAAGATGTTCGGCCTCGTCACCGCCATCGAGCAGGGCATGCCGATGAACGCGCAGATCTTCACCCCGTTCGCCACGAACCACGTCGACCACGCCTTCGGCGGCCCCAAGGTCGTCGGTGCCCCGTGCGGCGCCGACAAGCCCTGGGAGGTCGGCAACGACTACGCCATCGGCGGCCGGATGATGTCCCTCTCCGAGGGCATCGCCAAGTCGGTCAACACGTGGGCGGCGCAGCTGAGCATCGAGGTCGGGCCGTGCAACGTCCTCGACACGATGAAGAAGATGGGCGTGCACATGGCCAACGGCAAGGAGGTCGACCGCACGATCTCCAACGCCACGCTCGGCTCGGGCACGACCACGCCGCTCGCCCTCGCCAGCGCCTACGCCACCCTCGCGGCCGACGGCACCTACTGCGAGCCGAGCCCGATCGTCTCGATCACCACGCCGGACAAGAAGGAGATCAAGGTCCCCAAGACCTCCTGCAAGCAGGTCATCAAGAAGGAGACCGCCGCCGCCGTGTCCTCCCTCCTCGAGGGCACGCTGAAGAACGGCGGCACGGCCGACGGCCTCTGGGACGTCAGCGCCCGCCCCGCCGCCGGCAAGACCGGGACGACCAACGGCCACAACCAGTCCTGGTTCGCCGGGTACACCCGCCAGCTCGCGAGCGCCGTCTGGATCGGCAACGTCAACGTCTCCGACAAGAACGGCAAGTTCTACTCGCTCAACGGCAAGTGCTTCGGCTCCTACGGCTGCTTCAGCCAGGTCTTCGGTGGCACGGTCTCCGCGCCGGTCTGGGCCAACACGATGAAGGCGCTCTCGAAGGGCATGAAGGTCGAGCAGTTCCCGACCCCCAGCTCGCAGACCCAGCGCGGCAACCTCGACCCGATCCCCAACGTCTACGCCCGCAACCCGGGCTCGGCCGCGGCGATCCTCCAGGGCGCCGGGTTCGGGAGCACGGTCGGCCAGAGCATCCCGAGCAACGCGCCGGTCGGCACGGTGGCGGGCACCTCTCCGTCCGGCGAGGCCGTCCGCGGCTCGACGGTGACCCTGCTCATCTCCTCGGGTGCGGCGGCCTCCCCCGCGGTCAACGTCAAGCCGACCCAGCCGGCGCAGACCAAGCCCCCGACCAAGGGCAAGCCCGGCAAGGGCAAGGGGGCTCCCAAGCCGCCGGGCGGCAAGGGCTGACGCCTGGCGCACGACGAGGGCCCGACCGGAGCATCCGGTCGGGCCCTCGTCGTGTCGGGCGGGAGGTGGGGGTCAGCGCCCCGCGAGGACCGCCTTGACGACCCCGGCGACCCGGCCGCCCTCGGCGCGGCCGGCGACCTCACCCTGGGCGGTCTTCATGACCCGGCCCATGTCGGCCATGCCGCTCGCGCCCGTGGAGGCGACGGCCCGCTCGACGATGGCCCGCAGCTCGTCGTCGCCGAGCTGGGCGGGCAGGTAGGCCTCGAGGACGGCGAGCTCGGCGTCCTCGACGTCGGCGAGCTCGGGTCGCTGCGCGTCGCGGTAGGCGGCCGAGGCCTCGCGCCGCTTCTTCGCCTCCTTGGCGACGACCTTGAGGACCTCGTCGTCGTCGAGCTCGCGGGCCTCGTCACCGGCGACCTCGGCGGTGGTCACGGACGTGAGGGCCATCCGCAGCGTGGAGGCGCGGACCTTGTCGCGGGCGCGCATCGCGTCGTGGAGGTCGCTCTGCAGCTTCGCCTTGAGGCTCTGGGCGTTCATGGGGCCACTCTCCCACCCGGGCGCGCGCGCGGTCACCCGGGATTCCCCGACGGGCGACGCCGTTTGCGAGGATGGACCGATGACGCCTCCCGCCCGCACCGCCCTGCGCGCCGTCGGCGGGCTCGTCGGCGCCGGCCTCGCGGGGGTGGCCTACGCCTCCCTCGTCGAGCGCACCTGGTTCGCCCTGCGCCGCTTCACCGTGCCCGTCCTGCCGGCCGGGTCGGCGCCGGTGCGCATCCTCCAGGTCTCGGACCTGCACCTCACGCCGGGCCAGCGCCGCAAGATCGACTGGGTCCGCTCCCTCGCCGAGCTGCGCCCCGACTTCGTCGTCAACTCCGGCGACAACCTCGCCCACCTCGAGGCCGTCCCGCCGCTGCTGCGGGCCATGGAGCCGCTCATGGAGTTCCCGGGGGCGTTCGTCCTGGGCTCCAACGACTACTTCGCACCGATCCCGAAGAACCCGGCGCGCTACCTGACCTCCCGCCACGCGACGGCGCCGCGGCCCCGGGGCGACCTGCCGGTCGGCGCGCTCGTCGACGGGCTGCGCGCGGGCGGCTGGGCGGACCTCGACAACGCCCGCACGGTCGTCGAGATGGGCGGGCACCGGGTCGAGCTCGTCGGGGTCGACGACCCGCACGTCGAGTTCGACCGCTACGACCGGGTCGCCGGCCCGGCCCGGGACGACGTCGCGCTGACGGTGGGGCTGGTGCACGCGCCCTACCAGCGCATCCTCGACGCGATGGTCGCCGACGGCGCCGGCCTCGTCCTCGCCGGCCACACGCACGGCGGTCAGCTCGCGCTCCCCGTCTACGGCGCGCTCGTGACGAACTGCGACCTCGACACCGGCCGCGCCAAGGGCGTCTCGCGCTGGTGGCCGGGGGCCGGTCCCGGCGGTGGCGAGGGCCGCGTGCTGCCCTCGTCGGCGGCGCCGGCGGACGCCGCGTGGCTGCACGTCTCCGCCGGCCTGGGGACCTCGCCGTACGCTCCGGTGCGCTTCGCGTGCCGTCCGGAGGCGACGCTGCTCACCCTCGTGGCGCACGGCGCGGACGACCTCGGCTGAGGTCGCGGGGCCTCTCGCGTGACCGTCGGGGGGACCGATTTCGGATGCTCGCGGGTGGTCGGCTATCCTCGGGTGTCGCGGCGGCCTTCGGGTCGTCGATGACGTGCCACGGGGTGTGGCGCAGCTTGGTAGCGCGCTTCGTTCGGGACGAAGAGGTCGCAGGTTCAAATCCTGTCACCCCGACATCACGAGAGGGCCGGGCCGGATCGACGGAGTCGATCCGGCCCGGCCCTCTCGCTCGTCGGGGGACAGGGTGCCGGGAGCGCGAGCCGGCGCCGACGGAGGAGGCGACGGGGAGCGCGGCGTCCTGTCACCCCGGCACCGCAGGACCACCCCGACACCGCGAGATCCTGCCAACCCCGCCTCGCCGCCCCTATCTCGCCTCGCCGCGCCGCCACACCACCCCGGCCGGGCGAGACCACCCCGGCACCGCGAGGTCAGGGCGGTCAGACGTGCAGCTGGGCGCCGACGACGACCGTGCGGGCGATCGGCAGGTGGAAGTACTCCGTGGGGTCGGCCGCGTTGTGCGACATCGCGATGTAGACGCGCTTGCGCCAGCGCGACATCCCGGGCCGGTCGGCGGCGTGGACGGAGACCCGCGAGAGGAAGTACAGCGCGGTGTCGCGGTCGAAGGAGAGGTCCGGGGTCTGCGCGGCGAGCGCGAGCGCGGCCGGGATGTCCTGCTCGTCGGCGAACCCGAAGTGCAGCCGGACGAGGCAGATGCCGTCCCACTCGTCGCCGAGGTCGTCGACGACGACCCGCTCCTCGTCGGGCACGTGCGGGACGTTCATCCGGATCGTGTTCGTGATGATGACGTTCTCGTGGAGCACCTTGTTGAAGTCGACGTTCTCGCGCAGCGACAGCGGGGTCGTGTCGTGGCCGGTGTGCAGGAAGACGGCGGTGCCGGGGACGCGGCGCAGCCCGCCCGCGTGCGCCTCCTCGAGGAACTCGGTGAGGGGTCGCTCGACCTTGGCCCGCCGCGCCTTGACGACGCGCTGCCCCTTGGACCACGTGAGCATGACGAACGCGATGACGGTCGCGAGCAGCACCGGCAACCAGCCGCCGTGGGTGATCTTCGTGGCGTTGGCGGCGACGAAGCTCAGCTCGACCCAGAGGAACAGCCCCCCGAACGCCCACAGCCGCCACCGGGGCCAGTCGAGCGCGGCGTCGGCGTAGACGAGGAAGAGGCACGTCGTGAGGGCCAGGGTCGCGGTGACGGCGAGGCCGTAGGCGACCGCCAGGTGCTCGCTGCTGCGGAAGCTGAGCATGAGGACGAGGACGCCCGCGAAGAGCACCCAGTTGATCGCCGGCACGTAGATCTGCCCGCCCTCGTGCTCGGAGGTCTGGCGGACGGTGAGGCGGGGCAGGAAGTCGAGCCGCTCGGCCTGCCGAGACACCGAGAAGGCCCCCGAGATGACGGCCTGCGACGCGATGACGGTGGCCGCCGTGGCGAGGACGACGAGCGGAAGCGTCGCCCAGTCGGGTGCGAGGTGGAAGAAGGGCCGGTCGATCGTCGTGGGGTCCTTGACGATGAGCTCGGCCTGCCCGAGGTAGTTGAGGGTGAGGCTCGGGAAGACGAGCCAGAACCACCCCGTGGCGATGGCCGGTCGCCCGAAGTGGCCCATGTCGGCGTAGAGCGCCTCGGCCCCGGTGATCGCCAGGACCACCGCGCCGAGGGCGAGGAAGCTGACGAGCGGGTGGGCCAGCGCGAACTGGAGCGCGAGGTGCGGGCTGAGCGCGAGCAAGGCCTGGGGGTAGGCGAGGACGTGCGGCAGCCCGAGCGCGGCGAGCGTGAGGAACCACAGGACCATGACGGGGCCGAAGAACCGTCCGACCCGGTCGGTGCCGTGGCGCTGGACGACGAACAGGACCGTGATGACCGCCGCGCCGAGCGGCAGCACCCACGACGTGAGCCCGGGCTCGACGACCTCGAGACCCTCGACGGCGGACATCACGGAGATCGCGGGCGTGATGACCGAGTCGCCGTAGAACAGGGCGGCCCCGATGACCCCGAGCACCATGACGAGCCGGAACCGCTTGCCGCCGGGGCGCACCGAGCGCCGTGCGAGGAAGGCGAGCGAGAGCACCCCGCCCTCGCCGTCGTTGTCGGCCCGCAGGACGAAGAGCACGTACTTGACCGACACGACGAGCGTGATGGCCCAGACGACGGTCGAGACAACGCCGAGCGCGTTGTCGCGCGTCGGCTCGACGATGCCGCCGTCGAGCGCGAAGACGGTCTGCATCGCGTAGAGCGGGCTCGTGCCGATGTCGCCGAAGACGACGCCCAGGGCCCCGAGCACGAGGGCGCGCCGGGTCGTGGTCGAGGGGGCGGACGGTGCGTTCACGGTGCCGAGCGTAGGCGGCGCAGGAGCCCGTCCCGCCCGGAGTCGAGGGCGGAAGCGGTCGCGGGGGCAACCTCGAACGCCCTCGACCCGGCACCGGCGCCCCCACCCCCGGGGTCGAGTGCGCAGGTGGTTGCCCTGGGTGCCGCGTGCGCACTCGACACCGAGGGGGTCAGCGCGCGGCGGACCCGGTGACGACGTGCTCGCGCAGCCGCCGCAGCGCCTCCTGCCGGGCGCCGGCGAGCGCGGGCTGCTCGCGCACCGCGGGCGGGCGCAGCGCGACCCGCCGGGGCATCGCCTCGACCTGCCGCGCCACCCGCTCCAGGAACGCCGGGTGCGACCCCCACACCCCGCCGAGGACGACGGCGGCGGGGTCGGTCAGCGCGACGAGCGCGGCGAGGACGCCACAGACGGCGCTCGCGAGCGCGTCGAGCGTGGCGGCGGTTGCGGCGTCGCCGTCACCGGCCTCGAGGAGGCCCAGGACGGCGGCGGTGTCGACGGCGGTGCTGCCGCCCTCGCGCAGGCCGAGCGCGCCGATGACGTCGGTGAACGGGCCGGCCCGCCCGTCGGGCCCGGTGGTCACGAGGTGCGCGACCTCCCCCGCGAGGCCGCGGGCGCCCCGCAGCACCACGCCGTCGGCGACGACGGCGCACCCGAGCCCGCGGTCGAGGTAGAGGTAGGCCAGCTCGCCCCCGCCGGCGGCGTCCGGGCCCGCCGCGGCGAGCTCGGCGCGCGCTGCCCAGTTGACGTCGTTGTCGACGACCACCTCGCCCTCGACGAGGGGCGCGAGGAGCGGGACGGGCGAGAGGTCGCCGACGAGGAAGGGCGCGTCGGGCAGGTGGACGAGCGCCCCGCTCGCGCGGTCGACGGGGTCCGCGGCGCTGACGACGGCCACGCGGACGGCGCCGGGGGCCGCGGCCGCCGCCCGGGCGACGACCTCGGGCAGGACGCGCTCGAGCCGGTCGGGCGTGGTGGGCAGGGCCAGCCCCTCCGTGGCCCTGCTCACCACCCGTCCGTGGACGTCGACGGCCTCGGCGCGCACGCCGTCGGGGGCGATGCTCACCGCCAGCGCGACGCCGAGGTCGGGGACGAGGTCGAGGATGGTGCCCGCGCGTCCGCGGCCTCCGGTGCGCTCACCGGTGTCACGCACGACGCCGGCCTCGGTCAGCCGGCGCACGCTCTCGCCGACGGTGGGCTTCGACAGGCCCGCCCGGGTCGCGATCTGCGCCCGGGTCAGCGCCGGCTCCTCGAAGAGCACCCCGAGCACGTGCCGGTCGGACAGCTGCCGCAGCAGCCGGAGCGAGGGCTTGGGGGGCTCCACGGCCGCGATCCTAGTAAGGACTCTTGCCGAGATCGACCCGTCGCGCCTACACTCGGGATTCAGTCAGGAGTCCTTACTGAGTGGAGACCGGCCGATGACGACCACCGCCACGCCCCGCGGGCAGCACGCGCAGCCCCTGCCTGCCCTCCCCCACTGGGAGGAGCCGCCCGCGGACCTGCGCGCCGCGACGCGGGAGGTCAAGGCCGCCCTGCGCGCCCGCCTGGAGGCCTCCGGGCGCAGCGTCGAGGAGGTCTTCGCCGTCGTCGAGGCGCGTGTCCGGGCGGCCGTCGAGGAGGTCGAGGCGCAGCGGGCGCGCGGCGAGGAGGTCTGGCCGGTGCTCGACTACGCCGACATCGCCTCGGGCGCGGTGACCGCCGCCGACCTCGACCGGCTGCGCCGCCGCGGCTGCCTCGTCGTGCGCGGCCACTTCCCCCGCGAGCAGGCCCTCGCCTGGGACGCCGGCATCGTCGACTACGTCGAGGGCAACCGCTTCTTCGAGGACTACCGCGGCCCCGGTGACGACTTCTTCGGCAGCGTCGGCTCGCGGCCCGAGATCTACCCCGTCTACTGGTCCCCCGCCCAGATGGAGGCCCGCCAGAGCGAGCGGATGGCCACCGTCCAGCGCTTCCTCAACGGCCTGTGGCGGCACGAGTCCGAGGGCACGACGTGGTTCGACCCCGAGCGCGACTCGCTCTACCCCGACCGCATCCGTCGCCGCCCGCCGGGCGCCGACTCGGGCGGCCTCGGCACGCACCTCGACCCCGGCACCCTCGACCTCTGGATGACGCAGGCCTACCAGCGCGCCTTCCGCCACCTCTTCGACGGCAGCGTCGAGCAGTACGACCCGTGGGACGCCGCGCACCGCACGGCCGGCCCGCAGTACCCCGGGACGACGATGTGCTCGGCCTTCCGGACCTTCCAGGGCTGGACGGCGCTCTCGGACATGGACCACGACCAGGGCGTCCTGCACACCGTGCCGGTCCCCGAGGCGATGGCCTACCTCATGCTGCGGCCGCTGCTCGCGGACGTGCCGGACGACGACATGTGCGGCGTCACGACCAACCAGGTCTTCCCGGCCTCGGAGCAGTGGCACTCGCTGCTGCTGCGCGCGGTGAGCGGCATCCCCGACGTCCGCGCCGGCGACTCCGTCTGGTGGCACTGCGACATGATCCACGGGGTCGACCCGGTCACCGACCAGCAGGGCTGGGGCAACGTCATGTACATCCCGGCGGCGCCGTGGTGCCCGCGCAACGAGGCGTACGCGGCGTCGGTGCGCGAGGCCTTCGCCGACGGCAGCAGCCCGTCGGACTTCCCGGCCGAGCACTACGAGCGCACGTGGCCGGACCGCTTCGCCCCCGAGCAGCTGAACCGCACCGGCCGCCGGGGCCTCGGCCTCGAGGACTGAGCGGCGCGGCGCCGGTGTCCGAGGCGGACGCCGGCGCCGCTCGCGCTCAGGGGCGCTCGAAGATCCCGTACGAGAAGCCGGAGGCCTCGGCGCGGCCCCCGTCGAGGCGAACCCCCTCGACCTCGAGGCCGCGCGCACCGTCCCACCCGGACGGCAGTGTGGCGGCGGCCGGCTCGCGCCGCGGGTTGACCACGACGAGGTGCGTGCCGCCCCGGACGTACACGAACGGGTAGTCCTCGGTCAGCACCTCGAGCGAGCCCTCGGGCTGCAGCGCCGGGGTGGCGTGCCGCAGGGCGAGCAGCCGCCGGACGAGGTGCAGCAGCGAGCCCTCGTCCGCGCGCTGGGTCGCGACGTCCGGGCGCTCGGGCGAGGGGTCGAGCGGCAGGTAGAAGTCCGCCTCCGGCGCGGTGGAGAAGCCGGCGCCGGGCCCGGGCTCCCACTGCATCGGCGTCCGGGAGCCGGTGCGGTCCTGCGTCGTCTGCAGGAGGCTGCCCTCGCGGTCCGGCAGCCCCTCGACGTAGCGCATCCCGATCTCGTCGCCGTAGTAGATCGTCGGCAGCGACGGCCACGTGGCGACGAACGCGAAGGCCGCGCGGGCCATCGGCGCGGTGCGCGGGCCGGTGACGAGGCGCGCGTAGTCGTGGTTGGAGGTCGGCAGGGCGACGTGCCCGCCGCCGACCCCGATGGCGTCCGTGGCCCGCCGCCACTCGCGCAGGAAGGTGTCGACGCCGCCGCTGCCCTCGGGGTCGAAGAAGTAGCGGTCGGTGTCCGTCCACGAGGGGTCGTACGTGCCCACGCCGGTGTGCCACAGGGAGCGCAGGCCCGGGCGGCCGAAGTGCAGGAAGAAGTCGGCGTGGAACCCGGCCGGCACCGCGACGGCGGGGTCGCCCCACTCCGAGAGCAGCGCCCGGTCGGGGTGCTCGCGGTCGAGCCACTCCCGCATCTCGGCCCACAGCCGCGCGGTCTCGACGTGCCCCGGGTCGTCCTTGACGAGCGAGGCCGCCATGTCGACGCGGAAGCCGCTGATGCCGAGGTCGAACCAGTGCGCCATGACGTCGCGCAGCGCCTGCCGGTTGGCCCGGGGGCCCTCGGCGTCGACCGGGTCGCGCCACGGCTGGCCGGGGTCCTGGCGGGCGTAGCCGAAGTTGAGCGCCGGCTGGCAGGGGTAGAAGTTCAGCTGGTAGTAGCCGCCCCGGCGGCCCGGCACGGGGCACCAGATGCCGGCCGGGGTCCCGACCCGCTCGTTCCAGATGTAGCGCCCGTCGGCCGGGTCGTCGACCCACTCGCGGAACCACGGGTGCTGGTCGCTCGTGTGCCCGGCGACGAGGTCGAGCAGGACGCGGATGCCGCGGCTGCGGGCGGCGTCGACGAACGCGGCGAGGTCCTCGTTCGTGCCGTAGCGCGGCGCGACGGAGAGGTAGTCGGCGACGTCGTAGCCGGCGTCCGCGAAGGGCGAGGCGAACAGCGGGCTGAACCAGACCGCGTCGACCCCGAGCCACGCGAGGTGGTCGAGCTTCTCCGTGGCCCCGGCGAGGTCACCGATGCCGTCGCCGTTGCCGTCCGCGAAGGTCTGCGGGTAGATCTGGTAGAGGACCGAGTTCGCCAGCCAGGCCGGCTGGGGGCGGGTGCTGGCCATCCGGCCACCATAGCCAGCCGCTGGTGGTCGTGGGCTGCTCGGTCGTCCACAGGTCGCTCGTCGCCCGCTCGTGGTCCACAGGCGTGTCCTCGGGCCCGGCCGGCTGTCAGTGCTGGATGGGATCATGGTGGCATGTCAACGGGGACAACCGAACTCGCGAAGCGCCGCTCCGCGATGGAGGCTGCCGGCGATGCGTTGACGGGTATCTCGGAAGTGCTGTTCGGGGCGGTAGGAGCGGAGCTGGGTGAGCTGTTGGGAGTGGCCGACCGGCTCGCGGCGCTGGCCTCGGCGGCGCGGGTGGCGGTCGCGGTGGAGGCGGTTCGTCGGGGTGAGGTCGCGGGGGCCGGGGTGCAGGAGTGGGTGCGCGGGCTCGCGCCGTCGCTGCGCCAGGGCGGGGCGGTCGCGGTGGCGCGGATCGCGGTGGACGTCGCCGCGGCCGGGTCGGGCCCGGACCGTCCCCCGGCAGAGGACTCACCGCTGGGGATCGTCTGGGACGCGGTCCGCGACGGGCGCCTGGAGGCCGGCACCGGATGCGCGGTCCTGCGCGAGAGCGCCCGGGTGCAGCCGCTGCTGCGCGACGAGGCGCTCCCGACCGTGGCCACCGCGCTCGTCGACCTCGCGCAGCAGCACGGGACGGCGCTGATGCGCGGGCTCCGGCCACGGCTGATCTCGCAGTACGGCCACCACGGCGCCTTCGACGACCTGCAGGCCCGCCTCGCGCCCTCGGCCCGGCTGTCGATGCCGCACGTGGAGTCCGGCGACCTGACCGAGTACCAGCTGTGGATGACCCCGGAGCAGGCGGCCACCCTCGAAGCCGCGATCGGGCCGCGGTCCGCGCCCCGCCCGGACGAGCAGACCGGTCAGCGAGACCTGCGCCCGGCCGGGCAACGCCGCGTCGAGGCCCTGACCGAGGTCTGCACGATCGCGAGTGGCGTCGAGGCCGAGGCCCGGGCCGGGTCCCCCGCGACGCTGCACGTCGCGATGAGCCTGGCCGACCTGCAGGCCTGGACCGGCGCCGGCGAGGTCCTCGGCTCGGTCGCCACCGGCACCCTCCTCGGCCCGGACACCCTGCGCCGCCTGACCTGCGACGCCGCCCTCGTCGCGCACGTCCTGGGCACCCAGGGCGAACCCTTGGCCCTGGCCCGGCTGCTGCGGCTCTTCACCCGGGCCCAACGCCGCCACCTCCTGATCCGCGACCGCGGCTGCACCTACCCCGGATGCACCGCCCCCGCCGCCTGGACCCGCGCCCACCACGTCCGTCACTGGGCCGACGGCGGCCCGACCGATGTCCTCAACGCCGCCCTGCTCTGCCAACGCCACCACACGACGGTCCACCGACGTCGGCTCTGGGCCGAGGTTCGGCAACAGCCCGACGATCGCGGCCGCCACGTCGTCTGGGACCTGACCGACGGCTCCTACGACCGCGCCCTCGCCGCTCTGCCACCCCCGACGCCCGATGAGCCGGTTCTGTCGGCCACGGACCACTTCCCGGACGACCCCCCGGACCTGCACTTCGACACCTGGCGGCATGCGGTGACTCACGGCAGCCGGGCCACCCGCGCCGCCGGAACGCAGGCGCAACCCACCCATCGCTCATGCCGATGAGCGGACGGGGGCTACTCCGCTGCGGCGACAGCGTCGAGCCAGACTTGACGAAAGTCCAGCGGTGGGGCCTGGTCGGTGGGAGCCAAGCAGACGAGCCCCTCGGGGCGATCGTTCTTCCACGTTGAAGGAGCCATGAAGATGGCGCGAGCGCGACGCCGTTCGACGGTGCGGGCGTTCTCGTCGGACGACTCGCCAATGAGGTCGGCCTCTTCGGCTGCCCAGCGGTTGAGGTGCTCCGAAAGGACGTACACCTCAATCCAGCCGTGATCGAACCACGTGAGAAGGCAGCGTGCGCAGTCCTCTGGAGGCCAGGGGCCATGTTGCACGATGCCGTCGCGGGTGTAATCGCGCGCACCGCCCGGGAGCTCGAAGAGGAAGGCGCCTTCGTGAACGGCCCAGAGCATCCCCTGATGCAAGTCCTTGGTCTCATCCACCGTGGCATGGTGCCAGCAAGCGTCCACTCGTGCCGCGGATGGCTAACCTCTCCCCGTGAAGCGGATGGTGGTGGACGGTGAGCGCTTCGAAGTCACCGAGCGTGCCGGCGAGCCCGGCGTCTACGACCTCCTCTGGGTCTCGGGGCCCCATGAGGGATACGGGTTCACCAGCTCCACGGACGGCGGTGACGTCCAGACAGATGCTGTGCTCGAAGACGCCGTCCGCAACTTTCTGATCCAGGTGGATCGCAGGACTGGCTACATCGACTGAGCAGCCTCAGCTTCCGCGCTGGGGGCGGGTGCGGGTCATCGCTCCACCCTGGCCAGCGGGCCTGCTCACGCCCCGTCGACGGAGGTCAGGTGCAGGAGGTACCCCTGGCCCGGCGCGAGGGCGGGGACGGGTAGCCCGTGGTCGTCGAGCACCGCACCCGCGACGAGGATGCCGTCGTCGCCCTGCGCCTGCTCGAACCACCGCGGGCCCCGCACCTGCTGGCTCTCCGGCAGGCCGGCCTCCGGGCGCACGCGCACCCGGTAGCGACGGGCCGGGTCGAGCCCCGGCAGCGGCACCGCCCCGGGCGTGACCCCGCGGCCGCTGACGACCCGGACCACGGTGAGCGCGGCCGCGGACCGGTCCGCCGCGACGACGCCGCCGACGACGAGCGAGGGGTCGGGATGGTCCGAGCGCATGACGTCGCCGGTGTGCAGCAGCGGCCGCAGCTCGCGGTAGAGGCCGCTCCACGCCCGCAGGGCGTCGAGCTCCTGCGGCGAGCAGGTCGAGATGTCCCACTCGAGGCCGGCGTGCCCGCCGAGCGCGACGAGCATCCGCAGCGAGAGGTCGAGGTCGCGGTGCGTCGTGTGGGCGCGGGGCGGCCCGACGTGCGTGCCCATCCGCTCCGGCGGCACGAGCAGGCCGGTCCACCGCTGGATGGCGACCCGCTCGAGGGCGTCGTTGCAGTCCGAGGTCCACACGCGGTCGGTGCGCGCGAGGACGCCGAGGTCGACGCGGGCCCCGCCGCTGGAGCACGACTCGATCTCGAGCGCGGGGAACCGCTCGCGCAGCGCGTCGAGGAGCCGGTAGGTCGCGCGGGTCTGGGCCGCGACGGCGGGCCGGTCGGTGCCGGTGGCGTCGGTGCGCACGGCCTCGTGGAGGTCGCGGTTGTGGTCCCACTTGACGAAGTCGACGCCGTACGTGCCGATGACGTCCGACATCGCGGCGAGGACGTGGTCGAAGGCGTCGGGGTTCGCGAGGTCGAGGACGTGCTGGTGGCGCGAGGGCGGCGTCGGACCGGCGGCCGGGCCGAGGACCCACTCCGGGTGGGCGCGGACGACGTCGGAGTCGAGGTTGAGCATCTCGGGCTCGAACCACAGCCCGAACTCCATCCCGAGGCCCTTGACGTGCTCGACGAGCGGGCCGAGGCCGTCGGGCCAGACCTCGTCCGAGACCTGCCAGTCGCCGAGGCCACGGGTGTCGTCGCGGCGCGACCCGAACCAGCCGTCGTCGAGGACGAAGCGCTCGACGCCGATGGACGCCGCGGTGTCGGCGAGCCGTTGCAGGTGCCCGAGGTCGGTCTCGAAGTAGACCGCCTCCCACGTGTTGAGGACGAGCGGGCGGGGGCGACCGGCGCGGTAGTCCGCCCCGGCGCGCTGGTGGCGCACGAGGCGCGCGGTGAGGCCGTCCAGGCCCGCGTCGGACCAGACCGCGACGACGTCCGGGGACGTCCAGGTCTCGCCCGGGCCGAGCCGGACCTCGCCGGACTCCAGCGCCTCGCCCGCGCCGATGACGGCCGCGTGGGCGCCGGCGCCCTCGGGGAGGCGCTCGACGAGGTGCTCGTGGTGGCCGCTCCAGGCGGCGTGCACCGACCAGACCTCACCGTGACGGAAGCCGAACCCGGTCGTGCCGGCGGTCATGAGCAGCGTCGCGTCGTGGCCGGTGCGGCCGCGGCGGCCGGTGCGCAGCCAGGTGCCGTCGGCGACGAGGCGCCGCTGCGGCGTGCGCTCGCGCACCCAGCGCCCGCTGAGGTCGAGGACCTCCTCGGCGCGGGCCGGCAGCGGCAGGAGGGTGCGCAGGGCCGCGACCTCGAGCGGCGCCGTGCCGGCGTCGGCGGTCGACGTGACCGAGGTCGACGTCGTGAGCACCCCGTGCTCGTCGAGCGCGAGGACGAGCTCGACGACCGCCTCGCTGTCGACGGCCTCGGCCCGCACCGTCGCGCGCCCGCCACCGCCGGTGACCGTCGCCACCCAGCGCGGGGCGGCGGCGCCCCCGGCGCGGTGCAGGGCGATGCCGGGCGTCCCGAGCCAGCCGTCGCCGGAGGTCGGCAGGACGGTGAGGTCCCACGGCTCGTCGAGCGCGTTGTTCGCGACGGGGGTGTCGCGCAGCAGGGCCAGGTCGGCGGCCGCCGCGTCGGGGAGGTCGGCGCCCCAGTGCAGGACGGCGGGCAGGCCGTGGTCGCGGTGGGCGAGGACGAGGGCGACGCCCCCTCCCCGCAGGACGGTGTGGTCGGCGCTCACCCCTTGGTCGACCCGAGCGTCAGGCCGGAGACGAACTGCTTCTGCAGGACGAAGAACACGACGAGGACCGGCAGCGCCACGAGGATGGATCCTGCCGCGACGAGGTTGGTGTCGGAGAAGAACTGCCCGCGCAGGTTGTTGAGCGCGCTGGTCACCGGGTACTTGTCGCCGCGCGAGATGAGGACGGTCGCCCAGAAGAACTCGTTGTAGATCCACGTGACCTGGAGGGTCGCGAGGGCCGCGAGGGCCGGGCGTACGAGCGGCATGGTCAGCTGCCAGTACTGCCGCCACACGCTCGCGCCGTCGAGCTCGGCCGACTCGTAGATCTCGTGCGGCAGCGTCTTCATGTAGTTGCTGAGCACGAAGGTGCAGAAGCCCAGCTGGAAGGCCGTGTTGACGAGGATGAGCGCCCAGAAGCTGTTGAGCATCGTCCCGCTCGAGCTCATGAACTCCGGGAGGGGGATCTCGCGGAACATCCGGAACACGGGGATGAGGAGCGCCTGCGGCGGCAGCAGGTTCGCCGCGAGGAAGATGCCGAGCAGGGTGAGGTTGAAGCGGTACGAGAACCGCGCGAGGACGAACGCGACGAGCGAGGACAGGAACAGCGTCAGCGCCACCGCCGGCACGGTGATGAGGAGCGAGTTCTTGAAGTGCAGGCCGAAGTTGCCTCGGCTCCACGCGTTCTCGTAGTTGGCGAGGGTCCATCCACCGAACGACAGGTACCCGTTGGTCTGCGTGTACGAGTAGTCGCGGAAGGAGTTGTAGAGGGCCCACAGCAGCGGGAACAGCCAGGCGATCGCGAGGACGAGCATGATCACCGTCGCGACCTTGCCCCGGCGCTTGTTGAGGACGCCGCCGGAGGGCCCACGGCCCCCCGGGCTCGAGGGGCGGCTCTTCACGGGGGCCGGGGGTGCGGTGGTGGTCATCGGCGGTCCTCCCGGAAGACGATGCGCAGGTAGATGGTGATGAACACCGACGAGATGACCATCATGATGACGGCGAGCGCCGACCCGAAGCCGTAGCGCGTGGCCTCGCCGATGACGTTCTGCGACACCAGCGCCGAGATCAGCTCGAGGCCGTTGCGGCCCTTGTTGATGATCCAGACGAGGTCGAACGCGCGGAGCGACTCGATGACGACGATGACGAGGACGATCATGTTGATCGGGCGCATGACCGGGAAGATGACGTTGAAGAACGTCTTGACCTCGTTCGCGCCGTCGACGGCCGCCGCCTCGCGCAGCGACCCGTCGACGCCCTTCAGGCCCGCCAGGTAGATGAGCATGATGTAGCCGGTGTGCCGCCACGCGGTGGCGACGAGCACGGCCCACAGGTTGACGTCGGGGTCGCCGTACCAGTCGACGTTGCCCTTGAAGAGCTCGTTGATGAGGCCCTGGTCGGTCGAGTAGAAGAGCTGCCAGATGAAGCCGACGAGCGCCAGCGACAGCACGACCGGCAGGTAGAACGCGGTCTGGTAGAACCGGCTGCCCCACATCTCGCGGTCGAGGACGACCGCCAGCACGACCCCGAGGATCGTCGGGAAGACGAAGAGGAAGACCAGCCAGATGAGGTTGTGCTGGATGGCCGGCCAGAACGGTGGGTAGATCGTCGCGATGTCGACGTAGTTCTTCGTCCCGACCCACTGGATCGAGCTGAACTTGAACCCGTTCCACTTGGTGAACGACAGCGCCACCGAGGCCACCGCCGGCAGCCAGACGAGCCAGACCACGAGGATCGTGGGGACGCCGATCATCAGGGAGATGACCAGGCGGTCGCGCGCTCCTCGCTTCTTCTCGACCCGTCGTGACTGCCGGCGTGCGGTCCTGGTGGCCATCGTTCCTCCTCGTCCCCGGCTCAGCCGAGGATGGACGCGGCCTGCTGCTGGATGGACGACGTGACCTTGTCGATGTCGTTCGGGTTCTTGATGAAGTCCTGGAGCGCGACGGTGACGACGGTGTTGGCGAGGTCGGCGTTGGTGTCGCGGTCGAGGAACTGGGCGATGTTCTTCGCGTTCTGGACGACCTCGACCGACTTCTTCTGCAGCGCACCGTACTTCGCGGTGCTGGCACCCGAGTTGGCGGCGATGAACGGCGCCGAGCCCGCGTTGTTGCCGGCGTCCGCGGCCTCGGCGCTGCCGAGCCACTTGATGAACGCCTTGCCGGCCTCGGTGTCCTGCGCGCCCTCGGCGACGCAGAAGCCGTCGATCGGGGCGTCGAGCGCGTCGGCGCCGATCGTCGAGTCGAGCGCCGGGAAGGTGAAGAAGTCCAGGTCCTCCTGCGCCTCGGTCGGGACGCCGTCGACGACGAAGGTGCCGAGGAGGTACATCCCGCACTCGCCCTTGGACATCGAGGTCGCGGCCTCCTGCCAGGTGCGGCCGAGCGAGTTCTCCTGGTGGTAGGGCAGGAGGGTCTTCCAGGTCTCGAAGACCTTCTTGACCTCGGGGCTGTCCCACTTCTGCTCGCCCTTGGTCAGCTGCATGTGGAAGTCGAAGCCGTTGAGGCGCATGTTGAGGATGTCGAAGGTGCCCATCGGCGCCCACGCGTCCTTGGCCGCGAAGGCGAAGGGGGTGATCTTCTTGCCCTGCATGTCGGTCATGAGGGCGTTGAGCTCGTCCATCGTCTTCGGCTCGGTCCAGCCGTTCTTCTCGAAGACCGACGGGCGGTAGAAGACGGCCCACGGGTAGTAGCTGATCGGGACGAAGTACTGCTTGCCGTCCGACGCGGTGGAGGCCTGCTTGAAGGCGTCGCTCATGCCGTCGATGGGCCACACGTCGCTGAGGTCGGCGATCTGGCCCGCCTCGGCGAACTGCGACATGCGGAAGCCGGCGAACCACGTGAACACGTCGTCCGGGCTGCCCTGGAGGTAGGTGGTGATGCTCTCCTGGAAGGTGTTGTGGTCGACCGCGTTGACCGAGACCTGCACACCCTCCTTCTTCGCGTAGGCGTCGGCCATGCCCTGCAGGCGCTCGTAGGCCGGCCCGGAGCCCTTGGCCTCGTTGACGCCGAACTTGACGTTGCCGGCCTTGGCCGAGGCGCCGCCGCCGCTCGTCGAGGGCGAGTCGTCGCTGCCGCAGCCGGCGAGGGAGCCCGCGCCGAACAGGGCGCCGGCACCGAGGGCGCCCGACAGGAGGGTCCGGCGGTTCACCCCGCGGACGGAGGCGGGAAGGGAGCTCGCGAACCGGGGGTCGCGCGGGGCCGGGCGTGCCATGGGTGTCTCCTTTGACGAACGTGCCGCTCCTGACAGTTTCGATCAGAAACGAACAACCGATGGCTCCAGAGTGTGGAGTCGCGCCGCGAGGGTGTCAAGGGTCGTGACCAACCTTTGACCTTCGGAAACCACGGGCACAGCCCAATTGGCGTCTCACCCGCCGCGGTGGCTCGTCGCGTCGGTGGATGTTCGTATCTGTTGACAGATGTCGATTCCGCGCAACACACTGTCCGCCATGCGTCAATGGCCCGACGACCGCGTCGCCTTCGGTGGGGACTACAACCCGGAGCAGTGGCCGCGTGCGGTGTGGGACGACGACATGCGGCTGATGGCCGCGGCCGGGGTCAGCTTCGTCACCCTCGGCGTCTTCTCGTGGTCGTGGCTGGAGCCGACCAAGGGCGAGTACGAGTTCGGCTGGCTGGACGAGGTGATGGACCTCCTCCACGCGCACGGCATCGCCGTCGACCTCGCCACCGCCACCGCCACCCCGCCGCCGTGGCTGAGCGCCGCCTACCCCGAGATCCTCCCCGTCGACCGTGAGGGTCACACCCTCTGGCCGGGCAGCCGGCAGGCCTGGTGCCCGTCGTCGCCGCTCTACCGCGAGTTCGCCCTCGCCCTCACCGACCGGATGGCGCAGCGCTACCACGACCACCCGGCGCTCGCGATGTGGCACGTCTCCAACGAGTACGCCTGCCACAACCTGCCCTGCTACTGCGACACCTGCGCGGTGTTCTTCCGGCGCTGGCTCGAGCGCCGCTACGGGACGCTCGACGCCCTCAACGAGGCGTGGGGCACGGCCTTCTGGAGCCAGCGCTACACCGCGTGGGACGACGTCCTGCCGCCGCGGATCACGACGACGTTCGGCAACCCGACCCACGAGCTCGACTACCACCGCTTCGGGTCCGACACCCTGCTCGACTTCCACGTCGCCGAGAAGGAGGTCATCCGCCGCCACTCCCCCGACGTGCCGGTGACGACCAACTTCATGACGATGAGCGGCTTCCGGCTGCTCGACTACCACGACTGGGCGCCGCACCAGGACGTCGTGAGCACCGACCACTACGTCGTCGACGCGCTCGAGCACCCCCGCGCCGAGCTCTCGTTCCACGGCGACCTGACCCGCGGCCTCGCCGGCGGCGCGCCGTGGATGCTCATGGAGCACTCGACGAGCGCGGTCAACTGGCAGCCGGTCAACCCGGCCAAGCCACCGCGCGAGACCCTCCTCGACAGCCTGACCCACGTCGCCCGCGGTGCGGACGCCCTCGGGTTCTTCCAGTGGCGCCAGTCGCGCGCCGGCTCCGAGAAGTTCCACTCCGCCCTCGTCCCCCACGCCGGCGAGGACAGCGACCGCTTCCGCGAGGTCTGCGAGCTCGGCGCCGTCGCCGGGCGGCTCGGCGAGCTCGTCGGCTCGCGCGTCGAGGCCGACGTCGCCGTCCTCTGGGACTACGAGGCGCAGTGGGCGGTCAGCGGGCCGTGCATGCCCTCGGCCGCGCTCGACTACCCGCAGGCCGCGCACACCGTCCACCGCCTGCTGCGCGACGCCGGCGTCACGTGCGACGTCGTCCACCCCGACACCGACCTCTCGGGCTACCGGGTCGTCGTCGTCCCGACGCTCTACCTCGTCTCCGACCCCGCGGCCGAGCGCATCGCGGCGGCCGCCGCGGCCGGGACGCACGTCGTCGTCACCTACTTCTCCGGCATCTCCGACCCCGACGACCACGTCCGGCTCGGCGGCTACCCCGGCGCCTTCCGCGACCTGCTCGGCGTCCGCGTCGAGGAGCTGTTCCCGCTGCGGGTCGGCGAGTCCGTCGCCCTCGCCGGAGGCGGCAGCGGCTCGGTGTGGTCCGAGGACGCCCGCGTCCGCGACGCCGAGGTGCTCGACTCCTACGCCGACGGGCCGCTGGCCGGCCGGGCCGCCGTCACCCGCCGCACCGTCGGTGAGGGCGCCGCCTGGTACCTCGGCACGCTGCCCGACGACGCCACCCTCGCCGCGCTCCTCGCCCGCGTCACCGACGAGGCCGGGGTCGCGCCGGTCGCCGACGTGCCGGCCGGTGTCGAGGTCACCCGCCGCCGCTCCGCCTCGGGCTCCTGGCTCTTCGTCCTCAACCACACCGACGCCGGCTGCGAGGTCGCCGTCACCGGCCACGACCTCGTCGCGGGCGCCGACGTGGGCCCGGTCACCACCGTGGCGGCGCGCAGCGCGGCGATCGTCCGGGAGGCCTGATGCTCGCCAGCCAGCGCCGCGCCGCCATCCTCTCGATCGTCGAGGAGCACGGCGCCGCCCGCGTCTCCGAGCTCGTCGACCAGCTCGGCGTCTCGGACATGACCGTCCGCCGCGACATCGAGCGGCTCGACGGCGACGGCCTCCTCGAGCGCGTGCACGGCGGGGCGGTCGCCATCACCCCACGCGCCACCGACGAGCCGGGCTTCACCGCGAAGTCGACGCTCATGACCGCCGAGAAGCAGGCCATCGCGCTCGAGGCCGCGCGGCTGGTCCAGCCGGGCGCGACGATCGGGATCTCGGCCGGCACGACGACCTACGAGCTGGCCCGCGCCGTCCGCGACGTGCCCCAGCTGACCGTGGTCACGAACTCGGTCCCCGTCGCGCAGCTGCTCCACGAGTCGCAGTCGGCCGCGCACGTCGTCGTCCTCACGGGGGGCGTCCGCACGCCGTCGGACGCGCTCGTCGGGCCGGTCGCCGTCACCGCCCTCGCCGGCCTGCACGTCGACCGGCTCTTCCTCGGCGCGCACGGCATCGACCGCGCGGCGGGCCTCACCACGCCCAACCTCGTCGAGGCCGAGACGAACCGGGCGCTCGTCCGCTCGGCCCGCTCGGTGTGCGTGCTCGCCGACCGCTCGAAGATCGGGATCGTCGGCCTCTCGACCTTCATGGACCTCTCCGAGGTCGACACGCTCATCACCGACTCGGGCATCCCGGCCCGGGCGCGGCAGGTGCTCGTCGAGTCGGTCGAGCACCTCGTCCTCGCCGAGCCGGGCCGCCCCCGCCAGGTGGGCGACGCCGGATGACCCGGACCCGCACGGTCCGGCGCACGGTCCGCTCGCTCGCCGACGGCCGCGAGATCATCTACTTCGACGACTCCCCGGACGCGCCGGAACGCACCGCGGTCGACCGGCGCGAGCTCGGGCCCCGGGCCTCCGCCGGGCACGTCCGCTACGACGCGCTCGTCGGCGACTGGGTGGCCGTCGCGGGGCACCGCATGAACCGCACCTTCCTGCCGCCCAAGGACGAGTGCCCGCTCTGCCCGACCGGGCGCGGCAGCGTCCCCTCCGAGATCCCCGACGCCGAGTACGACGTCGTCGTCTTCGAGAACCGCTTCCCCTCGTACGCCCCCGTCGCGCTCGACGACGTCGTCGCCCCCCAGGGGTACCTGCACCGTCCGGCGCACGGCCGCACCGAGGTCGTCTGCTTCACGAGCGACCACGACTCCTCGTTCGCGGCGCTCGGCCCGGAGCGCGCCCGCACCGTCGTCGACGTCTGGGCCGACCGCACGGCCGAGCTCGGGGCGACGCCCGGCGTCGAGCACGTCTTCTGCTTCGAGAACCGCGGCCAGGAGATCGGGGTGACGCTGCACCACCCCCACGGTCAGGTGTACGCCTACCCCTACGTCCCCGCGCGCACCGCCGAGATGCTGGCCCGGGCCACCGAGCACCACGCCCGCACCGGTCGGCTGCTCGGCGCCGACCTCCTCGCCGCCGAGCGCGCGGACGGCTCGCGCGTCGTCCTCGCCGGCGAGCACTGGACGGCCTACGTCCCCTACGCCGCGCGCTGGCCGGTCGAGGTGCACCTCGCCCCCCACCGCGACGTCCCCGACCTCGTCGCCCTCGACGACGCCGAGCGCGACGAGCTCGCCCACCTCTACCTCGAGCTCCTGCGCCGCCTCGACGGCTACCACGTCGGCGACGACGGACCGGTCCGGCTGCCGTACATCGCCGCGTGGCACCAGGCCCCGGCGCGCACCGGCCGCGAGGTGTCGCGCCTGCTGCTCCAGGTGATGTCCGTCCTGCGCGGACCCGGCAAGCTCAAGTACCTCGCGGGGTCCGAGAGCGCGGTCGGTGGCTGGGTCACCGACACCCGGCCCGAGGCGGTCGCGGCGCGGCTGCGCTCGCTCGCCGGCGCCTGACGCCGGCAGAGGCGCCCGGCGGAGTCCCTGCGCTCCGCCGGGCACCGCCGTGCGGACCCCTCGCCCCTCCTCGAGCGGTCACGCACCCCCTGCGAGGCGTGGCGTGCGCATCGTACGACATAACCGACCAGCCGGTCTGTTGTCGTTCGTCGACGACCGGCACAGCCCGGCCACAGACGGCACGCGTAGCCTCGTCGGCGACCGACCCGGCCGACGAGAACGAGGAGCCACGTGCCCCGGCAGCAGCGGGCCGTCGCCACGCGCAGCAGCATCCTGCGCGCCGCGGCGGCCGTCATCGAGCGGCGTGGCTACGGGGCCGCGACGGTCGCCGAGATCGTCCGCGAGGCGGGCATCACCAAGGGCGCGCTGTACTTCCACTTCGCCTCGAAGGAGGCCCTCGCCGAGGCCGTCATCGCCGAGCAGGGCGAGTGGCGCACGCAGCACGGCCCGGACGCCGACGCCCCGGTCCAGGCCGTCGTCGACCTCGCGTACTCCTTCGTCGAGGCGCTGCTCACCGACCCGCTGATGCGCGCGAGCGTCCGGATGACGCTGGACCGCGTCGCCGCGGACGAGGTCATCCGCGCCGGCTACCTCGGCTGGATCGAGGCGGTCGCCGACCTGCTGCGCGAGGCCGAGACGGCCGGGTCCCTCGTGCCGGGCACCGACCCCGAGCGGTTCGCCTACGTCGTCACCTCCGTCGTCACCGGCATGCAGCTGACGAGCGAGGCCCTGACCGGCCGGGCCGACCTGATGGAGCGGGTCGAGGACTTCTGGCGGCTCGTGCTGCCGGTCCTCGTGCGCCCCGCGGAGCTCGCGGGCGTCGACCCACGGCCACCGGGGTTGCGCACCGCCGAGGCCGGGTAGCACCACGGGGACCGCACCCCACCCCGATCGGAGAACCGTGGCCGACCTCACCGCCCTCGTCCTCAGCTGCACCCTCTCGCCCTCCCCCGCGCCCTCGAGCACCGAGCTGCTCTCGGGCCAGCTCCTCGAGGCGCTCGCCGAGCACGGCGTGACCGGCTCGACCGTCCGCGTCGTCGACCACGACGTCAAGCCCGGCGTCGAGGCCGACATGGGCGACGGCGACGCCTGGCCGGCCATCCGACGGCAGGTGCTCGCGGCCGACATCGTCGTCCTCGCGACGCCGACGTGGATGGGCCAGCACTCGAGCGTCGCCCAGCGCGTGCTCGAGCGCCTCGACGCCGAGCTCGGCGAGTCCGACGACGAGGGCCGCCTGCTCACGTACGGCAAGGTCGGCCTCGTCGTGGTCGTCGGCAACGAGGACGGCGCGCACCACATCTGCGCCGTCGCCTACCAGGGGATGAACGACGTCGGCTTCACGATCCCCGCCAACGGCTGCACCTTCTGGAACGGTGAGGCGATGACCGGCACCGACTACCGGGACCTCGACGAGACGCCCGAGCAGACGGCCTCGGCCACGCGGACCGCCGCCGCCAACGCCGCGCACCTCGCCCGCGTCCTGCGGGAGCGGCCCTACCCGGCGTCCTGACCCGGCGCTGACCGACCCGGCAGACCCCTGACCGGACCGGTACCGCACGCTCACGCACGCTTGGGCCGGGGCTGACCCCCGCCGAGCAGGCTGTCCCCCCGTGAGCACCCCCACCGCCGCCCCGCCCGCCCGTCGTCCCCGCCGTCGCCTCCCCCGCGGGCTGCGCCGGGCGGCGGCCGCCCTCCTGCTCGCCACGCTCGGTGCGCCCGCCGCCGCGAGCGCCGCGCAGGCGCTCCCGCCGGCGCCCCCGAGCGTCGCCGACGCCCGCGAGCAGCTGGCCGGGCTGCACGTCGGCTACGAGGACAACGTCGGCTACGACCGCAGCGCGTTCACGCACTGGGTCACCATCAGCGGCACGTGCGACACCCGCGAGACGGTGCTGAAGCGCGACGGGTCGGGCGTGACGACGGACTCCTCGTGCCACGCGACCTCGGGCACCTGGCGCAGCGTCTACGACGACACGACCTTCACCGACTCCTCGTCGCTCGACATCGACCACGTCGTCCCGCTCGCCGAGGCCTGGGGCTCCGGTGCCAACCTCTGGACCGACGCCGAGCGCAAGGCGTTCGCCAACGACCTGGCCATCCCGCAGCTCGTCGCGGTCTCGGCCTCGAGCAACCGGAGCAAGTCCGACCAGGACCCGGGCGAGTGGGTGCCCCCGGCGAGCGGCTGGCGCTGCGAGTACGCCCGGTCGTGGATCGAGGTCAAGTACCAGTACGACCTCGAGGTCGACAGCCGCGAGAAGACGGCCCTCACCGGGATGCTCGACGCGGACTGCTGACGACCCGCGCCGCCCCGACCTCGCCCTGCCGGGCCGACCTCGCCTCGCCGCCCCGACCTCGCCTCGCCGAGGTGTCCTGACGCATCGTCAGGACGAGGTGACCCCGGCACGACGAGACGTCCCCGGCGCGGCGGACGTCCGTTGCCGGCGGGCGCGGACGAGCGCGACGACGCCGCAGCCGAGCAGCCCCGCCGGGAGGAGGAACGGGGCGGCCATCATCCCGAGGAGGACGACGGCGTCGGCCGGCGGGAGGGTGCAGCCCCACCCGAGTCCCTCGCACTGGCCGTCGGCGTTGTGGTCGGGCAGTGAGAGGTGCAGCACCGCGACGGTCGCCGCCGGCAGCAGCCAGAGCACGCCGAGGACGACGAGGTACGGGCGGAGGGAGCGCAGCATCCGTCCACCGTGCCACGCCCGGCGGGTGCCCGCCCGAGCAGGAGTGCTCAGGCGCGCAGGCGCCCGCCGGCCCGGCGGATGGTGGCGACGGCCACGGCGTCGATGGAGTCGACGACGAGCGGGTCCTCGACCCCGAGGTCGCCCCGCAGCACCGACAGCTCGGTGCAGCCGAGCGCGACGGCCTCGGCCCCCTTGGCCCTCAGGTGCTCGACGAGCGCGTCGAAGCGGCTGCGCGACACCGGGTTCCCCGCCTTGACGCCGTCGTAGATGACGCTCATCGTCTCGCGCTGCTCGTCGGGGTCCGGCAGGACGAGCTCGACACCGGCGCGCTCGGCGGAGCGGGCGTACGTGCCGGCCGCGAGGGTGCCGTCGGTCGCGAGCACGCCGAGGCGGCGCAGGCCCGGGACGGCCGCGCGGGCGGCGGCCACGGTCTCGTCGACGGTGTCGAGGACCTCGATGTCGACGGCGGCGCGCATCTGGTCCACCCAGACGAGCGCGGTGTTGCAGGGGATGGCGACGAACGTCGCGCCGGCACGTTCGAGGGCCCGCACGTCGGCGACGAGCGCGGGCTCGGGGCTCTCGTTCTCGCCTCGGAGGAAGCCGGTGCGGTCCGGGATCGAGCCGTGCTGCCACACGAGGAGGTCGACGTGGTCCTGGTCGCGGCGCGCGTCGGTCAGCTCGACGACGCGGCGCAGGAAGTGGACGGTGGCGGCGGGTCCGAGGCCGCCGAGCACGCCGCCCGGCTGCCCCGGCACCGGGACGTCGGCGCCGGTCATCGGCGGTCCGTGAAGTGCGCGCGGAACTTGCGGACCTGGTTGAGGTGGTAGGCCGCGTTGTACGCGCGCCGCTTGAGCGTGAGGTCGGGGGCGTAGACGTTGGGGTCGCTCGCCCGACCGCTCTTCATCAGCCCGATCGCCTTGTCGCGCAGCGCCTCGTCGAGGACGTAGTGCTTGACGACGTACTTCGGGACGAACGCGAAGAGGTGCTCGCCGCGGGCGATCGTCAGCCCCTCCATCGGCTCGTGGCGCACCCAGTCGCGGACGTACCACTCCGAGACGTTGTGGCCGCCGGCCGTCACGTAGAAGTTCGAGCGGCCGAGGCGGACGTTGATCTCGAAGAACTTGTACGTGCCGTCGCGCCGGTCGTACTTGAGGTCGAAGTTGCTGAACCCGACGTAGCCGATGTGCTCGAGGAAGCGCTTGGCCTGCTCGACGACCTCGTCGATCTCGGTCGTGATGATGACGCAGGGGTTGCCGATGGCCAGCGGGTGGTGCTCCTCGAGGAGGACGTGCCCGACCGACCCGAAGACGACCTTCCCGTCGCGGTCGGAGTAGCAGGTGAGCACCCGCATGTTCGTGTCGTCACCCGGGACGAAGTCCTGGAGGAGGAAGTTGCCGTCGTAGCTGCTGGCCCGCACCCGCCGCAGGGTGTCGGCGAGCTCCTCGGGGGTGTCGCAGACGTAGACCTTCTTCTTCCCCTCGAAGCTCGCGTAGTGGTACAGCGCGCTGTCGGCGGGCTTGGCGACGACCGGGAACTCCCACGGCAGGTCGCGCTCCTCCCCGTGCTCGCCCGAGCAGTCGACGACGATGGTCGCCGGGTGCGGCACGCCGACCTCGTCGAGGATCCCGTAGAAGACGTCCTTGCGCACGATCCGGTCGAGCAGGTCCAGGTCGATGTACGGGATCGTGAACCAGGCCGAGAGCCGGTCCTTGTGCTCGATGATCATCCGCACGTACCAGTCGCCGGCCGCCACGAGCAGCAGCGGCGGGCGGCCCTCGCCCCCGTGCTCGCGCCCGACCCGCTCGAGCTCGCGCACGAAGGTGTCGGCCTCCTCGAAGCCCGGCACGAGGACGTGGTCGCACAGCGTCGAGAGGGCGACCGGGCCGCCCTCGCTCATGTTGACGACGAGCGGGCGCACGCCGTACGCCTCGTGGAAGGTGCGCACGAGCGTGTAGGCGGTGATGTCGCCACCGAGGACGACGGGGCGGAAGTCGGTGGCGGGAGCGGCAGGAGGCACGCGTGGGGTCCTTCGCGGCAGGGGGCGTCTGGCTCGGCCACCCATGATCCCCCATCGGCCGGGCCGGGCCGAATCGCCGCGCGACCCGGCGCGCTCAGGAGGCGAAGACGACGGTGTTGTCGGTGTAGTGGCCGGTCACCGGGTCGATCTCGCCGCTGCACGTCACCAGGCGCAGGACCGGGCCCGGCTGCGGGCCGTAGACAGCCTCGGTCGGGAAGTCGTCCTTGGCGACCTGCACCGAGGAGCGCACGGTGAAGCGCACGACGTCGCCGTCGCGCTGGACGACCTCGACCTCGTCGCCCGGTCGCAGCTCGCGCAGGCGGACGAACACCGCCGGCCCGGTGTGGGTGTCGACGTGGCCGGCGATGACGGCCGGCCCGCGCTGCCCCGGAGCGGCGGCGGCCGTCAGCCACCCGGCGAGCGCGGGGTCGCGCGGCACCTCCATCGTCCCGTCGGGGGCGATGCCGAGGTCGACGAGGCGCGAGTCGACCCCGATGGCCGGGATGCGCACTCGCGCGGGGCGGTCGCCCGGCGCCGCCGACCCACCGGTCGCCCGGGCCGGGAGCGAGGCGTCGTTCGGGCCGCGGCGCGTGACGGCGACCGAGTCAGGGACGTCGGGGGTCGGCCAGGCCTCCGGGGCGAGCTGGGCGAACCCCCCGGGCCCGGCGACCGTGGCCCGCGCGGTCGGGGAGGGGCTCACGGCCGGGACGGAGCCCGCGACGACCGGGCCGGCGAGGCGGGCGGGCTCGTCACGGGTCGCGGCGACCGCCGCCACCGCGAGACCGCCCGCGGCGGCCACGGCCGCGCCGGCGGTCAGCAGGCGGGTCGCCGCCGGGGTCACCAGACCGGCCCCGGGCGCGGACGACGGCGCCGCCCGACGACCGTCAGCAGGAGGAAGATGCTCGTGCTCAGGGCGCCGACGGTCAGCCCGCCGCGCACGGCCGCGTCGCCGGGCCGGCTCGCCACGCCGCCGAAGCCGGTCTGCACGCCGTCGACCGGGGCGGTGCTCGCCCCCATCGCGTCGGAGACCGGCTTGAGCACGACCCCGCCGTTGCCGTCGCCGAGGACGAACACCGTGTACGTGCCCCCGCGGGTGACGTCGACCTTCGCGTCGATCGGGGTGATGTCGGCGCTCCCGCCGGTCGTCGTCAGCGTGAGGTCCCACGAGCCGACGGGCACCGTGCGGTAGGGGGTGGGCTGCCCGTAGGCGGCGTCCTGCGCGATGACCGGGCCCCCGTCGGCGCGCACCGAGAGCGCCGAGACCTCGGGCAGCGCGGGCACGAGGCGCACCCGGGCCGAGCCGGAGGCGACGCCGGACGGGCGGTCGGTGATCGTCTCGACGCGGGGGTCCTTCTTCGTCCCGCCGAGCGCGGCGAGGGTGACGGCCTCGCCGGCGCGGGCCTCGAAGGTGCCGGTGAGCACCGGCGGCCCGTCGGTGCCCGAGCCGGCCGGGCGGATCGTCACGGCGTAGACGCCGGCCGGCACCTGCCGGTAGTCCCCGATGCCGCCGTACCCGACGGCGGGCTCGAGCACGCGGGTCTGCCCCTCGGCGACGGCCTCCGGCACGCTGCCCGCCGGCACGTCGGACAGGGCCGACCCCGCGAAGGGCACGAGGCGGATCGTCATCGTCCCCACGCCGGGGACGAGGTGTGCGGCCCGCACCCAGGCGGTCGCGGCCGCCGCCGGCGCGCGGTGCCCGGCGGCCGCGGCCGACGGGGCGGCCACGACGACCGCGAGGAGGGTGACGAGCGCGGCGAGGACCGCCGGCAGCGGGGTCCGCGGGCGACCCGTGGGGCGTCGAGACATGGTGGTCCTCTCGGGTCGGCGCCACCCCGGGGTGGGGCGGCCGCGTCGCGGGGCGGGTCGGTGAGTGCTCACGCGTCCTCCAGCGGGAAGGTGAGCAGGAGCATCGGCACGGCGCCGGAGGCCGTGCGCTCGTAGTCGACGAGCGGGTGGAACTCGGCGCGCTGGGCGTCGAGGACGGTGAGGAGGTCGGTGGTCGCGGGCGTGCCGCGGTCGGCCGGCCCGCCGTCGAGCCCGCTGATCCGGACGGTGCGCCGGAGGCCGGTGTCCGTGGCGTCGGCGGGCGGGAAGGCGTCGACCTCGACCGTCTGGGTGCCCGCCACGGTCGCGAGGGTGGCGAGGACCCGGGGGTCGACGCGCCCGGCCTCGAGGTCGGCCCGCGCGGCGCTGCTGAGCCGCAGCGCCGGGTTGGTCGCGAGCTGCGCCCCGGCCCGGGCGAGCTCGGGGTCGGCCGTCGGCGCGGGGGTCGGCGTGGCCGGCGCGGGCTCGGGGTCGACCGTGGGCGAGGCGGGGTCCGCCGTCGGTGGGGCGACGCTCGGTGCGGGTGTCGGGGCCGCCGGGTCGGCCGGGACCGAACCCGCCACGATCGTGAGGCCCGGGGGGCGGGTGAGCCGCGAGGCCCAGGCGGGCACGACGGCCACCGCGGCCGCCAGCGCCGTGACGGCGGCGACGGCGAGGACCGGCCGCCGCACGTCCCGTCCCCACAGCCGGGTGGGGCGGTAGCGGACGAACGCGTCGACGACGCAGAGCCCGAGGACGACGAGGGCGACGGCGCCCGCGGCGAGCAGGCCGGACGACCCGGCCCCGGGCACCGCCGCGACCACGAGCACAGCGACGCCGGTGAGGCCGAGCGGCCGGCCCCGGCGCAGCACGAGCGCGGCGACGACGACGAGCCCGCCCAGGAGGGCGGCGAGCCAGCCGAGCGCCAAGGGGTCGGGGTCGAGCGGGCCGACGGCGGCGGGCAGGCGCAGGCCGAGCCCGAGGGCGGCGCCGGCGGTCGCGAGCAGCGCCGCCACCCTCAGGGCGGTGGCCCGGGAGGTGGGGGCGGGCGCGCGCTCGGCCGCCCGGCCCAGGGCGAGGGCGGGGCCCGCGAGCGCGACGAGGAGGGCGGGGGCGAGTGCGACCGCACCGGCGAGCGCGACGACCCCGGTGACGAGACCCGGCGTGGACACCGCCCCGGCGGCGACGGCCGCGAGCCCGGCGACGAGGAGCACGCACGCCGTGAGGGCGGTCAGGTCACCGGCCGCGGCCGCGTCCTGGACGGGCGGGCAGAGCGGCACGAGGACGACGCCCGCGGCGGCCGCCCAGCGCGGCAGGTCGAGGCGGCGCGCGAGGGCCCACGCCGCGACGCACAGCAGGAGGACCACGACGGTCGCGAGGTCGTCGCGGACCTCGCCCCGGGCCGGTGGTGCGACCTCGCGGGCGACGGCGGCGAGGAGGAGCGCGGGCGCGAGCAGCAGCACGTCGAGACCCGCCCCGGCACGCACGTCCTGCGCCATCCCCGACTCCCTCCCGCGCACGGCGGACGGCAGGGTCGGACGAGTGGCCGTGGCGCCCCTGCCGCGCCGTACCACGAGGACCGTAACCCCGCGACCCGGGTGATGGGAAGACCCCGGGGTCGGCGGATTCGCAGGTCAGCCCGGCCCTCCGTCGCCAAGTCCGAGCCGTGCGCCCACCCCGCACGTGCGGGGTGACCGCGGTCGACGTGACCATCCAGCAGCGACAACCCCGCACGTGCGAGGTCATCGCGGTCCGGGAGTCGAACAGGCAACGACAAGCCCGCACGTGCGGGGTCATCGCGGTCCGGGTGTGGTCCGGAAGGGCCTGCTCCGTGCACCGCCGAGCCCCCGGTGGCTCAGTCCTGCTCGAGGCCGTTCGTCAGTCCGAGGGTCCCGTTGGGGTCGAAGAGGTCGTAGAGGCGGGGCGCGACGAGCTCCTGCCACCGGCCCAGCTCGGGCGGGCCGATGCGCCGCAGCCGCCCCGGCGGGCGGGGTACACCCGCGGCCCCCAGCGCGGGCCGGCCCCGCCGGCGCCAGCGGACCGCGGTGCCCTTGAGCGGCGCCTTGGGCCGCGGGACGTGCACCCGGCCCCGGGACGGACCGCCGTCGCCGTACCAGGCGTCGAGGGCGTCGGCCGTGCGGCTCATCAGCTCCCAGACCTCCATCGGGTCGTCCGGGACCTCGTCGGCGGCCAGGCCGACGTGCTCACCGACGAGCTCGCGCCGCAGCCGCCTGGCGAACGCGTCGCGGGGCGCGCCGCCGTCACCGCGGGCCCGGTCGTCCTGGATGGCCAGCGAGAGCTCGGAGTCGTTGGTCCACGAGCGCCGGTTGAAGTTGTCGGACCCGACGCTGGCCCACACGTCGTCGACGATGCACACCTTGGAGTGCACGTAGACGGGGTAGCCGGTCGGGCTCGTCAGGCCGAAGAGCGCGACCCGGTCCGGCGCCGCGTCGAGGAGCAGGTCCATCGCCAGCCGTCGGCCGTACAGCTGGGCGGCGAGCGACAGGCCGCCGTCCATGTCCGGGACGATCGGGATGACCGCCACGAGGTGGAGGTCGGGCTGCTCGCGCAGCGCCTCGCCGAAGTGCCGGCCCACCTCCTCCGACCAGAGGTACTGGTCC
The DNA here is from genome assembly GCF_017312765.1 of Phycicoccus sp. DTK01. Taxonomy (NCBI): domain Bacteria; kingdom Bacillati; phylum Actinomycetota; class Actinomycetes; order Micrococcales; family Intrasporangiaceae; genus Phycicoccus; species Phycicoccus sp. DTK01. The sequence goes on along the minus strand of NZ_BOPU01000002.1, from coordinate 539,018 downwards.
TCGAGGTAGACCAGGCGCCGGGCGGAGCGGACGGCCTTCGAGTTGCCCCGGGCGATGCTCCGCTCCCCCTCGGGGGCGAAGTCGAAGCCCTTCGCGATGAGCTCGGGGTAGGTCCGCAGCACCTGGACGGCCTCGTGGCCACCCTCGACGGGCGGCGGGGGTGGGGCCTGCGCGGGCAGCGGGCGGGGGTCGAGGTCCTCACCCTGCAGCCGGCTCGAGGCGAAGCGTCCCGGGTTGCTCGTCAGCGGCGTCGAGTCCTCCCACCGCTCGCGGAACGTCGTCTCGACGTCGTGCACGGCGGGGCCGGTGAGCGCGGCGTGGACGTCGTGCCAGGCCGGGCGCGGCCCGAACACCTGCGGCATCGCGATCGGCTGGGGGTCGCCGTCGTGGTCCACGGTGTCGCGACGGCTGTGGCAGAGGTCGATGCCGCCGACGTAGGCGATGTCGCGCGTGGGGTCGTCGCCGTGCCGCAGCACGACGACCTTCTGGTGGTGCGAGCCGCCGGGCGCGACGCGCATGTCGCGCAGGCACTGCCCGCCGGCCTCGTTGACCTCGATGCCGAGCAGCCGCGACTTCTCGGAGTGGAAGCCGAACCGCCGCCAGTGCGAGCGCCACAGCAGGCCGCGGACGGTCACCCCGCGGCGGGCCGCGGCGCTCAGGGTGGCGCTGAGGGTCGAGCCGGGGTCGTCGGTCAGCCGCTCGTCGGGGTCGCCGCGCCAGTCGGCGAAGAGGAGCAGGTCACCGGGGCCGAGCGCCGTGATCCGCTCGTGGAGCTCGGCGAAGTACGCGGCGCCGTGGACGATCGGCCGCACGTGGTTGCCGGTGCTCCAGGCGACGTCGTCGGGGTGGCGCGCATCGACCCGGGTGTGCGGGTTGCCACGCTCCTGCGGCAGGAGGAAGACGTCGGAGAGCATCGGGCCCATCCTGTCGGACCACGGCCCTCCGCGGGAGGGGCGGGTGGTGGTCCGCGTCATGGACCCGGCGATCGGCGCAGGTCGGCGCCCCTACGATGCCCTCATGGCCGGGTTGCGGGTGGTGCTCGCCGAGGACAACGCGCTGCTGCGTCGGGGGCTGGCGGCGCTGCTCACCGAGCACGACGACGTCGCGTCCGTCGTCGAGACCGGCGACCTCGACGAGCTGCTCGCCGCAGTCGCCCGCGAGCGCCCCGACGCGGTGCTCACCGACATCCGGATGCCGCCGACCCACACGGACGAGGGCATCCGGGCGGCCGCCACGTTCCGCGCCACGGCACCGGGCCTCGGTGTCGTCGTCCTCTCGCAGCACGCCGACGCCGACGGTGCGCTGTCGCTCGTCGCCGGCGGCAGCCGGGGGCGCGGCTACCTCCTCAAGGAGCGGGTGTCGGACGTCGACCAGCTCGTGTCGGCGCTCTCCGCGGTGCGTCGCGGCGAGAGCGTCATCGACCCGCACGTCGTCGACGCGCTCATGCAGCACCGGATGCGCTTCGAGGGACCGGTCGCACGGCTGACCGCCCGCGAGCGGGAGGTGCTCGGGCTCATCGCGACGGGGGCGTCGAACTCGGCGATCGCGGCCCGGCTGCACGTCACCTCGCGGGCCGTCGAGAAGCACATCAACTCGATCTTCAGCAAGCTCGACCTGCCCGAGGGCGAGGCCCTCCACCGGCGGGTCTCGGCGGTGCTCCTCTACCTCGCCGAGAGCGGCGCGGCCGGGATGGACCCACGGCCGGTGAGGCGCTGACCGTGCGACGGGTGCGGCTGCCCGGGTGGGTGCGCGGACCGGGCCCCGACGGCTCGACCGAGGCCCGGGTGCGGGCCTACCTCGTCCTCAACCTCGGGGCCATCTGGCTCTCCGTCGTCTTCCTCGTCGTCCTGGACCAGGCCATCGGGACGTCGGCCTCGTTGCGGCAGAACATCGTCGCGCTCGTCCTCGCGGGGTTCTCCTACGGCGTGGCCCTGGTGCTGGCCCGGCGGGAGCACCTCCGGGGCGCCGCCGCGACGGCGCTCGTCGCGACGTGGTTCGTCGCCTTCTCGCTCGCCTGGGCCACGCCCTTCACGACACCGGTGGCCCTGCTCGTGCTCCACGTCCCCTCGCTCATCCTCACCGACGCGCTGGGGCTGCGCCTGCGGACCGCCCTCCTCACCGCGACGATCGGGCTCACGGGGGCGCTCGTCGCGCTCGGCGAGTGGCGGCGTGCGGCGTGGACGGCCGACCACCCGGACCTGCCGATGACGCCGCTGCTCGTCGGGTTCTTCACCGTCGTCGTCGCGGCCGTGCTCGTCCTCGGCATCCGGGACGCCGTGCTCCGGCTGGCCCGCAGCCGCGACGAGCTCGAGGACTCCCGGGCCCGCCTCGCCGGCGCGTCCATCGAGGCCCGCCGCGAGATCGAGCGCGACCTGCACGACGGCGCGCAGCAGCGCCTCACCACGCTCGCGGTCGACCTCGGCCGTCTCGGCCGCGCCGTCGACCGGGACCCGGAGCAGGCCCGCGCCCTCGTCGCCGCCGTCCAGGAGCAGCTCGCGGAGGCCATCCGCGAGCTGCGCGACCTCGCCCACGGCATCTACCCGCCGCTGCTCGCGGAGCGCGGCCTCGCCGGTGCCCTCCCGGCCGCGGCGCGCCGCACGACGCTCCCCTGCGTCGTCGAGGTCGAGCTGCGCGGGGGCCGGCCCGCCCCGGAGGTCGAGGCCGCCGTCTACTTCTGCTGCCTCGAGGCGATGCAGAACGCCGACCGGCACTCCGGCGGCTCGCTCATCTCAGTGAGCGTCGACGACGAGCGTGGCCTGCGCTTCTCGGTGTCCGACGACGGGTGCGGCTTCGACGCAGCGGCGCGCGCGGACGCCAGCGGCATCACGGGGATGCGCGACCGGATCCAGTCCGCCGGCGGGGTGCTCGAGGTGCACTCGGTGCCGGAGGTCGGCACGTCCGTCGTCGGGGTGTTCCCGCCCCGCTCGCTGCCGCACTGAGCCCTCGACCGGTCCCGGTGCCCGGGGGTGGTGCCAGCACCACCCGGGAGCGGGGGGCCGACGCTACCGACAGCGCCCCGGGCGTGCGACAGAGTGTGCGCGTGACCGTCGCAGGGGACGGTGCACGCACACCACAGGGGCGAGCGCATGCGCCCGGGTGACGCCTGGTGGGCCCACGGACCGCTGTCCGTGGGCCCACCCGTGCGCTCGGCGTCCCGCGCGGGCGCCGGCGTCAGATGGCGAAGAAGGCGATAAAGACCGCGAACAGCAGCGGCACGCCGAACACGACGTCGAGGACGTGGAAGGGCACCCAGAACAGGTGCGTCACCTTCCAGCCGTAGTCCGCGTCCGGCCACTCCGGCGGCACCCAGCGCCGCGCGCGGTAGAGCCGCTGGCCGAGGAGGAGGGCGGCGTAGATCACGACGGCCACCCACCAGCCGTCGACGAACCCCGTCGTCTCCCTCATCGTCGTGGCCGGCTCACGCCTGGCCGATGGACCCCAGCAGATCGGTGAACCACGGCACGGTCGGGTCGAAGGCCTTGCCGCCGCGGATCCGGGGGAACTCGACCGGACGCAGCTCGTCGCCGCGCTCCTCGTCGTGGCCGATGACGCCGGCCTCGCCGCGCAGCGCCGCGTCGACCGCGAGGTCCGTGCACTCCTTGATGAGCGCGAGGTCGCGCTCGTTGGCGGGCGCGGAGCGGGAGAAGTAGCCGGACTTCTGGACCATCGTCTTCTCGGCGCCCAGGACCTCGGCGAACTGCTTGGCGAACCACGCGCCGGGGTTGACCTTGTCGAGCTGGACGTGGCCGAACGGGTCGCGCGGGACCTCCTGGCCGCTCGCCTCGAGCTGCGCGACGACCTCCTCGACGCCGGCGCCCTCGGAGAGGAAGACGTTGACGCAGCCGACCTCGTCCATGACGGCGCGCAGGCGGGCACCCTCGGCCTCGATGTCGATGTGCCGCTCGGGCACGAAGACGGCGTGGACGTCCCAGGCGCGCGGGTCGTTGCCGATCGCCGGCACGAACTCCTGCTCGCCGACCCAGCGGTGGTACTCGGCGGCCGTGGCGGCGGTCAGCCAGCCGCAGTGCCGGCCCATCACCTCGTGGACGATGAGCATCCGCGGGTTCGAGCTGTGCTCGGCGATGATGTTCTGCGCGAACCGGCTTCCCTGCTCGGCCGCGGTCCACGCGCCGAGGGACTGGCGGATCGGGACGACGTCGTTGTCGATAGTCTTGGGGAGGCCGACGACGGTCAGCTCGTAGCCGTTCTCGTGGAGGTAGGCGGCGAGGTCGGCGGCGGTCGTGTTGGTGTCGTCGCCGCCGATCGTGTGCAGGACGTCGACGCCGTCGGCGGTCAGGCGCTCGGCCGCGACGTGCAGCGGGTCCTGGCCCTCCTGGACGAGGCCGCGGCGCACGCAGTCGGCGACGTTGGTCAGCTTGACGCGGCTGTTGCCGATCGGGCTGCCGCCGAAGCGGTGCAGGAGGTGGGCCTTCTCGCGGACCTCGGGCGTGACCTCGACGTACTCGCCCTTGAGCAGGCCCGTGTAGCCGCCCGTGTAGGCGATGATCCGCACGTCGGGCGCGACCTCGGTGTACCGCTCGATGAGGCCGCCGACGGCCGACGAGAGGCACGGGGCCAGGCCACCGGCGGTGAGCATGGCGACGGTGCGGACGGTCATGGTGCGGGCTCCTTCGATGGCTGACGGTGCGGCACCGGCCATTCTGGCAACACCGGGGGTGATCGTGTGGCGGCGGTCACCATCGGGGACGGACGGCGGGGTCGGCGCGCAGCACCTCCCACGCCTCCCGGCACCTCCGCGGCGCCGCGGGAGCTCCTGCGTGGGCGGAGCGGTCAGCCGCGGACCCGGCGGCTGGCGAGCAGGACGAGGCCGACCGGCAGGAGCTGCGCCAGCGGCACCGCGACCGGCGCCCACCGCACGAGCGCCGCACCGAGCGCCGCTCCGCCGAAGAGCCCGGCGAGGATGGTCAGCGAGTGCCCGACGGCCCGCAGCCCGTGGCCGGAGACGAGGCGGCCGACGACGCTCGTCAGCGTGCCCGTGAGGTAGGTCGTCGAGAGCCCCGGCACCCCGAAGCGCTGGATCGCGCTGCTCTGGAGGCCGAGCGCCACCGCGTTGAGCGCGAGCAGCGGGAGGAAGGCGCCCTCCGGCGGGGCCGAGCCGAGCGCCCACCACGCGAGCGCGAACACCGCGAACAGGGCGAGCTCGACCGCGAGGGCGACGCGGACGCGCCCCGGCCACACCGGGTCGCCCGGCCGCGGGGTGCCCGCAACCCGGGCCCCGAGCGCGGCGCCGGCGACGAACGACGCGATGGCGACGGCGGTCAGCGCGAGGGCGGCGCCGTCGCCGTGGGCCAGGCCCATCCCGAAGAGCACCATGTTGCCGGTCATGACGCTCGTGAACGCGCTGCCGAGGGCGAGGAAGCCGACGGCGTCCGTGGCGCCGCTGGCGACCGCGAGCACGACGACGAGCCCGTCGCGGACGGACGTCGGCGCCGGGGTGCGGGACGCGGTCGCGGCCACGCCCGCGTCAGAGCGCGGCGGCGACGAGCTCGGCCGTCTGCACCATGTTGAGCGCGGCGCCCTTGCGCAGGTTGTCGCCGCAGATGAACAGGTCGAGGGTCGTCGGCGCCCCGGGGTCCTGCCGGATGCGGCCGACGAAGCGCGGGTCGGCGCCGACCACGTCGTTGGGCGTGGGGAACTCCGGCTCGTCCGGGTCGTCGAGGACGACGACGGCCGGGGCCTCGACGAGCGCCTGGCGCGCGGCCTCGACGTCGACCTTGCGGCCGAACGAGGCGTGCAGCGAGACCGAGTGCGACGAGACGACCGGGACCCGCACGCACGTGGCCGAGACCGGCAGGCCCGGGAGGTCGAGGATCTTGCGGGTCTCGTCGCGGACCTTGACCTCCTCGGAGGTCCAGCCCGCCCCGAGGTGGTGCCCGACGAAGGGGACGACGTTGAGCGCCAACGGCGCCGGGAACGGCGAGTCCTCGCCGAGCTCGTGCTCGACGAGCCGGCGCACGTCGCCCGGCCGGGTGCCGAGCTCGCGGTCGGCGACGACGACCTCGAGCTCGTCACGCAGCCGGGCCATCCCGGCACGGCCGAGCCCGGAGGCGGCCTGGAAGGTCGTGACGACGAGCTCGGTCAGCTCCCAGCCGCTGTGCAGCACGGCGAGGACGTCGATCATCGTCATCACCGTGGCGCCGGGGTTGGCGATGATCCCGCGCGGCCGGTCGGCGACCCGCCGAGGGTTGACCTCGGGGACGACGAGCGGCACGTCGGGCGCGGTGCGGAAGACCGTGCTGTTGTCGATGCACACGACCCCCTTGGCGGCCGCGAGCTCGACCCACTCGCGGGCGATGCCCGGCGGGATGTCGAAGATCGCGACGTCGAGGCCGTCGAAGAACTCCGGCGCCACCGCCTCGACGGTCAGCTCCTCGTCGCCGACCCGCAGCGTCGTCCCGACGTCCTCGGCGCCGGCGGCGACCCGCAGCTCGCCCCAGACGTGCCGGTGCATCGGCAGGACCTGGAGGACGACCCGCCCCACGGCCCCGGTTCCGCCGACGACCCCGAGCGTGGGGCGCCGGTCGGTGCGGTGCGTGGTCGTGGCGGTCACGTCAGCGGCCGGTGCCCCCGTAGACGACGGCTTCGCCCTCGCTGGAGTCCAGCCCGAACGCGGTGTGGACGGCGCGCACGGCGTCGTCGAGGAGCTCGTCGCGGGTGACGACGGAGATGCGGATCTCGGAGGTCGAGATCATCTCGATGTTGACGCCGGCGACCGCGAGCGCGTTGAAGAACGTGGCGCTGACGCCGGGGTTGGAGCGCATCCCGGCGCCGACGAGGCTCAGCTTGCCGATCTGGTCGTCGTACTGGATCTGGCTGAAGCCGACCTCGGGCTGGATGCGCTGGAGGGCCTGGACCGCCGTCTTGCCGTCGGTCTTCGGCAGCGTGAAGGAGATGTCGGTCAGGCCGGTCTCCACGGCGGAGACGTTCTGGACGATCATGTCGATGTTGATCTCGGCGGCGGCGACCGCCTCGAAGATCTTGGCGGCCATCCCCGTGCGGTCGGGGACGCCGACGACGGTGACCTTGGCCTCGCTGCGGTCGTGGGCGACGCCGGCGATGATCGGGGCTTCCACGGGGACTCCTTCGGGGGCGGGCTGGTCGGAGACGACGGTGCCGGTCTTCTGCGAGAACGAGGACCGGACGTGGATCGGGATGTCGAAGCGGCGCGCGTACTCGACGCTGCGCAGGTGGAGGACCTTCGAGCCGCTCGCCGCGAGCTCGAGCATCTCCTCGTTCGTGATGCAGTCGAGCTTGCGGGCGGCCGGGACGATGCGCGGGTCGGCGGTGAAGACGCCGTCGACGTCGGTGTAGATCTCGCAGACGTCGGCCGAGAGGGCCGCGGCCAGCGCGACGGCGGTCGTGTCGGTGCCCCCACGTCCGAGCGTCGTGATCTCCTTGGTGTCCTGGCTGACGCCCTGGAACCCGGCGACGATGACGACGTGCCCCTTGCCGAGGGCCTCGGTGATGCGGCCCGGCGTGACGTCGATGATCTTCGCCTTGCCGTGGACGCTGTCGGTGATGACGCCGGCCTGGCTGCCGGTGAAGCTGCGCGCGCTGTGGCCGAGGTCGGTGATGGCCATCGCGACGAGCGCCATCGAGATGCGCTCGCCGGCCGTCATGAGCATGTCGAGCTCGCGCGGGGGCGGCAGCGGGCTGACGTCCTGGGCGAGGTCGAGGAGCTCGTCGGTCGTGTCCCCCATCGCCGAGACGGCGACGACGACGTCGTTGCCCGCCTTCTTCGTCTCCGAGATGCGCTGGGCGACGCGCTTGATGCTCTCGGCGTCGGCGAGCGAGGAGCCGCCGTACTTCTGGACGACGATGGGCACGGTGGTTCTCCCGGGTCGTGGCGCTGGAGGGTCGGCACCACTCTAACGAGGTGTCCACGGACCGGACCGCACGCCCACGATCCGGATGCCCGCCGCCGTGCACGAACCGACGGACGTGTCGACTGCTGCACACGCGGACCTCCCCTTTTCGGGGTCACCCCGAAATGTCCACGAGACCCCGGTTCGGTTCCGGGGTCTCGTGGACGAAGCCCTGTGTCGGGCTCCGGGACCCGGACGCGGGGAGCATCCCGGTGACGCGAAGGCCCACGTCGGCCGGGGTGCGGCGCTAGCGTCGAGCCATGTCGATCGTCATCGTCGGAGCAGGGCTCGCCGGAGCGACCGCCGCCACCGAGCTGAGGGAGCAGGGCCACACCGGCCCGATCGCGCTGCTGGGCAGCGAGGAGCACCCGCCGTACGAGCGGCCGCCGCTCTCGAAGAGCTACCTCCTCGGCGAGGACCCCTTCGAGAAGGCCCTCGTCCACCCCCGCGAGTGGTACGCCGAGCACGACGTCGACCTGCGGCTCGGGGTGACGGCCACCGGCCTCGACACCGACGCCCACGTCGTGACGACGTCCGCCGGCGACGTCACCTACGAGCGGCTGCTCCTCGCGACCGGCGCCGAGCCCCGCGTGCTCGACGTCGCCGAGGACGCCGGCGTCCCCGTGGCCTACCTGCGCACCAAGGACGACTCCGACCGGCTGCGCGAGGCCTTCGCGAAGGGCCGCAAGGTCGTCGTCGTGGGCGGCGGGTGGATCGGGCTCGAGGCCGCGGCCGCCGCCCGCCAGGCCGGCGCCGAGGTCACCCTCTACGAGACCGAGGACCTGCCGCTCGTCCACGTCCTCGGCCCGACGGTCGCCCAGGTGTTCGCCGACCTGCACCGCGAGCACGGTGTGCAGCTGCGCCTCGGCACCGAGGTCACCGCCGAGCACCTCGAGGATGCCGACCTCGTCGTCGCCGGCATCGGTGTCAAGCCGCGCGTCGACCTCGCCCACTCGGGCGGCCTCGACGTCGACAACGGCGTGCTCGTCGACTCCCGCCTGCGCACGTCGGTGCCGTCGGTGCTCGCCGTCGGCGACATCGCCAACCACGCCCACCCGCGCCTCGGGCGGCGCATCCGGGTCGAGCACTGGGACACCGCGATCAAGCAGGCGAAGGTCGCCGCGCACAACCTCGCGGGCGGTGACGAGGAGTACGAGGAGATGCCGTACTTCTTCACCGACCAGTACGACCTCGGGATGGAGTACGTCGGCAGCGCGAGCGAGGACGACGAGGTGGTCGTCCACGGCAGCCTCGAGGACCGCGAGTTCCGCGCCTTCTGGCTGCGCGACGGCGACGTCGTCGCGGCGATGCACGTCAACGACTGGGACGCGGGGGACGTCATCAAGGAGGCCGTCGACTCCGGCGAGCTGCCCGAGGACGAGAGCGACTGAGCGCGCCGCCCTCCGGATCCTCCACAGGGGTACGGTGGGGGTGACAGGGACCGACCCGTGCGGGCCAACTCGTGGCCCACCTGCTCTGTGGACGACCCACCAGCGGTGTTCGCCGCCGAACGGACCCCTCATGTCCCTGCCCCTCACCGAGACCGACTCGGTCCGCCTGTCGCTACGCCTCTCCCCGGGACAGGTGGTCATCGAGGGAGCGTGGTGGCCGCGCTCGCTGCGGCTCGAGGACGAGCTGCCGCCGCTGGACCGCGCCGTCCGTGACGCCACCGGTGCCGGCATCGCCCGGTTCGCGTACACCCTCGGGACGTGGACCGACCAACCGCGCAAGGTGCACGCCGCCTCCCACCTCATCAAGCTGGGCTGGTTCACCAGCGGGCGCTTCCCGGACAGCGTGGACCTCAGCCTGGACGACTACCGCCGCGTCGTGCTCGTCGTCGTCCCGCCGGATGCCGGCGCGGCCGAGTCCGCCGCCGCCATGTCGGCGTTCGACCTCGACGGGACCCGGTCGACCTCCACCGAGGGCACGCAGCCCCCGCCGTACCACTCGCCGGACCTGCCGTCGGAGCTCGCGCAGCAGCTCCTCTCGACGAAGGAGACCGTCCGTCAGGCGATGCTGCGCGTCCGGGGGATCGCCGACGCGGGCACCCGGGCCCGGGCGGCGGCCGTCCTCGAGGTCGACCTCACGCTGGCCGCCACGGAGGCCCGCACCGTCGTGGACCAGGCCGAGCCCGCGACCGACGCGCGCGCCTGACCGCACCGGCCGGACGGCCCCCCGCCGCCTCCCGCCCTCAGGGGTGCAGCGCGTCGAACTCCGCCTCGGCGACGGCGTCCGCGTCGGCGTCGAGGCGGACGTGCGCGAGCAGGCCGTGGACGACCCGCAGCGAGGACGCGGCGCGCTCGCCCCAGAGCGACAGGTAGCTGAACTGCCACCACCAGAGGGCCTCGAGGGGGCGGCCGGCGTCGTGGTGCTCGAGCCCGTGGGCCAGCGCGGCGGCGACGTCGACGAGGTCGTTGCTCACGGTGCCGACACCGAGCTCGGGCGTGGTCAGGGGGTCCACCACGTCGGCGTACTCGTCGAGGCCGTCGAAGAGGTTGCGCAGGTTCTCGCGCAGCGGGTCGAGCTCGGGGTCCGGACCGGGGTCGGGCTCGAAGCGCTCCTCCGGCACGACGTCCTCGACGGCGCCGAGGCGGGCCCCGGCGACGAGGACCTGGGAGAGGGCGAGCAGCAGCATCGGCAGCGCGGCGCCGGGGGCCTCCCCGGCCGCCACCTCGCGGATGGTGACCAGGTAGGTGCGCGCGTCGACGGCGGTCTCGGCGGCCAGCTGGCCCCAGTCGCCGCCCATCACCCCGGGGGCCTCAGACATCGAGCAGCCTCCGTCCCTCGAACGCGCGGCCGAGCGTCACCTCGTCGGCGTACTCGAGGTCGCCACCGACCGGCAGGCCGGACGCGAGCCGGGTGACACGCTGGACGCCGATGTCGCGGAGCATCCGCGAGAGGTAGCTGGCCGTCGCCTCGCCCTCGAGGTTGGGGTCGGTGGCGATGATGACCTCGGTCACCACGCCGTCGCCGAGCCGCGCGAGGAGCTCACGGACGCGCAGGTCCTCCGGGCCGATGCCGTCGATCGGGCTGATCGCGCCGCCGAGCACGTGGTAGCGGCCGCGGAACTCGCGGGTGCGCTCGATGGCGACGACGTCCTTGGGCTCCTCGACGACACAGATCGAGCTGTCGTCGCGGCGCGGGTCGGCGCAGATCCGGCAGCGCTCGCCCTCGGCGACGTTGAAGCAGACCGCGCAGAAGCGCACCCGGGCCTTGACCTCGGACAGGGCGTGCGCGAGCCGCTCGACGTCGGCGGGGTCGGCCTGCAGGAGGTGGAAAGCGATGCGCTGGGCGCTCTTGGGGCCGACGCCCGGCAGCCTGCCGAGCTCGTCGATGAGGTCCTGGACCGCGCCTTCGTACACGCCGACGAGCCTACGGCCTCAGCGGCCCGGAGGGCGGCTCGGGGCGCGCGGGTGCGGCGCGGCGCGGGTCAGGCCGAGACGAGCGCGTAGTCGCCGGCCTCGTCGAGCGCGGCGGCGACCTCGGCACGGGTCAGCTCGCGGCCGGTGACGGTGACGACCGACTCGCCCCCGCTCACGACCTCGACCGCCACGTCGTCGACGCCGTCGAGGGCGGTGAGCTCCTCGGTGACGGCGTGGGCGCAGTGGCCGCAGGTCAGGCCGGTGGCGCGGAACTGCTGGGTGCTCGGCACGGGCCGGCTCCTCTCGTCGACGGATACCTCCCCCCAGTATGCGCCGGACCCGTCCGACCGGTGCGGGGCGGGCCTCAGATGCCGACGGCGGCGCCGGTGCTCTCGGGCGGGAGCTCGTTGTGGGTGTCGGCGCGCTCCTGGCCCGTGAGGCCGGCGATGGCGTCCATCACCGCGTCGGTCATCAGGCGGCGTGCCTTGCCGGCCGGAAGGTCGGCGTACGGCTCGGGGTCGATGGGCGGGCCGAACGAGACGCGGACCTTCGCCCGCCGGGGGAAGCTGCTGCCGACCGGCTGGACCTCGTCGGTGCCGACGAGGCCGACGGGGACGACCGGCACGCCGGCCGTCAGCGCCAACCAGGCGACCCCGGTGCGGCCCTTGTAGAGCCGGCCGTCGCGCGAGCGCGTGCCCTCGGGGTAGATGCCGAAGGCCCGCCCGGCGCGCAGCACCTCGAGCGCGGCGTCGAGCGACTCCTGCGCCGCGCGCGAGGAGTGCCGGTCGACGGGGATCGCCTCGATGGCCTCGAAGAAGCCGCGCCGCACGGCGCCGCCGAGGCCGGGCCCGGTGAAGTAGTCGGACTTCGCGAGGAAGCTGACCGGCCGCGGAGCGACGATCGGGATGGCGAAGGAGTCGATGAACGACAGGTGGTTCGACGCGAGGACGACGCCGCCGGTGCGCGGCACGTGGTGGGTGCCGGTGACCGTCGGGCGCCACACCAGCTTGGCCGTCGGTGCGACGACGAGGTGACCGGCCCGGTAGGCGACCCGGCTCACCGGTCGTGCTCCTGGATGACCGTGCCGCCGAGGATGCGCTCGACGACGGGCACGCCGACGTCGGAGAGGTCGTCGATCGACTCGTCGTCGTCGCTGATGGCGGTGTCGTCGACGACGTGCTGCTGCGCGACGACCTCCTGCTCGGACTCGGCCGCCACCGTGGCCCTGGCCTGCTCGAGCGGGCTGGCCCACGACGGAGCGGACTCCGGCGGCGGCGGGGCGTCGGACCAGCTCGGCGCCTCGGACCGGGGACCCGGGCCGGAGGCCACCCCCATCTCGGCCGGCGACGGGCCGCGGTCGCGTGTCGGCGTGGACGGCGAGGGGCCGTCCTGGTGCGAGGTCGCGGAGGGGTGCGAGGGCTCCGGGCCCGGGTCCGGAGGCGGCGGGACGTCGGCGGGCTCGGGGACGGGGGCCACCTGGACGTCGCCGGGACGGCCCTCGACCTTGGCGTCGACGCCGAGGACGTCGATGAGCGCCTGGCGCACGTACTCGGCGTGCGCCCCGCGACGGAAGGTCTCGGCGAGCCCACTCGTCGAGATCGCGAGCATGACGCGCACGCCGTCGTACTCGACGACCTGGGCGTTCTGCGAGACGAAGGTCCACGTGACGCGCTTGTGCCGGCTCAGCCAGTCGAGGACGTCGGGCCACGAGCGGCGGATCGCGTCGGTATCGAGGCCCCCGGGGCCGCGGCGCTCGGCCACGGAGGCGGCAGGGGCCTGCTGCGGCGGCGGGGCGGGCGCCGTCTGCGGCGGGGCGGACGCCTGCTGCGGCGGTGCCGGCCGGTCCGCCGGCGGCTGCGCCGACGGGGTGGGCGGCTGCTGCTGGGTCGGCGGGGGCGTGGGGGCCTCGCGCTCGGCGGCCGGCGGGGCCGGGTCCGGGCGCTCGGGGGCGGCCTCCGGCTCCGCAGGGACGGACGACGGCGCGGCCGGGGCCGGCGACGGGGCGGCCGGCGCCTCACCGACCGGTGCCGGGGCGGGCGCCGGGGCCTGCGCGACCGGGGCGGGGGCAGCGGGCGCCGCCGCGGCCGTCGGGACGCCCCCGACGTCGAGGCGGCGCTCGAGGCGGTCGATGCGTGCCGCGTAGCCCGACTCCCCCGCGGCGCCGGGCAGGAGGATGCGGGCCGCGAGCAGCTCGAGCTGGAGGCGCGGCGCCGTCGCGCCCGTCATCTCGGTGAGGCCGGCGTTGGCGACGTCGGCGGCCCGCGAGAGGGACCCCGCACCGAAGGCGGCGGCCTGCCGGCGCATCCGCTCGAGCTGGTCCTCGGGGACGTGCCGCAGCACCTGGGCGGCGCCCTCGCGCATCGCCTCGACGACGATGAGGTCGCGCAGCCGCTCGAGGAGGTCCTCGACGAAGCGGCGCGGGTCCAGGCCGGTCTCGACGACCCGGTCGATGGCCCGGAAGACCGCCGCCGCGTCGCCGGCCGCGAAGGCCTCGACGGTGGCGTCGAGCAGCTCGCCGTCGGTGAACCCGAGCAGCGCCGCGGCCGACTCGTAGGTCAGCCCGGCGTCGCCGGAGCCGGCCATCAGCTGGTCGAGGACCGAGAGCGAGTCGCGAACCGAGCCGCCGCCCGCGCGGACGACGAACGACAGGACGCCCGGCGCGACGGCGACACCCTCGCGCGCGCAGAGCTCCTCCATGTAGGACTGCAGCCGGGCCGGCGGCACGAGCCGGAACGGGTAGTGGTGGGTGCGGGAGCGGATCGTGCCGATGACCTTCTCGGGCTCGGTCGTCGCGAAGACGAACTTCACGTGCTCCGGCGGCTCCTCGACGATCTTGAGCAGGGCGTTGAAGCCCTGCGGCGTCACCATGTGCGCTTCGTCGATGATGTAGATCTTGAAGCGGCTCTGCGCCGGGCCGTACGAGGCCCGCTCGCGCAGGTCGCGGGCGTCGTCGACACCACCGTGGCTCGCGGCGTCGATCTCGATGACGTCGACGGTGCCGGGCCCGCCGCGCGCGAGCGCCACGCAGGAGTCGCACGTCCCGCACGGCTCGGGGGTCGGCCCCTGCTCGCAGTTGAGGCAGCGGGCGAGGATGCGCGCGCTCGTCGTCTTGCCACAGCCGCGTGGGCCTGAGAACAGGTACGCGTGCCCGACCCGCCCCGTCCGCAGCGCCTGCATGAGGGGCTCGGTCACGTGCTCCTGCCCGATGACGTCGACGAACGTCTCGGGCCGGTAGCGGCGGTAGAGGGCGGTGCTCACCCGGACGACCCTAGCCGTCGGCGCGGACACCGGGAACGCCCGTCCCGAGGCGTGTGGACGGCCCGCGGGTGAGAGGGTGAGGCCCGTGACCGGAACCCGCGTGGAGGTCCGCGACGCCTCGAAGGACATCGACGGCGCCGTCCTCCTGCACCCCACGTCCTTCGCCGTCGACGCCGGCTCCTGCGTCGTCCTGCGCGGCCCGAACGGGGCCGGCAAGACGACCGCGCTGCGGCTCGTCGCCGGGCTCACCTCGCCCTCGACCGGCACCGTCACGCTCGACGGCGAGCCGGCCGACGAGCGCCGGTCCGCCACCCGCGAGGCGGTCGCCGCGCTGCTCGGCACCCCGGCCGGCTGGCGCGACCTCACCCTCGTCGACCACCTGACCCTCGTCGACGCCTCGTGGGGCCGCGACCCCGCGACCTGCCACGAGCGGGTCCTCGCCGCGCTCGACGAGGTCGGCATCGGACACCTCCCCGACCGCTTCCCGCACGAGCTGTCGTCGGGGCAGACGCAGCTGTTCCACCTCGCGCTGACGCTCTTCCGCCCGGCCCGCCTCCTCGTCCTCGACGAGCCGGAGCAGCGTCTCGACACCGACCGCCGGATGCTCCTCGCCGGTCTCCTGCGTGCCCGCCGCGACGCCGGCACGACCATCCTCCTGGCCTGCCACGACCCGGCCGTCACGGAGGCGGTGGCCGACGGCGTCGTCGACATCGACCCGGAGCACCGGTGACCCACGCGTCGGGGCACGACGGGCCCGTCGGCACCGACCGCGAGCGTCTCGCGGACGTCCAGCACGTCCTCCACGGCGAGGAGGGCTCGGGCTCGTGGCGCTCGCTGCTCTACACGCTCTACGTCGTCGCGCTGCTCAGCGGCATCTACGGCTTCACCGTGCTGCGGGGCGTCGTCGAGGTCGCGGACCTGCCGGCCCGCGGTGTCTCGCTCGGCCCGACGTCCGGGGTCGGCGCCCTCGTCCTCGGCGGCGTCGCGGCCCTCGTCGTCGTCCTCGCGCTCCTGGCCCACGCGACCGGCCGGCGGCGCGGCCCGGTGACGCCCGACCTGCCCTGGCTCGACCACGTCGCGACCGGGCCCGCCGACCGCCGGCTCGTCCTGCGCGAGGCCTGGCGGCTGCCGGCCACGGGCCTGCTCGTCGGCGGCACGCTCGTGGCGTCGGTGCTCGGCGCCGCGGTCTGGGGCGGCGGGGCGGCCGGCCCCGCGGCCGCGGTCACCGGCCTCGCGGTCGGGGTGCTCGGGTCGACGACGGTGCTCCTCGCCTGGCTGGCCGGCCAGCTCGCGGCCGACGACCACGCCGGGATGCGCACCGGCGCCGCCCTGCGCACGGCGGCGCGCCCCGGGACGGCGCTGCGGGCGCTCGGCCTCGACGGGCTGCGGGCGCACAGCGCGCGTTCCGCCCGCCTCGGCGGCGGGGTCCTCGCCGGCGACCCGCGGGCGATCCGGCTCGAGGCCGCCTCCCCCGTCCGCCGCGGCCGGACCTGGCGGCTGCGCTCGCGCGGCCCGGTGCGGACGGTGCTCGCCCGCGACCTCCTCGGCCTGCGACGCCAGCCGTTCCTCGTCGTCGGCAGCGCCGTCCTGCTCCTCGCGGCCGGGGTCGCGCTCGGCGCCGTCGTCGCGGGGCGCCCGGGCAACATCGTCCCCGCGGCCCTCTGCGCGCTGCTGTTCCACCTCGGGGCCGGGCCGGTCGCGGAGGGCCTGCGCCTCCTCGGGGACACCCTCGGGGCGCCACGCCTGCTCGGCGGCTCCGTGACGCGGGAGGCGGTGGCGCACACCGCTGCCCCGGCCGCCCTCGTCCTCGTCGTCGCGGTCCCGGCCGCCGGCGTCACCGCCGGGCTGCTCGCGGGTGGGGTGGCCGCGGCGACGGCCGCGCTCGTCACGACCTCGGTCGGCGCCGTCGTGCTCGGGTCGCAGTGGCTGGCCGCCTTCCGGGTGATGCCGCCCTCGTTCGCCTTCCTCCCCGACGTCGGCCCGCAGGTGCTCCTCGCGTGGCTCGCCGTGCCGCTGCTCGTGTCCGCCGGGGCCGGGGTCGTCGTCGTCCAGACCCTCCTCGCGGCGACCGCCGGCGTACCGCTCGCCGCGGCGTCGGCCGCGCTCGCGGTGGTCGTCGTGTGGCTGCGCGCGCACGGCGTCCTGGGCCGCGCGTCCTCCGCCCACCGGGACTGAGCCCCGACCGTCAGGAGCGTGACCTACCCTCGGGGGGTGCGCATCGACGTCTGGTCCGACATCCTCTGCCCGTTCTGCCACCTGGGACGGCGCCACCTCGAGCTCGCCCTCGAGCAGTTCGAGCACGCCGACGAGGTGGGGGTCGTCTGGCACAGCTTCCAGCTCGACCGCAACGCGGCGGCCGTCGACGCCACCCCGCAGGTCGACCGCATCGCCGAGAAGTACGGCACGCCGCGCGAGCAGATGGTCGCGCAGCACGAGCAGATGGCCCGCGACGCGGCCGAGGTGGGTCTCGACTTCGCGTGGGAGCGCCTCGTCGGCGGCAACTCCTACGACGCCCACCGCCTGCTGCACCTCGCGCGCTCGCGCGACCTCGAGCAGCCGGTGACCGACCGCGTCCTGCGCGCCTGGTACTCCGAGGGCGCCGCGATCGGCGACCACGAGACCCTCGTCCGTCTCGGTGTCGAGGGCGGCCTCGACGAGCAGGCAGTCCGCGACCTGCTCGCCTCCGACGACTTCGGCATCGACGTCCGCACCGACGAGGCGCTCGCCGGCCAGATCGGCATCACCTCCGTGCCGACGTTCGTCCTCGACCAGAAGTACGGCGTCACCGGCGCCCAGCCCGTCGAGGTCCTCCTCCAGGCGATCCGCCAGGTCTGGGACCTCCAGGGCACCGAGCCCGAGATGCCCGCCGCCGGTGGCGGCTGCGGTGGTGGGTGCTGCGGCGGCGCGTGCGGCAGCGGCGGCGCCGCCGAGGCCGAGACGGCGCAGCCCGAAGCCACCGGCTGCGGGTGCGGTGCGGGGGGCTGTGGCGGGGTCTGCGGCCCCGACGAGCACGCCGTACAGGCCGAGCCCGCCACGCGCTGACCTCGCGCGGGGCGTCCCCGGACACGAGGACACCCCGCGTACCTGGAAGAGCCCACCTGCCCTTGCTGCATTCCTGCCCTGGGGGAGTTCAGTGGGGTACCACCACGCGGGGTGCCGGGCACGATCGTACGGGGTGAGCCGCGTCGGGCGGTAATCCCGGGGTGGCCTCACCCGCCCCGCCGGCCCGACGGCGCGTCGACGGCGCCGACGACCGCACCCCGTCGTCCCGCCGTCCGTGCTCGGGGGTGGCTCCCCGCACCACTCTCCTCGTCGAGATGTGTCCGTCACGCACGCCCCCCTCGACCGCGGACATCCCTACGGTTGCGGCTCATGTCCGACACCGTCGTCAGTCCCGCCGGCTCCGCGTCCCCGACGCCGACCCGCAGCAACATCGTCAAGATCGTCTTCGCCAGCGTCGTCGGCACCGCCGTCGAGTGGTACGACTTCTTCCTCTACGGCTCCGCCGCGGCCCTCGTCTTCGGCAGCCTGTTCTTCCCCGACAGCGACCCGCTGACCGGCACGCTCCTCGCGTTCGGCACCTACGCCCTCGGCTTCGTCGCCCGCCCGCTCGGCGGTGTCGTCTTCGGCCACTACGGGGACCGCGTCGGGCGCAAGAAGATGCTCGTCATCTCGCTGCTCATGATGGGCGGCGCGACCGTCGCGATCGGCCTCCTGCCGACCTACGCGACGATCGGCATCGCGGCGCCGCTGCTGCTGCTCCTGTGCCGCCTGGTCCAGGGCTTCGCGGTCGGCGGCGAGTGGGGCGGCGCGGTCCTCATGGTGGCCGAGCACGGCAAGGACGAGCACCGCGGCTTCTGGTCGAGCTGGCCGCAGGCCGGTGTGCCCTTCGGCAACCTCCTCGCGACGGGTGTCCTCTGGCTGCTCTCGGTCTTCCAGTCCGACGCCGCGTTCAACGCCTGGGGCTGGCGCATCCCGTTCCTCCTCTCGGCCGTCATGGTCCTCATCGGCCTCTGGGTGCGCGTCAGCCTCGAGGAGTCCCCCGTCTTCGCCGAGGCCAAGGCCGAGATCGAGTCCTCGGAGAAGGCCCATCTGCCGATCCTCGAGGTCCTGCGCCGCTACCCGCGTGAGGTCCTCCTCGCGATGGGCATGCGGATGACCGAGAACATCAGCTACTACATCTTCACGATCGTCGTCATCACCTACGTGACGACCTACCTCGGCGCGCAGAAGGGCGTCGTCCTCGGGGCGCTGCTCGCCGGCGCGGCGATGCAGTCGGTCCTCATCCCGGCCATCGGGGCCCTCTCGGACAAGGTCGGCCGCCGGCCGCTCTACCTCGTCGGCGCCGTCGGCGTCGGCGTCTGGGGCTTCGTCTACTTCGGGATGATCGACAGCCTGAGCGGGCCGCAGATCATGCTCGCGACGCTCGTCGGCCTGTTCTTCCACGCGCTGATGTACTCGCCGCAGGCCGCGTTCTTCTCGGAGCTCTTCGGCACCTCGGTGCGCTACACCGGCGCGTCGGTCGGCTACCAGCTCGCGTCGATCCTCGCCGGTGCGCTGGCACCGATCATCGCCCTGCAGCTCCTCGGCTCGACCGACGAGAAGAACACCGGTGCGGTCGCCGTCTACCTCGCCGTGGCAGCGGCGATCACCGTCGTCTCCGTCCTCCTCGCCAAGGAGACCAAGGCGACCTCGCTGCGGCACGACCGGGTGCTCGACGGGGCCCGCGACTGACCCCACCCCCTCCGCACGACCCCACGGACCCGGTCCGAGCCGACGCTCGGGCCGGGTCCGGCGTCTGCCCGGCATGGCTCGATCGGGCCATTGACCGGCGGCGCCGCCGGCCGGAAGCATGACCGCCGGCGCCTCACCGTGACCCGCAGGACCGGGGTCACCACCGCGGCGGCCGAGGGGGACCACCCACCTGCGCCGTCGCCCAGCACCGCCCACCGCGCGACCAGGGGGCCGCGCACCGCAGGGAGACCACGCATGACCAGACCCACCAGGATGCTCGCCGCGGTCGCGGCCGCGAGCGCGTTCCTCCTCGTCCCACCGACCGCCGCGTCGGCCCACGGAGGGCACCCCACGCCCCACCCGGTCCCGCGCTCGGACCAGCTCGCCGCCCCGTTCAACATCGACACCTCGGGCGGATCGGTGCTCGTCGCCGACGGCGGGCCCGGCCTCGTCGGGCGGCTCCAGCGCGACGGGTCGATCACGCCCATCGCGACCGAGCAGCCCGGGGCCTCCGGCATCGCCCGTTCCCGGGACGGCAAGCGGATCGCGTGGACGACGACGGTCACCGACTTCTCGACGTTCGAGAACTCCGAGAGCGGCCTGACCATCCGGGACGCCCGCGGCCGGACGACGTACGCCGACACCCACGCCTTCGAGGTCGCGAAGAACCCCGACTCGCGCATCCACTACGGGGTGCGCAACCCGAGCCAGTGCGTCACCGACGCCTTCACGGCGGCGCAGTTCCCGGTGTCCTACACCGGCGGCGTCGACTCGCACGCCTACTCGGTCGCCGCGACCCGCAGCGGCTGGGTGGTCGCCGACGCCGGCGCCAACGCCCTGTTCACGGTGACGAACAGCGGGCGCATCCGCACCCTCGCCGTGCTCCCGGCGCAGCCGACGACCTTCACGGCCGAGATGACCGCCGCGCTCGGCCTGCCCGACTGCGTCGTCGGCGTGACGTACCGGTTCGAGTCGGTGCCGACCGACGTCGAGGTCGGCCGGGACGGGATGCTCTACGTGACGACCCTGCCGGGCGGCCCGGAGTCGCCGGTCCTCGGCGCGCGGGGCTCGGTCTACCGCGTCGACCCGCGCACCGGCGAGGTGTGCCTCGTCGCGCGCGGCCTCCTCGGCGCGACCAACCTCGCGCTCGGGTCGCACGGCGAGATCTATGTCGCCGAGCTCTTCGCCGGACGCATCTCGGTGGTCCGCCACGGGAAGGTCCGGCCCTACCTCGACCTGCCCGGGGTCGTGGCCGTCGAGTCGGGCCGCAACGGCTCGCTGTGGGCCGCGACGCTCGGCAACGAGGACCCGCCGGCGCCCGGCACGATCGTGCAGATCTACGACGGGAAGAAGCACTGGCGCGGCTCCTGGAAGGGCTGAGCCACCCTCCACCGCAGGGCGGGTCGTCGTCGCGACCCGCCCTGCGGCGCGTCGTCGGCCGCCCCGGTCGCAGCGCTCCCAGCATCGTCACGGAGGATGGTGGCGCCCCCGCCACGACCCGAGGACGACATGACCCCCGCGACCCTGTACCCCGCGCTCGCCCGCACCGAGGCCGTCACCTGGGGCCTGCTGCTGCTCGGCATGGTGCTCAAGTACGTCACCCGGACGACCGAGCTCGGGGTCGCCGTCTTCGGGCTCGTCCACGGCGTCGTGTTCCTCGCCTACGTGCTCGTCACGGTCGTCGTCGCCCTCGACCAGCGCTGGTCGCGCCGGATGACCGCCCTCGCGCTCGTCGCGGCGCTGCCGCCGTTCGCGACCCTCTGGGTCGAGCGGCGCGTGGAGCGCAGCGGCCGCCTCGCGACGTCGTGGCGGCTCGCCCCCGGCGGCGACCGCCCGGCGCACGTGCTCGAGCGCGTGCTCGCTCGGGCCCTGTCGCGCCCGGTGCTCGCCGCGGTGGTCGGCGGGGCGCTCGTGCTCGTGGCGACGGCCGCGCTGCTCGTCGTCGGCCCGCCCGGAGGACGCGCCGGCGCCTGAGCGGCTAGAAAGACACCCCGGCCCCGAGGAGGCGCCGCACGCCCGCGACGACGAGCGGGACCGCCACCGAGAGCACGAACCCGAGGCCGAAGCCCGCCCAGCCGCCGAGCCGGCGCAGACCCTCGGGGTGGTGGCGCCGTCGCGTCACGAGCTCGAGGACGGCGAAGGCCCAGACCCCGAGCGGCACGGCCGCGCCGCACACCCACAACCAGAACCACCGGGTCCCCCAGCGCGGCGGCGGACCGGCGACGACGAGCCCGAGCACCCCAAGCGCGACGAGCGCCGGGAGGACGCCCCGCACCGGGTCGGGGTCGCCGACCTGCGAGGAGACCCCGCCCGTCCTGGAGCGCACCTCGGCGAGGAGCGCCTCGGGGCCGGACGTCGCCCGGACGTCGACGAGCCGCAGCGGGCCGACGAGGTCGGTCGTCCGGTAGGCCAGGGCGGTGCCGCCGCCGTCCGGTGCGCCGTCGCCGTGGACCGTCCACGTCGTCGAGTCCCAGAGGCGCGACCCGAAGCCGCCGCCGTCCTCCCGGACGTCCTCGACGAGGGTCGCGGCCACGACGCGCCCCTGCGCGAGGTCGAGCTGCAGCCGGTCGACGTCCACGGTCCGGACGGCGCCCGCCCACGCGAGGACCGACCAGGCCGTCGTGGCGACGAGGACGAGCAGCCCGGCCGCGAGACGCAGGACCTGCGGCGACGGACGTCGCGGGAGCAGCACGCGCCGGGCGAGCTCCGGCGCCCCGGGTGACCCGGGGGTGGTCTGCGCGCTCACGGCCGGACGACCCAGAGCCAGTGGGTGGCGTCGGCCAGCGCCGTGAGGAGCCCGGTCACGAGCAGGCCCCCCGCCACCGCGAGCAGCAGCCCGGTCCCTCCGCCCCGGCGTGGGCGCTGCCCTGCCGCGATGGCGGGGCCGGGCCGCAGCAGCTCGAGGACCGCGAAGAAGAGCATCCCGAGGCCGAGGGGGAGGAAGAGCAGCCAGCCCCAGAACCAGCGGGTCCCGCGTGTGGGCCGGGGCCCGACGACGACCGCCACGAGGGTGAACGCGAAGAGCGCCGCGCCCAGGAGCACCGGCACGTCGGTGCTGACCCCCGGTGTCTCGGGTGGCTCGACCCGCCCGGCTGCCGCGGGGATCCCGGCCGTCCGTAGGGCCGTGAGCGCCTCGCCCTCGGTGTCCAGGGTGGTCGAGGGGTCGACGACCCGGGTCGGCGACAGCACCGAGTCGACGGTGTACTGCACCGTGCGCGCTCCCGGGACGGAGGGGCTGTCGGGGTCCGGGGTGCCGTCGAGCCGGGCACCCGGCACGTTGAGCATCGGTTCGCTCGCCCAGGGCAGGTCGCGGTAGGAACCGGTGACGGCGACGACGCGCCAGTCGAGAACCCGCCCGGCCGCGACGTCGTCACGCAGTCGGTCGGGAGTGACCAGGCTCGTCGTGACCATCGCGGTGCTCACGAGGCACGCCGCCCACAGCAGCACGAGGACCGCCCCGTACACCCGGTCGCTGCGGCGGGGCGGGCGCGGTGACCCGTCGTCGGGCGGTGTCCAGGCGCCCCGTGGTGACCGCGTCGCGACCTTCGCCCCCTCGTCCATGCCCGGATGATGGCAGCGCCGCCGCCGGCTGTCGACCGCTCCTGCGGGTGTGCGCAGCCCCGATTTCTGGTGCACCCCCGCCCTCGGGTAGCCTCCTCGGCGGAGGATTCGCATAGTGGCCTAGTGCGCACGATTGGAAATCGTGTTGGGATAAAACCCTCGGGGGTTCAAATCCCCCATCCTCCGCCACCAGGAACCCCCCGGTCGCTCGCGACCGGGGGGTTCCTCGTTGCTCTCCCCCGGTCGAGGTGAAACCCGACCGCCAGAGGGTCTCTTGTCACCTCGACCCGCCGGCGCATCCCCGCGTCGAGGTGAAACCCGACCGCGAGGGGGTCCCCTTTCACCTCGAACCGGGCGCGGCAGCATCCGCCCCGTGGCCAGCTGCAAGCCATTCGCAAGCGGGCGGGTCCACCGTCGTCGGGACACGTCCCACGAGAGGAACCCCGATGACCGTCTCGCCCGCGAGCGCCCCCACCCCCGTCTTCCCCGGCCAGGCCGCAGCCCCCGAGGGCCCCTGCGACCTGACCGGCATGTACCTCATGCACCACGCCTTCCGGCGCGACCTGCGCCGGTTCGTCGAGGCCACCGCGACCACCTCGCCCGGGGAGCGCGACCGGTGGCAGGCGATGCAGCGGTGGTGGCGTCACGTCGACTCCTTCCTCGAGGAGCACCACACGAAGGAGGACGAGATCCTCTGGCCGGCGCTGCGGGCCCGCGTCGACGCGGGAGGGGCGGCCGTCCTCGACGCGATGGAGGAGGAGCACGGCCGCATCGACCCGCTGCTGCTCACCGCTCGGGACGGCCTGGAGGCGCTTGCGGCGGGCACGGGCGACGCGGCCCGCCGGCGGGAGACGGCCGAGGCCTTCACCGCCCTCGCCGGCCTCCTCGACACCCACCTCGCCCACGAGGAGCGCGACGCCGTCGCGCTCGTCCAGCGCCACCTGACGGCCGCCGAGTGGGCCACCCTGGAGAAGGCCGGTCTGGCCGCCAAGCCGCCGCCGGCCGCGCTGCTCTTCATGCTGCCGTGGGTCGCCGACGGCCTGCGTCCGGTCGACCTCGCCCCGCTGCTGTCCGGCCCGGCGGCGGCGCCGCTGCGCCTGCTGATGCGCCTCGGGCGCGGTCGCTACCAGCGGCTGGCCGACCGCGCCTTCGCGGGCGCCCGGTGACCCCGCCGACCCCGGCCGCGACCCCCGTCCCCCTCCCCCGCGCCGAGTCCCTGCCCGGCCTGACGACGCGACCGCTGCACCACACGGACGCGGCGGCGGTCCACGCCGTCGTCGCCGCGGAGGAGGTGGCCGACACCGGCCGGTGCGGGCTCGCCGTCGAGGACCTCGTCGCGGACTGGGCCCGCCCCGGCGCCGACCTCCCGGGACGCACCCTCGCCTATCTCGACGGCGGGCGGCTCGTCGGCTTCGCCGAGCTGGCCGGTCCGGGTCGCGCCGACGCCGGGGTGCTCCCGAGCCACCACGGCCGCGGCATCGGGACCGCCCTCGCGCGCTGGCTGCGCGAGCGGGCGCGGGCCGAGGGCGCGACGCACCTCGGGACCCAGGTGCCCCGCGACGGCGCGGCGGACCGGTTCCTCGCCGGGCTCGGCTACGGGGTGCGCTGGACCGCCTGGGACCTCGCCCTCCCGCCCGGGGTGTCGGTCCCGGCCCGTCCGCTGCCGCCGGGATGGACGCTGCACGACGCCGACGACGCCGCGCTCGTCGACGCCTGGCGCGTCGTCGAGGAGGCGTTCTCCGAGTGGGGGCCCCGCGAGCCGGTGCCGCTGGAGGACTTCCGCGCCCGGGTCCGCGCCCGGCCGGGGGCGGCCCCCTGGAACCTGCGGGTCGCGCGCGACGCCGCGGGCGCCGTCCGCGGCGCGGCGCACGTCGTGCTCGCCGGCGACGAGGCCCACGTGGCCCGCCTCGCCGTCGCCGCGGACGCGCGCGGACGCGGTGTCGGCCAGGCGCTGCTCGCCGACGCGCTCACCTGCGCGACGGCCCACGGCGCGCGCCGCTCCACGCTCTCGACGGACAGCCGCGGCAGCGCGCGCTCCCTCTACGAACGCGTCGGGATGGTCGTCGAGTCGACCTGGGTCCAGCGCGTGGTCGAGCTGTGAGCGGCGTGCAGGACGGCCGCAAGCGCGGTGCAAGCGGCCCCCGGGACGGTGGTCCCATGACCACCACGACACTGTTCCGCGGCTCGGCCTGGTGCCTCGTCGCCTCGTTCGTCCTCAGCCTCGCCGGCGGGGTGCTCCACCCCATCGTCGACGGCGCCTCCCACTCCGTGGACTCGATGCTCGCGCCGCTCTCCCCCGAGGCGCAGCTCCTCATCTACGCCGGCGCGATCCTCCTCATGCTCGGCCTGCCGGGCGTCTACCTCTGGTTCCGCGAGCCGCTTGGCCGGCTGGGCTTCGCCGGGCTCCTCCTCTACTTCGTCGGCAACGCGCTGAGCGCGCAGTCGCACCTCGTCGTCGAGGCGTTCGTCGGGCCGACCCTCGCGGCCGACCCCGGGGCGCGCCACCTCGTCACCGACGACGGCTCGATCGTCACGTCCGGGTCGTTCGTCGCGCTCCAGGTCGTCGGGGGGCTGGTCCTCGTCGGCGGGATGCTCGTCACGGGGGTGGCGCTCGTCCGGGGACGTGGCCTGCCGACGTGGCTCGGCGCGTTCCTCGTCCTCGGCGCGCTCGCGACCTTCGTGCCGCTGCCGGAGGTGCCGGTGCTGACGGGCCTGCTCATCGAGGTGCCGCGCGGGCTGACCGTCGCGGTCCTCGGGGTCATGATGCTGCGGTCGCTGCGGGCCCGCCCGGGGGCGGCCGTCGGCCACACTGTTCGCCACCCGTCCCTCACGAGCTGATCGGACCCATGCTGCGCGTCGAGTGCCTCGGCACGGTCCGGGCGCGGGCCGCCGGCCACCCCCTCGACCTGGGTGGCCGGCGGCAGCGCTCGGTCCTCGCCGTGCTCGTCACCGCCCGCGGTCGCACGGTCGCCGCCGACACCTTCGCCGAGGAGGTCTGGGCCGGCGAGCCCCCGCCGAGCGCGTCGAGCGCCCTCCAGGCGTACGTCAGCCGGCTGCGGACGCTGCTGGAGCCGGAGCGCCGACCGCGCGAGCCGGCGCGCGTCATCGTCTCCTCCCCACCGGGGTACGCGCTCGCGCTGCCCGACGAGGCCGTCGACACCTGGCAGGTCACCTCCCTCGTCCGCCGGGCCGGGGAGGCGGACGACGCGGCCGCGGTCGGGCTCGTCGACCAGGCGCTCGGCCTCTGGGTCGACGAGCCGTTCGCCGAGTTCGCCGACGAGCCGTGGGCGCGCGACGAGGTCGCCCGGCTCGTCGGGCTGCGGGCCCACGCGGTCGAGCTGCGCGCCGCCGCCGCGCTGCGCCTCGGCCGCGTCGCCGAGACCGTCGCCGACCTCGACCTGCACGTCCGCCGCCACCCCCTGCGCGAGTCCGGGGTCGCGCTGCACGCCCGGGCGCTCTACGCCGCCGGGCGGCAGGCGGACGCCCTGGCCGCGATCGGCGACCTGCGCCGCCGCCTCGACGACGAGCTCGGGGTGCGCCCCGGGCCAGAGGTCGCCGCCCTCGAGGTCGACGTCCTCGCGCACGCCGAGCACCTGAGGCCGCCCGCCCAAGCCGCCCCGGTGGTGCTCGCGCCCGCACCGGAGGCGGTGCCGTCCGACGACTCGCTCGTCGGGCGCGACGACGAGACGGCACGGCTGCTGACGGCGGTGCGGCGGGTGCTCGCGAGCGGCCGCCCCGGCGCCGTGTGGGTCGAGGGCGACGCCGGCATCGGCAAGTCGGCCCTGCTCGACGCGGTCTGCGACGCGCTCCTCGCGGACGACGACCCGCCGCGCGTCGTGCGGGCCCGCTGCCCGGAGGTGTCCGGAGCGCCCGCCGGCGTGCTGTGGGACGCCGTGCTCCCCCGCCCGGAGGGCACCGACCGCCTCGGCTACCCGCTCGCCGACGCCGTCACGGAGGCGGTGGGCCCCGGCCCCGTCGTCGTCGCCCTCGAGGACCTGCACCGGGCCGACGACCTCAGCCTCCAGGTGCTGCGCCACCTCGTGCAGACCGCCGAGGCACCGGTCGCGGTGCTCGGGACCTTCCGCGCCGACGAGGTCGGACCACACCTGACGGCGACCCTGGCCGTCACCGTCGACCGCACCGCCGAGCGGCTCTGGCTGCGCGGCCTGCCGGACGACCGCGCGCGCCTGCTGCTGCGCCGGAACGTGACCACCCCTCTCCCGGAACGGGTCTGGCGACGCCTGCTCGACCGCGCGGCGGGCAACCCGCTCTTCCTGCGGCAGCTCGGGCGCCTGGTCTCCGCAGAGGGAGCCGCCGCCGGCGAGCGCCTGCCGCACGGCGTCCGCGAGCTCCTCCGTCGGCGCGTCGAGCGCCTGCCCCCCGCCACGGTCGAGGTCCTCGGGCGCGCGGCCGTGCTCGGGCGCGACGTCGACGTCGACGTGCTCGTCGCCCTCGAGGAGGAGTGGTCGGGGCTCGCGGAACCGGAGGTCCTCGACCACCTCGACGCCGGGCTCGTCGCCGGGCTGCTCGAGGTGCAGGCCGACGGACGGCTCGCCTTCGGGCACGTGCTCGTCCGCGACACCCTCGAGGACACGGTCCCGCCGCTGCGCCGGCGCCGGGTGCACCGGACCGCCCTCGAGGTGCTGCACCGGCTGCGGCCCGACGCCGTCGAGCAGCTGGCCCGGCACGCCTCGGCGTCCCTCGACACGCGGACGGCGGCCGCCGCGCTCCCGGTCCTGCTCGAGGCCGCCGACCGGGGCGACGACGCCGGTGCGGTCCGGCACCTGCGCGAGGCCCTGCGAGCCCTGGACCTGCTCGGCGCACCTCGCGTCGAGCGGACGGCGGTCCGGCTGCCGCTCGTCGCGGCGCTCGCACGCTCCGGCGACACCCTCGCGGCACGCTCGGAGCGGGCGGTCGCCGTCGCCGAGGCACGCTCGGACGGGAGCGTGCTCGACGTCGCGCGCGCCTGGGCCTGGCCGGCCCCCCTGCTGTGGTCGCGCCGCGCGGCCGAGGACCCCGCGGAGGCGGCGCTCGTCGAGATCGACGACGTGCTGCGGCAGGTCCTGGAGCTGCCGCCCGGCCCCGAGCGCGACGCCCTCGTCGTCGAGCTGCGCTGCGCCGAGGCGCTCGAGAGCGACCCCGGCGACACCCGCCGCGTCGTCGCCGCGTCGGCGGCCGCGCTCGAGGTGGCCGACCGGCTCGGCGACCCGCTGCTCGTGTGCCGCGCCCTCAACGCGGCCTACCTCGGCACCTTCGCCCACCCGACCGACCACCTCGCGGGGACGGCCAGCCGGCTCGTCGAGGCCGCCCGCGCGGCCCGGCGCCTCGACTACGAGGCGGTCGGCCACTTCATGCTCCACTCGGCCGCGCTCGGCGAGGGCGACCTCGGTCGCGCCCGGCGGCACGCGCAGGACGCCCTCCGGGTGAGCACCCAGGGGCAGCTGTCCGAGATGCTCCTCGTCGACGCCGTCCTCGGGGCGACGACCGCGCTGCTCGACGGCGACGCGGAGGCCGCGCGCCGGCGGTTCGAGGAGGTGTGCGCCCAGATCACGGCGTCCGGCGACCCCAACGGGCCGCAGATCGAGCTCTGGGCACGCTTCTCGGTCGAGTTCGTCGTCGGCGACACCTCGGGCCTGCTGCCCCGGGTGCGGGCGATGGAGCCCCGGCTGCCCGTCGAGCTCAACGACCTCCTCGTCTGCGCGCTGCTCGACGCCGGCGACACCGACGCCGCCCGGGCGGCCTGGCGACCGGAGGACTGGCAGCGCGACGCGACGTGGCTCTTCCGGACGGCGGTGCGGGCGTGGATCGCGGTCCGGCTCGCCCACACCGACGTCGCCCGCCGCTGCCACGCCGACCTCCTGCCGTGGTCCGGGCAGGTGGTCCGCACGCTCAACGGCGCGCTCGTCCTCGGCCCGGTCGACCACTACCTCGGGCTGCTCGCCCCGCTCGTCGGCGTGCCCCCGCCCGCGCCCGCCGCGGGGACACCCGTGGGTCGGCTCGTCCCGGCCCGCCGCGCCTGACCCCGGTCGAGGTGAAAGCCGACCGCCAGAGGGTCCCCTTTCACCTCGACCCACGCGGGGCAGCATCCGGTTGAGGTGAAATCCGACTGCCAGAGGGTCCCTCTTCACCTCGACGCGCGGGCCGGCGCTCAGGCGAGGGGCAGGCGCTCCGCGACCCCGGTGCGCTCGTCGTGCAGCTCGACGAGGCGCTGCTCGTCCGGCCCCGGCACCGGCCCCGACGCGCTGACCAGACGGCAGACCGCGTACGAGCCGACCGCGGCCTCGTAGGTGTCGACCCAGCGCAGGTACCGGCGCTCCTCGGCGTCGTCGCGACACGGCCAGGGCACGGTCAGCGCGGCCTGCCCGATGCGGAACGGCTTGGGGGTCAGGCGGGCCCGGTAGCTGGCGTGCGTCGCGCAGAGCTCGACGTACAACGGGTCCGACTCGAGCTCCATCAGCAGCGCCCGGGCCTCGGGCGACTGCGGCGCCAGCCCGGCGCCGGTGACGACGACGCGCAGCCCGGCCGCCGTCCGGTAGACCCGCACCCCGAGCCCGGGATGGCGGCGCCCGAACTCCCACGCGTTCTCGGCGGCCAGGCAGTCGGCCACCGACGGCCCGCCCGGACCGGTGGCGGTGACGACCCGGCCCTCCTCGCCGGGCGGGTCGGGGTAGGCCTCGTACCCCGACGCGCCGGAGGACGACGACGCGCTCCCCGCCGGCCCGGCGACCGGCTCGGGGCCGTCGAGCCCGGCCGCGTCCTCGCCGGAGGGCTCCATCGGGGTGGGGTCCGGGCGGCCGAGCACGAGCCGGCGCAGGAAACCCCCGACCCCGCGGCCCCGGTCGCCTGCCGTCGACTGCGTCGCGCGACGCCGGGCGGCCGGGCGCTCGTCGGCGAGCTCGGGGCAGTCGACGTCGGCGATGAGGAGCAGGTCGGTGCAGAGGACCTCGCAGCCCATCCGGTTGCGGGTGACGACCCCGATGAGCCGGCCGTCGTCGGCGCGGACCTCCTCGAGGACGGGCTCGCGCAGCGGCGTGCGCGGGTAGTAGCCGCGCGTCTCGGGCAGGCGCCCCTCGCGCGCGACCCGCTCGAGGAGCTCGGCGAGCCGCTCGCGGCCCACCCGCTCGGCGTCCGCGTCGGACTCGGTCGACCAGCCCCACACCGTCAGCGGCGCGCCGGACCGCCCGAGGTGGGGGCTGAAGCCCTCGACCCGGACCCAGTGCTGCGGGATCTCCATGGCGCGAGAGTCTGTCAGGCGCCGGCGAGGTGCACGTACTGCGGATGCCGCGGCAGCCCACCGTCCGCGTCGAGCCGCGCGGCGAGCACGAGCGCGCCGTCGAGCGCGCCCCCGGCGGCCGTCTCGACCCGTGCACCGGCGGCGGCCACGACGGCCTCGACCTCGCGCCGCACCGCGGGGGCCGACAGCAGCCCGCCCGTCGCCACGAGCCGCGGCCGCGCGAGCCCGGCGGCGGCGGCGAGCAGCGACTCCCCGAGCGCGTGCCCGGCGGCGACGCAGACCCCGGCGGCGACGACGTCACCGGCGCCGGCGGCCGCGGTCACGAGCGGGGCCACGGAGGCGAGGGCCTCGGGTGCGTCGGCAGCGGTCATGACCCGACGCGGCCATCCCTGGCACGGCCCGAGCAGGTCCTCCGCGGCGGCGAGCAGCCCGGACGAGCCACCACCCACGCCGTCCCGCGACCGCAGCGCGGCGCGCAGGCCCTCCATCCCCACCCAGGCCGCCGACCCGCGGTCGCCGAGGACGTGGCCCCAGCCGTCGACCCGCGTCCAGTGCGCCGAGAAGTCCGAACCGAAGGCCACGGCCCCGGTCCCGGCCGCGACGACCGCACCGGGCACGACCTCGCCGAGGGCGCCGACGAGGCTCGCGACCGCGTCGCTGACGACGGCCGTCCGCCGGGCGCGCAGGGCGGCCGCGACCGCGCGCAGCACCTCGGCCGGGTCGGCGAGGAAGAGCAGCCCGCGCGTCGACCAGCAGACGGCCTCCGGGGCGTCGACCCCCTCGGCGTCGAGGAGCACCCGGGCGTCGGCGGCCAGCGCGGCGACGTCGAGGCCACCGGCGCCGACCCGCGCCCCGGCGGCCTGCCGCCGCTCCCCGTCGACGCCGTCGCGGCGCACGACGAGCCGCAGCCCGCTCCCCCCGACGTCGACCGCCACGACCGTGCTCACGGCCGTGAGCCGATCACTTGGCCATGCCCGCCGTCAACCCGGCGACGATCTGCTTGGTGGCGACGAGGAAGAGCACGATGAGCGGGATGGTCGTGATGACGAGCCCCGCGAAGACGGCCGCGTAGTTCGTCGCGTTCTCGCCGAAGAACGTCGTGAGGCCGACCGGCAGCGTGTACTTGTCCTGCGTGCGCAGGAGGACGAGGGGGAAGAGGAAGTCGTTCCAGATGGGGACGAACCGGAAGACCGCGACGGTCGCGACCGCCGGGCGCACGAGCGGCACCATGATCCGCCAGAAGGTCTGCCACGCGGTGGCGCCGTCGAGCGTCGCCGCCTCCTCGAGCTCGGCGGGCAGCTGCCGGAAGAACGTCGTGAGCACGAAGATCGAGAACGGGACGCCCGAGGCGCCGTACATCAGCGCGAGCCCGAGCCGGGAGTCGATGAGCCCCGCGCCGTCGAAGAGGTAGAAGATCGGCAGGATCGCGAGATGGATCGGGAGCATGAGACCCGACAGGAAGAGCGACTCGAGCCACCGGAAGATGCGCGAGCGACCCCGGGCGAGCGCGTACGCCGCCATCGTCGAGACGGTCGTCGACAGCAGCACCGCGCCGAGCGTCACGAGCAGGCTGTTGCCGAAGTACGTGGCGAAGTTGCCTGCGGTCCAAGCCTCCCGGTACGCGTCGAACGACAGAGGCCAGGGCGCGCCGAGCGGGTCGGAGATGAGGTCGCCGTTGCTGCGGAAGGAGCTGCTGAGCATGAGCAGCAGCGGGACGAGCGCGAACGCGGCGTAGACCCACAGCAGCACGCTCGCCGTGCGGCCGCCGACCGGCTTCTGCCGGCCGCGGGTCCCCCGACGCCCGGACGGGCCCTTCGGGGCGAGGACGCCGTCGGGGGTGCTCGTCACGTCGGTGCGCTCGTCGGCGGCACCGATGCCGGCGGGGACGACGCTCATCCGGTGATTCCCTTCTCGTGGCGGCGCAGGACCGCGGTGGCGCCGAACGCCCCTCCGAAGATGAGGAGGAAGAGCAGCGTCGCGAGGGCCGACGAGGTGCCGATGGCGTCGGTCGAGCCGGAGTCGAACGCGGTGCGGTAGAAGAGGAGCGAGAGGAAGTCGGTCGAGCCGGCCGGGTTGCCGGTCGAGCCGCCGAAGGCGTACGGCAGCGCGAACGCCTCCATCGCGAAGATGAACGTCAGGACGCTCACCGTGCCGATGGCCGGGACGAGGAGCGGGAGGACGACCCGGCGGAACGCCTGCCCGTTGGAGGCGCCGTCGACGCGCGCGGCCTCGGTCAGCTCGTCGGGCACGCCGCCGAGCGCCGCCCCGTAGAGCAGCACGGGGAAGCCGATCCACTGCCAGACGCTCACGAGGATGACGACCCACAGCGCGGTGTCGGGGTCGCCGAGCCAGGGCAGGGCCCACGACTCGAGGCCGACCTTGGTCAGCAGCGTGTTGACCGGCCCGAAGGTCGGCGAGAGCAGCAGCGTCCAGAGGTAGCCGATGACGATCGGGCTCACGAGGTAGGGCATCGCGTAGAGCGTCTGGAGCGCGCGACGGGTGCGGGCCCGGCGGTGCAGGAGGAAGGCGACCGTGAGGCCGATCGTGTTCTGCACGAGCATCGTCCCGACGAAGAAGAGGACGTTGTGCCACAGGGCGCGCGGCAGGTCGGTGGTGAAGGGGGCGCGGGTGAACAGCGCCGTGAAGTTCTCGAGGCCGACGAAGCCCTGGCGCGCCGTGCCCGCCCAGCCGTAGAAGGCGTAGGAGAACGAGGTGACCATCGGGTAGAGGACGAAGACCCCGAACAGGGCGAGGGCCGGGGTGACGAAGAGCAGTCCGGTGCGTCGGTTCATGGTCTTCCGGGGTGGAGGTCGGGGTGGGGTGGCCGACCGGCTCGCCCGGCGACCGACGCGGTGCACGCGCCGGTCGCCGGGGCCGGGGTCGGGTGGCTCAGCTCGTCGGCTCGAACCAGGTCATGACGCCCTCGTTGAGCTCGGTGCTCACCGTCTTGGCGTCCTTGCTGCCGAGGAACAGCTCCTGGGTGCCCTTGCCGAGCAGGTCGGTGCCCGAGGGCGAGCCGTACCGGAAGTCGGTGAGCAGCAGGTACGGCGAGCCGTTCGCGTCGAGGTTCGCGGCGACGTCCTTGAGGACCGGGTCGGAGTAGGTGACCCCGGGGACGGCCGAGATCTGCTTGATGTCGTCGGCGACCATCTGGCCGAACTCCGGCGTGGCCATCCACTGGACGAGCTTCGTGGCGGCCTCCTTGCGGGGCGACTTGGCGTTGACGGCGAAGTTGCCGTCGGCCCAGCCCGCGGTCGTCGCCTCCGAGCCGCTCGGGGCCCCCGGCGCCGGGGGCACCTGGAAGACACCGAGGTCCATCTCGGGGTTGGCGGTCTGCAGCGCGGCGAGGTCGTAGGAGCCGCCGGGGTACATCGCGGCCTTGCCGGAGGAGAACAACGTCATCGCGTCGGTGACGGCGACACCGGTGACGCTCTTCGGCATGTACTTCTCGAGGCCCTTGAGCACGTCGACCGAGGCGACGAAGTCGGGGTCGGTGAAGTCCTTCTCGCCGGACTGGACCGACTTCTGGAACGCGGCCCCGCCGAAGCGGCTCGCGCCGAGGACCTCGTGGACGATCGGGAGGGTCCAGTCGTCCTTGGCGCCGACGGCGAGCGGGGTGATGCCCTTGCCGAGCAGCGTGTCGTTGACCGACATGAACTGGTCCCAGGTGGTGGGGACCTGGATCCCGTTGTCCGCGAACATCTTCTTGTCATAGAAGAGGACCGTGGCCTGGCGGGCGAGCGGCACCGAGTAGAGCTTGCCGTCCTCCTTGCCCTTGGCGCCGGCGACGATGTTCTCGTCCCACGCCGAGAGGTCGACCGCGTCGTCGAGCGGCACCAGCGAGCCGGAGGCGACGGTCGTCTGGAGGCCACCGTAGGAGCGGACCTGCGGCACGTCCGGGCCGTCGGAGCCGGCGAGGCCGGTCGCGAGGATCTTGTTGTACTCGGTCGCCTTGAACGGCTTGAAGTCGACGGTCACGCCCGGGTTCTTCGCCTCGTAGGCGTCGAAGATCTTCTCGTACGCGGCCTTGTCCTCGACGCGCCAGGACCATACGGTCAGCGTCGTCGAGTCGCCGTCGGCGCCACCGTCGCCCGAGGACGACGAGGGCGCGCACGCCGCGAGGGCGAGGAGGCCGGCGCCCACCACGAGGGCGGTGCCGGTCCTGCGGGAACGGAAGGTCATGCGGGGTCTCCTGTCGGGACGTGGGCCGGGGGCCGTGGGGTGCTGCTGTCGGTGATGGCGGACGGGGTGCCCGGGGCGGGCACGGGGCCCGGGACGGGGAGGGCGGCGAGGGCGTGCGCGACCGATCCCTCGGCGGCCGCGAGGGCGCGCCGGGCGGTCGCGGCGTCGACGCCGGCGAGGAGGGCGACGAGGGCGGGCTTCAGCTCGCCGTCGCAGGCCTCGAGGGCGCCGCGGGCCTCGTCGTCGCCCGCCCCCGTGGCCTCGCGCAGGATGCGCACGACGCGCCCCCGCAGCTTCGCGTTCGTCGCGACGACGTCGACCATGAGGTTGGACCACGTGCGCCCGAGCCGGATCATCACGGCGGTCGAGAAGGCGTTGAGGACGAGCTTCTGGGCGGTGCCGGCCTTGAGGCGCGTCGAGCCGGTGATGACCTCCGGGCCGGTGTCGACCGCGAGGCAGTGGTCGGCGAGCGGGCCGAGCTCCGGCGACGGGTTCGCGGTGACGAGCGCGGTGACGGCGCCCCGCTCGCGGGCGAGCCGGAGGGCCCCGGCGACGTACGGCGTGCGGCCGGACGCGGTGAGCCCGACGACGACGTCCCCGGCGGCGACGTCGTCGAGGTCGGCGGCGCCCTGGTCGGCGTCGTCCTCGACGTTCTCGACGGCGCGCAGCAGGGCCGCCGGGCCACCGGCGTGGTGGGCGACGACGAGCCCGGGCGGGGCGTTGAAGGTCGGCAGCAGCTCGGCGGCGTCGAGGACCGCGAGCCGCCCTGAGGTGCCGGCGCCGACGTAGTGCACCGTGCCGCCGGCCCGCACCGCCGTCACGGCGGCGTCGACGAGGGCGGCGAGCTGCGGCAGCACCTCGGCCACCGCGGGCGCGACCCGGGCGTCCTCGGCGTTGAGCAGCCGCAGCACCTCGAGGGTGCCCAGGGCGTCGATGCCGACGGTGCCGGGGTGACGCTCCTCGGTGGGGGCCAGGACGGTCGCCTCGGTGATCACGGCGGCGATGTTACTTTCCTACGCACCCGGCGTCAATGGTGTGAACAAGTTACGTCCTCAGTAGCGGACGTGGTGCCCCGCGACCGCCCGACGGGTCTGCTCGACGGCGTCCTGCGCGCGGGCGAGGTCGTGCTGGGCGACGGCGATGTAGAGGCAGTCGACGACGGTGAGCGCCGCGATCCGGCTGGCCGTCGCGCCCGAACGCAGGCTCGACTCGCGCGCGGCCGTCGCGAGGACCTGGTCGGCCCCCTCGGCCAGGCGCGACACCGGGAAGTTGGTGACCGCCACGGTCGTGGCACCCCGGCTGCGGGCCAGCTCGAGCGCCTCCACCGTCTCGGTCGTCGTGCCGGAGTGCGAGATCCCGATGGCGACGTCGCCCGGGCCGAGCAGCGTCGCGCTCGTCAGCGCGATGTGGGGGTCGTTCCACGCGAAGACGACCGTGCCGATGCGGTGCAGCTTCTGCTGGAGGTCCATCGCGACGAGCGCGCTGGCCCCGATGCCGTAGACGTCGACCCGGCCGGCCCGCGAGATCGCCTCGGCCGTCGCGGCGAGGGCCTCGCGGTCGATGGTCTGCGCGGTCTCCTCGACCGCGCTGGCGTCGGCGTAGGCGACCTTGGCGATGACGTCGTCGACGGTGTCGTCGGCGCTGATGTCGCTGGTCGGCGCCGTCGGGCGTCCCCCGGTCGAGGCCTCGGCCAGCGCGAGGCGCAGCTGGGGGTAGCCGCGCAGGCCGAGGCGCTTGCAGAAGCGCAGCACCGTCGTCTCC
The DNA here is from genome assembly GCF_017312765.1 of Phycicoccus sp. DTK01. NCBI lineage: Bacteria > Bacillati > Actinomycetota > Actinomycetes > Micrococcales > Intrasporangiaceae > Phycicoccus > Phycicoccus sp. DTK01. The sequence goes on along the minus strand of NZ_BOPU01000002.1, from coordinate 503,040 downwards.
GACGTCGAGGCGGCCACCGCGAGCTCGCTGATGGTGAGCCCGGCGGCCGCCCGTGGGTCGGCGAGCACCTGCTCCGCGACGCGGTCCTCGGCCGGTGAGAGCGAGGGCCGGACGCCGCGGAGCCGGACGAGGAGGGACGGTGCGCCGTCGGTGGGCTGGGTGGCCATGCGCACAACCTAGGACGCGCGCTGCACGACGCTCCACCCGCGGGGGTCGAACACGCCGGGACGGCGCTCGCCGTCGAGGAGCACCCGGTGCCCCGCGGTGGCCCGCACGCCGTCCACGAGCACACCGCGGCCGAGGTAGACGGCGTCGGTCGTCATCCGCCAGCGCAGTAGCAGGTCGCCCTGCGGCAGCTCGGCGCGCGCCTGCATCCAGCGCCGCCCGTGCTCGCCCGAGACGGTCCCGTCGGTCTGCTGCGCCGGCCCGCGGTCGCGCAGCGCGAACGGCAGGGGCGCCCACGTCGCGCCGTCGTCGGACGAGGTCTCGAGGGTGAGGACGTCGGTGTCCTCGGTGTCGACGAAGAGGTCGAAGCCGAGGCGCGCCCCGCCGCGCGGCACGTCGACGGGCGCGGTGAGCGTGGCCGTCGTCGCGTTCGTGCCACCGGCGGCCCAGGCCGTGCGGCCGTGGCGGGGGTCGACGGGCATCGCGAGCGCGAGACCGCGGGCCCACTCCTGCCGGGCGGTGTTGTTGCTCCCCCACTCCCGCGACGGGTGGACGCGGTTGGTCAGGAGGATCGCGAAGGACCGGCTGTCGAAGTCGATGACGATCGAGGTGCCGGTGTAGCCGGTGTGGCCGGCGGTCCGCGGCCCGGAGAGGGCGTCCATGTACCAGCGCTGGTCGAGCTCGAAGCCGAGTCCGTGCGCGTCACCGGGGAAGTCCTCGGTGAAGTTGGTGATGAGCATCTCGACGCTGCGGCGGTCGAGGATGCGGTGGCCCCGGTAGGTGCCGCCGTTGAGCAGCGCCTGCGAGAGCACGGCGAGGTCGTCGGCCGTCGAGAAGACGCCGGCGTGGCCGGCGATCCCGCCGAGGGACCAGGCGTTCTCGTCGTGCACCTCGCCGCGGACCATCCCGCGCGGCGGTGCGGTCTGGTACTCGGTCGCCGCCGTGCGGTCGCGGTCGGTCGGGTTGTAGCCGGTGTCGCGCATCCCGAGCGGGGCGGTGATGCGGTCGTGGACGAACCGGTCGAGGGGCTTGCCCGAGAGGCGCTCGACCATCACGCCGAGGGTGATGAGCTTGAGGTCGCTGTAGAGGTAGGTGGAGCCCGGCGCGTTGGTGGGCGGCTGGTCCATGACGGCCTTGATCCGCGACGGCACGTCCGGGTACTTCGACCACAGCGGCAGCCACGAGGTGAAGCCCGAGGTGTGGGTCAGGAGCATCCGCACGGTGACGTCCTGCTTGCCGTTGACGCCGAACTCGGGCAGGTAGGTCGCGACGGGCGCCTCGAGGTCGACGGTGCCGTCCTCGACGAGCTGGACGGTGGCGATCGAGGTGAAGAGCTTGCTCACCGACGCGAGGTCGAAGACCGTGTCGTCGCGCATCGGCTCCCACTGCTCGCGCGGGAGCTCGGTGGTGGCGTCCTTCCACCGCGAGGCCCATCCGCTCGCGTGGCGCGCGACGACCGCGCCGTCGTGGCCCATGACGCCGACGGCGCCGGCGTACATCGGGTGGCCACCCGCGGCGGGGGCCTCCTCGTGCGACTCGATGAGCCGCTCGGCCTCGGCGATGGGTGCCGGGTCGAGGCCGACGCGCTCGGGGGCGCGGTCGCGCAGGACGGTGTTGGCGGGCATGAACCCCTTCTCGGGTCGGTCGAAGTCGTTGGCGGACACCGGGCCCGCCGTCGCCACGGAGGCGGCGAGCACGCCGGCCACCGCGACGGCGCCCCAGCCGCGGCGGCTCACGCGCGGCCCCCGCGGTAGAGGAGGTACGGCCGGCGCCGGCGCTCGAAGGCGGCGAGCTCGGAGCGCCAGGCGGCGACGACCGCGTCGGCGGAGGCCCCCGCGTCCACCATCTCGCGCAGGCGCGGGGAGCCGGTCAGCTTGTCGACCCAGTAGGGGCGCTGCGGGTCGTAGGAGTCCTTGCGCCAGGCGAACTCGGGGTAGAGCGCCTTCGCCGCGACGAGCATCTCGGCGCCGAGCCGCGGCCCGTCGAGCCGCTCGGGGTCGGTGACGTGCACCTGCACGCCACCGCAGACGACGCCGACGTGCTTGCTCTGGATCGGGTTGAAGTACGCCTCCCGGAAGTCCACGCCCGGGACCCGGCGCGACTCGAGGCGCTCGGCCCAGCGGTGGTCGACGAACGGGGCGCCGACGAGCTCGAACGGCCGGGTCGTGCCGCGGCCCTCGGAGAGGTTGGTGCCCTCGAAGAGGCACGTGCCGGGGTAGACCAGCGCGGTGTCGGGGGTCGGCATGTTCGGGCTCGGCATGACCCAGGGCAGGCCGGTGTCGGCGAAGAGGGTGTCGCGGCGCCAGCCGGAGACCTCGACGACCTCGAGCGCGTCGCCGAGCCGCTTCCCCTCGTCGCCCTCGAGGAACTCACCGTCGAAGAAGCGCGCGAGCTCGCCGACGGTCATCCCGTGGACCTGGACGATCTCCTTGGCGCCGACGCCGGTCGTGAACGCGGTCGTCATCATCGGGCCGCGGGCGGTGCCGCCGATCGGGTTCGGCCGGTCGAGGACGACGAACGAGCAGCCGGTGCGGACCGCGGCCCGCATCGCCGTGTACATCGTCCAGATGTAGGTGTAGAAGCGCGCGCCGACGTCCTGGATGTCGAAGACGACGGTGTCGACGCCGGCCTCGCGGACCATCGCCGAGAGCGAGTCGGCCCCGGCGCCGTAGGCGTCGTAGACGGTGACGCCGGTGCGCGGGTCGGTGTGCGTCTCCTCGGCGTCGCCGGCCTGCGCCGTGCCGCGGAAGCCGTGCTCCGGCCCGAAGACGGCGCGCAGGTCGACCCGGCCCGACTCGTGCATCTCGTCGACGACGCTGCGCAGGTTCGCGAGGATGCCGGTTGGGTTGGTGACGACACCGACCTTCCGGCCGCGCAGGACCGACCAGCGGTCGGCGGCGGCGCGGTCGGCGCCGGTGGTGACGCCGCGCCCGTGGCCGGGTCGGCCGGAGGCGTGGGCGGCGGGGGCGCCGACCGCGGTGGCGGCGGCGGTGACGGCGGTGGCCGCGAAGAGGCTGCGGCGGTCCAGGGAGGTCATGGGTCTGCTCCTGATCGAGGGGGCGGGTCGGCTCAGTAGCCGAGGCCGTGGCCGAAGGGGTAGAGGACGGTGGAGGGGTCACCGGCGACGGGGACGTCGACCGGCAGCTTCCCCGTGGGGGCGACGGCGCCGGCGATGACGCGGGCGGCGGCCTCGAGCGCCACCGGGCTGTAGCTGTACGTCGCGAGGTAGGTCTCGGCGTCGCCGAGGTAGGCGATGTCGTAGGGGTCGCGGGTGGCCACGACGACGACCGGGACGCCGGTGGCGCGCAGGGCGGCGACGAGCTTCTGCTGCCCCCGGTTCTTGTCGGTGACGGCCGTGTCCCAGGCCTTCATCGTCGTGACGACGACGGCGTCGCGCCCGGCCGCGGCGGCCGCGGCCGCGGCCACCTGGGCGTCGGTCGGCGCGCTTCCGGTGACGAGCACGGTGCTCGTCGCACCCTGCGCGTCGAGGCCGGCAGCGAGGGTGCGGGTGGTCGTCTCGCCGTAGCCGGTGACGAGGAGGTCCTCGCCGCGCACGGCCATCGGGAGGACGCCGTCGTCGTTGCGGACGAGCGTGGTCGTCCGGTTCGTCACCGCTGCCGCGGCCGCGAGGTGCTCCGGCGTGCCGACGACGCGGTCGACCCGGCGCGGGTCGGCCCACGGACGCTCGACCACGCCGCGCTCGGCCTTGAGGGTGAGGACGCGACGGACCTTGGCGTCGAGGTCGCGGCGGCTGATCCGGCCGGACTCGACGGCGGCGACGACCGCCTCGAAGGCCTGGGGGAGGGCGGGGCTCATGAGCAGCTGGTCGACGCCCGCCTCGAGCGCTCGCACCGCCACCTCCTCGTCCCCGTACTTGTCGCGCACGCCCTGCATCTCGAGGGAGTCGGTGACGATGACGCCCTCGAAGCCGAGCCGCTCGCGCAGGAGGCCGGTGAGGATCGGCCGGCTGAGCGTCGCGGGGTCGCCGCTGTCGTCCAGGGCCGGGAAGGAGAGGTGCGCGGTCATCACCATGTCGATGCCGGCGGCGATCGCGGCCTCGAACGGCGGCGCGTCGATCTCCTCCCACTGCTGCCGGGTGTGGGTGATGACCGGGAAGGCGACGTGGCTGTCGGTGGCGGTGTCGCCGTGGCCCGGGAAGTGCTTGGCGGCCGACATGACGCCGCCGTCGCGCTGGTAGCCCGTGACCTGCGCGGCCACCATGTCGGCGGCGAGCGACGGGTCGGACGAGAACGAGCGGGTGCCGATGACCGGGTTGAGCGGGTTGACGTTGGTGTCGGCGTCGGGGGCGAAGTTGGTCGTGATGCCCATCGCCCGCAGCTCCTGGCCGGTGATGGCGGCAGCGGTGCGCGCGTCCTTCGTGCTGCGGCCGGCGCCGAGGGCCATCGAGCCGGGGAACTGGGTGGCCGGCGGGCCGATGCGGGTGACGACGCCCTGCTCCTGGTCGACGCCGATGGTCAGCGGCACGCGGGCCTTCGTGCGGCGGGTGAGCGCGGCCTTCTGGAGCCCGTTGCTCAGGGCGGTGATCTGGTCGGGGTCCTTGACGCTGTCGGTCCACGCGAAGTAGATGACGCCGCCGAGCATGTACTTCTGGACGACCTCGGAGGGCTTCGCGACGCCGTAGAGCGGCACGTTGCGCTCGTCGGGCGCGTCGGCGACGCTGCCGTAGACCTGCTGCACGAAGAGCTGGCCGACCTTCTCGCGCAGCGTCATCCGCGCCATCGTCGAGGTGACCCAGCCGTGGTGGTGACCGGGGCGCGGGTGGCCGGGGCGGTGGCCGCCGGCCGAGGCGGCGGGGGCGGCCGCGCCGGCGAGCGCGAGCGCCATCGAGGCGGTGAGGGCGGTGCGGCGGGTGGGCGTCGAGGGCACGGGGAACCTCCGGTGCGTAACTTGTTCACGTCATTGTGGGACGCGGTGAAACTTAGTCACACATCGAGGATCCGGCAACGGGAAGGACGTCCGACGCTCAGGAACGCCGGTCCCGATAGCGCCCGGGGGTGACCCCGACGAGCGCCGTGAAGTCGCGCGTGAAGTGCGCCTGGTCGTACCAGCCGTGGCGCACCGCGAGGTCGGTGAGCGTGCCGTCGTAGCCGGCGTCGAGCGCGTCGACGACGTCGTGCATCCGGTAGCGCGCGAGCACCCACTTCGGCCCGACGCCCACGTAGTGCGCGAAGAGCCGCTGCAGCCGACGGGTGCTGCACCCGTGCCGCTGTGCGACCTCGCCGACCGTGAGCAGCGCCGGGTCCGCGAGCATCGTGCCGACGACCGCGAGCACCTCGTCGTACCGCTCGTCGGGGCCGGGGTCGAGGGCCGCGAGGACCTCCTCGGCCGCCGCCTCCCAGGCGTCGGGGTCGTCGGCGAGCGCGGGGTCGGCGAGGCGGTCGACGAACGGAGCGGGCAGGACGGAGCGGGCGGCGACCGTCCGGTCCGACCACGCCGCGGCGTCGAGCCCGGTCAGCGCGGTGAGGCCACCGGGCCGGAAGCGCACCCCGAGCACCCGGCCGCGACCGCGCAGCTCGACGTCGAAGCGACGGGTGCTGACGCCCGTCACGACGACGCACTCCCCCGGCGGCACCCCGGGACGCGGGTGGGTGGTGACCTCGACCGTCAGCGAGCAGGTCGGGTGGGGCAGCACCTCGCTGACGTAGGACCGCCCGGGCGGCAGGTCCCAGGCGAGGCGCCAGTGGTTCTCGACCCACGGTGCGACCCCGGGGCCGGCCGGTCGCCGCGCGAGCGCGAGGTGGCGCGCGAGCTCGTCCGGGCGCAGCACCCCGCCGGTCGTCGCCGTCGCGTTCGTCCTATCCGGCACGGCGCCAGCCTAGGCATGCTGGGCGGCACCGACCCCGACGAGAGGACTCCCCCATGGCCACCGCCGCCCTCAAGATGGTCTCGCTCGACAGCTCCGACGTGCGCCGCGACGTCACCTTCTGGCACGCGGTGCTCGGCTGGGAGGTCGCGCACGAGCAGGACGAGTACGGGATGCTCACGAGCCCGGACGGTCTCGCGCTGGGCTTCGGCCTCGTCGAGGGGTACGAGGCGCCGGGCTGGCCGAACGAGCACGGCAGCAAGCAGTTCCACCTCGACCTCGCCGTCGACGACCTCGACGCCGCGGCGCAGGAGGTCGTCGGGCTCGGCGGCACCCTGCCCGACGAGCAGCCGGGTGAGACCTGGCGCGTCGTCCTCGACCCGAGCGGGCACCCGTTCTGCCTCACCCGCGCCGAGGCCTGGGGCTGACCGCCGCCCCACCCGCCCCACCTTTTCGGGGTCACCCCGAAATGTCCACGAGACCCCGGCTCCGAACCGGGGTCTCGTGGACGAACCCCTGTGTCGAACAGCGGCGACGCCGCCCGGCGCCGCTCCCCAGCCCGCTCATCGCCGCGTCCCGGCCGTCCACGGACTGGTGCGTCACGTTCCGTGGACGGCCGCCACACGACGGGCCGAGGATGACCCCATGAGCAACGGCGCCTACCGAGCGGCCCACGAGCGCTCGATCTCCGACCCCACCGCGTTCTGGAGCGAGGCCGCGCGGGCGGTCGAGTGGAGCACCCCGCCGACGACCGTCCTCGACGACAGCACCCCGCCGTTCTACCGCTGGTTCCGCGGCGGCCGGCTCAACACCTGCTTCAACGCGCTCGACCGGCACGTCCGCGACGGCCGCGGCGACCAGCCGGCCCTCCACTACGACTCCCCCGTCACCGGCACGACCGCCACGTTCACCTACGCCGAGCTCCTCGACCGGGTCGCGCGCTTCGCCGGCGCCCTCGCCTCGCTCGGCGTCGAGAAGGGCGACCGGGTCGTCGTCTACATGCCGATGGTCCCCGAGGCCGTCGTCGCGATGCTCGCCTGCGCCCGCCTCGGCGCGATCCACTCCGTCGTCTTCGGCGGCTTCGCGCCCGCCGAGCTCGCCGCCCGGCTCGAGGACGCGCAGCCCAAGGTCGTCGTCTCGGCCTCGTGCGGCATCGAGCCGAGCCGGGTCGTCGAGTACAAGCCGATGCTCGACGGCGCCCTCGACCGCAGCAGCCACAAGCCCGAGTCGGTCATCGTCCTCCAGCGCGAGCAGGCCCCGGCGCAGGTCGGCGTCCGCGACACCGAGTGGGAGGAGATGACCTGGGACGAGGTCGTCGCCGACGCCGAGCCGGTCGGCTGCGTCGACGTCGAGGCCACCGACCCCCTCTACGTCCTCTACACCTCCGGCACGACCGGCCGCCCCAAGGGCATCGTCCGCGACAACGGCGGCCACGCGGTCGCGCTGCGCTGGTCGATGGAGAACGTCTACGACATCGGTCCCGGCGACGTCTGGTTCACCGCGTCCGACGTCGGGTGGGTCGTCGGCCACTCCTACATCGTCTACGCCCCGCTCCTCACCGGCGCGACCACCGTTCTCTACGAGGGCAAGCCGGTCGGCACCCCGGACGCCGGCGCCTTCTGGCGGGTCGTCTCGCAGTACCGGGCCACGGCGATGTTCACCGCCCCCACGGCGTACCGGGCCATCAAGCGCGAGGACCCCACCGGCGCGCTGACGAAGGACCACGACCTCTCCTCGCTGCGATGCGTCTTCCTCGCCGGCGAGCGGCTCGACCCCGACACCTACGAGTGGGCGACCGACGTCCTCGGCGTGCCCGTCGTCGACAACTGGTGGCAGACCGAGACCGGATGGCCCATCGCCGCCAACCTGCGCGGCCTGGACCCGATGCCGATCAAGGCCGGCTCGCCGTCGGTGCCCGTGCCCGGGTACGACGTGCAGGTGCTCGACGAGTCGGCCCGGCCGGTGCCCCCGGGCACCGAGGGCGCCATCGCCATCCGGCTGCCCCTGCCGCCCGGCACGCTCCCGACGCTGTGGAACGACGACGAACGCTACGTCGCCGGCTACCTCTCGGTCTACGACGGCTACTACCTGACCGGCGACGGCGGGATGATCGACGAGGACGGCTACGTCTACGTCATGGGCCGCACCGACGACGTGCTCAACGTCGCGGGTCACCGGCTCTCGACCGGCTCGATCGAGGCGGCGCTCGCCGGCCACCCGGCCGTCGCGGAGTGCGCCGTCATCGGCGTCGCCGACGACTTCAAGGGGCAGGTGCCGCGCGGGCTCGTCGTCCTCAAGGGCGGGGTCGACGCCGAGGCCGACGGCGAGCGCATCCGCCGCGAGCTCGTCCAGCGCGTGCGCGACGAGGTCGGGGCGGTGGCGAGCCTCAAGCAGGTCGACGTCGTCGGCGCCCTGCCCAAGACCCGCTCGGGGAAGATCCTGCGCAAGACGATGCGCGAGATGGCCGACGGCAAGACACCCACCGTGCCCGGCACCATCGAGGACGCCTCCGTCCTCGACACCCTGGCGCCGGTCCTGCGACCCCGGGGGTGAGGGGCCGAGCGGGCGCGGCACCCCCGGTGTCGCGCCCGCGTCCGCTCCGACCCGGCGACGCACCGACCTCGCCACGAGGGCCCCGACCGGGTGACACTGGGACGGTGATCACCGTCGAGCTGGCCCGCGACCTCGTCGAGGCCGGCGTGCTGTGGGAGCCCTCGCCCGGAGACCGCTTCGTCATCGACACCGAGCTGCTGACCGGCGACGTCTTCTGGATCTCCGACCTGACGGTCGAGGTCCACTCCTACGGCGGCCGGTCGCTGCTGGGCTTCAACGGCACGACGGAGTGGGCGCTGGACTCGGTGACGCTCGACCAGGCCCTCTGGCTGCCGCGCGAGGACCAGCTGCGCGGGCTGCTCGGCAACCGGCTCTCAGCGGTGGTGCGCACGACCGAGGGCTGGCGCGTCGAGTACGCGACCGGCCCCGGCGACCTGCACTCCGTCGAGGACGCGGACCTCGAGTGCGCCTACGCGCGGGCGGTCCTCGCGCTCTGACCGCGGGTCCCGGTGCGGCTCACCGCCGTCGGGTGGTCCCGAAGATCGACCGGGTGATCTCGCGGCCCAGCGCCGTGCCGGCCGAGCGCAGCATCGAGCGGAACGCCGAGGACTGGACGACCTGCTCGACCATGCCCGGCTCCTGCGCCCGGCGGCGCTCCTCCGCGGCGCGCGCCTTCTCGGCCGCGGCCCGCTCCTTCGCCGCGGCCTGCTCGGCCGCCGCGCGGGCCCTCGCGGCCTCCTGCTCCGCCGCGGCGTCCGCCGTCGCGCGGGCCTCGGCCTCGGTCGCGGCCTGCTGGGCGGCGACGCGCTCCTGCGTGGCCTTGCCGAGCATCTCGGCGGCCGAGTCGCGCTCCTGCGCCTGCGCGTACTGCGCGGTCAGGGGCGAGGCGGCGACCGCGGCGTCGACGACGGCGTCGGGCGAGGGACCCATGAGCGACTCGGGGGCCCGCATCCGCGTCCACGCGACCGGGGTCGGGACGCCCTTCTCGGACAGGACGGTGACGACGGCCTCGCCGGTGCCGAGCGAGGTGAGCAGCTCGGCGAGGTCGTACTCGGTCCTCGGGTAGGTCTTGACCGCCGCCTTGAGCGCGGCCGCGTCGTCCGGGGTGAACGCCCGCAGCGCGTGCTGCACCCGGTTGCCGAGCTGCGCGAGGACGTCGGCCGGGACGTCCTTGGGCGACTGGGTGACGAAGAAGACGCCGACGCCCTTGGAGCGGATGAGGCGGACCGTCTGCTGGATGGCGTCGCGGAACTCCTTGGACGCGTCCGAGAAGAGCAGGTGCGCCTCGTCGAAGAAGAAGACGAGCTTCGGCTTGTCGAGGTCGCCGACCTCGGGCAGGTCGTGGAAGAGGTCCGCGAGCAGCCACATGAGGAAGGTCGAGAACAGCTGCGGCCGGTCCTGCACCGCCGGGAGCTCGAGCATCGAGACGAGACCGCGCCCGTCGGGGGCGGTGCGCAGCAGCTGGGCGGTGTCGAGCTCGGGCAGGCCGAAGAACGCGTCGGCGCCCTGGTCCGAGAAGGTGATGAGCTCGCGCAGGATGACGCCGGCCGTCGCCGACGACAGCCCGCCGAGCTCCTTGAGGTCGGCCTTGCCCTCGTCCGAGGTGAGGTGCTGCACGACCGCGCGCAGGTCGGCGATCGTGTCGAGGAAGAGCCCCCGCTTGTCGGCGTAGTGGAAGACCAGCCCGAGGCTCGACTCCTGGGTCGCGTTGAGCCCCAGGACCTTCGCGAGCAGCGTCGGCCCGAAGGTCGACACCGCGGCGCGCACCGGGATGCCCTTGCCCTGGCCGCCGAGGGCGAAGAACTCGACGGGGTAGGCGGTCGGGGTCCACGGCAGGCCGACCTCCTGCGAGCGGGACGTGATGCGCTCGTTGGCCTCGCCGGCGCTCGCCATCCCGGAGAGGTCGCCCTTGACGTCGGCGAGGAACACCGGCACGCCCTGGGCGGCGAGCTGCTCGGCCATCAGCTGGAGCGTCTTGGTCTTGCCGGTCCCGGTGGCGCCGGCGACGAGGCCGTGGCGGTTCATCGCCGAGAGCGGGATGCGGACGACCGCGTCCGGGTGGGCGGCGCCGTCGACGACCGCCGCGCCGAGCTCGAGGGACGGCCCCTCGACGGTGTAGCCGGCCCGGATCGCGTCGAGGAGGGTGGACTCGCTGCTGTCGCTCACCCGCGCCAATGTAGTGCGCGCCGGGGTTTCGCGGCCGGACCTCGCCCGCCCGGCCCCATAGAGTGGTCGGCGTGATCTTCAAGGCCGTCGGCGACGCGCGCCCGTACCCGGACCACGGGTACACGGGGCGGCAGTGGTCGAACGTGCCCCCGCGGCTCGTCCGGCTCGACGAGCTCGTGACGACCAAGCGCGAGCTCGACCTGCACGCGCTGCTCGCCGAGGACTCGACGTTCTACGGCGACCTGTTCGCGCACGTCGTCGAGTGGGAGGGCACCCTCTACCTCGAGGACGGCCTGCACCGCGCCCTGCGCGCGGCCCTGCACCAGCGCCCGACCCTGCACGCCCGCGTGCTGGCCCTCTGAGCCCGCCGTGAGCGAGTACGCGGACGAGGCGCCGGTCTCCGTCGAGGCCCGCCGTCGCCGCCGTCGTGCGGTCGTCGTCATCGGCGTCGTCCTGCTCGGCCTGTTCTTCGCCTTCTGGTACGCCCTCTCGTACTACCGCGCCGACGAGCAGGCGCGGGCCAACCGCCCGCCCGCTGCCACTTGTCGGCCCTACGACCCGGACGAGCGCGTCCCCGGTCAGGTCACCGTGAACGTGTACAACGCGACGAACCGCCCCAACCTCGCCTCGCGCACCGCCCAGCAGCTCGAGAAGCAGGGCTTCGTCATCGGCAAGGTCGGCAACGACACCTCGACGCGCAAGACCCCCGCCGTGGCCGAGGTGCGCTACGGCGAGGCCGGGCGCGCCGACGCCACGCTGCTGATGAGCCTCATGCCCAAGGGGGCCAAGCCGGTCCTCGACCAGCGGACCGACGGCAGCGTCGAGGTCGCGCTGGGCACGAAGTTCACCACCGTCCGGCCCTACGTCGCCCCCTCCGGGCAGCTGCCGATGTGCCCGGAGCCCTCGGCCTCCTGATCCCGCGTGCCGTCGCGCCCGCGCGACGCGGCGGCCCTACGCTGCCCGCCATGGACACGGGGACGTACTTCGCGACGGTCCGGGCGGCGGGGACGGCGCTCGCGGTGATGCTGCTCTCGCTGGCGGTGGCCGAGGCCGTCGTCGACGGCGTGTGGGTGTTCGTGCTGGCGGCGCTGCTGACCTTCGCCGGGTCGTGGGCCGCGGCCACGCTCGTCAACCCCCACGGGCGCCGCTGACCCCTCAGGCGCGCGCCGCGCGGTGGCTGCTGCGACGGCGGCGGTGGACGACCACCGCGACGAGGACGATGACCGCGACGACGACGAGCGAGCCGGTCCCGAGCCAGCTCTCGAGGCGCTGGTAGCTGCGGCCGGCGAGGTAGCCGCCGACGACGACCGTCGCCCCCCAGGCCAGCCCGCCGAGCAGGTTCCACACGAGGAAGGTCGGGTAGCGCAGGCCCGAGGAGCCGGCGAGCGCGGGGACGACCGCCCGCAGGAACGCGGTCCAGCGGGCGAGGAAGACCGACACCGCGCCGCGCCGCACGAGGAAGTCCTGCGCCTGCTCCACGCGCGGCCGGGCGCGGCGCAGCATCCGGGCCTCGGTGAGCCGCGGTCCGAGCACCCGCCCGACCTCGTAGCCGATGCTGTCGCCGACGACCGCGGCGCCGATGACGACGACCGCGACCCAGGGCAGCGAGGTGTGGCCGATCGCGGCCGTCACGCCTCCGAGGATGGCGGCGGTCTCGCCGGGCACGACGAAGCCGACGAAGAGGGCGTCCTCGACGAGGACGACGAGCCCGACGACGAGGTAGACGACCCACGCCGGCTGCCCGAGGATCTGCTCGAGGAGGCTGGACACGAGCGACATCATCCACCGCGCAGCCCGCTCGCGGGCCGGGAGTCGGCTGTGTCTCCGCTGTGGAGGTGGGCCCTCCCGGGATCCTCTCGCCACGGAAGGTTTCCCTTCCATCCCGCACGGTGTTCCTTGCGCTGCGGAAGGTTTCCCTTGCCCGCGGCAAGGTTTCCCTTCCACCCCGCAAGGTTTCCCTTCCGCGGCGCACGGTCCCGATGCGGGGTCGGGGTGACCTCGCCTTACCGGGGTGACCTCGCCGTGCCGGGGCGGCAGGACGGCACGGCACGGCGAGGGGACCGCGGCCGGGCGGGACCACCTCGGCACCGCAACATCACCCCGGCACGGCGCCCCGGCCCGGGCCCGGAGACGCGAGGCCCCCCGGGCGCGGTGCGCCCGGGGGTCCTGGTGCTGGCGGTGGCGGTGGGATTTGAACCCACGGAGGGCGTAAACCCTCACACGCTTTCGAGGCGTGCTCCTTAGGCCGCTCGGACACGCCACCGCCGGAGAGGCTACCCGAGCCCCGGGACCGGCCGGAAATCGGGGCCGGGGACGCCACGACGCCGCCCCCGCGGAGGGTGGGGGCGGCGTCGTGGACAGGCGGCCGGAGGGTTCGGCCGAGCCGGGTCAGGCCCGCTTGGTGACGGCCTTGACGGCGAACAGGAGGATGCACGCGCCGATGAGCGCGGTGATGAAGCTGACGATGATGCCGCTGCCGTCGGTGTCGACGCCGAACGCGCCGAGGAGGAAGCCGCCGATGAGGGCGCCGATGATGCCGACGACGATGTTGAGGATGATGCCCTGCTGCGCGTCGGTGTTCATGATCTTGCTCGCGACCCAGCCGGCGAGACCGCCGATGATGATCCAGCCGATGATGCCCATGGGGTGGCCCTTTCGTTCACACGTGCACGGCCCCGGTCGGAGCCGTTCGCTGTCGAACCTAGCAGGAACGTTCGACAGAGTTTCGACACGGTGCAGACGAACTGGTCAGGCGCCCGACGACGCCCCTCGGTGCCCCGCGAAGAAGTCGCGCACGACCGCCCCGCACTCCTCCTCGAGCACCCCGCCGACGACCTCGACCCGGTGCGTCACCCGCCGGTCCCGCGGCACGTCCCACACCGACCCGCACGCCCCGAGCTTGGGGTCCCACGCCCCGAGGACGACCTGCGCCACGCGGGCGAGGACGAGCGCCCCGGCGCACATCGGGCAGGGCTCCATCGTCACGACGAGCCGGTGGCCCTCGAGCCGCCACGTGCCGATGGCCCGCGCCGCGGCCCGCAGCGCGACGACCTCGGCGTGCCCGGTGGGGTCGCCCTCGGCCTCGCGGACGTTGAACCCCTCGCCGACGACGACGCCGGCGGGGTCGACGACGACCGCCCCGACGGGCACGTCACCGGCGGCCGCGGCGCGCCCGGCGAGGGCCAGCGCCCGGCGCATCCACGCCTCGGCGGCGGGGTCGGGTGGAGTCGGCACGCGCTAAGTTTCACCCATGCGCGTGATCAACCCGGACCACCGGCTCATCGCCCACAAGCTGACCTACCTCCGGGACAAGCGGACGGACTCGCCGACCTTCCGCCGCCTCGCCGAGGAGCTGATGACCCTCCTCGCCTACGAGGCGACGCGCGAGGTCCGCGTGGAGCCGTTCGAGATCGAGACGCCGGTCGCGCCCACGACGGGCATCAAGCTCTCCAACCCCAAGCCGCTCATCGTCCCGATCCTGCGCGCCGGGCTCGGGATGCTCGAGGGCATGGTCCGGCTGCTGCCGAGCGCCGAGGTCGGCTTCCTCGGGATGCAGCGCGACGAGGAGACCCTCGAGGCCGTCACGTACGCCAACCGCCTGCCCGACGACCTCTCCGGCCGCCAGGTCTACGTCCTCGACCCGATGCTCGCGACGGGTGGCTCGATGGCCGACGCCATCCGCTACCTCGTCGAGCGCGGCGCCGACGACATCACGGCCGTCACCCTGCTCGCCGCCCCCGAGGGGATCGCGCACCTCGAGGAGTCGGTCGCCGACCTCAGCGCGCCGGTCACCCTCGTCACCGGCGCCATCGACGAGAAGCTCAACGAGGTCGGCTACATCGTGCCGGGCCTCGGCGACGCGGGTGACCGCCTCTACGGCGTCGCGCAGTAGCCCGCGCCCCGGTCGGGGCCGGGCGCGACACGCCCGGTCCCAGCCACCTCGTCCGTCACACCCGTCACATCTGGGACGATCATCGGCGAGGCGTGCCCCACGCCGCGCCCGCACGCAGGAGGATCCACGCCATGCCCCCGGTCAAGAAGATCGTGATGTGGCTCGTCGTCGTCTTCCTCCTGTACGCGATCCTCACCTCGCCCGACTCCGCCGCGAGCATCTTCGGCTCGGCCTGGGACGTCGTCTCCAACGGCGTGAGCAACATCGGGCGCTTCTTCGACAGCCTGCTGAACGGCTGACCCGTGCGCCGGGCCCACTCCGTCACGGACGGGACCCCGGACAGCGTCGAGGTCGACCTCGAGGCGATGCCCCGGCGGGTGGCCCGCAGCCTCGAGCGGCAGCTCGCGCAGGGTGAGCGCATCGTCATCCGCACCCGCCAGCACCCGGCGGTCCTCCTGCGCCAGGCGCTCTGGCCCGCGGCCGCGTTCGTCGTCTACCTGTGGTTCGACGCCGGGCTGCACGTGGCCGAGCCCCTGCTGCGGCTGACCGGCATCGTCCTGCTCGTCGGCCTGGCCCGGCTCGGCTGGGCCGAGCTGCAGCGGCGCTACCGCTGGATCGTCGTGACGAACAAGCGCATCCTCCGGCACGAGGGCGTCCTCGACGTCAGCGTGCCGATGATGCGGCTCACCAAGGTCACCGACATGACCTACCGGCGCCCGCTCGTCGGTGAGCTGCTCGGGTTCGGCACGATCATCATCGAGAGCGCCGGCCAGGAGCAGGGCCTGCGCGAGCTGACCTTCATCCCCGAACCCGACCACGTCAACGCCGCCCTCAACTCCGAGATCTTCGGTGAGAAGCCGCGCGAACGCCGTTCCGGCACAGGGCGGTCGTGGCCGAAGCTGCCCCGGCGTCCGCGCCGCCGCGATGACGGACCCGACGGGCCCGACGGCTCGGACGGGCCCGACGACGGCGGCGGTGGCCCGCCGCGTGGCCGCGGCCCGCGCGGCACGGACCCCGGCGTCCCCGGTGGCGGGGTCTCGGTCACCGACCCCGGCTACCCGTCGATGCCCACGAGCGGGACGACCCGCGCGCCGGAGTCCTGGTACCGCAGCTCCAACCTCGCGCCGCGCTCGCTCGGCGACACCGGCGAGATCCCGGTCGTGCGCACCGGTTCTCGCTCCGAGGACGTGCCCTTCGACCAGGACTCCACGGCGGGGGCCGCCCCTCGCGGGGCCGACGACGACCACGCGCGCGCCATCCCGCTCTACCCGCCGCGGGAGTGGGTCGACGAGCGACCCTGACCGCAACCCCCGCAGGGGGTTCGGTGTCCGCTAGCGTCTCGGCTGCCGAGAGCACCGACGACGGGAGCGTGTCATGGGCGTCATGCGGACCAAGACGATCGAGGAGTCGATCAAGGAGACCGAGGACCCGGAGTTCCAGCTCAAGAAGAAGCTGTCCGCCCTCGACCTCACGGTCTTCGGGATCGGCGTCATCATCGGCGCCGGCATCTTCACGCTGACCGGTCGCGCGGCCGCCGACTACGCGGGCCCGTCGATCGCGATCTCGTTCGTCCTCGCCGCGGTCTGCTGCGGGCTCGCGGCGCTCTGCTACGCCGAGTTCGCCTCCACCGTGCCGGTGTCCGGGTCGGCGTACACTTTCTCGTACGCGTCCCTCGGCGAGATCGTCGCGTGGATCATCGGCTGGGACCTCCTGCTCGAGCTGATGCTCGGCGCGAGCGTCGTCGCCCAGGGCTGGTCGCAGTACGCGACGCTCCTGCTCGACAAGTTCGGCGTCACCGTCCCCGAGGCCGTCGCCCCCGGCTCGCACTTCGACCTGCCGGCGTTCGTGCTCGTCGCGCTGCTCACCGCGCTCATCGCGATCGGCATCAAGGAGTCGCTGCGGGTCAACCTCGTGCTCGTGGCGGTCAAGCTCTTCATCGTCCTCTTCGTCATCTTCGCCGGCCTGGCGTTCGTCAACAGCGCGAACTACTCGCCGTTCGTCCCGCCGGCCACCGCGGGCGAGCAGACGAGCGGCCTGACGGCTCCGCTCATCCAGGTGCTCTTCGGCCTCGAGCCGACGACGTACGGGGTGCTCGGCATCGTCTCCGGCGCGGCCATCGTCTTCTTCGCGTACATCGGCTTCGACGTCGTCGCGACGACCGCCGAGGAGGCGAAGAACCCGCAGCGCGACCTGCCGATCGGCATCATCGCCTCGCTCGTCATCTGCACCGTCCTCTACGTCGCGACGACGCTCGTCATCACCGGGATGGTCAAGTACGACAAGATCAACCCGGACGCCGCGCTCGCGGCGGCCTTCGAGTCGGTCGGGAAGCCGGGGTACGCGACCCTCATCGCCGCCGGCGCCGTCGCGGGCCTCATGACCGTCGTCATGACGCTGATCATCGGCGCGACCCGCGTGACCTTCGCGATGTCCCGCGACCGGCTGCTGCCGCCCTCGATCGGCCGCACGAACCCGCGCACCGGCACGCCCGTGCGGCTGACGCTCGCCATCGGCACCGTCGTCGCCCTCGTGGCCTCGCTGACGCCCATCGGCAAGCTCGAGGAGATGGTGAACATCGGCACGCTGTCGGCGTTCGCGCTCGTCTCGCTCGCCGTGCCGGTGCTGCGCAAGCGCCGCCCCGACCTCCAGCGGGCCTTCAAGGTCCCCGGCAACCCCGTGCTGCCGGTCCTCGCGGCGCTCATCAGCATCTACCTCATGCTCAACCTGTCGGTCGAGACGTGGCTGCGGTTCCTCATCTGGATGCTGCTCGGCTTCGGCATCTACTTCTTCTACGGGTACAAGCGCTCGCGGCTGCACGGTCGCACCGACGAGGACGACGCCAAGGTCGCCGCCGACGCCTGACGCCTCCGGCCCACCCCGTTCGAGGTGAAACCCGACCCTCTCGCGGTCGGGTTTCACCTCGACCCGCCTGTCCACAGGGTCGGCTCACCGTGAGGCTCGTCCACAGATGCCCCCGCGGGACTGGCCGCGACCGTGCCGCCGATGCACGCTCGCCGGATGGACGCACCTCCCACGACCACCGCCCGGCGACGGGCGGCGCGCGACCGCGCCGTCGGCTACGGCGGCGTGCTGTCGCGAGCCCTCCTGCGCTCCGTCGGGGTCGACCACCGGATGGTCCGGCGCGAGCTCGCGGCCGAGCGCTGGGCCGCGCACGGCGTGCAGACCGTCGCGACGTCCACGGGGCCGCTCGACGACGTCGCCCGGCGGTGGAGGGCGGTCTGGGAGGTCGGTGAGCAGATCGCGGCCGTCGACGGCGTCACCGCGCTGCAGCACGCCGGACTGACCGGGTACGACGACGACCGGGTGCACGTGTCCGTCCGGCACACCGCCGAGGTCGAGGACGTGGAGGACGTCGTCATCCACAAGGTCGCGCGGCGGGTGCCGGACGAGCTCCTGCCGTCGGGTCTGCCGAGGACCCGCGTCGCCGTCGCCGCGGTGCGGGCGGCCCACTGGGCGGTCAGCGACCGGCAGGCGGCCCTGCTCCTCGTCCTGCCGGTGCAGCAGCGCCTGTGCACCGGCGAGCAGCTCGTCGCGGCCGCCGACGAGGTCCGGATGCGCACCCGACGGGCGCTGGTCCCCCGCCTCGCGCGCGACGTCGCCGCGGGCGCGCACTCCCTCGGTGAGCTCGATGTCGTCGCGGCGTGCCGTCGTCGCGGGCTCCCGGAACCGTCGCGTCAGACCATCCGGCGGCTGCCGGGTGGTCGGGCCTACCTCGACGTCGAGTGGCGCGAGGCCCGGCTCGTCGTCGAGGTCGACGGCGCGGGGCACCTCGCCGGCCTCCAGCCCGGTGACGACACGCTGCGGCAGAACACCGTCGCGCTCGGCGACGACCTCGTGCTGCGGGTCGGGCTCATCGCCTGGCGCCTCGACCCCGACCCGTTTCTCGACCAGATCTGCGCCGCGTACTGGTCACGGGTCCGGCGCGCCGCCTGACACCGCCACACCTCCACCGGGAGTCGAGGTGAAATGCGACCTTCTCGCGGTCGGGTTTCACCTCGAACCGCGGCGAACCGTCGGGGTCAGGGGCGCAGGACCGCCTCGGAGGCGCCGCCGCCGGCCGAGGTCTGCACCCCGTCGACGTCGAGCACCGGCACGTCGACGAGGGGCGCCTGCCGGTGCGGGTGCCGCTCCCCGAGCGGCCGCTGCGCGGGGGCGCCGTCGTCGTCGAGGGGCAGCTCCAGCTCGAGCACGCCCTTGCCGAGCCGGCCGTCCTCGGGCAGCGTCACCGGGTACTGCCCCGAGAAGCACGCCGTGCACAGGCGCTCGCGCGGCTGCTCGGTCGCCCCGATCATCCCGTCCTCCGAGATGTACCCGAGGCTGTCGGCGCCGATGGAGTTGCGCACCTCCTCGACCCCGAGGCCGGTCGCGATGAGCTCGGCCCGGGTCGCGAAGTCGATGCCGTAGAAGCACGGCCAGCGCACCGGCGGCGACGAGATGCGCACGTGCACCTCGGCGGCCCCGGCCTCGCGCAGCATCCGCACGAGCGCGCGCTGCGTGTTGCCGCGGACGATCGAGTCGTCGACGACGACGAGCCGCTTGCCCCGGATGACGTCGCGCAGCGGGTTGAGCTTGAGCCGGATGCCGAGCTGCCGGATGGTCTGCGACGGGGCGATGAACGTGCGCCCGACGTAGGAGTTCTTGACCAGGCCCTGGCCGTAGGGGATGCCCGACTCCTGCGCGTAGCCGATGGCGGCGGGCGTGCCGGACTCCGGCGTCGGCATGACGAGGTCGGCCTCGACCGGGTGCTCGCGCGCCAGCTGCCGGCCCATCTGGACCCGCGACTCGTGCACGCCGCGGCCGTTGATCGTCGTGTCCGGGCGGGCGAGGTAGACGTACTCGAAGACGCAGCCCTTGGGCTCGGCCTCGGCGAAGCGCTGCGAGCGCAGGCCGTCCTCGTCGATGGCGACGAGCTCACCGGGCTCGACCTCGCGGACGAACGAGGCGCCGACGATGTCGAGCGCCGCGGTCTCGGACGCCACGACCCAGCCGCGCTCGAGGCGGCCGATGACGAGCGGCCGGATGCCCTGCGGATCGCGCGCCGCGTAGAGCGTGTGCTCGTCCATGAAGACGAGGCAGAAGGCGCCGCGCAGCATCGGCAGCACCTCGAGCGCCGCGGCCTCGACGGTGCGGTCGGGGTCGGCGGTCAGCAGCGCGGTGACGAGCGCGGTGTCGGTCGTGTTGCCGCGGGCGAGCTCGCCGCGCTGGCCGTCGACGCGGTGGCCGGCGACGACGTCGCGCAGCTCGGCCGAGTTGATGAGGTTGCCGTTGTGCGCGAGCGCGACGGTGCCGCCGGCGTGCCCGTCGAGGGTCGGCTGGGCGTTCTCCCAGGTCGAGCCACCGGTCGTCGAGTAGCGGCAGTGGCCGACGGCGAGGTGACCGCGCAGCGCCCCGAGCGAGCGCTCGTCGAACACCTGCGAGACCAGGCCCATGTCCTTGTAGACGAGCAGGCGGCTGCCGTCCGAGGTCGCGATGCCCGCCGACTCCTGGCCGCGGTGCTGCAGCGCGTACAGGCCGTAGTAGGCGAGCTTGGCGACCTCCTCGCCCGGCGCCCAGACCCCGAACACGCCGCACGCGTCCTGGGGCCCCTTCTCACCGGGAAGGAGGTCGTGGCTGAGGCGTCCGTCTCCGCGTGGCACGTGCTCCATCCTCTCACGCGGCGGGCCGAGCCCCGGGGGAGTCCGGCCGCCGGACGGGAGCGCGGCCGGCGCGGAGGGGTCAGTCCCGGCGGGAGAGGCGCTCCAGGCCCAGCGCGAGGAGCGCGGCGAGGAGCGCGAAGAGGCAGGCGCCGAGGACGCCGAGGTAGCCGACGGCGGTCGTGGCCGAGTACTGCTTCTGCGCGAGGACCGTGTCGGTGTTCTCCAGCCAGCCGAAGTCCGCGACCGCGGCGCCCAGGACGAACCCGAGGACCGCGCCCGTGAGGATGAACGGGAGGAAGCGGGGAGGGCGGGCGGTCTTCACGGCTCCCACGGTAGGTGACGCGGCGGGCGCCGGCCGCATCCGCGGCGGCCGCCGTCGAGGGTTGGGCCGCCCGCAGGCATCCCGGGCGACCACCGCCCCGGACCCCCGGCGCCGCGGGAGGATGGTGCTCTCCCCGCCTGCCGCGCACCATCCGCCGGGCCCGCCCGCTCCGAAGGACTGCCATGACCACCACCTCCCCCCAGACCGCAGCCACGCAGCGGCCGGCCCGCGGCTGGTACGCGCTGGGCACGCTGCTCGCGACGGCCGCCGGGGCGGGCGTCGGCCACCTCGTCGCCGGCTTCGTGGCCCCCGAGTCCTCCCCCGTCCTCGCCGTCGGGTCCACCGTCATCGACGCCACGCCCACCCCCGTCAAGGAGTGGGCGGTCTCGACGTTCGGCACGGCCGACAAGCCGATCCTCGTCGGGTCCGTCACCGTCGTCACGCTGATCCTCGCCGGGCTCGCCGGTGTCGTCGCCCGCCGCCGGCGCACGCTCGGCCTGGCGATCGTCGGCGTCCTCGCCGTGCTGGCGCTCGCGGCCGCGGCCACCCGCCCCACCGCATCGGCCGTCTCGCTCCTGCCCGGGTTCGTCACCGCGGTCGTCGGCGTGCTGGCCGCCGGATGGTTCCTCGGCGTCCTCGACCGCTGGGGCGCTGCCTCGGCGGACCCGGCCTCGGGCGCCGGTCCCGACCGCACCGCCCACGGCGACGGCACGAGCGGGCGTCGCACCGTCCTCGCCGCGGCCGCCGGCCTCGGTGCGGTCGCCGCGACCGGTGGCGGCATCGGCCAGTCCCTCGCCCGCAGCACGGCGTCGACCGGTGACGTCGTCCTCCCGACCCCGGCGACGACGCTGGAGCCCCTCCCCCAGGGCCTCGAGGAGATGGTCCGCGGGGTGTCCTCGTTTCGCACGCCGAACGACGCCTTCTACCGGATCGACACCGCCCTCGTCATCCCCCGGGTCGGCACCGACGGGTGGAAGCTCACCGTCGACGGGATGGTCGACAACCCGTTCTCGCTGACCTTCGAGGAGCTGCTCAAGCTCCCGATGATCGAGAAGGACATCACCCTGACCTGCGTCTCGAACGAGGTCGGCGGCCCCTACGTCGGCTCCGCCCGCTGGCTCGGCGTCCCCGTCCGCGACCTGCTCGAGCGGGCCGGCGTGCAGCAGGGCGTCGACCAGATCTTCAGCGAGTCGACCGAGGGGATGACCATCTCGACCCCTCTCCAGGCGCTGATGGACGACCGCGACGCCCTCGTCGCCGTCGGGATGAACGGCAAGCCGCTGCCCCCGGTGCACGGCTTCCCGGCGCGCCTCGTGACGCCCGGCCTCTACGGCTTCGTCGGCGCGACGAAGTGGCTGACCAAGCTGACCGCGACGACGTACGCGCAGAAGACGGCGTACTGGACCGGCAAGGACTGGGCGACCGACGCACCCATCTACACCGAGAGCCGGATCGACACCCCGAAGCCCCTCTCGACCGCCAAGGCGGGGAAGATCGTCGTCGGCGGTGTCGCCTGGGCGCAGCAGCGCGGCATCGAGAAGGTCGAGGTCCGGGTCGACGGCGGCGACTGGGCCGAGGCGAAGCTCGGCAACGACGCCGGCATCGACTACTGGCGCCAGTGGTACTGGGAGTGGGACGCCCCCGCGGGACGCCACACCCTCGAGGTCCGCGCGACCGACGAGACCGGTGAGGTGCAGACCGAGAAGAGGCAGACGCCCTTCCCCAAGGGCGCGACCGGCTGGCACTCGGTGGTCGTCACCATCGAGTGACGGTCACTCCGATGCCCGGCAGCGCATCGGCCTGTCGGACAGCGTGATCCACGACACAGCGGCGGTCGGCTCCCCACGGAGCCGGCCGCCGCTGCCGTCCGTGCACGCGGTCGCCGGGACGGTACGCCGGCCCGGCCGACACACGAGTTCGTCTACGAGACAGGGCATCCGAGCCCTTGTCTCGTGGACATTTCGGGGTGACCCCGAAATGTCGAGGCCGGAGGGGTGGGTGGGACGCGACGGGGAGGGCGTTTCCGTGCCGGTCGCACGGGTGGTTCGGAGGCTCCTCGAAAAAAGTTGCCGTCCAACCCATCCGGCCACCGAGCAGCTCCGAACCAGATGTGTACGCAGGACAACGACACACCGCAAGGAGACACCCCCATGCGCAAGACCCGCCTCACCGTCGCCGCCCTGGCGCTCGCCCTCCCCCTGAGCCTCGCGGCCTGCGGCTCGGACGACAGCGCCACGAGCGGCTCGGGCACGAGCTCCTCCGCCGCCGCGACCTCCGCCGCCCCCTCGGCCAGCCCCTCGGACACCGCCACCACGGCCGACGCCCCGTTCGGCTCCGCCTGCTCGGCCGTCCCGGCCGACGGCGCCGGCTCCTTCGACGGCATGGCCCAGGACCCGGTCGCCACCGCGGCGAGCAACAACCCGGTCCTGTCCACCCTCGTCACCGCGGTCGGCGAGGCCGGCCTCGGCGACACGCTGAACAGCGCCAAGGACATCACCGTCTTCGCCCCGACCAACGACGCCTTCGAGGCGCTGCCCAAGGCCACGCTCGACGCGGCGATGAAGGACCCGAAGGGCCTGCTCACCACGGTCCTCACCAACCACGTCGTCGAGGGCCGGCTCTCCCCGGACCAGCTCGCGGGTGAGCACAAGACCCTCTCGGGCAAGTCGATCGACGTCATGGGCTCCGGCGAGGACTTCACCGTGACCCCGGGCGACGCGAAGATCGTCTGCGGCAACGTCCAGACCGCCAACGCCACGGTTTACATCATCGACAAGGTTCTCGTCCCCGAGAGCTGATCCATCAGCGATGATGAACGACATGACAGCCGCCTCCCCGGGACAGCCCACCACTGCACCCGGGGGGGCGGCTGCCCCCGCGTCCGACCTGGCGGAGCTGCTCCGCCGGTCGGCGCGGGGCGACGAGGAGGCGTTCGCCGCCCTGTACGACGCGACCTCACGGCGCGTCTTCGGGCTGGTGCTGCGCATCGTGCGTGACCACGCGATGAGCGAGGAGGTCACCCAGGAGGTGTACCTCGACGTCTGGCGCACGAGCTCCCGGTTCGACGCCGCGAAGGGCAGCGCCCTGTCGTGGCTGATGACCATCGCCCACCGCGCGGCGGTGGACCGGGTCCGCTCGAGCGAGGCGTCCCGCCGCCGCGACGACGCCCACGCCGTCGCGACCCGCGAGGTGGAGTTCGACCAGACCGCGGAGTCCGCCCAGACCTCCCTCGAGGGCCAGCGCGTGCGCCGGGCCCTCGCCACCCTCACCGAGGCCCAGCGCAGCGCCGTGGAGCTCGCCTACCTCGGGGGGTACACGCACACCGAGGTGGCGAAGCTCCTCGGTGTGCCCCTCGGAACAGCGAAGACCAGGATCCGGGACGGCCTCATCCGCCTCCGGGACACGTTGGGAGTACCGGCATGAGCCCCGACCTTCACCACCTCAGCGGCGCCTACGCGGTCGACGCCCTCGACCGCGACGAGCGTGACGGCTTCGAGCAGCACCTCGCCGCCTGCGCGGCCTGCCGCGCCGAGGTCGGCGAGCTCACCGACGCCGCGCACTCCCTCGGCGCCCTCACCGAGGCCACCCCGTCCGCCGAGCTGCGCTCCGCCGTCCTCGCCGGCATCACCCGCGTCCGCCCGCTGCCGCCGCTCGTCGCCGACGAGCGCGCCGACGAGCCGCCCGCCGTCGTCACGCCCGGCGTGCCCACGGTCGGCGAGGCCGCCGCCACCGGCACCGGAGCCCGGGTCATCCCGCTCTTCCGGCGCACGAGCACCTGGCTCGTCGCGGCCGCCGCCGCGGCGGTCGTCGCGGTGGGTGGCGTCGCGTGGAGCCCGTGGTCCGGCGACCAGCCGGCGCTCACCGCGATCCAGCAGGTCGAGCGCGCCCAGGACGCCGCCACGGTGACCAGCCACAAGGGCGCGACGACCGCGACCCTCGCCTACAGCCGGCAGATGGACCAGTCGGCGATCACCGTCACCGGGATGCCCCCGGCGCCGGACGGCAAGGTCTACCAGCTCTGGTACGTCGGCTCCGACGAGATCGCCCGCTCCGCGGGCTTCCTCACCCCGGCCGACGGCCGCGGCCAGGCCGTCCTCGACGGGCAGATCGACGGCGCCGCCGCGGTCGGCGTCACGGTCGAGCCGGCCGGCGGGTCGACCGCCCCGACGACGACGCCGATCCTCGTCATGGCCGTCGCCTGACGACGACCGAGCCCTGCGCGCGTCAGCGCCCGAGCGACCCCGCCACCTCCTCGAGGACGGCGGGGTCGCCCGCGTACGGGCCCTGCGCGCGCGGCCAGTGGCTGACGACGTCGGTGAACCCCAGCTCGGCGGCGCGCCCGGTCATCTCGGCGTGCAGCCCGGCCGACTCCAGCGAGAAGCGCGGCGAGGAGTCGAGGGAGAGGTAGCGGTCCAGCGGCCCGCGCCCGGCGGCCTGCACGGCGTCGTCGAAGCGCGCGACCAGCTCGCGGACGTGGTCGAACCACGCGTCGAGCGTGTCGCCCTTGCCGCCGTAGGTGACCCAGCCGTCGGCGTGGCGCGCGGCGAGCCGGACCGATCGCGGGCCGTTGGCGGCGACGAGGAGCGGCACGCGGTGGCGCACCGGCCCGGGCAGCGTGCGGGCGTCCTGCGTCCGGTACCAGGTGCCGTCGTGGTCGACGTGGTCCTCGCGCAGGAGCCGGTCGAGCAGCGGCACGAACTCGTGGAAGCGGTCGACCCGCTCGCGCAGCGCGAGCTCGGCGCCGAGCAGCCGGGCGTCGAGGTCGCCGCCGGTGCCGACGCCGCAGAGGAAGCGACCGCCGGTCAGGTCGTCGAGCGTGATGACGTCGCGCGCGTACGTGTAGGGGTGGTTCTGGTTGGGGGACGACACGAACGTGCCCAGGCCGATGCGCTCGGTCACGCCGGCCGCCGCCGCGAGGGTCGGCATCGCGCTGAACCACGGGCTGTCCGGCAGACCGCCCCACACGAGGTGGTCGTAGGTCCACGCGTGGTGGAAGCCCATCTCCTCGACGGCCCTCCACCGCGGCCCGCTGACGGCCCACGGCTCGTCGGTGAGGAGGACGACGCCCTGGCGCACCCCGGCGCTCACGCCCGGTCCTCCCGGCCCAGGGGCAGCAGCCCGGAGAGGTCGGCCCGGGTGCCGCTGACCCGCAGCACGCCCTCGGCGAGCGCCTGCGACCACGGGATCTCGCCCTGGACGAGGCGCAGCCAGGTCTCGGCGTCGGTCTCGACGACGTTGGGCGGGGTCCCGCGCGTGTGGCGCGGACCCTCGACGCACTGGATGACCCCGTACGGGGGGACCCGCACCTCGACGCTGTTGCCGGGCGCGCGGGTGGCGAGCTCCTCGAGGGCGTACCGGACGGCGGTGCCGCGCGTGGCGCGGTCGGTGCCGTCGGGGTCGGCGTGCCACCGGCGCAGGGCCGCGCGGCCGAGCTCGGGGTCGGTGCGGCGTCGGGGAGGCATGCCCCCGACGCTACCGAAGCGCACCGACGCATAGCCTTCCCCCGTGGGCGAGGTGCGGGTCGAGGTCGAGGGCGGGGTCGCCGCCGTGCTCCTCGACGGCTTCCCCCAGTCGGCCGTCGACCTCGACGACCCCACCGTCCTGCACTTCGAGTACGTGCAGCACCTCGCGCTCGTCGTCGACGCGCTCGCCCCGGCCGGGACGCTGCGCGTGACGCACGTCGGAGGCGGCGGGCTGACCCTGCCGCGGTGGGTGCACGCGACGCGGCCCGGCTCGCCGCAGATCGTCCTCGAGCCCGACGTCGCGCTGACCGAGCAGGTGCGCCGCGACGTCCCGCTCCCCCGCGGCCACCGGATGCGGGTGCGCCCGGTCGGCGGCGAGGAGGGCGTCGCCGCACTCGCCGACGGCAGCGCCGACGTCGTCGTCCTCGACGCGTTCGTCGACGGCCGGGTCCCCGCGGGCCTGACGACCGTCGAGTGGATGGCCGACGTCCGCCGCGTCCTCGCCCCCGCCGGCCTGCTGCTCGCCAACGTCACCGACGAGCCGGGGATGCGCTACGCGGCGCGGGTCGCCGCCGGCGCGCAGGAGGTGTTCGGGCACACCGCGTTCGTCGGGCTGCACGAGGTCCT
Organism: Phycicoccus sp. DTK01; assembly: GCF_017312765.1. Taxonomy (NCBI): domain Bacteria; kingdom Bacillati; phylum Actinomycetota; class Actinomycetes; order Micrococcales; family Intrasporangiaceae; genus Phycicoccus; species Phycicoccus sp. DTK01. The sequence continues at coordinate 476,372 of NZ_BOPU01000002.1, read as the reverse complement.
CAAGGGGCGGCGCTTCGGCAACGTCGTGCTCGTCGCCTCCCCCGGCCCGCTCGACCTGTACACGCTGCGGCGCGCCGCCGTCTCCGCCGTCCTGCCGACCGGGGTCCTGCCGTGGGCCGACGTCGCCCGCCGGGTCCCGGGCGCGCGGCCGCTGCGCTCCGGGGACGGCACCGCGGTGCCGTCCCCGGAGCCCCCGGACCCGGGTGGGTGGCGGGTGCGCTGACCCCCGGCCTCCCGCGGGCGGGCTCAGGACAGGAAGCGGTCCGGCGTGAGCGGCAGCTCGCGGACCCGCACCCCCGTCGCGTGGTGGGTGGCGTTGGCGACGGCCGCCGCGGTGCCGACGATGCCGATCTCGCCGATGCCGCGCGAGCCCATCGGCGTGAAGGCCTCGTCGGACTCCTCGAGCCACTCGGCGTCGACGTCGAGCACGTCGGCGTGGGCGGCGACGTGGTAGCTCGCGAGGTCCTGGGTCACGACGTGGCCGGTGCGCGGGTCGCGCCAGGACTCCTCGAAGAGCGCGGCGGACAGGCCCATGACGAGGCCGCCGACGAGCTGCGAGCGCGCCGTCACCGGGTTGAGGACCCGGCCGACCGAGTACACGCCGAGCAGCCGCGGCACCCGCACCTCGCCCGTCCAGCGGTTGACCCTCGCCTCGCAGAAGACCGCGCCGAAGGAGTGGTTGGCGGTCTCGGTCTCGGCGGGACTCTTGGCCGCCGAGGCCGTGACCTCGGCGCCCGGGGCCGGGTCGGCGCCGTACTCCTCGCGGAAGCGCTGGGCCGCCGCGACGACGGTGCTGCCCCACGAGCTCGTGCCCGAGGACCCGCCGGCCACCGAGGCCGAGGGCAGCCGGGTGTCGGCGACCTCGAGGTCGACGGCGCCGGGGTCGACGCCGAGCGCGTCGGCGGCGATCTGCGTCAGCACCGTGCGCGCGCCGGTACCGATGTCGACGCAGCCGATGGCCACGCCGTAGCGGCCGCCCCCGAGCGCCGTGACGCGCGCCTCGTTGCCGGGCATCTTCATCGCGGGGTAGGTCGCGGCGGCGACGCCGGTGCCGACCCACCAGTCGCCCTCGCGGCGGGAGCGCGGCTCGCGGGGGCGGTCGGCCCAGCCGAACCGCTCGGCGCCGCGGCGCAGGCAGTCGGGGAGGCGGCGGACGTCGAACGCCTTGCCGGTCTCGGGGTCGAGGTCCGGCTCGTTGCGCAGCCGCAGCTCGACGGGGTCCAGTCCGCAGGCGAGCGCGAGCTCGTCCATCGCGACCTCGCCGGCGAACATCCCCGGCATCTCGCCCGGCGCGCGCATCCACGAGGGGACGGCGACGTCGAGGACGGCCAGCCGGTGGCTCGTGCGCCGGGCCGGGGCGGCGTACATCATCCGGCTCGGGGAGGCCGTCTGCTCGGCGAACTCCTTGACGGCGGAGGTCTGCTCCTGCACCCGGTGCTCGAGGCCGACGAGCCGGCCGTCGGCGTCGGCGCCGAGGCGCACGTGCGAGATCGTGGCGGTCCGGTAGCCGGTGAGGGCGAACATCTGCTGCCGGGTGACGGCCAGGCGCACCGGCCGGGGCCGCACGGCGTGCGCCGCGAGCGCCGCGGCGACGACGTGGGCGTGCGGCTGGCCCTTGCTGCCGAAACCGCCGCCGACGTAGGGGGCCCGGACGCGCACCTGCGTGGCCTCGAGGCCGAGCACCGGTCCGACGGTCTGGGCGACCCCGTGGACGCCCTGCGTGGAGTCGACGAGGTCGAGGACCTCGCCGTCCGTGCCGTCCTGCGCCCAGCGGGCGACGGTGGCGTGCGGCTCCATCGGGTTGTTGTGCTCGTGGGGGGTGCGGTAGGTCTGCTCGACGAGCACCGCGGCGCCCGCGAGCGCGGCGTCGACGTCACCGTCCTCGGTGTCGGTGTCCATCGCCGGGTTGACCGTCTCGGGCCGGTACGTCGCGTTGTCCTCGCGCAGCTCGGCCTCGTGCGGCTCCTCGCGGTAGGAGACCTCGACGAGCGCGGCCCCCTCGCGGGCGGCCTCGGAGGTCTCGGCGAGGACGAGCGCCACGACCTGCCCGCGGAAGTGCACGCGCGGGTCCTGGAGAATGGCCAGCTCGCCGTCGTCGGTGTCGGCCAGGCGCATCGCGCTCGTGTGGTCGAGGACGGCGACGACGCCGGGGTGGGCGAGGGCCGCGGCGGGGTCGAGGCGCTCGACCTCCCCCTTGGCCACGGTCGACTGGACGAGCCAGACGTGCAGGGGGTCGCCGGTGTCGTGGGCGGCGCTCTCGACGGCGTACGTGGCCCGGCCGGTCACCTTCTCGGGCCCGTCGACGCGGTCGAGGCGGGTGCCCATCGAGCGGGGCGTGACGGGGGTGGTGCTGGTCCGGGTGCTCACGAGGGGTCCTTCCCGGCGAGGCGGAGCAGGGTGCGCGTCGTGGCGCCCCGCAGCATCGGCAGCTTGTAGGCGGTCTGGTCGGTGGTGCGCGCGTCGGCGAGCTCGGCGTCGACGGCGGCGCGCACGGCGTCCTCGTCGAGGGCCCGCCCGGTCAGGGCCTCCTCGGCGATGGTGGCGCGCCACGGCTTGTGCGCGACGCCTCCCCACGCGATGCGGACGTCGCGGACGACGTCGCCGTCGAGCTCGAGCGCCGCCGCGACGGAGACGAGCGCGAAGGCGTACGAGGCGCGGTCGCGGACCTTGAGGTAGGTCGAGCAGCGGGCGGCGTCGGTGAACGGCAGCTCGACGCCCGTCACGAGGTCGCCGTGCTCGAGCGTAGTGTCGAGGTCGGGGCGGTCGCCCGGCAGGCGGTGGAGCTCGCGGACGGGGACGCGCCGCTCCCCCTGCGGGCCGCGGACGACGACGACGGCGTCGAGGGCGGCCATCGCGACGGCCATGTCGGAGGGGTGGGTCGCGACGCAGTGCTCGCTCGCGCCGAGGACCGCGTCCTGGCGGCCGTAGCCGCCGACGGCCGAGCAGCCGCTGCCGGGCTCGCGCTTGTTGCACGGCGTCGTCACGTCCTGGAAGTAGACGCAGCGGGTGCGCTGCAGCAGGTTGCCGCCGGTGCTCGCCTGGTGACGCAGCTGCCCGGACGCGCCCGAGAGCAGGGCGCGCGAGAGCACCGGGAAGGCCGAGCGGACGACCGGGTGCGCCGCGAGGTCGCTGTTGCGGACGTTCGCGCCGACGTGGAGGACGCGCCCGTCGGGGCCGTCCTGCTCCTCGACGCCGTCGAGACCGAGCCGGCCGACGTCGACGAGGCGGGCGGGCCGGGCGATGCCGAGCTTGAGGTGGTCGACGAGGTTGGTCCCGCCCCCGAGGTAGCGGGCGTCGGGGTCGCCGGACACGAGGGCGACCGCCTCCTCGACGTCGCTCGCGCGGACGTAGTCGAGCTCTCTCATGCCCCCGCCGCCTCCTTGACCGCGGCGAGGATGCCCGGGTAGGCGCCGCAGCGGCAGAGGTTGCCGCTCATCCGCTCCCGGATCTCGTCGTCGGTCAGCTCGACGTCGGCCTCGAGGTCCTCGGTGACGTGGCTCGGGTGGCCCTGCTTGGCCTCGTCGAGGACCCCGACGGCCGAGCAGACCTGACCGGGCGTGCAGTAGCCGCACTGGTAGCCGTCGTGCTCGAGGAAGGCCTCCTGCACGTGGTGCAGCGCGTCGTCGGCGGCGAGCCCCTCGGCCGTGACGACCTCCGAGCCGTCGAACGCCACCGCGAGCGCCAGGCAGGTGAGGTGGCGTCGGCCGTCGAGGAGCACCGTGCACGAGCCGCACTGCCCGTGGTCGCAGCCCTTCTTCGGCGAGGTGACCGCCAGCCGCTCGCGCAGCGCGTCCAGGAGGGTGGTGCGGGTGTCGACGGTCAGCTGCCGTCGGTGCCCGTCGACGGTGAGCTCGATGGTGGTGTCCATGCGGACCCCGTACCCACTCGCCGCCCTCCTGACCCCCTCGCCCACCCCCGCCGCCTCCACATTTCGGGGTCACCCCGAAATGTCCACGAGACCCCGGTTCGGAACCGGGGTCTCGTGGACGAAGCCCTGTGTCGTGCCCGCGATCGGCGGGTCAGGTCGCGGGGGCGGTGACGGTGAGGACGGGCTCGCGACCCAGCCAGCGGGCCAGCGCCGCCGCCTCGGCCTCGAGCGCGCGCCGCTCGGCCGGGGTCAGCGGCCGGTAGGGCGCCACCTCGACCTCCAGCGCCCCGCCCCGGACGGTGCGCCGCGCGGTGCCCGCGACCTGCGCGTCGACGACGAGCAGCCCGATCGACGGCTCCCGCCCCACCGGGTGCCGCCCCGCGACGTCGACGACGCGCCGGCTGTCCTGGTAGCCCCGGTACCACTCGTCGAGCAGGTGGACGAGGTGCACGCGCGGGGCCCTCGAGCGCGGTGGCGGCTCCTCCCCCGGGGCGTGCCACCAGGTGCGGCCGTCGTGCTCGAAGGACGCGAGGTCCTCGGCGGCCGCGGCGAGGCCGGCACGCACGTCCCCGAGCGGCAGGGTCGCCCAGTACGCGAGGTCGCGCTCGGTCACCGGGCCGTGGCCCACCGCGTAGCGCCGCGCGAGCTCGCCCAGCGCCTCGACGCGGTCGAGCGGGTCGGATGCCGGGAGCCGGTCGGCCAACGGTGCGTAGGTGTGCCGGCCGACCCCGCCGTCCGGGCGGGGCCGGCCGCTGCCGACCCGCAGGCCGAGCTCGAGGTGGGCCAGCAGGACCATGAGCTGCATCCCGGTCAGCTCCTCACCCGCCGCGCGCAGGGCGTCCGCGACCTCGTCCCGCGTGCGGTCCGGGGTCTCGGTCAGCACCTGCTCGACGAGGTCGCCGAGCAGCGCGACCCGCTCCGGCGGCAGGCCGAGGTCGCGCGCCAGCTGGCGGCCGAGCTGGTGGCGCACCCGCGGGCCGGTCAGCTCGAGCAGCCACCGCACGTCGTCGCGGTGGACGAGGTGCCACGTGGGGCGCAGGACGTGCAGCCGGACGAGCCCACCCTCCCCGACCAGCCCGGCCAGCCCGGTGCGCGTCAGGCCGGTCGTGCGCGCGGCCAGCGCCCACGCCGTCTGCTCGGGGTTCTCGGCCTGGACTGCGAGCAGCGAGCGCACCGCCGAGGACGCGTCCGGCGCCGAGGCGCCGTCGAGCAGCAGCGTCCGGAACCGCCACCGGGCGATGGCGAGGTCGTCGACGCCGCGCGGGCTCATCCGCGGGGGTCGCCCCGCAGGACGCGTAGGAGCCGGGCCCCGAGCCCCTCGCGCGGTCCGGTGGCCGCCGGCGGCGTCGTGGACGCGGCAGGCGCGGGCCGCCCGCCGGCGCGCTCCCCCTCGTGCGCGGCGAGCGCCTCGGCGGCGCGCTCGAGCAGCGCGTCGACCTCGCCCATCTCGTAGCCGCGGCGCATCCGGGTGACGGAGAGCCGGGAGGCGCGGACGTCCGCGGCCGTCAGCGGGCGGCGGCGCGGTGGCCCCGCCCCCTCGTGCGCCCGCAGCGCGTCGGCCACGGCGTCGAGGAGGTCGTCGACCTCGCCCTCGTCGTACCCGTCCCGGAACTGGGTCTGGGTGAACGTGCTCCTGCGCACCTCGTCGGACGTCAGCACCGCGGTCCCCCTCCTGTCGTCGGTCAGCCCGCGAAGACGCGGGCGTTGCGGAACATCCTCAGCCACGGGCTCTCGTCGTCGACGTCGCCGCTCGTCCACGACATCTGGACGTTGCGCGACACCCGCTCGGGGTGCGGCATCATCGCGGTGAACCGGCCGTCCGTCGTCGTCACCGCCGTCAGCCCGCCGGGCGACCCGTTCGGGTTGAAGGGGTGCGTCGTCGCGGGCGCGCCGTGGTGGTCGACGAAGCGCGCCACCTGCTGCACCGCGCCGAGGTCGCCGCGGGCCGAGAAGTTCGCGAAGCCCTCGCCGTGCGCGACGGCGATGGGGATGCGGCTGCCCGCCATCCCGGCCATGAGGACCGACGGGCTCTCGAGCACCTCGACCTGCGTCAGCCGCGCCTCGTACTGCTCGGACCGGTTGCGCGTGAACCGCGGCCACGCCTCCGCCCCCGGGACGAGGTCGGCGAGCGCCGCGAACATCTGGCAGCCGTTGCAGATGCCGAGCCCGAAGGTGCCGTCGCGGTGGAAGAAGTCGTGGAACTGCTCGGTCAGCCTCTCGGAGAACAGGACCGAGCGCGCCCAGCCCTCGCCGGCGCCGAGGGTGTCGCCGTAGGAGAAGCCGCCCGCGGCGACGAGTCCCTGGACGTCGGCGAGGTCGAAGCGCCCCGACTGGAGGTCGGTCATGTGCACGTCGTAGGCGTCGAAGCCCGCGGCGTCGAGCATGAAGGCGGTCTCGACGTGGCTGTTGACGCCCTGCTCGCGCAGCACGGCGACCTTGGGGCGGACGCCGGTCGAGAGGTAGGGCAGCGCGACGTCGTCGGTCGGGTCGAAGCTCGGGGCGACGACGAGGCCGGGGTCGTCGTCGCGGCCGACGGCGGCGTGCTCCTCGTCCGCCGCACCGGGGTTGTCGCGCAGCACGGACATCCGCCACGACACCTCGTCCCACGCCTGCGCGAGGTCGCGGACGCGCTCCTCGAGCACCCGCGCGCCGTCGACGGCCACGCGGACCCGGCGCTCGCTGACGGTGCGGCCGACGACGGACGCGAGGTCGGCGAGCCCGTGGGCGCCGAGCACCTCGAGGACCTCGGGGACGGCGCGCTCGGGCACGCCGAGGACGGCGCCGAGCTCCTCGGCGAACAGCGCTGCGACCGAAGCGGTCTCGACATCGAGGCCCATGCCGCCGGCAAAGGCCATCTCGCACACCGCGGCCCACAGGCCGCCGTCCGAGCGGTCGTGGTACGCCGTGACGAGCCCGCGCTCGCGCAGCTCGGTGAGGGCCGCGGCGAGCGACACCAGGCGCCGGGGGTCGTCGAGGTCGGGGACCTCGCGGCCGAAGGCACCCGACACCTGCGCGAGGATCGAGCCGCCGAGGCGGTCGCGGCCGGCGCCGAGGTCGACGAGCACGAGGGCCGACCCGTCGCGCAGCTGCGGGGTCCAGGTGCCCCGGACGTCCTCCAGCGACGCGAAGGCCGTGACGACGAGCGACACCGGCGAGGTGACCTGCTTGGCGTCGCCCATGTGGTCGGTCCAGCGGGTGCGCATCGAGAGCGAGTCCTTGCCGACCGGCACCGAGATGCCCAGTGCCGGGCACAGCTCCATGCCGACGGCGTGGACGGTGTCGTAGAGGGCGGCGTCCTCGCCGGGCTCGCCGCACGCGGCCATCCAGTTGCAGGACAGCTTGACCCGCGAGAGCGCGGCCACCGGGGCGGCGAGCAGGTTGGTCAGCGCCTCGCCGACGGCCATCCGCCCCGAGGCGGGAGCGTCGACGGAGGCCAGCGGCATCCGCTCACCGCTCGCCATCGCCTCGCCGGCGAAGCCGACGTGGTCGGCCAGGGTGACGGCGACGTCGGCCACCGGCACCTGCCACGGGCCGACCATCTGGTCGCGGTGGGTCAGGCCGCCGACGGTGCGGTCGGCGATGGTCACGAGGAAGCGCTTGGACGCGACCGTCGGGTGCCGCAGCACCGCGTAGGCCGAGTCACGCAGGTCGAGCGCGTCGACGTCGAGGTCGTCGCCCTCGCGGTGCACGCGCGCGACGTCACGGGTCATCCGCGGCGGCTTGCCGAGCAGCGTCTCCATCGGCATGTCGATGGCCCGCTCCTCGCCCTCGACGTCGTCGGGACCGTCGGCGAGGACGAGCTGCCCGTCGTCGCGCGCGACGCCGACGACGGCGTGGGGGCAGCGCTCCCGCTCGCAGAGGGCGGCGAAGGCCGGCAGCGACTCCGGGGCGATGGCGACGACGTACCGCTCCTGGGACTCGTTGCACCACACCTCCTTCGGCGCGAGGCCCGACTCCTCGAGGGGCACGGCCGACAGGTCGAAGCGCGCCCCGAGGCCGGCGCCGTCGACGAGCTCGGGGAAGGCGTTCGAGAGCCCACCGGCCCCCACGTCGTGGATCGCGAGGATGGGGTTGCCCTCGGCGCCGAGGCTGCGGCAGTGGTTGACGACCTCCTGCGCGCGCCGCTCGATCTCGGGGTTGCCGCGCTGCACGGAGTCGAAGTCGAGGTCGGCCGCGTTGGCGCCGGCGGCCATCGACGACGCCGCGCCACCACCCATCCCGATGCGCATGCCCGGCCCGCCGAGCTGCACGAGGAGCGTGCCGGCGGGGAAGACGACCTTCTCGGTGAGGTCGGCGTCGATCGTGCCCATGCCGCCGGCGCTCATGATCGGCTTGTGGAAGCCGCGGCGCACGCCGTCGACCGTCTGCTCGTAGACACGGAAGAAGCCGCCAAGCCCCGGCCGGCCGAACTCGTTGTTGAACGCGGCCGCCCCGATCGGGCCCTCGAGCATGATGTCGAGCGGGCTCGCGATGTGCGCCGGCGCGCCGTACTCCGCGCCCTCCCAGGGCTCGTGCGTCCCGGGCAGGTTGAGGTTGGAGACCGCGAACCCGGTGAGCCCGGCCTTGGGGGCCGACCCGCGCCCGGTGGCGCCCTCGTCGCGGATCTCGCCGCCGGCGCCGGTCGCCGCGCCCGGGAACGGGCTGATCGCGGTCGGGTGGTTGTGCGTCTCGACCTTCATGAGGACGTGGACCTCGCCGTCGCGCCCGCGGTAGGCGCTCGGGGCGTCCGGCCGCTCCGGCAGCCACCGCGTGCGCGGGCCGCCCTCCATGACCGAGGCGTTGTCCTTGTAGGCCACGACGGTGCCGGCGCCGGCGACCTCCTCGGTGTGCCGGATCATCCCGAAGAGCGAACGCGGCTGGGCCTCGCCGTCGATGACGAAGTCGGCGTTGAAGATCTTGTGGCGGCAGTGCTCGGAGTTGGCCTGCGCGAACATCATCAGCTCGACGTCGGTCGGGTTGCGCCGCAGCCCGGTGAAGGCCTCGACGAGGTAGTCGACCTCGTCGTCCGACAGCGCGAGCCCGAAGTCACGGTCGGCCTCCTCGAGCGCCTCGCGGCCCCGGCCGAGGACGTCGACGTGGGCGACCGGCTCGGCCTCGCGCTCGTCGAACAGCGCCGCGGCGGCCTCGCGCGTCGGCAGGGCCGACTCCGTCATCCGGTCGTGGAGGACGTCGGCGCAGCGCACCCACTGGTCCTCGGTCAGCGGCTCGTCGGCGAGCAGGTGGTACTCGGTGACGCGCTCTACGCGGCGCACGTCGACCCCGCAGCTGTGCGCGATGTCGGTGGCCTTGGACGCCCACGGCGAGAGCGTCCCGAGGCGCGGGGCGACGACGACGAGGGCGGCGTGCGGCGCGTCGGCCACTCCGCCGAAGGGCTCGCCGTAGGTGAGGAGCCGGGTGACGGTGGCGTGGGTGGCGTCGTCGAGCGGCGCGGCGCTCGCGACCCAGTGGACATGCTGCGCCGAGACCGCCCGGATCTGCGGCGCGACGACCCGCAGCCGGGCAAGCACGCCGGCGGCCCGGAAGGTCGAGAGGGCGGCGCCCCCGGGGACGGTGGTCAGCACGGGGGCGTGCGACGGAACCATGGTGCGGGTCTCCCGAGGGGTGCGGCGCGGGTGGCGTGTGCCGGGGCTCAGGCTACCGGCGCGGGCCGGGGCGCGGCCGCACCGTCCCTCCCCACCCGTCGGCGGGAAGAGCCGGGCGCCGGCCCGGACGGGTGCGTGGCACGCTGGGCGGCGAGGACGCGGGACGAGCCCGAGGAGGGGCGATGCGGGTCGTGGTGCTGGGCGGGACCGGGGAGATGGGGTCGGCGCTGGCCGACCGGCTCGAGGGGCGGGGGCACGAGGTCCTGCGCGCGTCGCGGGCCTCGGGCGTCGACGTCACCGCCTCCGCAGGCCTCGCCGGAACGCTCCGCGGGGCCGCCTGCGTCGTCGACTGCCTCAACCTCACGACGCTCTCGCGGCGCCGCGCGGTCGGGTTCTTCCGCGCCGCCACCACCGCCGTCACGGCCGCCGCGGCCGAGGCCGGGGTCGCGCACGTCGTCGTCGTGTCCATCGTCGGGGTCACCGACCCGTCCGTGGCCCGGTCCTCCGGCTACTACGCGGGCAAGGCGGCCCAGGAGGCCGGGTACGCGGCGGCCCGGGTGCCGGTGACGGTCGTGCGCTCGACGGCCTGGTTCAGCCTCGCCCAGACCTTCCTCGGCCAGCTGCGGGTCGGACGCCTCGCGCTCGTGCCGCGGATGGGGCTGCGGCCGGTGCACCCCGACGCCGTCGCCGACCTCGTCGCCGACGTCGTCGGGGCCGGCCCCACCACGGGCGCCGCGCGTGACGACGGGCCGGCCGTCCGGCAGCTCGCCGGGCCCGACGAGACCGACGCGGCGACGATGGCCCGGGCGGTCGCGGCACGCGACGGCGGTCGGGTGCGCGTGGTCGGGCTGCCGGTGCCCGTCGCCGGTCTGCGCACGGGGCTGCTACCGGGGCCGGACGTGCCGCGCGACGGGCGCCGGTTCGCGGACTGGGTCAGAACGACCGGCCGGTGAGGCGCTCGTAGGCCTCGACGTACTTGGCGCGGGTGCGCTCCAGCACGTCGTCCGGAAGCGGCGGCGGGGCCTCGCCGGACGCCTTCTCCCAGCCGCTCGCCGGCGAGAGGAGCCACTCGCGGACGAACTCCTTGTCGAAGCTCGGCTGGGGGCGGCCCGGCTCCCACTGGTCGGCCGGCCAGAAGCGCGAGGAGTCGGGGGTGAGCACCTCGTCGGCGAGGACCAGCTCGCCGTCCTCGACCCCGAACTCGACCTTGGTGTCGGCGACGATGATGCCGCGCTCCTGCGCCAGCTCGTTGCCGCGGGCGAGGATGCGGGTGGTGAGGTCGCGCGCCTTCGCGGCGAGCGCCGGGCCGACGAGGGCCTCGACCTCGGCGTAGGACATCGGCTCGTCGTGCTGCCCGCTCGGGGCCTTGGTCGACGGCGTGAAGAGCGGTTCCGGGAAGCGCGAGCCGTCGGTCAGGCCCTCGGGCAGGCGCAGGCCGCTGACCGTCCCGTCGGTGCGGTACTCGCGCAGCCCGCCGCCGGTCAGGTAGGCGCGGGCGACGCACTCGACGGGGAGCATCCCGAGGCGGCGCACCAGGACCGCGCGGCCCTCGACGGCGGCCGGGACATCCGTGGAGACGAGGTGGTTGGGGACGAGGTCGGCCAGCTGCTCGAACCACCACAGCGACATCCGGGTGAGGACCTCGCCCTTGTCCGGCACCGGGGTCTCGAGGACGAAGTCGAAGGCCGAGATGCGGTCCGAGGCGACGAGGAGCAGGAGGTCCTCGCGCGGGGCGCCGGTGTCGTCGAGCGGCGCGTAGAGGTCGCGCACCTTGCCCGAGTAGACGTGGGCGTACCCGTCGAGGACGGGGGCGGCGTCGGGCGTGGGCGTCGAGGCGTCGGCCATGGGCCCATCCTTCCAGCCCCACGCCCAGGCCGCGTCGCCCCTCCACCGCCCTCACCCCACGCGTCACGCGCGTATCGGGTGACCCGATACGCGCGCGCCTCACCCGACAACCGTTCCCGGGTGAGGCGCAGCGTTCCCGAGGAAAGCGACCTCGCGGCTTGATTTGAATAGGTTACCTATGTAAAGTGGACGGGTGCACACGGACGACCTCGCCATCGAGCTGCTCCGCTCGGCCGCCGGGCTCTCCCGGTGGGCCAGCCGGCACGCCGACCTCGAGATCCCGTGGGCCCAGGCCCGCGTGCTGTCCCTCCTCGAGGAGCTCGGCCCGGCGCGGATCACCGCGCTCGCCGAGGCCGACGCCACGAGCCAGCCGACGATGACCACCCAGGTCCAGCGCCTGGAGGCCACCGGATGGGCCCACCGCACCCCCGACCCGGCCGACGGCCGGGCCACCCTCGTGTCCCTCACCGCCGCGGGTCACGAGGCCCTGGCCACCGCCCGGCGCGCCCGCGCCGCGGCCCTGCGCCCGGTCCTCAAGCAGCTGGACGCCGACCCCGAGCGGCTCCGCACGGCGACCGCCGTCCTCACCGAGCTGCTCGAGGCGACCCGCACCACCCCCGCCCGCGAGCCCGGCCGCGCCGGCTCCTGACCCCCGACCGAGAGGAACCCCTGCCCATGTGGCGCCAACCGAAGACCGTCTGGAGCGTGGCGTTCGCCTGCGTCGTCGCCTTCATGGGGATCGGCCTCGTCGACCCCATCCTCAAGCCGATCGCCGACGACCTGGGGGCCACCCCGTCCCAGGTCTCCCTGCTCTTCACGAGCTACATGGCCGTCATGGGCCTCGCGATGCTCATCACCGGCTTCCTCTCGAGCCGCATCGGCGCCAAGCGCACCCTGCTCATCGGCCTCGCGATCATCATCGTCGGCGCCGGCCTGGCCGGGATGCAGGACAGCGTCAACGGCATCGTCGGCTTCCGCGCCGTCTGGGGGCTCGGCAACGCCCTGTTCATCGCCACCGCGCTCGCGACGATCGTCAACGCCGCCCGCGGCTCGGTCGCGCAGGCGATCATCCTCTACGAGGCCGCGCTCGGCCTCGGCATCGCCGCCGGCCCGCTCGTCGGTGGTGCGCTGGGTGGGATCTCTTGGCGCGGACCGTTCTTCGGCGTCAGCGCGTTGATGCTCATCGCCCTCGTCGCCACGTGGGTCACCCTCCCCGCGGCGAACGAGAAGCCGCACCCGACGCCGCTCAGCGCCCCCCTGCGCGCCCTCGGCCACCGCGGGCTGCTCACCGTCGGCCTCACCGCGCTGCTCTACAACTTCGGCTTCTTCACCCTCCTGGCCTTCACGCCGTTCCCGCTCGACATGTCGGCGCACGGCACCGGCCTGGTGTTCTTCGGCTGGGGCCTGCTCCTGGCGCTGACCTCCGTCGTCGTCGCCCCGTGGGTCCAGCGCCACGTCGGCACCTTCGCCGGCATCGTCGGCGCCCTGCTCGGCTTCGCGGTCATCCTCGCCGTGATGGCCGTGTTCACCGAGAACAAGACCGTGCTCGTCGTCATGGTCGTCCTCGCCGGCGGCTTCCTCGGCGTCAACAACACCCTCATCACCGAGACGGTCATGAAGGTCTCGCCCGTCGAGCGCAGCGTCGCCTCCGCGGCCTACAGCTTCGTCCGGTTCGCCGGCGGCGCGGTGGCCCCGTGGCTGGCCGGCACGCTCGGCGAGCGCTCGGTGCACATTCCGTTCTGGGTCGGTGCCGGCGCGGTCGTCCTCGCCGTCGCGGTGCTCTCGACGGGCCACTCCTTCGTGCGCAGCGTCGACGCCGAGCCCGGCCACGGCGCCGAGCGCATCGACTCCGAGGAGGAGGCGCAGGCCGTGACGATGGGGGCCTGACCACCCCCTCCGTCCACCGACGAGGACGTGCCACGTGGCCTGCGGGCCGCACGGCACGTCCTCGTCGTTCGTGGGGGGACGTCAGTGGCCGCGGGCGGCGGCCGGCCAGCGGCGGGCCCCCGGCCCCTCGGTCGCCAGCTCGTCGTCGTGGTTGTAGACGGGGCAGGACCGCAGCGAGAGGCAGCCGCAGCCGATGCACGACGACAGCCCGTCGCGCACCCGCTCCATCGCCTCGATGCGCGCCGTCAGCTCGTCGTGCCAGCGCCGCGAGAGGCGCTCCCAGTCACGCTTGGTCGGCGCCCGGTCCGCGGGGAGGGCGGCGAGCGCCTCGCCGATCTCGGTCAGCCCCAGCCCGAACCGTTGCCCGGCGCGCACGACGGCGATGCGCCGCAGCACGTGGCGCTCGAAGCGCCGCCGGTTGGCGGTGTCGCGCACCGAGGTCAGCAGGCCCCTCTCCTCGTAGAAGCGCACCGTCGCGACGCTGACGCCGGAGCGCTCCGCCACCTCGCCGATGGCCAGCAGGTCGTGTCCGTCCACGGGTGCAGGGTAGCGACTTGACCTCAAGTGCGCTTGAGGTGTGAGGCTCCTCTGGTGACCACGACCGACGCCCACCCCGCCACCACCCCGCCCCCCGGCTCCTCCCCGCCCGAGCGGCTCCTCGACCGCCGGTACCTGCCGGTCGTCGTCGGCGTCGTGGCGCTCGTGACCCTCGCGGCCTTCGAGAACCGTGCCGTGCAGACGGTCCTCCCGGTCGTCGTCCGCGACCTCGACGGCTGGGCGCTCTTCGGCGCCTCGACCGGCGCCTCGCTCGTGACCTTCACCGTCGGGATGGCCCTCTCCGGCGGCTGGACCGACCGCTTCGGCCCCCGGCCGGTGCTCCTCGCCGGCATCGGCGTCTTCGGGGTCGCGCAGGTCGTCTCGGCGCTCGCTCCGATGATGGTCGTCTTCGTCGGTGGCCGCGCTCTGTCGGGGCTCGCCGAGGCGCTCATCGACACCACGCTCATGGTGCTCGTCGCGCAGGCGCTGCCGGAGTCGTTGCGCGCCAAGGTGTTCGCGTCGTTCGCCGCGGCCTGGATCCTGCCGTCGCTCCTCGGGCCGGGGTTCGCCGGCGGGGTCGAGTCGCTGGCCGGCTGGCGCTGGGTGTTCGCCGGTCCGCTGCTCGTCGTCCCCTTCGCCCTCTGGCTGCTGCGTCCGGCACTGCGCGGCGACCGCCCCGCACCGGCGCCGGACGTCGACGAGGGCGCGGGCGCCCGGCTCGCGGCGTCCTTCGCCCTCGCGGCCGGGCTGGCCGTCACGACCTTCGCGGCTCCGCTGCTCGAGTCCCCGAGCACGCGGGCGGCCGGGCTGGCGACCGTGCTCGCCGGCGGTCTCGTGGTCGTCCTCTCGGCCGCCCGGGCCCTCCCCCGCGGCACCGCCCGGCTGCGCGCCGGCGTGCCGGCGGTCGTCGGGCTGCGGATGCTCACCTCCGCCGCGTTCACCGGTGTCGGCTCGGTCATCCCGCTCATGCTCGTGACGACCCACGACGTCAGCGCCGCCGTCGCCGGCGTCTCGCTGTCGGTGACGGGCGTGCTGTGGGCGGCCGGGTCGTGGCTCAACAGCACGGCGTGGGTGCAGGCCCGTACGAGCGCCGCGGCGCGCATCCGGGCCGGCGGACTGCTCATCGCCGTCGGGTCGGTGGGGCCGGTGCTGCTGGCGCTCGACGTCGTCGGGGTCGCGGCCGGGATGGTCGGCTGGGCCGCGGCCGCCACCGGCATGGGCATCCTCTCGCCGGTGCTGTCGACCGAGCTGCTGGCCCTCGCGCCCGAGGCCGAGCGCGGGCGGGCGAGCGCCGCCCAGGGCCTCGGCGTCTCGACCGGCGTCGCCCTGCAGACCGCGCTCGTCGGCGGGGTCGTCGCGTGGTTCGGGCCGGGCATGGACGGCCCCCGGTTCGCCGGGCTGATGGTCGTCGGCGCGCTCGTCGCGCTCCTCGTCGCCGCCGGGGCCGGCCGGGTGCGCGGAACCCGTCGGGACGGGGCGCCCGCACCTGCGTAGCGTGGGCCCATGGACCTGCGCATCTTCACCGAGCCCCAGCAGGGCGCCACGTACGACGACCTCCTCGCGGTGGCCCGCGCGGCCGAGGACCTCGGGTACGACGCCTTCTTCCGGTCCGACCACTACCTGCACATGTCCGGCGACGGCCGCCCCGGCCCGACCGACGCCTGGACGACGCTCGCCGGCCTCGCCCGCGACACCTCGCGCATCCGGCTCGGGACACTGGTCACCTCGGCGACCTTCCGGCTCCCCGGCCCGCTGGCCGTCACGGTCGCCGGGGTCGACCAGATGAGCGGCGGCCGGGTCGAGCTCGGGCTCGGCGCCGGCTGGTTCGAGGCCGAGCACCGCGCCTTCGGCATCCCCTTCCCGCCGCTCAAGGAGCGCTTCGACCGGCTCGAGGAGCAGCTGGCCGTCATCACGGGGATGTGGTCGGCGCCGGAGGGCTCGGCGTACGACCACGACGGCTCGAACTACCCGGTGAGCGGGCACCCGGCGCTCGTGCGCACGACGCAGCCCGGCGGCGTGCCGATCGTCGTCGGCGGCGCCGGCAAGAGGCGGACGCCGTCGCTGGCCGCCCGGTACGCCGCCGAGTTCAACGTCCCGTTCTCGTCGGTCGACGACACCGCGCGGCTGTTCGAGCGCGTCGACACCGTCTGCGACGAGCACGGCCGCGACCCGCTGAGCCTCGTCCACAGCGCGGCCCAGGTCCTCTGCGTCGGCAAGGACGAGGCGACCCTGCGCCGCCGCGCCGAGGCCATCGGTCGAGACGTCGCCGAGCTGCGGGCCAACGGCGTGGCCGGCACCCCCGAGGAGGTCCGCGAGCGCGCCGGCCGGCTCGCCGAGGCCGGCGCGAGCCGCCTCTACCTCCAGGTCCTCGACCTGCGCGACCTCGACCACCTCGCGGACGCGCACGCGGCGCTCACGGCCTGAGTCGGTCCCAGGACGCGGCGCCGGGACGGATCAGGCGGGGACGGTGACCTCGCCGCGCTGCGCCTTCTCGGCGATGTCGTGGCGGTGCTGCGCGCCGTCGAGCCGCACGGTGTCGACGGCGGCGTAGACCCGCTCGCGGGCCTGCGCGAGGTCCGCTCCCCGGGCGACGACCGAGAGGACGCGCCCGCCGGCGGAGACGAGGACGCCGTCGGCGTCGCGCGCGGTGCCGGCGTGCAGGACGTAGGCGTCGGGGTCGCCGGGCACGGCGTCGAGGCCGTCCAGCGGGTCGCCGGTGCGCGGCGTGCCCGGGTAGCCGTCGGCCGCGACGACGACCGTGACGGCGTGCTCGTCCGACCAGCGCAGCGGCTCGGCCTGCGCGAGGCGGCCCTCGGCGGCGGCCAGCAGCACCTGGGCCAGCGGCGTGCGCAGGCGGTCGAGGACGACCTGCGTCTCGGGGTCGCCGAAACGGACGTTGAACTCGATGACGCGCGGCCCGCGGCGGGTCAGCGCGAGGCCGACGTACAGGACGCCGACGAACGGGGCGCCGCGGCGGGCCATCTCGTCGACGACCGGCTGCGCGATGCGGGCGACGACGTCGTCGACGAGGCCGTCCGGCGCCCAGTCGAGCGGGCTGTAGGCGCCCATCCCGCCGGTGTTCGGACCCGTGTCGCCGTCGCCGATGCGCTTGAAGTCCTGCGCGGGCGTCAGCGGGACGACGCTCTCGCCGTCGCAGAGGCAGAAGAGGGAGACCTCGGGGCCGTCGAGGAACTCCTCGACGACGACGCGGCCGTCGTCCTTGGCCAGGCAGGCGAGCCCGTGCGCGAGCGCCTCGGCCCGGTCGTCGGTGACGACCACACCCTTGCCGGCCGCGAGGCCGTCGTCCTTGACGACGTGCGGGGCGCCGAGGGCGTCGAGGGCGTCGGCGAGCTCGGCCTCGGTCGTGCAGACGTGGGCCATCGCCGTCGGGACGTCGGCGGCCGACATCACCTCCTTGGCGTACGCCTTGCTGCCCTCGAGGCGCGCGGCGGCCGCCGAGGGCCCGAAGCACGGGATGCCGGCGGCGCGGACCGCGTCGGCGACGCCGGCGACGAGGGGCGCCTCGGGACCGACGACGACGAGGCCGACCGCGTGGCGCCGGGCGACCTCGAGGATGCCGTCGACGTCCGTGACCCCGCCCGGCAGCGGTTCGCAGAGGGCCACCGCCTCGATGCCGGGGTTGCCCGGCGCGGCCACGACCGCGTCGAGCGTGGGGTCGAGCGACAGCGCGCGGACGATGGCGTGCTCGCGGGCACCGGAGCCGATGACGAGGACCTTCACGGGCAGCCAGCCTAGGGGCCGCGGGGTGCGCCGCGCACGGGCGACCGGCGCCCGGGCGGCGTGGGGCGTCCGCGCTGGTGACGCGGCTAGACTGGTGAGTTCCGTGCCCAGCCGATCCTGCGAGGAGACCGCGGCTCCGTGACCACGCACCACCCGGGCCAGCCCGAGGCCTCCCCCGACGTCGAGCGCGAGATCGCGACCGAGCAGGCGCACGTCGACCGCGTCTACGCCGAGCTCGAGAAGGCCAGCGGGCGCGCCCGCGACGTCGAGGCCGACGGGATGGCCCGCGGGCGCACCGACCGGACCGGTGACGTGCGCGACGAGGAGCTGACCGGGCTGTTCGAGCGCGACGCCCTCGTCTTCGCGGCCGCGCGCCGCCGGGCGACGATCGACACGCAGTACGAGGGCCTCGTCTTCGGCCGGCTCGACCTCGGCACCGAGGACTCGACCGCCGCCGAGCGCGAGGTCCGGCACATCGGTCGCCTCGGTGTGCGCGACGACGACTACGAGCCCCTCGTCGTCGACTGGCGCGCCCCGGCCGCCGCGGCGTTCTACCGGGCGACACCGGTCGACCCGATGGGGGTCGTGCGCCGGCGGGTGCTGCGCTGCCGCGGCGCCCAGGTCGTCGGGGTCGAGGACGACCTCATGGTCCCCGAGGCGCCGGACGACATCGTCGTCGTCGGCGACGGCGCGCTGATGGCCGCCCTGACCCGCAGCCGCGGCCGGCAGATGCGCGACATCGTCGCGACCATCCAGCGCCACCAGGACGAGGCCATCCGCGCCCCCTCCCGCGGCGTCACCGAGATCACCGGCGGCCCCGGCACGGGCAAGACCGTCGTCGCGCTGCACCGGGCGGCCTATCTGCTCTACGCCGAGCGGCGGCGCTTCGAGCACGGCGGGATCCTCGTCATCGGGCCGTCGTCCGCGTACACGGCGTACATCGAGCGGGTGCTGCCCTCCCTCGGCGAGGAGTCGGTGGCGCTGCGCGCGCTCGGCGACGTCGTCGACGGGGTGACGGCCGTGCGGCTGGACTCCCCCGAGGTCGCGGCGGTCAAGGGGTCGCTGCGCATCCGGCGGGTGCTGGGTCGGCTGGCCTCGCGGGCGCCGGTCGGGGCGCCGACCACGTTCCGCGCGTTCGCCGCCGGGCACGCCGTCCGGCTCGACGAGGAGGCCCTGCGCCGGGTGCGTTCGGAGGTGCTGCGCACCCACCAGCACAACCTCGGAGCCGCCGCCGCGCGGGCCGCGCTGGCCGAGGCCGCGTGGCGCACGGTGCGCCAGGGCGAGCGCTCGGACTTCCTCGGCGCCTTCGAGGACTCGCGCGCCGTCGACGAGTTCGTCGCCGCGTGGTGGCGCCCGCTCGACCCGCGCGAGGTGCTGCTGACGCTCACCGACACCGAGCACGCCTACCGGGTCGGGCGCGGGGTGCTGTCACAGGGCGACGCGGCCGCGCTCGCGGCGTCGTACCGCGAGGCCGTCGCGACCGGCGAGTGGTCGGTGGCCGACGTGCCGCTCGTCGACGACCTGCTCGCGCGGCTCGGGGCGGTGCCCGAGGTGACGCGCGAGGAGCAGGGGTTCTACGACATCGAGGAGCTCGACGACCTGCAGTCGTACGGCGTGCAGGACGTGCGCATCGGGCTCGGGCGGGCGCCGCGCACCGACACCCGGGCGGTACTCGCACCGGGTGACGCGCGGGCGCGGCTGATGGCCGGCCGCATCGAGCGGGCCGCGGCGTACGCGCACGTGCTCGTCGACGAAGCGCAGGACCTCTCGCCGATGCAGTGGCGGATGGTGGCGCGGCGGGGCCGTACGGCGTCGTGGACGGTGGTCGGTGACGCGGCGCAGGCGTCGTGGCCGGACCTCGCCGAGGCCGGTCGGGCGCGCGAGGAGGCCTTCGCCGGGCTCGAGCGCCGGATGTTCCACATGGACACCAACTACCGCAACGCCCGCGAGATCTTCGACCACGCGCGCGACGTCATCCTGCCGCTCGTCCCGGACGCCGACATCCCCGACGCCGTGCGCGAGACCGGGGTGCGCCCGGTTGACCGTGTGGTGACCGAGGGTCTGGTGGACGAGGCGCGCGGGGCGGTGGAGACGCTGCTCGGCGAGGTCGACGGGTCGATCGCCGTCATCACGCCGCAGCGGTGGGCGCAGCGGGCGGCGGTGCTCGACGGGGCCGGTGAGGGGCGGGTGCAGGTCATCGACCCGCTGTCGACCAAGGGCCTGGAGTGGGACGCGACCGTCGTCCTCGACCCCGACGCGATCACCGAGGAGTCGCCGGGCGGGGTGCGCGTGCTCTACGTCGTCCTGACCCGGGCGGCCCACCGGATGCACGTCCTGCGCCCCGCCTGAGGTTCGAGGCCGGGCCTGGCGGGGCGGGGCGGCATGGTGTGCTCACCCAGCCTCCATGCGCTGCGGAAGGTTTACCTCCCACTCGGCAAGGTTTCCCTTCCACGCCGCAACCACTCCTTCCACCGCGCAAGGGAAACCTTCCGGGGCGCAAGAAATCCGCGCCGCGCCGCCCTGCCCTCGCCCTGCCGACCCGCCACAGCACCCCGGCAGGACGATGGGACCACGGCACGGCGAGATCAGGTCGGCCCGGTGGCGCGCTCCAGCCAGGTGCTTGCTCGTGGAAGGGAAACCTTGCCGGGTGGAAGGGAAACCTTCCTCGGCGCATGGAGGTCGGGAGAGCACACCATGGCTCAGGCCCGCCCCTCCCCTCACCCGGCCCGCCGCTCCCCTCATCCCGGCCCGCCGCGCACCTCACCCCGGGCCACCGACGACGACGCCCCTCGGCCGCGCTCGGCAGGAGGGGGCGTCGTCGGGCAGACCCGGTGGCGCTCAGTCCAGGAGGGCGTGCCGCTGGATGATCTCGTGCCGACCGGGGCCGACGCCGATCGCCGACACCCGCGCCCCGATGAGCTCCTCGACGCGCAGCACGTAGCGCTGCGCCGCCTCCGGCAGCTCCTCGAAGGTCCGGCACCCCGAGATGTCCTCCCACCAGCCGTCGAGCATCTCGTACACCGGCTTCGCGTGGTGGAAGTCGCTCTGCGACACCGGCATCTCGTCGTGCCGCACACCGTCGACCTCGTAGGCCACGCACACCGGCACCTGCTCGAACCCGGTGAGCACGTCGAGCTTGGTGATGACGAAGTCGGTCACCCCGTTGACGCGGGTCGCGTAGCGGCCGATGACGGTGTCGACCCACCCGCAGCGCCGCGGCCGGCCGGTCGTCGTGCCGTACTCGGCGCCGGTCTTGCGCAGCGTCTCGCCGTCGTCGTCGAACAGCTCCGTCGGGAAGGGACCCTCGCCGACCCGCGTCGTGTACGCCTTGAGGATGGCGATGACGCGCGACACCCGCGTCGGCGGGATGCCGGAGCCGGTGCACGCGCCACCGGCGGTCGCCGACGACGAGGTGACGAACGGGTAGGTGCCGTGGTCGACGTCGAGCAGCGTCGCCTGACCGGCCTCGAGCAGCACGTTCGCGCCCGCGTCGAGCGCCTTCTCGAGGACGAGCGTGGTGTCGGCGACCATCGGCCGCAGCCGCTCGGCGTACCCGAGCAGCTCCTCGACGACGAGGTCGACGTCGACGGCGCGGGTGTTGTAGATCTTCACGAGCACCTGGTTCTTGAACCCCAGGGCGGCCTCGACCTTCTGACGCAGGATGCCCTCGTCGAACAGGTCCTGGACGCGGATGCCGATGCGGTTCATCTTGTCGGCGTACGTCGGGCCGATGCCGCGCCCGGTCGTGCCGATCTTCCGCTTGCCGAGGAAACGCTCGGTGACCTTGTCGAGCGTCCGGTTGTACGGCGCGATGACGTGGGCGTTGGACGACACGACGAGCTTGGAGGTGTCGACCCCGCGCGCCTCGAGCCCGTCGAGCTCCTGGAAGAGCACCTCGAGGTCGATGACGACGCCGTTGCCGATGACCGGGGTCACCGTCGGCGTGAGGATGCCCGACGGCAGGAGGTGCAGCGCGTACTTCTCGCGCGTCCCGTCCTCGCCCGCGATGACCACCGTGTGGCCCGCGTTGTTGCCCCCGTTGAACTTCACGACGTAGTCGACGTCGGTGCCCATGAGGTCGGTCGCCTTGCCCTTGCCCTCGTCGCCCCACTGGGCTCCGACCAGCACGATCGCCGGCATCCCGGCTCCTTCCGACACGTGGTGCGTCCGGGACGGCCGTGCCCCGGCGCGGAGAAGGCCCCTCGCGGATCGCGCCGGGGCCTCGTCCACCCCACCCTACCGCGACGCGGTGGCCGGACGGTCAGCGGCGCCGCTCGGCGAGCACCCACCCCAGCTGGAAGCGCGAGTCGACGCCGTTGACGGCCATGAGACGCGACACCCGGCGCCGGACCGTCCGCAGGCTCACCCCGAGGTGGCGGGCGATGGCCTCGTCCTTGATGCCCAGCCCGAGCAGCTCGACGAGCCGGGGGTCGTCGTCACCCCCCGCAGCCCCGCCCCGCGGCACCGGCGATGCGTACCGCCACGCGAGGTCGAAGTAGTCCGTGTACAGACGCACGACCAAGGGGTCGCGCAGCAGCACGTACCCCGAGTCCGGGTCGTCCCAGCCGCCGAGCGCGACGACCGCGCTCTCGCCGAAGACGGCGAACTCGGTCGCGGTCGCGGGCAGCAGCCGCTGGTCCTCGCCGGCCTCGGCCCACACCCCGAGCCAGCGCTGGCCGGCGAGCGTCGTCAGGACGTCCGCCGGGTAGATGGCCCGCTGCGTGTCCCCCCGCTCGATGCGCTCGCGGTTGGCCCGCACCGTCGACTCGTCGAGCGCCGGCCCCCGCTCCACGGTCAGCACGAAGGTGCGGACCATCCCGCGGCTCTCGCGCAGGAGGTGGTTGACCACGGCCGGCGACACCGACCCGGCGAGCGGCTCGACCCGCATGTCCAGCGCGCCGAGCGTGCGCGACGTGACCTCCGCGAGCAGCCCCGCCGCCTCGTCGAGCTCGCGCTGGCGCGACTCGGTGCGCTCGCGCTCGCGCCGCAGGTGCTCCTCGAGCAGGAGCATCATCCTGCCGTCTTCGTGGTCGACCACGGTGCCCCCCGACGATCGGCGCACACCCCTGCACGCCCCTGACGTGGCCGTTTGCTGCCACTGACCGCCTAGTGTCGCACGTCACACGAGCGACCGGGCACGATGGACGAACGCAGCCGAGGACGCAGGGGACCACCGGGCGACGAGCGTTCCGTGCGAGAGCGGAGCGCGCAGCACCCGGTGGTGCGACTCGGCGGCGGGCAGGGCCCGGGTGTCGACGACAGCCGGGCCCTCGTCCGGTTCCGCGCGTGCGGGGACGCCGCGCCGCGGGACTCGGCGCGGCGGCGGGTCAGAGCCCCAGCTCGCGCGCCCCGGTCGCGCTCGAGGCGCGGAGGAACTCGGCGCAGCGGTGCCGCTCCTCCTCCTCGCCGATGGCCCCGGCCGCCTTCGCCAGCGCGGCGAGCGCGCGCAGGAAGCCGCGGTTGGCCTCGTGCTCCCACGGCACCGGGCCCTGGCCGCGCCACCCGCTGCGCCGCAGCGCGTCGAGACCGCGGTGGTAGCCGGTGCGCGCGTACGCGTAGGCCTCGACGACGCGGTCGTCGGCGAGGGCGTCCTCGGCGAGCACCGCCCACGCGAGGGACGAGGCGGGCTGGGCGGCGGCCACCTGGTCGGGGGCGACCCCGTCCTCGAGCGGCCGGGCCGCGGGGTCGTCGGGCAGGTGGGTCGGCGGGATGCCGAGGAGGTCGCTCGTGCTCATGGCCCCACGCTAGCCGCCCCCGTCCGCCGTCAGAGGGGCCCACCCACCCGTCGAGTGAACAGGACACGCCGCCCGGACGTGGGTCCGGACGGCGTGTTCTGCTCACTCGACGGGGTGAACCGCGAGGAGGGAGGTGCGGGTGCTGCGGTGGGAGCGGGCTCAGCCCTGGTGCGTCCCGGCGGAGCGGAGGTTCTGGCAGGCCTCGACGACGCGCTGCGCCATCCCGGCCTCGGCCTCCTTGCCCCACGCACGGGGGTCGTACTGCTTCTTGTTGCCGACCTCGCCGTCGATCTTGAGGACGCCGTCGTAGTGGCGCAGCATCCAGTCGGCGACCGGGCGGGTGTACGCGTACTGCGTGTCGGTGTCGACGTTCATCTTGACGACGCCGTAGTCGACCGCGTCCGAGATCTCCTGCGGGAGCGAGCCCGAGCCGCCGTGGAAGACGAGGTGGAAGGGCTTGCTGCCGGCGTCGAGGCCGAGCTCGGAGGCGGCGGCCTCCTGGGCGGCCTTGAGGACCTCGGGGCGCAGCTTGACGTTGCCCGGCTTGTAGACGCCGTGCACGTTGCCGAAGGTCAGCGCGGTCATGTAGTAGCCGTTCTCGCCCGAGCCGAGCGCGCGCACGGTGGCGACCGCGTCGTCCGGGGTGGAGTACAGCTTGTCGTTGATGGCGTTCTCGACGCCGTCCTCCTCGCCGCCGACGACGCCGACCTCGATCTCGAGGATGACCTTCGCGGCCTTGCACTGCGCGAGGAGGTCCTCGGCGATGCGCAGGTTCTCGTCGAGCGGCACGGCCGAGCCGTCCCACATGTGGGACTGGAAGATCGGCAGGCCCCCGGCCTTGACGCGCTCGGCCGAGGCGGCGAGCAGCGGACGGACGAAGGTGTCGAGCTTGTCCTTCGGGCAGTGGTCGGTGTGCAGCGCGATGTTGACCGGGTAGTTCTTCGCGACCTCCTCGGCGTAGGCGGCGAGCGCCTTGGCGCCGGTGACCATGTCCTTGACGGTCGAGCCGGAGGCGTACTCGCCGCCGCCGGTCGAGACCTGGATGATGCCGTCGGAGCCGGCCTCGGCGAACCCGCGGATCGCGGCCGTGATCGTCGAGCTCGACGTGATGTTGATGGCCGGGTAGGCGAACGAGCCGTTCTTGGCCCGGTCGAGCATGTCGGCGTAGACCTCGGGCGTTGCGATGGGCACGGTGTTCTCCTCGTGACGTGGTGGTGGCCCTACGCCCCCGATCCTTCCACCATCCGCGCGGCGCCGCGCGAGCCTGTCCGTACCCACGGGTAGTGGTGCCGGCCACCCCGCGCACGACGAACGGGGCGGCACCGATGTCGGTGCCGCCCCGTCAGCGGTCTCGCCCGGTCCCTGCACCGGAGTCGTCCGCCAGGAGGCCGAGGCCTCCGTCGTGTCGGTTGGGAAACCCCCTGCGGTTTCCGTCCCTGCGCGTGGCCCAGTGTGCGCCGTCCGCGGCCGGATGTCCATGCCTTGTGCGGGAAATCGTCATTCCGACGACGGAATTCGTTGCTCGCCGTGCCGCACGGTGCCGATGTGGCCCGTGGGGCGGCTGGGCGAGCGGCCGGACGGTGTCTTGCGCGCTTCTTGACCGAATCTTCGTCAACCGGCGGGCGCGCGGTGTCGATGCGTCGGGTGACAGATCCCGGCACCCCGCCGGGACGACCACGCACGGAGGTGGGTCGTGGACGACGGGATGGACGAGATCATCCACGAGTTCCTCGTGGAGTCCCACGAGAACCTGGACCAGATCGATGTCGACCTGGTCGCGCTCGAGAAGGACCCGGACGCCCGCGACCGGCTGGCCCGTGTCTTCCGGGCCGTCCACACGATCAAGGGCACCTCGGGCTTCCTCGGCCTGCCCATGCTCGAGCACGTCGCCCACGCGGGCGAGACGCTGCTCGCCTCGCTGCGCGACGGGGACCTCTCCCTGACCACCGACCGTGCGAGCCTCCTCCTCGCGACCGTCGACGCCATCCGCGACGTGCTCGCCTCGGTCGAGGCCGGGCACGGCGAGGGCGGCAGCGACTTCTCCGAGCTCGTCGAGGCCCTGCACCAGTCCGTCCTCGACGACACCCCCCTGACCCTCCCCGGCCCCGCCGGGGACGGGGTCCCGGGGGCCGGCCAGGCTCTCCCCCCCGCCGGCGCCGCCCCCGAGACCGCCGGTGTCGCCGCCCCATCCCCCTCCACGGCGGCGGCACCGGCACCTCCCCCCGAGGCCCCCGCGGCCCCGGTCGCCCCGGCCTCCGCGCCCGTGGCGGCCGTCGCGACCGTGCTGGCGAGCCCGGCCCCGGTCGTCGAGGACGCCGGCGACGCCGGCGGCCGGCGCGGCGCCGCCGAGTCCTCCGTGCGCGTCGACGTCGCGGTCCTCGACTCGCTGATGCGCCTCGTCGGCGAGCTCGTCCTCACCCGCAACCAGCTCTCGGCCCACGACGGCTCGCCGGGTGGCGGCGCCGGGCGCGCCGGGTCCGCGGCGAGCGAGGACGGCCGCATCGCGATGGGCTCGATGATGCAGCGCCTCAACGTCGTGACGAGCGACCTCCAGGACGCCGTCATGAAGGCCCGGATGCAGCCCGTCGACACCGTGTGGGCCAAGTTCCCCCGCGTCGTGCGCGACCTCGCGACCGCCTGCGGCAAGGACGTCGCCCTGACGATGCTCGGCCGCGAGACCGAGCTCGACCGCGGTCTCGTCGAGGCCATCCGCGACCCCCTGACCCACCTCGTCCGCAACGCGGTCGACCACGGCATCGAGGCCCCCGAGGTCCGCACGAAGGCGGGCAAGCCGGCCACCGGCACCCTCGTCCTGCGTGCCTCGCACGAGTCCGGCCGCGTCGTCATCGAGCTCGAGGACGACGGCGCCGGCATGGACCCCGACGTCATCCTCGCGAAGGCGCTCGAGCGCGGCATCGTCTCGCCGGCGCAGGCCGCGGCGATGGCGCCCCACGAGGCCTACGCCCTCGTCTTCCGCCCCGGCTTCTCGACGGCCGCGGCGGTCACCAACGTGTCCGGCCGCGGGGTCGGGATGGACGTCGTCAAGACCAACATCGAGGCGATCGGTGGCACCGTCGAGCTCTCCTCGAGCGTCGGCCGCGGCACGACCTGCCGCCTGACCCTCCCGCTCACCCTCGCCATCGTCCCCGCGCTCATCGTCGTCGTCGGCGAGCAGCGCTACGCGGTGCCGCAGACCCTCGTCCGCGAGCTCGTCGTCGTCCACGACGGCGGCCACGCCGTCGAGAACGTCGCCGGCGTCCAGGTGCTGCGCCTGCGCGAGCGCCTCCTCACGCTCGTCGACGGCCGCACCGTCCTCGAGGCCCCCGCGGGCCCGCCCGGCGCCATCGTCGTCCTCGACGTCGACGGCAAGGTGTTCGGGCTCGTCGTCGACGAGGTCCGCGACACCGAGGAGATCGTCGTCTCCTCGCTCGGCGAGCACCTCGCCGGCACCGAGGTCTTCTCGGGCGGCACGATCCTCGGCGACGGCGCGGTCGCGCTCATCCTCGACGGCGCCGGCCTGGCCTCGCTCGCCCTGACCGGCGAGCTGCGCGAGGAGCTGCGCGACACCGGCGCCGGCGCCTTCACGAGCACCCAGGAGAGCGCGCGCCGCCTCGTCGTCGTGCGCGCCGACGGCGACCGCAACATCGCGATCCCGCTCGACGTCGTCACCCGCCTCGAGGACCTCGACGACGAGAGCGTCGAGCGGCTCGGCGAGGGCTGGGCCGCCCGCTACCGCGGCGGCATCATGCCGCTCGTCGAGGTCTCCGCCCTCGTGAGCGGCCTGCGCGTCGCCGGCCGCGGCTCGCGCTCCTCGACCAAGGACGGCCGCCGCTCGGTCGTCGTCGTCCACCACGGCGACCGGCCGGTCGGCCTCGTCGTCGACGCGATCGTCGACATCAACGTCGAGGACGGCGACGTCGCCGCCCAGGAGGGCCGGCGCGGTCCGGGAGTCGTCGGCGGCGCCGTCGTCGGCGGCCGGCTCGTCGAGATCCTCGACCTCGACGCGGCCGTCCGGGCCGCCGGCACCACCGTCGCCGCCCCCGCCCACCTCGAGGAGGTCCCGGCGTGAGCGCCGCCACCTACGTCACGTTCAGCCTCGGCGAGCACCTCGTCGGCCTGCCGGTCGAGCGCGTCCAGGAGGTCCTCGGCGCCCTGCCGATGACCCCCGTCCCGCGGGCCGACCGCCGCGTCGCCGGGCTGCTCAACCTCCGCGGCCAGGTCGTCACCGGCCTGGACCTGCGGGCCCGCTTCGCCCTGCCGCCCGCCGAGGACGACGAGAGCGCCGGCACCGTCGTCGTGCGCACGCCCGGCGGCCCGGTCGCGCTCGTCGTCGACCGGATCGGCGACGTCATCCAGGTCGACGGCATGCAGCCGCCGCCCGCGACGCTGACCGGCCCGATCCGCGACCTCGTCCGGGGCGCCTACGTCCTCGCCGACTCCCTCCTCCTCGACGTGCGCCTCGACGCGGTGCTCGCCCTCGACCGATGACCGCCACCCAGCCCACCGCGCTCCGGCACCGCCCGGGCACGACCGATCTCACCCGCCCGCCCTCCGGAGGACACGCCATGCCTTCCCGCTCCTTCCCACCCCTCGCCTGGTTCTCGGACCTCAGGCTGACGACGAAGATGCTCGTCACGCTCGGCTCGTTCGTCGTGGCCGCCGCCGTCGTCGCGACCGTCGCCATCGGCGGCCTCGGCGCGGCCTCCGACGCCGCCGAGGGCATCCGCGCGGACGGCGTCCTCGCGATGACCGCCCTCGGACGCGTCCACCAGGAGGAGATCAAGTCCCGCCTGCGCCTCACCGAGCTCGCCCTCACCGCACCCGGCTCGGCCGCGCAGCGGGCGGCCTCCGACGCGCTCGCGGAGACCGACGCCGACCTCGCCCGCTGGCGCGCCGAGTACCAGAAGCTCGAGGACGCCGGCGGTGACGGGGGCAGCAAGGGCTGGACCGGGTACAGCACCAACTGGGACGCCTTCATGAGCCTGCGCGACAAGACCCTCCTCCCGGCCCTGCAGCGCGGCGATGTCGACACCTTCCGCACGCTCATGGCCTCCCAGGGGCAGCCGCTCATCTCGGCCGCGGCCGACGCGCTCGACGCCGAGGAGGCCTCCCGGCTCGCGACCGCCAAGGCCGAGGTCGACGCCACCCAGGCGCAGACCGCGAGCACCGGTCGCACGGTGTGGCTCGTCCTTCTGCTCGGCGGACTCGTCGCCACCGCGCTCGGCGTCGGGATGATGCGCTCGGTCGGCCGCTCGGTCCGCTCGGTCTCCCGCGGCCTGCAGGCCATGCGCGACGGTGACCTCACCGTCCGGGCCGAGGTGCTGAGCGGGGACGACCTCGGCGTCATGGCCGAGACCTACAACGAGGCCGCGGCCGGCGTCCGGACGATGCTCACCGAGATCGCCCGCAACGCCAGCGCCCTCAGCCACGTCTCCTCGACGATGTCGTCGGTCACGCAGGGCATGGCCCGGGGCGCCGACAGCCAGGCGGCGAGCTCGCGCAACACCGCCGCCGCCGCCCACCAGGTCAGCGCCAACGTCCAGACGGTCGCCGCCGCGACCGAGCAGATGGCCGCCTCGGTCGGCGAGATCGCCCACTCCGCCAACGCGGCCGCCCGCGTCGGCCAGGAGGCGGTCGCCCTCGCCGCGCAGACCAGCCAGACCGTCGCGAGCCTCGGTGAGTCCTCGACCCAGATCGGCACCGTCGTCGAGACGATCGAGAAGATCGCCGAGCAGACCAACATGCTCGCCCTCAACGCCACGATCGAGGCGGCCCGGGCCGGCGAGCACGGCCGCGGCTTCGCGGTCGTCGCCAACGAGGTCAAGGAGCTGGCCCGCGAGACCCGCCGGGCCACCGCCGAGATCCAGGTCCGCGTCTCCTCCATCCAGTCCGACGCCGAGGCCGCCGTCGCGGCGATCAGCCGGATCGACGGGGTGGTCGCGCAGATCAACGACCACCAGACGACGATCGCCTCCGCCGTCGAGGAGCAGACCGCCACGACGTCCGAGATGTCGCGCAACGTCGCGGACGCCGCGACGGGCACCGGCAGCATCGCCACGAGCATCGCCGAGGACGCCGAGGTGCAGGCCCGCGCGGCCGACGGCGTCGCCACCGTGCGGACCACCGCGAGCGAGGTCGAGTCCATCTCGATGACGCTCCGCGCCGCCGTCGACCGGTTCGCCGTCTGATGCGCGCGCTCGTCGTCGACGACAGCCGCACGATGCGGACGCTGCTCTCGCGCATCCTCGTCGGGATGGGGTTCGAGGTGAGCCAGGCCGGTGACGGCCAGGAGGCCCTCGACGCCGTCGCGGCGATGGAGGCCGACGGCACGCTGCCGGACGTGTGCCTCATCGACTGGAACATGCCGGTCATGACCGGGCTCGAGTTCGTCGTCGCGGTCCGGGCCAACCCGGCCTGGCGCGACATCAACCTCATGATGGTGACGACCGAGTCCGAGCACGGCCAGATCGTCCGGGCGCTCGCGGCCGGGGCCCACGAGTACCTCATCAAGCCGTTCCCGCCGGAGGCCATCGAGGAGAAGCTCCAGCTCCTCGGCCTCGTGCCCGTGTCATGACCATCACCGTCGTCCACGTGGACGACTCCCCGACGGTGCGCCGGGTCGTCAGCGAGGCCCTGCGCGGCCTGCCGGACGTCGAGCTCGGTGGACAGGCGGTCGACGGCCGCGAGGGGCTCGCGCTCATCGACCGGGTGCGACCCGACGCGGTCGTCCTCGACATCGAGATGCCCGTGATGAACGGCATCGAGACGATGCGCGCGCTGCACAAGAGCCACCCGACCCTGCCGGTCATCATGTTCTCGACGCTCACCGAGCGCGGCGCCCGGGCGACCTTCGACGCCCTCGCCGCCGGCGCCCGCGACTACGTGACGAAGCCGAGCAGCACGGGCGGCCTCGTGGAGTCCGTCGCGACCATCCGCCGCGAGCTCGGGGAGCGCCTCGTCGCCCTCTGCCCGCCGAAGCCCGCCGCGCCGGCCGTCCCGCCCGCCCGCGTCCGGGCCCTCGCCGAGCACCCGGCCCGGCGGCGCGAGCCGGCGGCCCCGGTCGCACCCGGCTCGCTGCTCACCGAGCACGCGCAGCGGGTCGACGTCGTGGCCATCGGCTCCTCCACCGGGGGCCCGGAGGCCCTCGCCGTCGTCCTCGACGGCCTGCCCCGGACCCTGCCCGTGCCCGTCGTCGTCGTCCAGCACATGCCGCCGGTCTTCACCCGGCTGCTCGCCGAGCGCCTCGACCGGTCCTCCGCGCTGCGGGTCGTCGAGGCGACCGACGGCGAACGGCTCCGGCCCGGCGTCGTCCACATCGCCCCCGGCGACCGCCACCTCACCGTGGTCGCCTCCGCCGGCGCGGCCACCGTCGTCCTCACCGACGGCGAGAAGGAGAACCACTGCCGGCCCGCGGTCGACGTGCTCTTCCGGTCGGTCGCCCGCGTCTACGGCTCCCGCACCCTCGCCGTCGTCCTCACCGGGATGGGCGCCGACGGCGCCGCCTCGGCCGGCGACGTCGTGCGGGCCGGCGGCGTCGTCTACGCCCAGGACGAGGCGACGTCGGTCGTCTGGGGCATGCCGGGCCAGGTCGTCGCGGGCGGCCACGCCTCGCGCGTCCTCCCCCTGAGCGCCGTCGCCCACACCATCGCCCACCGCGTCACGGTGGGCCGAGCCAGCCACGGGGGTGCGGCATGACCGTCCTCGACGCCGCCGACTTCGACCTCTTCGCCCGGATCGTCCAGCAGGACAGCGCGATCGTCCTCGAGCGCGGCAAGGAGTACCTCGTGAGCGCCCGGCTGACCCCGGTCGCCACGAAGGCCGGCCTGCCGAGCCTCGCGGCCCTCGCGAGCCGCCTGCGCTCCCGGCCCACCGACCCGATCCGCTCGGACATCGTCGAGGCGATGACGACGAACGAGACCTCGTTCTTCCGCGACATCCACCCCTTCGACGCGCTCGCGAAGGTCGTCATCCCCGAGATCGTCTCGACGCCCCGCCCCGACCGGTCCCTCAACATCTGGGCGGCCGCGTGCAGCTCGGGCCAGGAGCCGTACTCCCTCGGCATCACCGCGCTGGAGTCCCTGCCCGTCGGGTGGCAGGCGCGCATCACGGCCACGGACCTCTCGCCGCAGATGGTCGAGCGGACCCGGAACGGGCGCTTCAGCCAGCTCGAGGTCGGCCGCGGGCTGTCGGCGGGCCGGCTCGTCCAGCACTTCCAGCGGACCGGGACCGAGTGGGAGGCCTCGCCGCAGCTGCGCTCGATGATCCTCGCGCGCACGCTCAACCTCGCGGCGCCGCTCCCGCTCATGCCGCGGTTCGACGTGGTCTTCCTGCGCAACGTCCTCATCTACTTCGACGTCGCCACGAAGGCCGCCGTCCTCGGCGCCGTCCGGTCGGTGCTGCGCCCCGGCGGCTACCTGTTCCTCGGCGCCGCCGAGACGACCCTCGGGCTGGACGCCGGGTTCGAGCGCAAGGCGCTCGGCCGGGCCATGGCCTACCAGCTCACCCAGAGAGGCGGTCCCCGATGACCAACGCCAGCCCCATCGAGGCCGAGTACCTCGACTCCATCGTCTCGACCGTGTGGGAGTCGCTCTTCGGCGAGCCCACCGTCGCGACCCCGGCCTCGCCGGCGCCCCCCGACTCGGTCCGGGCCCAGGTCGACATCCGCGGCTCGTGGAGCGGCTCGGTCGTCGTCAGCTGCACCCGCGACGTCGCCTCCGGCCTGACCCGCGACCTGCTCGCCCTGCCGCCGGACCTGCCGCCCGCCCCGGACGAGGTCCGCGACGCCCTCGGCGAGATCGCGAACATCGTCGCGGGCAACGTCAAGTCCCTGCTCCCCGACCACGCGACCCTCGGCCTGCCCGAGGTGCACCAGGACGGCTCCGCCGAGCCGTCCGGGCCCGACACCGTCGCCGCCACCTACCTCGCGACCGCCGGCAACCTGCGGGTCGCCGTCACCACCCTGGAGGACCCCCGATGAGGCTGCTCGTCGTCGACGACTCCCGCGTCATGCGCCAGATCGTCACCCGTACCCTGCGCCAGGCCGGCCACGGCGGCCACGAGATCGTCGAGGCCGAGAACGGCCGCGTCGGGCTCGAGCTCGTCGCGTCGCACCGGCCGGACCTCGTCCTGTCCGACTGGAACATGCCGGAGATGACGGGCATCGAGTTCCTCGAGGCGCTGCGCGCAGCGGGCGACGCGACCCCGTTCGGCTTCATCACCTCCGAGGGCTCCTCGCTCATGCGGGTCCAGGCCCTGCAGGCCGGGGCGCTCTTCCTCATCGGCAAGCCCTTCACGGCCGAGTCCTTCGCCCTCCACCTCGACCCCGTCCTCGGCCGCGGCGCGCACGCCCCCGTCGCGACGGTCGCGGTCGAGGAGCGGGTCGCCGGCCACACCGGCCTGCCGGAGCGCAAGGAGGCGCGCGACCTGCTCGAGCGCCTCCTCGCGCGCGACTGCGCGGTCGACTCCGCGGTCGGCCACCCCGTCCCCGGCGACCGGCGCACGACCACCGCGGAGCTCGTCGGCGACGACGGCCACCTCGCGGCGCTCTTCGTCGCCGACCACGAGCTCGTCGTCCGGCTCGGCGCGTGCCTGTCGCTGACGCCTGCCCCGGCGGCCGAGGGCCTCGTCAAGGACGGGGAGACCACGCCGCCCGTCGAGTCCGCCTTCTCGGAGGCGCTCAACGTCTTCACCTCGCTGTTCAACGGCGGCGGAGGACCGCACGTCAGGCTCGGCCGCGTGTGGTTCAACGCGGCCCCGCCGCCGGAGGTGCTCGCACCGATGGAGGGTTCACTGACCCGCGACGACATGGTCGTCACGGTCTCGGGGTACGGGGCCGGCCGGCTCTCGGTCGTGCTCCCGGCGACGGCCGTCGCGACGAGCGGCGCTGCCTGACGCTCGTCGACCCCGGCGCAGGCCCGTCGGGGCCGGGCACCCTCCCGCGGCGTGGGGAGGCGGTGCCCTGCCCCGGCGGGTCCTCGCGCGTCACCCGGCGGCGACGGCCTCGCGCCGGGTAAGCAGGTGGGC
The DNA here is from genome assembly GCF_017312765.1 of Phycicoccus sp. DTK01. NCBI lineage: Bacteria > Bacillati > Actinomycetota > Actinomycetes > Micrococcales > Intrasporangiaceae > Phycicoccus > Phycicoccus sp. DTK01. The sequence continues at coordinate 443,154 of NZ_BOPU01000002.1, read as the reverse complement.
GCGCTCGACGTCGTTGCCGCACAGCCGGATCGCCTCGTCGAACGCGGCGAGCGCCGCGTCGTCCCCGGCGCGGGCCAGCAGCTCGGCGCGGACCGCGGCGAGCCGGTGGCTGCCGGCGAGGGCCTCGTCGAGGCCGTCGAGCGCGGCGAGCCCGGCCCTGGGACCGTCCCTCTCGGACAGGGCCACGGCCGCGGCGAGCCGGGCGCTGGGCGACGGGTTGACCTGCAGCAGAGCCGCGTAGGCCTCGCAGATGCGGTCCCAGCGCGTGGCGTCGGAGGTCGGCGCGAGGGCGTGCTCCGCAGCGACGAGGGCCTGGAGCCGGTAGGACTCGACGAGCGGGTCGGGGCTCGGCGCCACCCCGGCGAGCAGGTCGACCGCCTCGGCGACCTCGCCGTGGTGCCACAGCCCGCGGTCCTGGTCGGGCAGGAGGACGAGCCCGCCCTCCGCGTCGACCCGCGCGTCGCGCCGCGAGTGCTGGAGCAGGACGAGCGCGAGGAGCGCGCGCAGCACGGGCTCGTCGGGCACGAGTGCGTGGGTCACCCGCACGAGCCGGACGGCCTCGCCGGCGAGGTCGGCCCGCAGCAGGTCCGGGCCCGAGCCCGGGGCGTAGCCCGCCGTGAACGCGAGGTAGGCCACCTGCGCGACGACGCGCAGCCGCCCGGGGAGGTCGCCGCGGCCGGGCACCGCGTAGGGGATGCCCGCGGCGACGATCTTCTTCTTGCCGCGCGTGATCCGCGCCGCCATCGTCGGCTCCGGCACGAGGAAGAGGCGCGCGATGTCGGCCGTCGAGACGCCGACGACGAGCCGCAGCGCGAGCGCGCTCGCGACCTCGGGCCCGAGGGCCGGGTGGCAGCAGAGCAGGACCAGGCGCAGCCGGTCGTCCTCGACGAGACCTCCGGGGTCGACCATCGCCCCTCCTCCTGTCCCGCGCTCGGCCTCGACGACGAGCAACGGCTCCTTGCGGGCGGCCATCGCCTCCCCGCGCAGCCGGTCGAGCACCCGGCGCCGGGCCGCGGTGAGCAGCCAGGCGGCGGGCTTGTCGGGGGCGCCGTCGGCCGGCCACCGGCGGGCGGCCGACTCGACGGCGTCCCCGAGGGCGTCCTCGACGAGGTCGAGGCGGCGGAACTGGCCGAGGAGGAGCGCCACGAGGCGCCCCCACTCGTCCCGGACCGTCGCCGCGAGGACCTCGTCGGCCGTCACAGCGGGGTGTGGTCCGGGATCTCGACGACGGGGCGGATCTCGACGGTGTACGCGCTCGGCAGGAGCCGGGCCGCGGCGATGGCGGCGTCGAGGTCGGGGAGCTCGACGTCGTAGTAGCCGCCGACCTGCTCGGCGAGCTCGACGAACGGTCCGTCGGTGACGACCCGGTCCTCCGCAGCGCCGGGCGCCAGCGTCGTGGCGGTCTCGGCGTCGGCGAGCGGCGCCCCCGAGATGCGCCGGCCGTGGGTGTCGACGTACCGCTCGAAGGCGTGGTGCGCGTCGAAGTACGCCTGCTGCACCTCGGCGGACGCCTCGGACCAGTCACCGGGCTCGTACGCGACGAGGACGACGTAGCGGGTCACGACGCACCGCCGTGGTCGTGCTCGCCGTCCTCGACGAGGTCCCGGAACTCGAGGTGCTCGCCGCGGGTCGCGAACTCGGTGCACAGGCGCACGAGGGCGGCGCGGTCGTCGGTCTCGAGGAGGTAGAAGCCGACGACCTGCTCGGCCGACTCCGTGAACGGGCCGTCGGTGACGAGCACGCCGCCGGAGCCGTCGGGGCGCATCGAGAGCGCTCGCTCGGACGGCGTGAGCGGCGAGACCGCGAGGATGCGGTGGCCGCCGGCGGCGAGGTCGCGGTGGAACCGCTCGTGCGAGCGCATCCCCTTCTCGTGCTCCTCGGGCGGCAGCTGCGCCCACTCGGCCTCGGGCGCCGGCAGGAGGACCAGGTGGCGGCTCACGCGGGCCGGTCCTCGGGCTGCACCGTGCGACGCACCTCGACGGTGTCGCCGAGGGCCGCGATGATGCGGCAGCAGTCGAGCAGGTCGTCGAGGTCGTCGGACTCGACCTGGTAGAAGCCACCGACCTGCTCGGCGGTCTCGGTGAACGGCCCGTCGGTCACGGGGCCGCCACCCCCCGGGATGCGCTTGGCCTCGCTCGTGGCGTGCAGCTCGGCGCCGCCGGTGATGCGGTGGCCGCGCTCGGTCAGCTGCTGGGCGAAGCGGCCGTACTCGGCGTAGCCGGCGGTGCGCTGCTCGGCGTCCATGGTGGTCCACCAGCGGTCGGTGTCACCGACGATGAGGACGACGTACTCGGGCATCGGGGTCTCCTTCGGGACTGCGGGCCGCCGGGTGCGGCCTCGTCCCGATGACGCGCGGGACGGGCCGACCTCGACAGGTCTACCGGACTTTTCCCGTCGCCGCTCCGGACGCCGCGCCGCGGCCCCTCAGGCGAGGGCGTCGGCGAGCAGCCGGAGCGTCTCCTCGCGGGCCGGGGCCCGGTCGGCCGGCGTGCCGGCCACGGCGCCCGCGACCGGGTGGACCATCACCTCGTCGACCCCGAAGGTCTGCGCGAGGTCGCGCACCTGCGCGGCGGCCTCGTCCGGGGCGCCGACGACCCAGCGGCCGACCATCTCGGCGCCCAGGGCCTCGTGGGCCGGGGGCACCTCGAGCGCCTCGGCCTCCTCGACGAGCAGCTGGGCGGCGAGACGCTGGCCGGTGCGCAGCGCCACCATCGAGCGGACGTTGGGCAGGGCGAGCCGCTGCGCCTCCTCGGCGGTGGGGGCGACGACGACGTTGACGGTGAGGAGGGTCCGCGGCTCGGGGTGCGCCTCGGAGGGCTGGTACTGGGACCGGTAGAGGGCCAGCGCCTCCGCCGTGCCGCGGCCGGAGAAGTGGTGCGCGAAGACGTAGGGCAGGCCCCGGGAGGCGGCGAGCCGGGCCGAGAAGTCCGACGAGCCGAGGAGCCACACGGTGGGGACCGAGGTGGCGCGCGGGGTCGCGCGCAGGACGTGCTCGCCGCTGGGCAGGCGGATCCCGACGCCGTCGGGCGACATCATCGCGAGGACGGTGTCGACGTGGTCGGGGAAGCGCTCGGCGGCGTCCGCCTCGACGCCCCCGCCGCCGCTGCGCAGCGCCCACGCCGTCACCGGGTCGGTGCCGGGGGCGCGGCCGAGGCCGAGGTCGACACGGCCGGGGAAGGCGGCCTCGAGCAGGGCGAACTGCTCGGCGACGACGAGCGGGGCGTGGTTGGGCAGCATGACGCCACCCGACCCGACCCGGATGCGCTCGGTGGCGGCGGCGACCATCGCGGCGAGCACCGGCGGGTTGGTCGCGGCGACGGCCGGCATGTTGTGGTGCTCGGCGAGCCAGTAGCGGTGGTACCCGTGCTCGTCGGCGACCCGGGCGAGGGCGCGGGTGGCGGCGAGCGCGTCGGCGGTGCTCTGGTCGGAGCGGACCGGCGCGAGGTCGAGGACGGAGAGCGTGGGGGTGGTCACCGAGGGGTCAGCGACCTCCGCCCCGGCGCTATTCCGTGGGGCCGGTCACGGGACGCTGGTCGAAGACGTGCCGGCGCACCCACGCGTGCATCGCGACGGCGGCGGCCGCGCCGGCGTTGACCGACCGGGTCGAGCCGAACTGGGCGATGTGCAGGACGACGTCGCACACCTGCTGCATCTGCGGGGTCAGCCCGGCCCCCTCCTGACCGAGGACGAGGACGCAGGCCCGCGGCAGGTCGTACGTCTCGAGCGGCACCGACCCCGGCACGTTGTCGACGCCGACGAGCGGCAGCGGTGCGCCGCCCTCCCCCGCCGTCGCCGCCCAGGCCGCGAGCGCCGCCGCGTCGGGGTGGTGCACCTCGTGCTGGTAGCGGTCGGTGACCATCGCCCCGCGCCGGTTCCAGCGGCGCTTGCCGACGACGTGGAAGGCCGCGACGTTGGTGGCGTTCGCCGTGCGCACGACCGAGCCGATGTTGAGGTCGTGGCGCCAGTTCTCGATGGCGACGTGCAGCGGGTGCCGGCGCGTGTCGAGGTCGGCGACGACGGCGTCCATCCGCCAGTACCGGTACCGGTCGACGACGTTGCGGCGGTCACCGTCACGCAGCAGCTCGGGGTCCCAGTGGTCGCCCTCCGGCCACGGCCCCTCCCAGGGCCCGACCCCGACCTCGCGCTCGTCCTCCACGCGCAGCAGGCTAGGCGTGCACACGGGCGAGGAAGCGGCGGGTCCGCTCCTCGCGCGGGTCGCCGAGCACCTGCTCGGGCGGCCCCTGCTCGTGGACGACCCCGCCGTGGAGGAAGCACACGGTGTCGGCGACCTGCCGCGCGAACCCCATCTCGTGGGTGTTGAGGACCATCGTCATGCCCTCGTCCTTGAGCTCGCGCAGGAGGTCGAGGACCTCGCCGACGAGCTCGGGGTCGAGGGCCGAGGTGACCTCGTCGAGCAGCATGAGCCGGGGCTGGTTGACCAGGGCCCGGGCGATGGCGACGCGCTGCTGCTGGCCGCCGGAGAGGTCGTCGGGGCGGGCGGAGGCCTTCTCGGGCAGGCCGACCCGCTCGAGCATCGCCATCGCGCGCTCCCTGGCCTCGGCCTTGGCGACCTTGTGGACCCGGATCGGCGCGAGGGTGATGTTGTCGAGCACCGACAGGTGGGGGAAGAGGTTGTAGGCCTGGAAGACGACGCCCATCCGGGCGCGGACGGCGTCGGCGTCGACCCGGGGGTCGGTCACGTCCTCGCCGTCGAGGGTGATGCGCCCGTCGTCGACGACCTCGAGGAGGTTGACGCAGCGCAGCAGCGTCGACTTGCCCGAGCCGCTCGCGCCGATGAGGACGACGACCTGCCCCTCGTGCACCGAGAGGTCGAGGCCGCGCAGGACCTCGGTCTCGCCGAACGACTTCCGGACGCCCTCGAGCCGCAGCACCTCGCTCACAGCATCCCTCCCGCGCCGTGGAAGCCCTGCCGGCGCGCGACGTGGTCGGTCAGCCGGGCCATCGGGATGGTCAGGCAGACGAAGAGCGCACCGGCGACGACGTACGGGGTGAAGTTGAAGTCGAGCGCGGTCTCGATCTGCGCCGCCCGGATGGCGTCGATGACGCCGAGGACCGCGATGAGGCCGGAGTCCTTCTGGAGCGAGACGAGGTCGTTCATCAGCGGCGGCACGACCCGTCGGACGGCCTGCGGGAGGACCACGTGGCGCATCGTCTGCCCGTAGGACAGGCCCAGCGAGCGGGCGGCGGCCCGCTGCGACGGGTGCACCGACTCGATGCCGGCGCGGAAGACCTCCGCCACGTAGGCCGAGTACGACAGCACGAGCGCGCAGGCGCCCCAGAACAGCGCCGACGACGGCAGGCCGGACAGCCGCAGCGCCGGCGCGCCGAAGCCGAGGACGAAGATGACGAGGAGCAGCGGCAGGCCGCGGAAGAGGTCGACGTACGCCGTCGCGAAGAGCCTCAGCGGGAACGCGACCGGGCCGCGGACGGTGCGCATCACGGCGAGCGTCAGGCCGAGGACGGCGATGACGACGCCGCAGGCGAGCATCACGCGGATGTTGAGCCAGAGGCCGTCGACGACGGCGGGGAAGGACTCGACCGCCTTGTCCCAGTCGAGGAACGTGTCGCGGACGCGCGGCCACCCGGGCGAGGTGACCACGAGGGCGACGACGACCCCGACGAGCAGCAGCGTCGAGACCGCCGAGATGCCGGCCGACCGCACCGCCCGGCCGCGGCGGTAGCGCCGTCGCTCGAGCTCGAGGGCGGACGGCTGCGCGTCGGACCCCGTCGCCGGTGCTGCCGGGGTGGTCACTTCAGCTCGGGGGCGCCCTGCGTCGAGAGCCACTCGCCGACGAGCTTCTCGAGCGTGCCGTCGGCGCGCAGGGCGTCGACGGCGGCGGTGACGCAGGGGGTGAGGGAACTGCCCTTGTCGAGCACGGCGCCGAACTGCTCGGGCGTGCCCTGCGCGGGCAGCTGGCCGACGATGACGCCGTCGTCGAGCTGGGCCGCCGTCATGTAGAAGCCGGTCGGCAGGTCGACGACGATGCCGTCGATCTGCTGGTTCTTCAGGGCCTGGACGGCGAGGTCGTTGGTGTCGAAGACGGCGACCTGCTCGGTGGGGGCGATCTGCTGCGTGGCGGCGGTGTAGGACGTGGTCCCCACCTGGGCGCCGAGCCTGGCGCCCTTGAGGTCGGCGACCGAGGTCTTGCCGTCGATCGGGCTGCCCTTGTACGTGATGACGGTCTGGCGCACGTCGTAGTAGCCGGAGGAGAAGTCGACGGCCTTCTTGCGGTCGTCGCTGATCGAGACCTGGTTGAGGTCGAGGTCGAAGGTCTTCGGGCCGGGGGCGATGGCCGTGTTGAACGGCACGACGGCCCACTGCACCTTGTCCTCGGCGTAGCCGAGCTTGTCGGCGATCGCGTACGCGACGGCCGACTCGTAGCCCTTGCCGTTGGAGGGGTCGTCGTCGACGAACCACGGGCCGTAGGCCGGCTTGTCGGTGCCGACGGTCAGCGTGCCGGCGGTGAGGGTCTTCAGCGCGTCGGGCGTGCAGCCGGCGAGCGGGTCGGACGAGGTGCCGCTCGGCGTCGCGGAGGCGGCGGGCTGCTCGTCGACGGGGGCGCCGCAGCCGGCGAGCGCGAGGGCGGCGGCCGCGAGGGCGGGGACGACGAGGCGAGGACGTCGGGTCATGCTGGGCTCTCTTCCGGGGGCGCGCCGTGGACCTGCGCGTTCACGCGCGAGAGTAGCCGCGAGGGACGGATCGCGTCGCGGGTGTCCATCCGCGCGGGGCTTTCCGCAGGGTCGCCCGCTGCTCCGCCCGGCTCGTCCGGCGGGAAGCCACAGGTGGCGCACAGCGTCGAGCGGCCGCGCGGTCATGGCGGAGCACCTACCCTTGGGGCCGTGATGCACTCCCTCGGGCCCAACTGGATGGACCCCCAGTACCTCCTCGACACCTACGGGTCGGCGTTCTTCTGGATCTCGCTCGCCATCGTGTTCGTCGAGTGCGGGCTGTTCTTCCCGATCCTGCCGGGGGACTCGCTCCTCTTCGCCGTCGGCCTGTTCGTCGCGAGCGGCCAGCTCCAGGTCAACCTCTTCGTCGCGATGGGGGCGCTGTTCGCGGCCGCCTTCCTCGGCAACGTGGTCGGCTACGAGCTGGGCCGCAGGCTCGGGGCGCCGCTGCGCAACCGGGACGGGCGGATCATCAAGCGCCAGTACTTCGACAAGACCGAGGAGTTCTTCGACCGGTACGGCGCCAAGGCGCTGGTGCTCGGGCGGTTCGTGCCCATCGTGCGCACGTACATCACGGTCGTCGCCGGGATCGGCCGGATGGAGCGGCGCCACTTCTTCACCTGGTCCGCCGTCGGCGCCGCGCTCTGGGTGGGCGTCGTGACCCTCGCCGGGCACTTCCTCGGCAACGTCGCGTTCGTCAAGGACAACCTCGAGGTCGTCATCCTCGCGATCGTGCTCGTCTCCGTCGTGCCGGTCGTCATCGAGTGGCTGCGCCACCGCCGCGCCGCCGCGATGTCGCCGGCCGAGGCGCGCGCGGAGTCCGACGAGGTCGTCGACGAGCTCGAGCAGCGCCCCTGACCCCGGCCCCGCCCACCGGGTCGAGGTGAAACCCGACCCCCTGACGGTCTCTTGTCACCTCGACCCGCTGCTCCCCTTGCCCGGTCGAGGTATCCGGCCGCCGTCAGACGTGGGCCGGATACCTCGACCCACGCCACGCGCGGCCGGTCGAGGTGGAACCCGACCCCCTGACGGTCTCTTGTCACCTCGACCCGCCGCGCCCGACCTCAGGGCATGTCCCCCACGACCGCTGTCGTTCGCCCCTCATCCCGGAGCAACTGGGATGAGCGGCACTCCTCGGCCGCTCGTCATGGTTGCTCCAAGCCACGACGCGAGCGGGACGAGCGGTGCGCCACGACCGCTCGTCATGGTTGCTCCGGTATCGGAAGCGAACGACAGCGGCCGGTAGGGGTCGTTCCGCTCGGGCCGCGGCCCGCTCGCTCGGCGGCGGGCGGCCCTCAGCCGAGGTCGATGAGGCCGCGACGGTGGGCCTCGGTGACCGCCGCCGTGCGGTCCTGCACCCCGAGCTTGGCGAAGGCGCGCAGGAGGTGCGTCTTGACGGTGGCCTCGCCGATGAAGAGCTGCCGTCCCACCTGGGCGTTCGACAGCCCGCGGGCCACGAGCCCGAGCACCTCGACCTCGCGCGCGGTGAGGTCCGGGACCGCCGGCGCCCGCAGCCGGTCCGCCAGCCGCGCCGCGACCGGCGGCGCCAGCACCGTCTCGCCGCGCGCCGCCCGCCGGATGGCGTCCGTGAGCAGCGACGTCGGCGCGTCCTTGAGCAGGTACCCCCGCGCCCCGGCCTCCACGGCCCGGACGATGTCGGCGTCGGTGTCGTAGGTCGTGAGGACGAGCACCTGCGGCGCGGACGGCATCGAGCGCAGCCGGGCGGTCGCCTCGGCTCCGTCCATCACGGGCATCCGCAGGTCCATGAGGACGACGTCGGGCTCCAGCCGCGGGACGAGCGCGAGCGCCTCGGCGCCGTTGCCCGCCTCCCCGACGACGTCGAGGTCGGGCTCCTCGCCGAGCACGGCGACCATCCCGGCCCGGACGACGGGATGGTCGTCGACCACGAGCAGACGGATCACCGGGGTACCTCCAGTCGCAGGGTCGTGCCCGAGCCGGGCACGCTCGTCAGGTCCACCTCGCCGCCGACCTGGGCGGCGCGGGCCCGGACCCCGTCGAGGCCGAAGCCCCTGCGGTCGGCGCCCGTGTCGAACCCGCGGCCGTCGTCGCACACCGTGAGGACGACCCGCTCGGGCTCGTAGGCCAGCGACACCGCGACGTGGCCGGCGGACGCGTGGCGCCGGACGTTCGAGAGCGCCTCCTGGGCCGTACGCAGGAGGACGACCTCGGCGACCCCGCCGAGCGGCGCCGGCTCGCCGTCGACCGTCACCTCGGCGCGCATGCCGGTCTCGCTGCTCACGGCGTCCCCGAGCCGCTGCATCGCCTCGACGAGCGTGCGCGACTGCAGGTGCCCCGGGGTGAGCTCGGCGACGATGAGCCGCGCCTCCGCGAGGTTGTCGACGGCCGTCCGCTCGACGAGCGAGAGCCGCTCGCGGGCCGTCGCGACGTCGCCGCGGGCCAGCGCCGCGTCCGCCGCGCGGGTCAGCGTGACCACCGACGTGAACCCCTGCGCGAGGGTGTCGTGGATCTCGCGTGACATCCGCTCCCGCTCCTCCTGCACCCCCCGGTCCCTCTCGACGACCGCCAGCCGGGCCTGGGTGGCGCGCAGCTCGTCGATGGTCGCCGCCCGCCCCTCGGCCTCGGCCACGATCCGGTTGATGAACAGCCCGAGGGCCAGCGACAGGCTGAGCGAGATGACCGTGCTGATGAGGATGTTGACGAGGCCCTGCCCCGAGAAGTCGGACTGCACCCAGCGCAGCCCCCCGAAAAGCACGAGCGCGAGGACGGTGCCGCGCACCGCGTTCGGCACCTCGAGCATCGCCCACATCTGCGGGAAGAGCGCGAAGAAGAGCAGCCAGCTCTGGGTCTCGGGGTCGACCGCCTGGATGCCGAGCAGCGCGGCCCACGCGACCACCTGGTAGGCGACGGCCCAGCGCTCGCCCTGGTGCCGCAGCGCCCGCGTCCCGAGGACGACGTAGGCGAGGCCGACGACCACCAGCAGCGCGTACGTCGGGAACCGACCGTGCCGCGGGGCGTCATCGAGCGCCGTGACGACGACCGCCGCCACCCACACCGCGGCGAACACCCCGTGCCAGTAGGGCTCCTGCCGCCGCCACATGGCCGTGAGGTCCTGACGCGAGCTGGGCTGCACCGCCTCGTCGTCCACGTCGACCATCATGACGCCCCGGGGTCGCTCGCTCACACCGTGCCGCGCTTGAACCACGTGAACGTCGTCAGGCAGAGGACCAGACCGGCGACCGCCCACCCGGCGAGGACGAGCAGCACCCGACCGGGCTCCCACGAGCCGGCCATCTCGGCCGAGGCGAGGCCGTCCGGCAGGAACACCGCCCGCATCCCCTGCGCGATCCACTTGAGCGGGAAGACCGACGCCACCTGCTGCAGCCACTGCGGCACGTCGGTGAAGGCGATGTACACACCGCTGATGAACTGGAGGACCAGCTGCGGGCCGATGACCACCGCGCCGATGGAGCGCGACGACGCGAGCGACGAGTACGCGATGCCGAGCACCGTGCCCCCGAAGACGCCGAGCGAGAACACGCCCGCGAAGAGCAGCCACCGACCACCGGTGTCGGGCAGCGGCACGTCGAAGGCGAGCCGGGCCACGAGCAGGAGCAGCACGACCTGGACGAGCGAGGTGCACACGACGAGACCGACCTTGCCGAGGAAGTACGCGGCCGGCGGCATCGGCGTGGCGCGCAGCCGCTTGAGCGTGCCGTCGTCGCGCTCGGCGGCGACCGACATCGCCATCGTCTGGAAGCTCGTGAGGATGACGCCGGCGGCGACCATCCCCGGGAGGAAGTAGCGGGCCGCGGTCATCCCGGTGCGAGCCGAGTCCTCGAACTGGCTCGAGAAGATCACCGAGAACAGGAGCAGCAGGAGGATCGGGAAGAGGAAGGAGAAGAAGACGGCCTCCTTCTCGCGCGAGTACATCTTCAGCTCGACGGTCGTGCGGTCGACACCGAGGGCGAGGGTGTTCATGCGGGCACCTCCTGGCGCTCGGTCGTGACGTGGGGGGCGATGAGCCCGAGGTAGGTGTCCTCGAGCGAGGGACGGGTGACGGTCAGCTCGGGGACCTCGCCGCCGAACCGGGCTGCGAGGGAGGCGACCTCGGTGGTGGGCGTCCCCGTGCGGACGGTGCGCCGGGTGCCGTCCTCCTCCCACGAGACCGTCGCCTCCTGGGACTGACGGCCGCCGAGGGCGGCCGGGGTGTCGAGCGCGAGCAGCCGCCCACCGGCGATGACGCCGACCCGGTCGGCGAGGTGCTCGGCCTCGTCGAGGTAGTGCGTCGTCAGGAGGATGGTCGTGCCGCCCTGCGCGAGGCCGCGGATCAGCTCCCAGAAGTCGCGGCGGGCCTGCGGGTCGAACCCGGTCGTCGGCTCGTCGAGGAAGAGCAGCTCCGGCCGCCCGACGATCCCGAGCGCGACGTCGAGCCGGCGTCGCTGGCCCCCGGACAGGCCGGTGATGCGGTCGTCGGCCTTGGCGCCGAGACCGGTCGCCTCGATGACCTCGTCGACGTCGCGCGGCGTGGCGTAGCACCGGGCGGTGCTGCGCAGCGCCTCGCGCGGGGTGAGCAGGTCGAGGCCGCCCGAGGTCTGCAGGACGATCCCGATGCGGTCGCGCCAGGCCCGGCCGGCGCCGTGCGGGTCGGTGCCGAGGACGGAGACCTCGCCGCCGTCGCGGTCGCGGAAGCCCTCGAGGATCTCGACGGTCGTCGTCTTGCCGGCGCCGTTGGGGCCGAGGAGGGCGAAGACCTCGCCGGTGTGGACGTCGAGGTCGAGGCCCGCGACGGCCCGGTGGCTCCCGTACGTCTTGGTCAGCTCGCGGATGCGGATGGCTGTCTCGCTCATGCCTCCAGCGTGCTCGGACCGGGCGTGCTCCGGGACGCCCGGGTGGTGGACGCGCCGTCCACCGACCGGTGGACGACCCAGGCGGCGACCCCCGCCACGAGCAGGGTGCCGGCACCGGCGACGAGGTAGGCCGCGCGCGGGCCGGCGAGCGTCCCGACCGTCCCGCCGAGGACCAGCGCGAGCGCCCCGGCGGCACGCGAGAGGCCGCTGACGAGGGCGACGACGGCGCCTCGGTGGTCGGCGTCCAGCTCGTCGAGGAGGAGGCCGAAGACGAGGGCGTTGACCGCGCCGAGCAGGAGGCCGAGCCCCAGCCCGAGCGCGAGGTAGGTGAGGTAGCCGGGTGACACCGACTGCCCCGCCTGGCCGAGCCCGATGAGGGCCATCGACGCGAGGACGGCCCGGACCCGGGAGGTGCGCGAGGTCGCCGCGCCGGAGAGCACGGCGCCGACCACCGCCGCCCCACCGTGGACGGCCTCGGCGAGCCCGAACTGGGCAGCCGACGCGCCGAGGACGTCCCGGAGCAGGAACACCTCGACGGCGTTGACGGACTCGAGGGTGACCACGAGCGGGAGCAGCGCCAGGACGAGGACCCCCAGGACGGGGTCGGCGCGCAGCGCGGCCACCCCGTCCCGCGGGAGCAGGCTCGAGGTCCACCGGCGAGGACCGGCGGAGGCCTGGGCGGCGCGACGCTCACGGGCGACCCGAGGGAGCGCCACCGCGGCACCCGCCAGCACGAGGAAGGTCGCGGCGTCGAGAAGGAGCGCCGTGGACGGCCCTCGCCACTGGACGAGCACGCCGCCGAGACCGGCACCCGCCGGCCCGGCCACCCCTCGCACCGCCTGCTGGAGGGCGACGACGCGGCCCGCCGCCCCACCGGGGACGAGGCGCGGCACGACGGCGGTCCAGGAGGGGTTGCCGAGCGCGAAGCCGGTCTGGAGGACGGCGACCAGGGCGAGGGTGGCCACGAGCCCGTCGACGGTCGCGAGGGCGGCGGCCGCCCCGGCCTGGACGAGCGCCGTCACGCCGAGCACGCGACGGGGGTCGGCACGGTCGGCGAGCGCGCCGGCCGGTCCCATGAGCAGGACGACCGGGACGGCGAAGGTCCCGAGGAGCAGCGCGACGGCCCACGGCCCCTCCCCCGAGGCATGGACCCGCAGGAGCAGGGCGACCATCGCCGCCGAGTCCCCGGCGACACCGACCGCGGCCGCGAGCACCGTGGTGCGGACGGCCCGCACCGACATCACGTCGCGGTAGTTCCGAAGCATCTCTTTCACAGTTGTGAAGGTAGTCCTTCACGAATGTCGAGGTCAACTACCATCGGCCCATGCCCGCGCCCGACCGCTCCGAGCTGCGGATCACCGACCCCCGCGCGCTGCGGGCGCTCGCCCACCCGGCCCGGCAGCGCGTCATCACCGAGCTCTTCTCCGGCGAGGTCCTCACCGCGACCGAGGCGGGCCGGCTGTGCGGCCTCACGCCCTCGGCGATGAGCTACCACCTCCGCGCCCTGCAGAAGTGGGGCATCGTCGAGCGGGGCGAGAGCGGGGACGGCCGCGAACGCCCGTGGCGCGCGACCGCGGACGGGATCTCGATCACCCCGGAGGCCCATCGCGGAGCGGGCGCGGCGACGAGCCGGCTGTCCATCCACACGTGGTTCAGCGACCTCGAGGGCGACCTCGAGCGGCTCGCCGACGCCGTCGGCGACGGCGAGGAGCACGGGATGACGTCACGGGGCCGGGTCTGGCTGACCGACGCCGAGGAGCGCGAGATGCGCGAGCGCATCATCGACGTCGTGCGCGAGTACCGGGGCCGGACCCGCCGCGACCACCCCGAGGGCGCGCGTCCGTGGAACGTCTACGCGCTCGTCCTGCCCGCCGAGGAGCCCGGCCCCGGCACGTGACCCGTCAGGGCGTGGGGGAGCCGGCAGACGGCGGCGGGATGGGGGTGTCGCGCTGGCCGAAGTCGACCTTCGGCGCCTCGCGCTGCTCGCCCACGGCCTCGAAGTACTCGGCCCGCTCGATGTGGAACAGGTTCGCGACGATGTTCGTCGGCACCGTCTCGACCTTGGTGTTGAGGTCGCGGACGGTCGCGTTGTAGTAACGGCGGGCCGACGCGATGCGGTCCTCGGTCGAGCTCAGCTCGGCCTGCAGCGCGAGGAAGTTCTGGTTCGCCTTGAGGTCGGGGTAGGCCTCGGCGACGGCGATGAGCCGGCCGAGCGCGCGCCCGAGGAGGTCCTCGCTCTCGGCCTGCTGCGCCGGCGACTGGCCGGGCGACATCGCCTGTGCCCGAGCCGACATGACGTCCTCGAGCGTGCCCCGCTCGTGCGCCGCGTACCCCTTGACGGTCTCCACGAGGTTGCCGATGAGGTCGTGCCGGCGGGTCAGCTCGACGTCGATCTGCCGCCAGGCCTCCTGGACGAGGTTGCGCAGCTTGATGAGCCCGTTGTAGGCCGCGACCGCCCACAAGACGAGGGCCAGCACGATGACGACGACGACGATGGTGGCGATCACGAGGGTTCCTCCGGGGACGGGGTCGGGGCGATCCTACGGGCCGCCGGGTGTGGCGCGGGTCACACCCGAGCCGCTAGGGTCGAACGGGACCGTACCGATCGCCCTGAGACCGGGAGGCCCCATGGAAACCGTCGTCGTCGGTGTCGACAACAGCGACGCGTCCACCCGAGCGGTGGAGTTCGCCATCGAGAGAGCCCGCCACAACGACTGGAAGGTCGTGCTCGTCCACGTCGTGCCGTGGAGCCCCTACTCCTTCCAGACCGCGAGCGAGAACGAGCACCGGCACCGCGAGAAGGAGCGCGAGCTCGCGGCCGCGACCGAGCAGGTGCTCGTCCCGATGGCCCGCATCGCCGAGGACGGCGGCGTCCCGCACACCGAGGTCGTCCGCCACGGCAAGCCGTCCGACACCATCACCGACGTCGCCCGCGAGACCGGCGCCGTCCACGTCATCGTCGGTCGCACCGGCGACGGCGGCCTGCGCGAGGCCGTCTTCGGCTCGGTCGCGAGCCGGCTCGTCCAGCACGCCCATCTCCCCGTCACGGTGGTGCCCTGATGAATCCCGTCGACCTCTTCACCCGCTTCTCCGACTGGCTGACCGGCCTCGTCTTCTACTCCGTCGACGTCGGCGGCGCGACGCTGCCGCTCATCGTCGTCTGGCTCGTCGTCGCCGGCGCGTTCTTCACCGTCTGGCTCGGCTTCATGCAGGTCCGTGGCCCGAAGCTCTCCATCGACCTCGTCCGGGGTCGCTACTCCGACCCCGACGACGCCGGCGAGGTGACGCACTTCCAGGCCCTCGCCACCGCCGTCTCCGGCACCGTCGGGCTCGGCAACATCGCCGGTGTCGCCATCGCCATCTCCCTCGGCGGACCCGGCGCGACGTTCTGGATGATCCTCGCCGGCCTGCTCGGGATGGCGACGAAGATGGCCGAGTGCATGATGGGCGTGCGGTACCGCCGAGAGCACGCCGACGGCTCCGTCTCCGGAGGCCCGATGTACTACCTGCGCGACGGCCTCGCCGCGCGCGGGATGGGCGGCCTCGGCAAGGTCCTCGCGGTCCTGTTCGCGCTGTTCATGATCGGCGGCGCCGTCGGCGGCGGCAACATGTTCCAGTCCAACCAGGCGACCGCGCAGATCATCGCCGTCACCGGCGGTGAGGACTCCTACATCGCCGACGTGCCGTGGGTCGTCGGCCTGGTCTTCGCGGGCCTCGCCGGCGCCGTCATCATCGGCGGCATCAAGAGCATCGCCCGGGTGACCGAGAAGATCGTCCCCTTCATGGCCGGCCTCTACATCGTGGCCTGCCTCGTCGTCCTCGTCTGGAACATCGGCGCCGTCCCCGAGGCGTTCGGCTCGATCCTCACCGGGGCCTTCTCGCCCGAGGGCGTCGCCGGCGGCGCCGTCGGCGCGCTCATCGTCGGGTTCCAGCGGGCGGCCTTCTCCAACGAGGCCGGGCTCGGCTCGGCGTCGGTGGCGCACTCGGCGGTCAAGACCAAGGAGCCCGCCACCGAGGGCTTCGTCGCGATGCTCGAGCCGTTCATCGACACGGTCGTCATCTGCACGATGACCGCCCTGACGATCGTCATCACCGGGGCCTACACCAACCCGGACGCCTCCGAGCTCGGCGGTGTCGCGCTCACCTCGGACGCCTTTGCGACCGTGCTGCCGTGGTTCCCCAACGTGCTCGCTCTCGCGGTCGTGCTCTTCGCGTTCTCGACGATGATCAGCTGGTCGTACTACGGGATGAAGGCCACCGGCTACCTCTTCGGCGACAACGTCGTCGCCGAGAACACCTTCAAGGTCGTCTTCCTCGTCTTCACCGTCGTCGGGTCGGCGGCCGCCCTCGGGCCGGTCATCAACTTCTCCGACTCGGCGATCTTCCTCATGTCCCTGCCGAACCTCGTCGGGCTCTACCTCATGGCACCGGAGATCCGCGGCGTCATCCGGAGCTACTTCGACCGGGTCCAGAAGGGCGAGGTGACGCAGGTCCCGCAGCCGACCCGCTGAGCCACGGGTCCTCCGGGCCCGGCGCCCGCCCTGCTCGCAGGGCGGGCGCCGGGTCGGTGGGCGGTCAGGCGAGGCCGAGGTCCTCGAGGCCGTAGACGTGGCGGTACTCCAGCCCCGCGGCGGCGAACTTCTCGGCGGCGCCGGTGGAGCGGTCGGCGATCGTCGCGACGGCGACGACCGTCCCGCCGGCCTCCTGGACGGCCCGCGCGGCGTCGAGCGGGGAGGCGCCGGTCGTCGAGGTGTCCTCGACGACGACGACGCGCCGGCCCTCGACCGACGGACCCTCGATGCGCTGCTGGAGGCCGTGGGCCTTGCCGGCCTTGCGGACGACGAAGGCGTCGAGCCGGCCGCCCGCCGCGGCGCTCGCGTGGAGCATCGAGGTGGCGACCGGGTCGGCACCGAGGGTCAGGCCGCCGACGGCGTCGAAGTCGAGGTCGGCGACGAGGTCGAGCATCACCCGCCCGACGAGCGGGCTCGCCTCGCCGTCGAGGGTGACCCGGCGCAGGTCGACGTAGTAGTCGGCCTCCTTGCCGGAGGAGAGGGTGACCCGCCCGTGCACGATGGCGCGGTCGCGGATGATCTCGAGGAGGCGGGCCCGGTCGGCGGCGATGTCGGTCACGGGCACCACGGTAGGGGGTCGGTCGAGGGCTCAGCGTCGCCGGCGCGGCAGCGGGGTCGGCAGCCAGGTCGAGCCGAGGTCGACCGGCGTCACGGCGCTGCCCCACTCGCCGGACCACCCGACGCCGCCACGGACGAGCGGCTCGTCGGCGGGGCCGGCCGGGTCGGCGCCGTCCCAGATCTCCTCGCCGACGCGGAGCGTCCGCCCGGTCGGGCTCGTGACGACCGCGCGGGCCAGCAGACGGAGCAGGTCGGGGCGCATCCCGTCGAGCAGGACCCGGGGCCGGTGCCGCTCGCCGTGGACGAGGAGGCGGGCCAGGGTCGGGACGTCGTCCGGGCGGACGCGGGTCCCGGTGAGGCAGAGGCGCTGCACCTCGAGGAGCAGGGCCTGCCGGGCGGCCGCGCCGAGCCGGGTCAGCGCGTGCCGGTGCGCCGTCTCCTGCCAGTCGGCCGGGGCGGTGCGGAGGAGGTGGCGGTACTCGCGGAGCACCGCGGGCTCGACGGCCGGGCGCACCTCGCGATGCTACGTCGCGGCCGCGGCGTCGGGAAGACCCCGGCGCCGCGGCCGCCCCCGGTACCGCACGGGCCGGTCGCGGAGGGGGTGGGCCGGCCCGTGCGGAGCTCATCCGGCGCGCTCGAGCAGCCGCTCCGCCGCCGCGCCGAGGACGTCCTGCATCTCGGGGTCGTGGTCGTACTGCTCGGCGAGGGCGGCGGCCGCGAGCGCGGCGCCGGTGAAGAGCTGCCCCTCGTCCCAGTCGTGGCGCGGCTTCGGCTTCGGCCACTTCTTCGGCCAGCCGGTGCCGCACCAGTCGTCGATCTCGTCGAGCAGCGCCCGGCCCCCGCCGTCGCGCCCGCCGACGATGATGATCGAGGTCCAGAGCAGCGACTCGAGCATCCGCGCCCCGATGGCCGCCTCGCGCGGCGGGAGTGGCTGCGGGTTCAGCTCGACCTCGTCGAACCGACCCACGACGCTCCACGCGGGACCGTGCGGGACGATGGCGTCCCAGGCCTGCGGGGGGATGCGCACGACGTGCGCGAGGGCCTTCCAGCTGACGGCCATGGTGGCCTCCTTCCGTTCCCGCCGGTGCGGGTCACCGGGGAGGAGGCACGAGGTGCCGACCCTGATACCGGGTCGGCGCGGGTGGCTCAGCGACGCCCGCGCAGCCGCTCGACGAGCCGCGTGCCGGCGCCGCGCACGAGCGGGCGCGGCGCCATCCGCACGGCGAGCGACAGCGCCTTCCACTGCGGGCCCGGCACCGAGACGACGCGACCGGCCGCGGCGTCGGCCAACCCCTGGCGGGCGACCTCGTCGGCGTCGAGCCACAGCCCCCGCGGCACCCCGGGCAGCGACATGCGGGCGCGCTCGTGGAACTCGCTGCGGGTCAGCCCCGGGCAGACCACGGTGACCGTCACCCCCGTCCCCGCGAGCTGGCCGGCGAGCGCCTCGGACAGCACCGTGACGTACGACTTCGCGGCCGAGTACGGGCCGCTCGTCGTGAAGGACGCGACCGAGCTGACGTTGACGATGCGCCCGCTCCCCCGCGCGCGCATCGCCCGTCCGGCGGCGTGGCAGGTCAGCAGGACGGCCCGGACCATCACGTCGAGCGCGGCCTCCTCGCGGCGGATCTCGTTGTCCAGGAACGGGTGCTGCTGCCCCAGGCCGGCGTTGTTGACGAGCACCTCGACCGGGCGGTCCTCGTCGGCGAGGCGGCGGCAGACCTCCTGCGTCTGCGCCCGGTCCGCGAGGTCGGCGACGAGCACCTCGGTGGCGACGCCGTACCGCTCGCGCAGCTCGGCGGCCAGGCGCTCGAGGCGGGCGCGGTCGCGGGCGACGAGGACGACGTCGAGGCCGTCGTGGGCGAGCCGCTCGGCGAAGGCGCGGCCGATGCCGGCCGAGGCACCGGTGACGAGGGCGGTGCTCATGCCGCCGCCCCCTCGCCGGCCTCACCGAGGAAGGCGACGAGCGCGTCGAGCACCTCGGTGGGCGACTCCTCGGCGCAGAAGTGGCCGCCCGGGACGGCGTGCCCCTGCACGTCGTCGGCGTACCCCCGCCAGACGTCGAGGACGTCGTAGGTGCGCGCCACGAAACCCGATGCGCCCCAGAGGACGAGCAGCGGGCAGGCGAGGCGCTGCCCGCGGCTCGCGCGGTCGTCGTCGAGGTCCGGGCCGAGCGCGGCGCGGTAGTCCTCGCAGCTCGCGTGGACCGCCTCCGGGGTGGCGAAGCAGCGGATGTAGTCGCGCACGACGTCCTCGTCGAAGACGAACCCCGGCGCCGACCAGCGGCGCAGCTTCTCGCGGAGGTAGAGCTCCGGGTCGGCACCGACGAGCCGCTCGGGCAGGCCGTCCGGCTGGGCGAGGAGGAACCAGTGGTAGTAGCCGGTCGCGAAGGCGGCGTCCGCGTGCTCGACCATGTGCAGCGTCGGGGCGATGTCGAGGACGGCGAGCCGCGCGACGCGCTCCGGGTGGTCGAGCGCGAGCCGGTGGCCGACGCGCGCGCCGCGGTCGTGGCCGACGACCGCGAACCGGTCGTGGCCGAGCTCGTCCATCACCCGCACGACGTCGGCGGCCATCGTCCGCTTGGCGTACCGGCGGTGCCCGGGGTCGCCCGCCGGCTTGTCGCTGTCGCCGTAGCCGCGCAGGTCGGGGGCGACCACCTCGTGGCCGGCGGCGACGAGCCCCGGCACGACGCGATCCCACATCCGGTGGGTCTGCGGGTAGCCGTGGAGGAGGACGACGGGCGGCCCCTCCCCGCGGCGGGTGACGTGCAGCGTGGGCTCGGCGGCGTCCATCGCCCCAGCCTGCACCGCCGGCACGGCCCACGAGCGCCGTCGGTGCGCCTCGTTAGGGTGGCCGCGTGCGCATCGCCACCTGGAACGTCAACTCCATCCGCTCCCGCATCGACCGTGTCGAGGCCTGGCTGCAGCGGGCCGACGTCGACGTCCTCGCGATGCAGGAGACCAAGGCCAGGGACGAGCAGTTCCCGTACGAGCGGCTGCGCGCGCTCGGCTACGAGGTCGCGCACCACGGCCTCAACCAGTGGAACGGGGTCGCGGTGCTCTCGCGGGTCGGGCTCGACGACGTGCAGGTCGGCTTCGACGGCGACCCCGGGTGGGGCGAGCCGCTCGCGCCGGAGGCCCGGGCCATCGGCGCGACGTGCGGCGGCGTGCGCGTCTGGTCGGTCTACGTCCCCAACGGCCGCGCCCTCGACGACCCGCACATGGACTACAAGCTGACCTGGCTGCGCGGGCTGCGCGACCGCGCGGTCGAGTGGGCCGCCGACGGCACGCCCGTCGCCCTGTGCGGCGACTGGAACATCGCGCCGCAGGACGAGGACGTCTGGTCGATGGAGTACTACCTCGACAAGTCGCACGTCAGCCCGCCGGAGCGCGCCGCGTTCGCGGCCTTCCTCGACGCCGGCTTCGTCGACGTCGTCCGGCCGCACACCCCCGGGGCGTACACGTACTGGGACTACCAGCGCCTCGCCTTCCCCAAGAAGCGCGGGATGCGCATCGACTTCGTCCTCGGCTCGCCGTCGTTCGCCGCGCGCGTCGCGGGGGCCGCCATCGACCGCGAGGAGCGCAAGGGCACCGGCGCGAGCGACCACGCGCCGGTCGTCGTCCAGCTCGACGCCTGAGCGCCCGTCCCGCGGGAGGGGCGTGACGGGCGTCGGTGCCCGGGGTTACGGTGCGGTGATGACCCGCCCGCCCCACGAGAACGTCGCGACGGTCCTCGTCGACCCGGCGGTCCTCGGCGCGCTCGAGGTCGCCCTCATGCACCTCGACCTGCGCGTCTGGCCGATGGCGACCGCGCCCGTGCCGGGCGACGGCCCCCGGCGAGCGTTCCAGTACCGGCGCCGGGTCCTCATGGCGCGGCGCGGCGCCTGGGACGACGCCGAGGGCTGGGTGCCGGTGTGGGTGTCCTTCGGGGCGTCGTGGCGCTCCGGCGCCGACCCGCTGCCGTGGGCCGCGCACGCCGCGCTCTGGGACGAGCTCGCGCGCTGGGGCGACCGGGTCCGGTACCGCAAGTGGCTGACCGGCGTGGCGCCGCTGCCCGTGCCCGTCGGCGTCGACGGCGCCGGCACGAGCCCGGGCACCCGCCGCCGCGCCTGACCGGTGCGTGCCCCGCCGCGCGCGCCGCACCCCGCATCCCGCCCAGTCGCGCGCTACACCGCAGTACGTGTCGCTGGAGCGTCACGTACTGCGGTGTAGCCCGCGACCGACGAGGGGGTCAGTGCTGCTCGCGGGGGCAGAACCACGTCGTGCGCCCGCCGACGGTCGCCCGGGCCATCTCGCTGCCGCAGCGCGGGCAGTGCCCCGACGACCCGCGGTGCGCGACGACCTCGAGGGTGTGGACGCCGCCCTGCCGCACGGCGGTCCGGACGGCTGCGCGCAGGCTGCGTCG
Source organism: Phycicoccus sp. DTK01 (assembly GCF_017312765.1). NCBI lineage: Bacteria > Bacillati > Actinomycetota > Actinomycetes > Micrococcales > Intrasporangiaceae > Phycicoccus > Phycicoccus sp. DTK01. The sequence goes on along the minus strand of NZ_BOPU01000002.1, from coordinate 422,105 downwards.
CAGGGCGTCGAGGTCGTCGGTCCCGAGCGTGTCGACGGTGCGGCGCGGGTCGACCCCGGCCTGCCAGAGCACCTCGTCGGCGAGGAGGTTGCCGACGCCGGCGACCACCGACTGGTCGAGCAGGCGGGCCTTGACGGGCGCCCGCCCCCGGCCGACGCGCTCGCGGAACTCCTCGCGCCCGATCTCGGCGGCGTCCGGGCCAAGGGCGTCGACGTCTGGGTCGAGCCGGACCCGGCCGAGGCGCCGTGGGTCGAGCAGCCGCAGCCGGCCGCCGCCCTCGAACGTCAGCGAGAAGCGGTACCACTCCTCCTTCGGGGTGCGGGCCGAGCGCCGCGGCGGCACGTAGTCGCCGCCGACGTCGTCGCCGTCCGGCCCGGTGACCACGATGCGCCCGCTCATCCCGAGGTGGATGCCGAGCGTCGGCGCGTCCCCGCCGAGCTCGCACCACATCGACTTGCCCCGACGGTGGGCGGCGGTCAGCCGGTGCCCGACCAGCGCGTCCCGGATCTCGCCGGGGCGGTGCGGCCGGCACTCCCACGTGTCGGAGTCGTCGACGTCGACAATGGTGCGGTGCAGCCCTCCCCGCTCGATGACGGCGCGGGCGGACTCGACCTCGGGCAGCTCGGGCATCTGCCGATCCTCGCCGCTCGGGAGCGCCCGACCGGCTCCCAGCGCCCGATCTCCCGCGGACGTGTGTCAGGCGCGGTCGAGCATCCCCGCGGCGTAGGAGGCCTGGCCGACGTGCTGCGTCGCGTCGTTGAGCGCACTGACGAGCCGGACGGCCAGCGTGACGGGCGGGTCCCAGTCCTCGTCGACGACGCGGTCGAGCGACTCGGGGGTCACCTCGGCGAGGGCGTCGGTGACCATCGCGTGCGTCGCGTCGAAGTAGCCGCGCAGGTCATCGGCGGAGGCGCGCACCGCGAGGACGTCGGCGTAGGACATCCCGTAGCCGTGCGCGCTGGCGGGGAAGGGCAGCCCGAAGCGTTCGAACCATCCGCCGGAGGTCCACACGACGTCGCGGTCGAAGGCGTCGGCGACGTGGGTGTCGAGGACGCGGGTCAGGTGCCACACGAGCCACGCGACGGTGTTCGCACCATCGGCGGGCGGCTGGGCGAGCCGGTCCTCGGGAACGTCGTCGAGCAGGCCGTGGACGGTGTCGCGCACCCGGTCGAGGGCGTCGGTGAGCAGGTCGTTGACGGAGGCCATGCCCCCGACGCTACGCCCGGTGCGGGGTCCCGGAGGCCGAGCGGTCCGCGGTGTCCGGACGGCTCGCGCGGCGGCCCAGCGTCAGCGCGACGGCGGCCCCCGCGAGCGCGGCGAGGGCGGCGCCCCGGAACACCGAGGTGACCTGGACGACGGCCGCGGCGCGCAGCGCGTCGGCGTCGGTCGGGTCCGGGAGCGCGGCCACCGCTCCGTAGTAGCGGTGCAGCCCGATCGCCGTGAGCAGCGCGAGCCCGACGACCATCCCGACCATCCGGGCGACGACGACGAGCGAGGAGGCGGCTCCGTGCGTGTCCTCGGACGACTCGGCGAGCGCGGCGTCGTTGACGGGGGCCAGCGCCAGGCCGATGCCGAGCCCGGTCACCGCCAGCACCGGGGTGGCGGACCATCCCGAGAGCGAGGTCGCCCCCCACGTGGACATCACCCCGAGCCCGAGCGCGGTCAGCCCCAGCCCGGTTCCGGCGACGGGTCCCGCGCCGGCGCGGCGCAGCGCCCACCCGCCGGCGAGCGCACCGACGGGGACGGCGACGAGGAAGCGGACGAGGACGAAGGCCGCCTCGGTCTCGTCGCCGCTCAGGACGACCCGCGCCATGAGCGGCACGTCGACGACGACGGCGACGAGGGCGACCCCGACGAGCAGCGAGACGACGAGCGCACGGACCAGGCGCCCGCGCACCAGCCCGCGCGGGACGAGCGGCGCGACCGCCCGGCGGTGGTGGACGAGGTAGGCGAGCGCGAAGAGGGCGGCGACGGGCAGCAGCGCGTAGCCGAGCGGGCCGACGACCTCGCGCTCGGGCTGCGCGGCGGCGAAGGTGAGGACCACGCAGCCGAGCGCGCCGCCGACGAGGGCGGCGCCGAGCAGGTCGACGCGCCGGACCGCGGCCCAGCGCCCCCGCAGCCAAGCGCCCAGCGCGGCGACGAGGAGCACGAGAGCGAGCACGCCGATCGGGGTCGCGAGGCGCGAGGTCGCGTCGCCGAAGGGGACGAACGGGGCGCCCAGCGACACGCTCGTGACGATTGCGTCCGGCGCCGCGAGGGCCAACCAGCCGACACCGCCGGCGAGCACCCCGAGGACGGTGGGGAGAAGGCGGGGACGTTGCGGCACACCGCCCCCCGTGACGACGACCGCGCCGGCCAGCACCACCCCCGCCGCCGCGCCCAACCAGAAGATGGCGCGCCAGTCGGCGACCGCGAGCACCGCGGCACCGAGCACCGGCCCGAGGACGGAGCCGAGCTCCTGCACGGCCCCGACGACCCCGAGCGGGACGCCGCGACGGCCGGGCGGCCAGAGGTCGGCGACGAGCGCGAGGGTCGCGGGGACGAGCCCCCCGCCCCCGGCCCCCTGGACGACCCGCCCGGTGACGAGCACCGGCAGCTCGGTGGCCAGCGCCGTGACGACCGACCCGACGACGAAGACGCCGAGGCAGGCGAGGAGGACCCGCCGGCGGTCGACGACGTCGGCGACCCGCCCGACGAGCGGCAGCACGGCGACGTAGCCGAGGAGGAACCCGGAGACGATGGGCGTCGCGCGCTGCAGCGAGTCGATGCCGACGCCGACCCCGCGCATCATGTCGGTGAGGGCGAGGACGACGACGTAGGTGTCGGCGGCGGCGAGCGCGACGGCGACGGACGCGGCGCCGAGCAGCGCCCTAGGGGCGGTCGATGGCAACGGGGGCGCCGTACCCGGTGAGCGTCAGCGTGTACGTCGAGTCCGAACCGCCGAAGAACGGGCCGACGAGGGTCGCGGTGCGCAGCTGGTCGGCGTCGGTCAGGCCGTAGGTGACCTCGTACGTGCCGTCGCCCTCGCCGAGGTGGAAGAGGTCCTCGACCCGTTGCGCCGGAAGGGTGCCCGTGACCTGGGTGAGGACGTCGCGGCCGGCCCGCACCTGGCCGCCGGCGGTCGGCGACGTCGTCTCGGGGAGCAGGCCGGCGATGCCCTTGGACGGGTCGAAGAAGGTCGCCGGGTTGGGGGCGTTCAGCGTCGAGAGGTCGAACGGCTCGAAGTCGGGGGTGAAGAGCTTGAGCCACGTCTCGTCGCCGATCGCGATGACCTCGACGGTGGCGCCGACGCCCTTGACGGTGCCGGTGATCGTGCCCTTGAACTTCGGCTCGGTGGGGCTGACGACGCCCTGCCCGGTCGCGGCGGTCACGCCGTTCGTGCGCGCGGGGACGTCCGTGCTCTTGAGGTCGAGCGAGAGGCTGCCGGCCTGCTCGAGCGCGGCCCGGGCGGCCTCGAGGCGCTGGGTCGGGGTCTTCGCGGGCGCCTTGTCCTCGCCGGAGCACCCGGCGGGGAGCGCGACGGCCGCGGCCAGGAGGAGGGCGGGGAGCAGGCGGCGGCGCATGGCGGTCAGGGTAACCGGCGCGCGGGTGGCGCCACGTCAGGTCCGACCGGTCCGCGACACAAGGGTTCGTCCACGAGACCCCGGCTCCGAGCCGGGGTCTCGTGGACATTTCGGGGTCACCCCGAAAACATGAGGCGGATGGGGTCAGGCGAGGGTGAGGGCGTCACCGGCGGCGTCGAGGTCGACCCGCACGGTGTCGCCGTCACGGACGCGGCCCGCGAGGAGGGCGGTGGCCAGGCGGTCGCCGACCTCCTTCTGGACGAGCCGGCGCAGCGGCCGGGCCCCGAACGCCGGGTCGTACCCCGTCGCGGCGAGCCACTCCTTGGCGTCCGCCGACACCTCGAGGGTGATCCGGCGGTCGTGCAGCCGGGTCGAGAGCGCCCGCACCTGGAGGTCGACGATGTGCGCGAGCTCGTCACGCGAGAGCGGGTCGAAGACGACGACCTCGTCGAGGCGGTTGAGGAACTCCGGCTTGAACGCGCCCCGCACCGCTGCCATCACGGCGTTGCGCCGCGCCTCGGGGTCGAGCGTCGGGTCGATGAGGTACTGCGACCCGAGGTTGCTCGTCATGACGAGGATGACGTTGCGGAAGTCGACCGTCCGGCCCTGCCCGTCGGTGAGCCGGCCGTCGTCGAGCACCTGCAGGAGGATGTCGAACGTCTCCGGGTGGGCCTTCTCGACCTCGTCGAGCAGCACGACCGAGTACGGACGCCGGCGCACGGCCTCGGTCAGCTGGCCGCCCTCCTCGTACCCGACGTAGCCGGGGGGTGCGCCGACGAGCCGGGCGACGGAGTGGCGCTCCGAGTACTCGGACATGTCGAGCCGGACCATCGCCCGCTCGTCGTCGAAGAGGAAGTCCGCCAGCGACTTCGCGAGCTCGGTCTTGCCGACACCGGTCGGGCCGAGGAAGAGGAACGAGCCGGTCGGCCGGTCGGGGTCGGCGATGCCGGCCCGGCTGCGGCGCACGGCATCCGACACCGCACGCACGGCAGAGGACTGGCCGATGAGCCGCGCACCGATGATCGACTCCATCGAGAGCAGCTTCTCGGTCTCGCCCTGGAGCAGGCGCCCCGCGGGGATGCCGGTCCACGCGGCGATGACCTCGGCGATGTCGTCGGCGCCGACGCGCTCCTTGACCATGAGGTCCGCGCCCTCGAGCGCGGTCTCGGCGGCCTGCGCGGCGTCGAGCTCCTTCTCGAGCGCGGGGATCTCGCCGTAGAGGACGCGCGAGGCACCCTCGTAGTCGCCGTCGCGCTGGAGGCGCTCGGCGCGGGTGCGCAGGTCGTCCAGACGCGCCTTGAGGTCGCCGACCCGGTTGAGGCCCTCCTTCTCGGCGGCCCAGCGGGCGTTGAGCGCGTCGAGCTGCTCGGTGGCGTCGGCGAGGTCGGCCCGCAGCCGGCCGAGCCGCTCCTGCGAGGCCTCGTCGGTCTCGCGCCCGAGGTGGAGCTCCTCCATCTTCAGCCGGTCGACCTGGCGGCGCAGGACGTCGATCTCGACGGGGCTGGAGTCGATCTCCATCCGCAGCCGCGAGGCGGCCTCGTCGACGAGGTCGATCGCCTTGTCCGGCAGCTTGCGGCCGGTGATGTACCGGTCCGAGAGCGCCGCGGCGGCGACGAGCGCGCTGTCCTCGATCTCGACCTTGTGGTGCGCCTCGTAGCGCTCCTTGAGGCCGCGGAGGATGGCGACGGTGTCCTCGACGGACGGCTCGCCGACGAACACCTGCTGGAAGCGGCGCTCGAGGGCGGGGTCCTTCTCGATGTGCTCGCGGAACTCGTCGAGCGTCGTCGCGCCGACGAGGCGCAGCTCGCCGCGCGCGAGCATCGGCTTGAGCATGTTGCCGGCGTCCATCGCCGACTCCCCGCTCGCCCCGGCGCCGACGACGGTGTGCAGCTCGTCGATGAACGTGACGACCTGGCCGTCGCTGCCCTTGATCTCCTCGAGGACGGCCTTGAGTCGCTCCTCGAACTCGCCGCGGTACTTCGCGCCGGCGACCATCGCCGCGAGGTCGAGGCTGACGAGCCGCTTGTCGCGCAGCGACTCCGGGACGTCGCCGTCGACGATGCGCTGGGCGAGGCCCTCGACGACGGCGGTCTTGCCGACACCGGGCTCGCCGATGAGCACGGGGTTGTTCTTCGTGCGCCGCGAGAGCACCTGCACGACGCGGCGGATCTCCTCGTCACGACCGATGACCGGGTCGAGCTTGCCGTCGCGCGCGGCCTGCGTGAGGTCGGTGCCGTACTGCGCGAGCGCCTCCCCCGTCTCGCTCTGCGTCTCGGAGGTGACGGTGCGCCCGCCGCGCAGCTCGTCGATGGTGCGCTCGATGTCGGCCGCGCCGCGCTTCTCGACCGCCGCGAGGTGGCCGGTCTCGGCGAGGGCGAGGAGGACGAGGTCGAGGGCGAGGAAGGTGTCGCCCTTGGCCCGCATGAGGGTGTCGGCCTGCTGGAGCACGGCGACGGCCTCGCGGCCGAAGGTCGGCGGCTGCGCGGTGGCGCCGCTCGTCGTCGGGAGGGCGCGCAGCCGGGCGTCGGCCTGGCCGAGGACGTGCTGGGCGCCGGTGCCGGCGGCGGTGAGCAGCGCGTCGGCGAGGGGGGTGTCGAGGCGCACGGCGGCGCTCGTCAGGTGGTCGGGCGTGATCTCGGCGTGGCCGGCGGTCTGCGCGGCGCGCTGGGCGAGCGCGAGCGCCTCCGCGACCTTCGTCGTCGGCTTGAGCTCCATCCGGGTCGTGTCTCCTGGTCGTGCGGTGGGGTGGTGACGTCATCCGGAGCAACGCTCACCAGTTGAGTGTATTCCACTCAAGGTACTCCCGCCAGCCGTTCGCGCCCTCCCGCTCCTCTCACCCCGCCGGGTCGGGGTCGTACCAGCCGCCGCGCTCCTCGGCGAGGGCGGCGAAGCGGTCACGCAGCCCCTGGGCGACCGGCCGACTCTCGTCGATCACCATCTCCTCCTGCACGAGCACGCCCCACTCGTGGTCCTCGGCGTCGTCCTCCCCGGCCAGCGCCTCCCGGACGACACGGACGTCGTCGAACCCGTCCTCCCGCAGCCCCTCCGCCACGTCCTCGGCGGTCTCGCGGTCCGGGAAGACGATGAGGTGCTCGGTCATCCGCCGAGTATGGACGCTCCGACGCCCGTCGCGCCGCTGTCGCGGCCGGGCGCCCGAGCGCCCCGCTAGCGTCGGTGCATGAGCGCCGCGACCGTCACCTCGACCGCCCCCACCTCGGCCGACCGCCTCCGGCAGGTGGGCGTCACCCTCGCGGAGGTGTTCTGCGTCGTCGGCACCCTCGTCGGGGTCGGCGTCATCGGCACCCGTGTCGAGGAGTCCTCGGGCGGGGCGCTGGCCGCCGACGCCACGCTCGTGGCCCCGGCCGGGCCGGCGTTCTCGATCTGGACGCCGATCTACATCGGCCTCCTCGGCTACACGGTCTGGCAGTGGCTGCCGCAGCAGGCGAGCGACCGCCGCCACCGCGCCATCGGCTGGCTCGCCGCCGTCTCGATGGTCCTCAACGCCGCGTGGCTGCTCGTGACCCAGCAGGGATGGCTCTGGGCCAGCGTCGTCGTCATCGTCGCGCTCGCGCTGACGCTCGGCCTGCTCGTGCGCCGGCTGCAGGAGAACCCGTCCTACGGGCACGCCGAGACGGTGCTCGTCGACGGCACCTTCGGCCTCTACCTCGGCTGGGTCACCGTCGCCACGGTCGCCAACGTCACGACGACGCTCATCGAGAGCGGCATCGACCCCTCCGGCCTCGTCGCGGAGGTCCTCGCTGTCGTCGTCCTCGCCGTGGCCGCGGGTCTCGGGGTCCTCTTCGCGCGTCGGCTCGGTGGCCGCTGGGCCGTCGCGGTCGCGATGGCGTGGGGGCTGGGCTGGATCGCGTGGGGCCGCCTGACCGACGAGCCGCGCTCGGCGATCGTCGGGCTCGCCGCGGTCGTCGCCGCGCTCGTGGTCCTCTCCGCGGCGGCGCGTGTCCGCCGCCCCGCCCTCACCACCGCCTGACCCTCGCCTTCCCCCCTTCCTCTCCCCTCGTCCTCCCGCGAACGCGTGTGAACCCGCCGGTCTCCTCCAGCGGTTTCACCCGCGTTCGCGACGAGGACCGGCCGCCGGACGAGGTTCGACGGCTCCGCGACCCGCCGGACTCCCCCGCGCCCTCCCCGGCACGACCGGGCCACCGTGGACCATGGACACCCTGACGCAGCCCGCCCGCCCGACGACCTCCCTCACCCGCCGCTCGGCGCTGACCGCGGGCGCGGTCGGCGTCCTCGGCGCCACCGGCCTCTCCCTCGCGCCGTCCGCGGCGGCCGACGGACGCCACCACGGCGGCCGCCTCCCGGAGACCGTCCGGCTGCCGGACGGCATCCAGCCCGAGGGCATCACCTCCGGCCCCGGCACGACCTACTACGTCGGCTCGCTCAACGACGGCCGCATCGTCACGGGCGACCTGCGCCGCGGGACGAGCCGCGTCCTCCTGCCGGGCGCCACGGGCCGGCAGCTGCGCGGCCTGCGGTGGGACGCGCGCTCCGGGCTCGTCTGGGCGGTCGGCAACGTCGGCACCGAGGCGCACGTCTGGGCCGTCGACGGCCGGCGCGGCACCGTCGTCACCGACGTCGTCGTCCCGGGCGGTGGGTTCCTCAACGACCTCGACATCACCCGTGACGCGGTGTGGGTCACCGACTCCCGCGTCGACCGGCTCACCGTGATCCGGCTCGGGCGTGACGGCCGGCCCGTCCGTGGCGCGTCCCCGCGCTTCGTGCCGCTCGGCGGTGACTGGCCGGGCTACGACGGGACGAACCTCGCGGCCAACGGCATCCGCGCCCTCGACGGGTGCAGCGCCGTGCTCGACCACAGCACGGCCGGCGGTCTCTGGGTCGTCGACACCCGCACCGGCCGCGTCCGCGAGGTCGACGTGCAGGGCGGTCCGGGCATCACCGGCGGCGACGGCATCGAGCGCTCCGGCTCGACGCTCTACGTCGTGCGCGGCTCGGGCCAGGCCGAGGTGTCGGTGCTCCGGCTCGGTCGTGACCGCCGCGGATGGGTCGCGCGCTGGCGCGGCGCCCTGACCGACGAGACGCTCGACGTCCCGTCGACCGCCACGCTCGCGGGCGGCGCGCTCTGGGCGGTCAACGCGCGCTTCGGGGTCGCGTCACCGGCGACCGCCTCCTACTGGATCACGCGCCTGCCGGCCCGCCGCTGACGCCGGTCCCCCACCCGACTTGTTGCGAGCTCACCCGCTCGACACGCCGATCCACGGCGTGTCGAGCGGCGCAGCTCGCAAGAAGTCGGGGGTGAGGATCAGTGGCGCTGCGGGCCGCGCCAGACGACCAGCGCCTGGCTGCGCGCGGCGGAGCGAGGGCGCTCACCCAGCCGCGCCGCGTAGACGTCGCCCGCCGGGCTGACGGAGAAGACCCGGGTCGTGCGCCCGCTGCCGGCCTCGAGCGCCTCGACCTGCGCGCTCAGCTCGGCGACCCGGGCGCGCAGGGCATCGACCTGGTTCTCGAGCTCGAGGATGCGGGCGATGCCGGCGAGCGAGACGCCCTCGTCCTGCGAGAGCCGCTGCACCTCGCGCAGCAGGGCGACATCGCGCTGGCTGTAGCGACGCCCGCCGCCCTTGGTGCGCGAGGGCGTGACGAGACCCATCCGGTCGTACTGCCGCAGGGTCTGCGCGTGCATCCCGGCGAGCTCGGCCGCGACCGAGATGACGAACACGGGCGTGTCGTCGTCGGGGCCGAACGCGGTGACGTCGAGACGGGCCATCGGTGCACCTCCGGTCAGGTCGCGGCCTGCTGGAACAGGGTGGCGCGGGGGTCGGCGCCGGCCTCGGCGTCGCGCAGCGTCTCGACGGCGGCGCGGGCCTCGTCGGTGAGCCGCTGCGGGACGACGACCTGGACGCGGGCCAGGAGGTCGCCGGTGCCGTGGCGCCCGGCGACGCCGCGGCCCTTGACCCGGAGCACGCGGCCGCTCGGGGTGCCCGGCGCGACCTTGACGCGCACCGGGGTGCCGTCGAGCGTCGGCACGGCGACGGTCGCCCCGAGGGCGGCCTCGGCGAAGGTGACCGGCAGGTCGACGGTCAGGTGGTCGCCGTCGCGCCCGAACACCGGGTGCTTCTCGACGCTCACCGTGAGGATGAGATCGCCCTTGGCGGCGCCGGGGTCGCCCTCGCCGCCCTTGCCGCGCACGCGGATCTTCTGGCCGTCGCGCACGCCGGCGGGGATCTTCGTCGTGACCCGCGCGCCGTCGGCGGTCGTCAGCGTCACCGTCGAGCCCTCGACGGCGTCGCGGAACCCGAGCGTCGTGCGGGCGTTGACGTCCGCACCCGGCCGGGGACCGCGCGCGCCGCGGAAGCCGCTCGCGAACGGGTCGCCGCCACGGGCACCACCGGCCCCGCCGCCGAACATCTGCGACAGCAGGTCGTTGATGTCCTCGCCGCCGGGCTGGCCCTGACCGGGCCCCCCGGAGGAGAAGCGGACCCGGCTGCCGCCGGCCCCGCCGCTCCCGAAGGCGCTGAAGATGTCCTCGAACCCGGTCGCCCCGCCGGGACCGCCGGCACCGGCACGGAAGCGCGCGCCGCCGCCGGCCATCGACCGGACGGCGTCGTACTCCTGACGCTGCTTGGGGTCGGAGAGGACGGCGTGCGCCTCCCCGACGTCCTTGAAGCGCTGCTCGGCCGCGGCGTCTCCCGCGTTGCGGTCGGGGTGGTGCTGCTTCGCGAGCTTGCGGTAGGCCTTCTTGATCGCCGCCGCGTCGGCGTCCTTCGGGACGCCGAGGATGGCGTAGAAGTCCTTCTCGAACCAGTCCTGGCTGGCCATCGGCGCCTCCTTCCGGTCGCTGTCAGTCGGGGTCGGCGACCGCGACGCGGGCAGGACGCAGGACCTGCTCACCGGCACGGTAGCCGGGCTGGAGGACGGTGACGACGGTCGTCGCGCTCGCGCCGCTCGGGAGCTCGTCGTCGCCGGCCGGCCACGGGGCGTGCATGAGCGCCTCGTGCAGCTGCGGGTCGAACTCCTCGCCCTTGGCCCCGAAACGCTCGAGGCCGTAGCGCCCGAGGGTGCCCTCGAGCTTGTCGGCGATCGCCGCGAACGGCCCGACGAGGTCGCCGTGCTCGCGTGCGGCGTGGATGTCGTCGAGGACGGCGAGCATCGACTCGAGGACGTCGTGGACCGCACGCTCCTGGACGACGGCGCGGTCCCGGTCGACGCGGCGCTTGTAGTTGACGTACTCGGCCTGGAGACGCTGGAGGTCGGCGAGGCGCTCGGCCGCGAGGACCGTGTCGGGGTGGCCCTCGCCGGCGGGCGCGGCGCCCTCGGCCGGGGCCTCGGCGGGCTCGCCCGCGGGCACCCCGCCGGGGGCGGCGGCCCCGGACTGTGCCGGGGCCGCCTCCTCACCGCGCTGCGGCTCGTCGTTGACCGCCTCGGTGTTCACCGAGTCGTCCATCGAGGAGTCGGTCACTTCTTCTCCTCGTCGTCCTCGACGACCTCGGCGTCGACGACGTCGTCGTCCGAGGCGCCGGTGGTGCTGCCGTCGGTCGCCTCGGCGCCGGGCACGTCCGCCGACTCGCCCTGGTCGGCGGCCGCGGCGTAGACGGCCGCGCCCATCTCCTGGGAGACCTTGTTCAGCTGGTCGATCTTGGCCTGGATGTCCTCGGTCGAGGCACCGCTGTCGGCCTTGATGGCGTCCTTGAGCTCGGCGAGGGCCGCGTCGACGGGGGCGCGGTGCTCGTCCGAGACCTTGTCACCGGACTCCGAGAGGAACTTCTCGGTCGAGAACACGAGGGTCTCGCCCATGTTGCGGGTCTCGGTCTCGGCGCGGCGCTTCTTGTCCTCCTCGGCGTGCGCCTCGGCGTCCTTGACCATCCGCTCGATCTCCTCCTTCGACAGCGCGGAGCCGCCGGAGATGGTGATCTTCTGCTCCTTGCCGGTGCCCCGGTCCTTCGCGGAGACGTTGACGATGCCGTTGGCGTCGATGTCGAAGGTGACCTCGACCTGCGGCACGCCGCGCGGCGCGGGTGCGATGCCGGAGAGCTCGAAGGTGCCGAGCGGCTTGTTCTGCTGCGCGATCTCGCGCTCGCCCTGGAAGACCTGGATGAGCACCGACGGCTGGTTGTCCTCGGCCGTCGAGAAGACCTCGCTGCGCTTGGTCGGGATGGCGGTGTTGCGCTCGATGAGCTTGGTGAACAGGCCACCCTTGGTCTCGATGCCGAGCGAGAGCGGCGTGACGTCGATGAGGAGGACGTCCTTGCGCTCACCCTTGAGGACACCGGCCTGGAGGGACGCGCCGAGGGCGACGACCTCGTCCGGGTTGACGCCCTTGTTGGGCTCCTTGCCGCCGGTCAGCTCCTTGACGAGGGCGCTGACGGCCGGCATGCGGGTCGAGCCACCGACGAGGACGACGTGGTCGATCTCGCCGACGGAGATGCCGGCGTCCTTGATGACGTTCTGGAACGGCTGCTTCGTGCGGTCGAGCAGGTCCTTGGTCATCTGCTCGAACTGGGCGCGGGTCAGCGTCTCGTCGAGGTGGATCGGCCCGTTCTCGGACATCGAGAGGTACTGGAGCGAGATGTTCGTCGAGCTGGCCGACGAGAGCTCCTTCTTCGCCTGCTCCGCCGCGTCACGCAGACGCTGCATCGCGATCTTGTCCTTGGACAGGTCGACGCCCGAGGTGTTCTTGACGGTCGTCAGCAGGTGCCCCACGACGCGCTCGTCCCAGTCGTCACCACCGAGCTGGTTGTCACCGGAGGTCGCCTTGACCTGGATGGTCGCGAAGCCGTCGTCGGGGTCCTTGCCGACCTCGAGGAGGGACACGTCGAAGGTGCCGCCACCGAGGTCGAAGACGAGGATGAGCTCGTCCTCCTTGCCCTTGTCGAGGCCGTAGGCGAGCGCGGCCGCGGTCGGCTCGTTGACGATGCGCAGGACGTTGAGGCCCGCGATCTCGCCGGCCTCCTTCGTGGCCTGGCGCTCGTGGTCGTCGAAGTACGCCGGCACGGTGATCACGGCGTCGGTGACGGTCTCGCCGAGGTAGGACTCGGCGTCGCGCTTGAGCTTCTGGAGGATGCGCGCGCTGATCTCCTGCGCGTTGTACGTCTTGCCGTCGACGTCGTCGGAGGCCCAGTCGGTGCCCATGTGGCGCTTGACGGAGCGGATCGTCCGGTCGGCGTTGGTCACGGCCTGGCGCTTGGCGATCTCGCCGACGAGGACCTCACCGCCCTTGGAGAAGGCGACGACGGAGGGGGTGGTGCGACCGCCCTCGGCGTTCGCGATGATGGTGGGCTCGCCACCCTCGAGGACGGCGACGGCACTGTTGGTGGTGCCGAGGTCGATGCCGACTGCACGTGCCATGTGTGGTGCTCCTTGGTGTGGTGCTGGGCCGGGGCGGTACGCCCACGGACCGGGTTGAGTCGTTGTCACTCAAGTTAGACCCGCCGACCATCCTGCACAAATCGGTGGGACGAAACTTGCGTCCATCAGGCTCAACCCTCGGGTGGGCACGGATGTTCCCCCGACCAGGACCCCAGCCGAAAAGCCCGCACGTGCGGGGTTACCGCTGGCCCAGGGCCGTCCCGACCACGAAAAGCCCGCACGTGCGGGGTTGTCGCTGGCCCAGGGCCGTCCCGACCACGGAAAGCCCGCACGTGCGGGGTTACCGCTGCCCCGGGGCCGTCCCGACGACGGAAAGCCCGCACGTGCGGGGTTGTCGCTGCCCCGGGGCCGTCCCGACCAGCCAGCCAGACGTCAGGGCGCCGGGCGGGTGTGCCGGATGGCCACCGTGCACGGCGGGAGCGTCGAGAGGTTGTTCGTCGGGTCGGCGTCCGCGACCGTCGCCAGGTAGGGGAAGTAGGGGTTGTCCTCGTTCTCGGTCGTCACGACGTCGGCCTCGGCACCGGTCTCGCCGCGCACGAAGAACGTGTGCGTGCCGGCGCGCAGCAGGTCCATCACCCGGCTCTTCGACATCGCCCACGGGCTGCCGTCGGGCAGCACCCCGCCGAGGGTGCTGATGAAGGGCTTGCGCCCGGTCCGCTGGATGCCGGTCACCTGCCACCTCCCCGGCGGCAGGGTGTCCGCCACCGGGACCCAGTACTCCTCGATCGGCTGCCAGACGTGCCCGTGGAGGGCGTAGTTGTAGGCGGAGGCCTCCCGGTGGCCCGCCCCGTGGTCGTAGATCAGCTCGTCGACGGCGAGGCGGCGGTGGGTGTCGCTCGCCGCGATCTCGTCCTGGCTCCACGAGCGGACGACGATGCCCTGGAAGTCGTCCGGGTCGGAGGCCTCGACCACCGCGGCGGGGAAGCTCAGCTCGCGCACGATGGCCGCGATCGCCACGTCCTGCGCGTAGCGGTTCAGCCGGTCGACGACGCGCTTCATCCGCTGCTGCAGGTACTCGGTGGCGACGTCCTGCGCCGTGCGGCCCTCGGCGAGGCCGCGGAGGATCTTCGCCCCGACGCCGTCGAGGTCGAGGTCGGCGACGGCCTCGGTCAGCTCGGTGCGCAGGAGGTCGACGACCTTGGCGTGCGCGGCCTCGGCCCCCTCGTCGGAGGTCATGTCGTCCTCGAGGAGGATCGCGACGAGCACGAGCCGGCCCGGCACCTCGACCCGGTGCCCGGCCGCGGTGATGACGATGGGCTCGAGCGTGGTGTCGTGGTGGCCGACCGCGGCCGGCACGGTCCGGTTCTCGCCGATGCCCACCGGCCCGCCCAGGCTGCCGTGGCTGCCCGGCGACGACCAGATGCCGGGAGCCCCGTCGAGCGAGGGCGCGTCCGGCCGGTGCGTGATGGTGCGGCCGTCGAGGGTCACGACGACGGTCCACAGGTACGGCTCGCTGTCGCTCTCGTCGGCGCCGTGGTAGCAGAAGAGCTTCTCCAGGCGGAGGCGGACGGGGATGGTGGCCATGGCGTCTCCCGGGTGCGTGGGTGGTCACGCGGCAGGAGGCGACGCCGCACCCGGGTGATACACGGACCCCGTGGGTCGGTCACGGCGGGGCGACCTGTCGGACCCGGTCCGTAGCGTGCAGGGATGAGCACCCAGGACCAGAACCCCGCCCAGACCGACCCGATCCAGGACCCCCAGGACGCCACGAAGCCGCCGGAGCAGTGGGCGACCGGTGACGAGCCCGCCACCGGCCCCCAGCTGAGCTACCTCTCGACCCTCGCCCGCGAGGCCGGGCGCGAGGTGCCGGAGAACCTGACCAAGGCGCACGCCTCCGAGCTCATCGACGAGCTGCAGGGCGCCTCCCCCCGGGTCGAGCCCGAGGCCTGACGCCTGCGGCGCCCCGCGGGCGGGTCAGCGCGACCGCACGAGGGGCGCCAGCGCCTCGGCCATCATCGAGACGACCCCCGGCTCGTGGCCGTTGGCGACCATGTTGACGATGAGCCCGTCGACCCCGTGGTCGAGCACCCGCTCCTGCAGCTGCCCGGCCACCTCCTCGGGCGTGCCGGCGAACTGCCGGTCGGTCGCGGCGCGCCGCTGGTCCTCGTCCATCGCGTCGAGGTCGACGCCGCGGGCGGCGAGGAAGTCCCGGTGCAGGCGGCGCGCCGCGTCGCCGTCCTCGTCCATCATCACGAAGGCCAGGTAGCTGGTCTCGAGCGTCGAGCGCTCGCGCCCCTCCTCCTCGCACCGGGCCGCGAGCGCCTCGAGCTTGCGGGGGATCTCGGTCGCGTTGCAGATGAGGTTGAGGTGCGCCGCGTGGCGGGCCGCGTACCTGAACGTCTTCCGCTCTCCCCCACCGCCGAGGAGGATCGGCAGGTCGTCGCGCAGCCGCGGCTCGTTCATCGCCGACTCCGTGCGGTACCACTCGCCGGAGACCGTCGGCCGCTCGCCGCGCAGCATCGGCTCGATGATGGACAGCGCCTCCTCGAGCCGCTGGAAGCGGTCGGTGAAGGTGCCGAACTCGAAGCCCAGCTGCCGGTGCTCGAGCTCGAACCAGCCGGCGCCGAGGCCCAGCACCGCGCGTCCGCCGCTCACGAGGTCGAGGGTCGTCACCTCCTTCGCGAGCAGCGTCGGGTTGCGGTAGGTGTTGCCGGTGACGAGCGTCGAGAGCTGCACCCGCTCGGTGGCCGTCGCGAGCGCGCCGAGCAGCGTGTAGGCCTCGAGCATGGGCTGGTCCGGCTCGCCGATGCCGGGCAGCTGGTAGAAGTGGTCCATCACGAGGACCGCGTCGACGCCCGCGGCGTCCGCCTCCTGCGCCTGCTGGACCACGGTCGGCACGATGCGCGCGGGGTCGCCCCCGGGGTAGCTGAAGTTCGGGATCTGGTAGCCGAGGCGGATGCTCATCCTCGGGACGCTACGCCCGTCGAGGCCCCAGCGGGCGGCTCAGAACGGGGGTGACCCGGGCGGCGTCGAGCGGCGCCGCCGGGGGTGCGGCGCGAGCTCGACGACGAGCCGCCCCGGCGGCCGACCGCGGGGGCGGTGGACCCCGACCCGGCAGCCCCGCGAGGGCTGCGGCGGCCCGCCGTGCTCGAGCAGGTGCTCGAGCACGGAGTGGGGTGCGTCGCTCGGCGCCGCACCGGCCGAGCGCGCCGGCGGGTGGGCGTCGGACCCGGTGTCGGGCAGGACGACCGGCCGGTGGTCCAGCGGATGCGTGGTCCGGCGCCGACCGGTCGGGTCCACCCAGGTCGTCGTGGCGTCCGGGTGGAGGACGACCGACCATCCCGGCCGCTGCTTGGTGCGGTGGTGCCGCCGGCACAGGCACACGAGGTTGGGTGCCGTGGTGGGCCCGACGGGCCAGGGCACGACGTGGTCGAGGTCGCAGAACCGGGCGGCGACGTGGCACCCCGGGAAGCGGCAGCGCCCGTCCCGCGCCCGCACGAGCCGGGCGAGCCCGGCCCCCGGCCGGTAGCCGTCGGCACCGGGATCGTCGACCGGGACGAGGGCACCGCTCGAGGGGTCGACGACGACCCGCCCGAGGTGGTCGGGGCGGGAGGAGGTGGCGGCCACGGCACGCTCCAGCCAGTCGCGGGCGACGAGGACGGGCTCGCCGGGCGCAGCGCCGTGCACGGTCACGAGGTCGGTCGGCCGCGTGGCAACCGCCGACCCCGCCGGCCGGACCTCGCCGTCGGGGTCGCCGTCCGGGACGACGGTCACGACGTGGACCCGGAGGTCGATGGTCGCGCTGCCCGTCACGAGGTCGGTGAGCGCCCGGGCCCGTGCCCGGTCGATGCCCTCGCAGGTGCCGTCGGCGACGAGGCGCTGCGCGAGCGCGTCGATGGCGGCCCACGCCCGACAGGCCTCCTCGGAGGGGAAGGTGCCGAGCCAGGTGTCGGTGCCCGGCTCGTCGACCCACCGACGCAGCGACGACGCCGCTCGGGCCCGGGCCGCTCTCTGCCGCAACAGGTCCGGCGAGATGCGGGCCAGCACCCGCCGCACCCGACGGCGCAGGCGCGGCGCGTCCTCGACGCCGAGGTACGCGTCGACGGCCTCGAGCACGGTGGCGGCGACCTGCGCCGGGACCTCCTCGAGCTCGCGGGCGACGACGCCCGCGCGGTACCCGTCCAGGCGCCCCTGCGCCATGGCGAGGTGGAGCGCGCCGAGGCCGGTCGCCGTGTCGGTCCCGTCAGGGCCGTCGGCGGCGCGGCGGACGGCGTCGCGCACCCAGCGCTCGGCGTGGACGGCCGTCATCCCCAGCACCCCGGAGACGATCGACGGCGCGTCGAGCGAGACGTGGCCGGGCGCACGGTGGGTCTCGACGAGCTCGCCGGTCTCGAGGACGAGCGGCTCGATGGCCGCCAGGCGCACGGCCGCTTCGGCCTCGGCCGCCTCGACGACGTCGGCCAGGGCCCGGCGCTCCCCGAGGGCGGCGGCCCACTCCTCGCTCGAGCCGCGGGCGCCGGCCGGGGAGAGGACCGCGCCCACCACCTGCCGCGCCCTGCGGGCCGCCTCGGCGACCTCGCGCGGACCCGGTCGCGCCGTGGTCTGGGACTGCATCGGCTCCCCCTCCCCTCGTGCTCCCAGCCTACCGCCGCGGGGCCGTTCGAACAAGGGTTCGAGACAGCGAATTCGCCTGTCGGTCAGAGTTTTTGCTGGCGAGAAGGCGACGATGGGGACGCCTCATGCCCCCGCCGCGAGCTCCCAGCCGCCGTCGGTGACGCGCACGACACGGTCGGCCGCCCCGGCCCGCTCGCGCACGAGCTCGGCGTTGCGGTCGTCCACCGCCGCCACCCAGGCCGCGGCCTCCTCCGGCGTCTTGCCGAACTCGACGTGCCGGGCCAGCAGCCGGCGGCGCCGGACGGCGTCGTCCCCGTCGACGAACCAGACGGCGTCGAGGGCCTCGCGCGCCTCGCGCCAGTCCCCCTCCAGCAGCAGGTAGTTGCCCTCGGTGACGACGAGCCGCGTCCCGCCGCGCACGACGACCGCGCCGGCGATCGGCTGCTCCAGCACCCGCTCGAACCCCGGCGCGTAGACGTCGCGCTCGGGGTCCTCCCGCAGGCGGCGCAGCAGCGCCGCGTACCCGAGCGCGTCGAACGTGGCCGGGGCGCCCTTGCGGTCGCGCAGGCCGAGCCGCTCGAGCTGCACGTCCGCGAGGTGGTAGCCGTCCATCGGCACCTGGGCCACCCAGCCGTCCCCGTGCCGTCGGGCGAGCTCGGCGACGAGCGCCTCCGCGAGCGTCGACTTGCCCGCCCCCGGCACGCCGGCGACGCCGAGCAGCGCGCGTCCGTCACCGGCCGACCCGACCAGGGTCTCGGCGAGGTCGGCGAGCTCGCCGAGACCCTCGGGGGCGGTGTCGGACGGTCGGGGGCCGGCGCTCATCGGCCCATCATCGCGCGACGGCGGCGTGGGCCCGGTCCAGGCCCGCCGAGAGGAAGCCGTGCGCCTCCCGCGCGAGGTCGCTGCCGTC
Organism: Phycicoccus sp. DTK01; assembly: GCF_017312765.1. NCBI lineage: Bacteria > Bacillati > Actinomycetota > Actinomycetes > Micrococcales > Intrasporangiaceae > Phycicoccus > Phycicoccus sp. DTK01. The sequence goes on along the minus strand of NZ_BOPU01000002.1, from coordinate 403,736 downwards.
GGACCAGAGGTTGCGCCAGATGGCCAGGTCGTTGCTCAGCCCCGGGGCGAGCACGGCCGACGAGAACGACTCGAAGGTCACCGGGCCGCGGTACCCGATGTCGGCGAGGGCCCCGAAGAAGCCCTCGAAGTCGAGGTGGCCGGAGCCGAGGTAGCCGCGGTGGTTCTCGCCGACGTGGACGTAGCCGAGGCGGTCGCCGACCTCGCGCACGGGGTCGCTCATCGAGTCCTCCTCGATGTTCATGTGGTACGTGTCCAGGTGCACCACGACGTTGTCCGCGCCGATGTCGTCGGCGAGGCGTACCGCGTCGCGTGCGGTGTTGACGACGTTGGTCTCGTAGCGGTTGCACACCTCGAGCCCGAGCGTGACGCCCCGGGCGGCCGCGTCGACGGCGAGGTCCTTGAGGACGGCGACGACGTTGGCCCGGCCCTTCGCGGTGAGCGGCGCGGCCGCCTTGCCGAAGGCGCTGTACAGCGCACCGGTCAGGACGGTGCCGCCGATGTCGGCCGTCACCGCGAGCGACTCCTGGAGCAGCTCGGCGCCGCGGGAGACGACGGCCGGGTCCTCGCTCGAGACGTCGGCATCCGGCGCGAGCCCCCGCGAGCAGGCGGCCTGCAGCCCGTGGGCCTCGAGGGCCGCCCGGGTGGCGGCGCGGTCGAGGTTGACCGAGTCGTGCAGCGAGAACTCGAGGAGGTCGAAGCCGGTCGCGGCGGTGCGCTCGACGGCGGCGGCGACGGACTCCGGGGAGGTGTCACCGACCCAGACGAGGGCGTGGATGCCGAGGGGGTTCGCGGTCACGGGGTGGGTCCTTCCGTCGGGGAGGCCGCGCCGGCGGGCACGGCCTCGTGGTCGCCCGGGCGGGCGCCGGTGATGAGGCCGACGATCTCGTCGCCGTCGGTCTGCGCGGTGCGGCGGCCGGCGACGCAGCGCCCGGCCCGCATGACCCAGACGGCGTCGCTGAGCCGCAGCACCTGGGCGAAGTTGTGGCTGATGAGGACGATCGCGTGGCCCTGCCCGCGCAGGTCCTCGACGAGCCGCTCGACCTTGGCGGTCTCCTGGACGCCGAGGGCGGCCGTCGGCTCGTCCATGATGATGAGCTTCGAGGCGAACCCGGCGGCCCGGCAGATGGCCACCGCCTGCCGCTGCCCACCGCTGAGGCGCCGCACCCGCGAGCCGACCGCGGGGACGTTGACCGCGAGACCCGAGACCTTCTCGGCCGCGCCGGCGCGCATCGCCTTCCGGTCGAGGACGCGGAACGGCCCGACGCCGCGGGTCAGCTCGCGGTTGAGGTAGAGGTTCTGCCACACCGTGAGGTCCTCGACGAGCGCGAGGTTCTGGTGGACGGTCTCGATGCCCGCCTCGCGGGCGTCCTCGGGCGAGCGGAAGCCGGTGTCCGCGCCGTCGAACCGGATGGTGCCGGCGTCGGGCCGGTGGATCCCGCTGATGCAGCGGATGAGCGTGCTCTTGCCGGCGCCGTTGTCGCCGACGATCGCGGTGACCTCGCCGCGGCGGGCGTGCATCGTCACGTCGCGCAGCGCGCGGACCTGCCCGAACGAGAGGCTGACGTCGCGGACGTCGAGGAGCGCGTCGGCGGGGACGTCGTGGGCGAGGGGCGTCCCCGCGGTCTGGGTGCTGGTCACTTCTGGAACCTCGTGAGGAAGGCCGCCGCGACGACGACGACGCCGACGGACAGGGGCTGGTAGAACTGCGAGACCCCGAGCAGGGTCAGGCCGTTGACGAGCGCCGTGAGCAGGAGCGCGCCGATGACCGGCCCGAGCACCGTGGCCCGTCCGCCGAAGAGGCTGACCCCGCCGAGGACGACCGCCGCGACGCTGTTGAGCAGGAAGGCGGTGTTGGCCGCGGGCTCGGCGGCGCCGACGCGGGCCACGAGGAGCACGGCCCCGACCCCGGCGAGCAGGCCGGCGATGACGTAGACCGCCGTCTTGACCCGGGCGGTGCGCACGCCGGTGGCGTTGGCCGCCTCGGCGTTGCCCCCGGTCGCGAGCACGTGGGTGCCGAACCGCGTGTGGAAGAGGACCACGTGCGCGACGACGGCGATCGCCGCCGCGACGACCACCGAGTAGCCGATGATCCCGACCGACCCGGTCGACAGGCGCAGCAGCGGCGCGCTGATGATCGTCGCCGGCTTGCCGTCGGAGAGGACCAGGGCCAGCCCGGAGGCCGCAGAGAGCGACCCGAGGGTGACGATGAAGTCGGTGATCTTTCCGCGGGCGACGAGCAGACCGTTCGCGAGCCCGACGAGGCCGCCGGCGACGACGGCCGCGACGACCGCGGGCAGCAGGCCGGCGCCGGAGGTGAAGACGATCCCGAGGACGACGGCCGCGAGGGTCATCGTGGACGCGATCGAGAGGTCGATGCCGCTCGTCGCGACGACGAAGGTCTGGCCCACGGCGAGGACGACGAGGATCGCGGCCGCGACGAGCATCGACTGGATGTTGCCCGCGCTGAGGAAGGTCGGGTTGAGCGCCTGGAAGACGACGACGAGCACGACGAGCCCGACGAGCGCGGCCCAGTCGGCCCAGTTCGCGACGTCGCGCCAGCCGGTGCGGGGGCGGGGGCCCGCCTCGTCCGCCGGCGGGGCGGACGAGGGGGCGGTGGACGACGGGGCGGGGGTCACGGTCGGGGCCGTCACTTGAGGAGCTCCGCGAACGGGTCGTCGTACGCCTCGCCCGGCTTGGGGGCGGCCGAGAGCGCGGCGTCGACGGTGTCCTTGGTGACGACCTGGACCGGCGCGTCGACCTTCTCGGGCAGCGTCTTGCCCTTCATCGCGGCCTCGCAGGCCTCGAGGCCCATCTTGCCGACGACGTAGGGGAACTGGGCGACGACGGCGTCGATGCCGCCGCTCTTGATCGCCTCGAACGCGTCCTTGTTGCCGTCGACGCTGATGACCTTGATCTGCCCGGTCTTGCCGGCGTTGGCGATCGCGCGGGCGATGCCCAGGCCCATGTCGTCGTTGGCGGCGAAGAAGCCCTTGAGGTCGGGGTTGGCGCGCATGATGTCGGTCGCCTTGGTCAGCGCGGTCTGGCGGTCCCAGTCGGCGGCGACGGTCTGGACGATGCTGACGTTGGCCGGCTTGCCGGCGGTGAAGCCGTCGAGCCGCGCGCCGCTCGTGACGTCACCGGAGATCCCGCCGACGAGGGCGACCGCGCCGCCGTCCGGCAGGAGGGTGCCCATCTGCTTCCCGGCGAGCTGCCCGGCGGCGTTGTTGTCGGTGCCGATGTAGGTCGCGATCTTCGCGCCGGCGGCCTTGGCGGCGTCCGCCTCGACCGGGCTGTCGATGTTGACGATCGGGACGTCCTTGGCCGCGATCTGCGCGATGCCCTGGACGAGGTTGGTGCCGGAGATCGGGTTGACGACGAAGCACTTGTAGTCCTGGCCGGCGAGCCCGGTCAGCTTGTCGGCCTGGCCGCTGGTGTCGGTGATGGCGGCGGCGGCCTGGATCGTCACGTCGGTGCCGTCGGCGCTCGCCTGGTCCCGGATGCCCTTCTCCATCGTCTGGAAGAACGGGTTGTCCAGGCCCTTGATGACCGCGGCCACCTTGCCGGTGGTGGCGGCGGACGAGCCGTCGGAGCCGGAGCCCGAGGCGGTGGAGGAGCCGCCGCACGCGGTGAGCGCGAGACCGAGGCCTCCGACCGTGGCGACGAGGACGAGCTGGCGGGCGGCGGTGCGTGCACGGGCCATGGGGGAGCCTCTCTTCGTTGAGCGGGCCGGCGTGGGGGCGTCCGGCGACTTTTGACAGTTGATCACCTATTTATGACTTGTGTCAAGCAAAAAGATCCTGCACTCTGGTAGAAATGACCACGGCGCGACGAGGCCCCTCGTCGCCGGTCCCCCGGACCGGGCCCGTGAGCGACGGCAGGAGCAGCGATGTCCACGACGACCGAGCCCGCGGGCCCCGTGGCCCTCCTCGGTCGCCCGGTGCGCCCCGCGGCCGCCCCCGGCTCCCCCGGCCAGGTCCTCGCCCTCGTCCGGGCGCACGGCGAGCTGACCCGGGCCGAGCTCGTCGAGCTGACCGGCACCTCCCGCTCCACCGTCGCCGCGCGCCTCGACGCCCTCGTCGACGCCGGCCTGCTCGCCGAGGTGACCCCCGTCGCGACGACCAGGGGACGCCCCCCGACCCGCTTCCGCTTCCGCGAGGAGGGCGGCGTCCTCGCGCTCGCCGACGCGGGGGCCACCGGGGTCCGCGTCGCCGTCACCGACCTCGGCGGGCGCATCCTCGACCAGCAGCGGCACGACCTCCCCGTCGGGATCGGCCCCGAGCCCTGGCTCACCGAGGTCCTCGGACACCTCGACGATGCCCTGCGCCGCGTGGGCGTCACCCGGGCCGAGGTGCACGGCGTGGGCCTGGCCCTGCCCGGGCCGGTCGACGGGGATGCGGGCACGGTCGTCAGCCCGCCGATCATGACCGGCTGGGACCGCTTCCCCATCCGCGACTGGTTCGCCGAGCACCTGCCCTGCCCGGTCGTGGTCGAGAACGACGCCAACGCGATGGCCGTCGGCGAGCACCGCTCCGCCCACGCCGACCGCTCGTCGATGCTCCTGCTCAAGCTGGCGACCGGTGTCGGCGCGGGCCTGGTCATCGGCGGTTCGGTGTACCGCGGCTTCGACGGCGCCGCGGGCGACATCGGCCACATCCAGGTCACCGCGCCGGACGAGGGTCCGGCGCCCGCCTGCCGCTGCGGCAACACCGGGTGCATCGAGGCCTACGCCGGCGGCTGGGCGCTCATCCGCGACCTGCGCGCGGCCGGCCACGACGTCTCGTCCGTGCCCGAGGTCGTCGCGCTCGTCAAGGCCGGGGACCCGAGCGCCACCGCGCTGTCGCGGCGGGCGGGCCGCTTCATCGGGATCGCCCTGTCCGACGCCGTCAGCCTCCTCAACCCCGAGGTCGTCGTCATCGGGGGCGACCTCGCGGCCGCCGCCGACCACCTCTTCGCCGGGATCCGCGAGTCCGTCTACGCGCGTTCCCTCCCGCTGGCCACCCGCCGCCTGACGATCCTGCCCTCGACCCAGGGCGACCTCGCCGGGCTGCACGGGCTCGCCGCGGCCGTGGCCGACCGCCTCTACGCCCCCGAGCGGGTCGACGCGATCGTCGCCGCCGGCTGACGCCGCGCGGCGCGCACCGGGTCCGTCAGTACCCGGCCTCGTCGAGGGCCCGCTCGGTCAGCTCGCGGCCGAGCGCGATCATCTCGGACGCCCGGTGGAAGTCCATCGTCCGGCAGGCGTCCGAGGGCACCGAGACGAGCACGTCCGGCGGGTTGCTGGCCATCCGGTAGCGGGTGATGAGCGCCGCCATCGTGTCGAACGAGCGGTTGAAGATCTCCATCGACGCGAGGTCCTTGGGCGCCGAGGTGTAACCGGGCGCCGAGGGCGTCGCGGGGGAGCCGCCCTCGGTGACCGGCGCGACGTCCTCGGCGACGTCCTCGGCGACGTCCTCACGGGCCGGGGCGTCGGTCGTCGTGTCGTGCGACCCGCCCCCCATGAGCGCCGACACGCGGTGGGTCAGCGACCGGACCGACCCGGCCACCGTGCTCGTGACGCCCGGCGAGCGCACCGGCGCGACCGGCATCCCGGTGCTGTGCCCAGCCTGGAGGCTGACCGCGACGGTGAGGTCGGACATCACGGCAGCGGTCGGCTCGATGGGCACCGGGTTCATCAGGCCGCCGTCGACGAGCAGCCGGCCGTCGACGACGATCGGCGTCACGAGGCTCGGGATGGCGACCGACGCGCGGATCGCCGTGGCCATCGGCCCGCGCTGGAACCACACCTCGCGGCGGTGGTTGAGGTCGGTCGCGACGGCGGTGAAGGGGATGGCGCAGTCCTCGATGAGCGTGCCGTCGAGGATCTCGCCGACCTTGGCGAAGATCCGCTCGGCCCGGATCGCCCCTCCCCCACCGAGGTTCATGTCGAGCAGCCGCCACACGTCGTACTGCGTGAGGCCGGTGACCCACTCCGTGTAGGCGTCCAGGCGCCCGGCCGCGGCGAGGCCCCCGACGAGCGCGCCCATCGAGGTGCCCGCGACGGCGACCACCTCGAACCCGCGCTCCTCGATGACCTGCAGCGCGCCGATGTGCGCGTACCCGCGTGCTCCGCCGGCGCCGAGCGCCAGGGCGACCCGTCGACCCATGGCGTCAGGGTACGTCCGCGGCCGGTGGCACACTGGCGTGCCATGGTGCTCCGCATCGCAGCGCAGCCGCGGGGGTCGACGACGTGAACCTCGTGCTCGACCTGCTCGTCGTGGGCGCCGCCCTCGTGGTCTCCGCCGGACTGGGGTGGTGGCTGGTGCGGCTGCGCCGCGAGTACGTCACCGCGCAGCGCGAGATCGCCCGGCTCAAGGAGCTCGCCGTCCGCAAGGCCGACCAGGTGTCCGTGCTCAGCCACGAGATCCGCACCCCGCTCGCCCTCATCAAGGGGTCCGCGGACCTCCTGGTCGAAGAGACACCCGGTCCCCTGACCGACGTCCAGCGGCGGTTCGCCACGACGATCTCGACGAGCGCCGAGCACGTCATCGCCCTCGCCGAGGACCTCCTCGCCCAGGCGCGTATCGAGGCCGGGCTCTTCGAGGTCCACCTGCGCCCGGTCGAGCTGCGCGCCTACCTGCGCTCCGTGGTCCGCGAGCTGCGCCTGGTCCACGACCGCGACATCGTCCTCGACACGCCCGGACCACCGGCGCGGGTGCTCCTCGACCCGCAGCTGGTGCACCAGCTCCTGAGCAACCTCGTGGCCAACAGCCTCCGGCACGACCCCGACCCGGTCAACCGCGTCACCGTCCGGGGGTACGTCGCGGACCCCGACGTCGTCATCGCCATCAGCGACCGCGGCCGTGGGATGACCGAGGAGCAGCGCGCCGTGCTCTTCGAGCGCTTCCGCAGCAGCGCCGCGCTCGGGGAGGGCACGGGCATCGGCCTCTACATCTCGCGCCACATCGTCGAGCTGCACGGCGGCTCCATCCACGTCGACACCATCGCCCAGCACGGCACGACGATGCTCGTCACCTTCCCTGCCGGCGGTGCGGCATGAGCACGGCCTCCACCGAGCGGCCGCTGGCGCTCGTCGTCGACGACGAGCCGTCGATGCGCGACATCGTCACCTTCGCGCTCGAGACCCAGGACTTCGAGACCTGCACGGCCGGCTCCGCCGAGGCCGCGTGGGCGCTGCTGCAGCGGCGATCGGTCGACCTCGTCGTGCTCGACGTCATGCTGCCGGGCCTGTCCGGGGTCGAGCTCTGCCGACGGATCGCGCAGACCACCGGCATCCCGGTCATCCTGCTCACCGCCCTCGGCGAGACCTCCCGGCGGATCGCCGGCCTCGAGGCCGGCGCCGCCGACTACGTGGCCAAGCCGTTCCACCCTCGCGAGCTCGCCCTGCGCGCGGCCGGTCTCGTCCGACGCTCCCCCCTCGGTGACGGGCAGCTGACGCACGGGCCGCTGACGGTCAACCTCCGCTCCGCCACGGCCTGGGTCGCCGGCCGCCGCGTCGACCTGACCAACCACGAGTTCCGCCTCGTCGCCGCCTTCGCGGGCAGTCCCGGTGAGACCCTGCCGTTCCGCCGGCTGCTCCTCACCGGATGGGGCGACCCCGACCTGCCGGGAGGCCGCGAGCTGCTCAAGACCGCCGTGTACCGGCTGCGGATGAAGCTCGGCACGGCCTCCCGGGGGGCCGACGCGATGATCCGCAGCGTGCGCGGGGTGGGCTACGCGTTCGACCCGGACGCAGCCGAGGGCGAGGAGGCCACGGTCACAGAACCGTGACCGAGCCGGGGCGGTCGGTGACCGATCGGCGGTGCCGCGACGCCTAGCGTCGCAGCGAACGTCCGGGAACACGACAAAGGAGCCGCACATGTCCCGCCAACGCCTCGCCCCCAGCCTGCTCGCCGTCCCCCTCGGTCTGGCGGCCGTCCTCTCCGGGTGCGCCGTCGACGACACCGCGTCCGGGTCCGGAGGTTCGGGTGGGGGCAGCGGGACCGTCGTCATCGCCTGCACCCCGCAGGAGGAGCAGTGCCAGGCGATGGCCGCGGCCTTCACGAAGAGCAGCGGCATCAAGGCGACCTACGTGCGGATGAGCTCCGGTGAGGGCGTGGCGCGGCTGGACTCGGCGAAGAGCAAGCCGGAGTTCGACGTCCTGTACGGCGGGCCCTCCGACGGGCACGTCGCGGCGTCCAAGGCCGGTCTCACGGAGAAGTACGTCTCCCCGGAGGCCGCAGCCATCCCCGACCAGTACAAGGCCGCCGACGGCACCTGGACCGGTACCTACGTGGGTGCGCTCGGGTTCTGCTCGAACAAGGACGTCCTCGCCGAGCTCGGCGTGGCGGCGCCCACCTCATGGGAGGACCTGCTCGACCCCCGGCTGAAGAAGAACGTGGCGATCGCCCACCCGTCGACCTCCGGCACGTCGTACACCGCCGTCTGGACCCAGATGGTCCTCAACGGGATGGACGAGGCCAAGACCTTCGACTACCTCACCAAGCTGCACCAGAACGTCCTGCAGTACTCCAAGAGCGGCTCGGCCCCCGGGCAGATGGCCGGACGCGGTGAGGTCGCCGTCGGTGTGGTCTTCAGCCACGACTGCGTGAAGTACCAGAAGGAGGGTTTCGACATGCTCGAGAACACCTTCCCCTCCGAGGGCACCGGCTACGAGGTCGGCGCGGTCTCCCTCGTCAAGAACGGACCGAACGCCGAGAACGGCAAGAAGTTCATCGACTGGACCCTCACCCCGGAGCACCAGGACATCGGTCCGACGGTGGGCAGCTTCCAGATCCCGACCAACCCCGACGCCAAGGTCACCGACGAGATGGTCAAGCTCGACGAGGTGACCCTGGTCGAGTACGACGCCGAGGCGGCCGGCGAGCGCAAGAAGGAGATCACGGCGAAGTTCGACGCCGAGGTCGCCCCGCAGCCGAAGGAGTGACGCCCGTGCTCCTCCCCCAGCCCGCGGGTGGCCGGCCATGACGACCACCCTCCTCCCCGGGGCCGCCACACCTGCCGACGCCCCGGCGCCCTCCGGCCGCCGCCGGCCGCGGCCCCGCTCCGGGCGCGACCTCACCCTCGTCGCGACGGTCACCGTCGTGGCCGTCGTCCTCGTGGCCATCGTCGGGCTGCCGCTGCTGCGCATCCTCCTCGCCGCGTTCTCCGAGGAGGGCTGGGGCATCGTCAGCTCGATGCTCACCGACCCGGTGAACCGCCGGATCCTGTGGAACACGGTGCAGCTCGGCGTCATCGTGTCGGTCGTCGGCACGCTCGTCGGCTTCGTCATGGCCTACGCCCAGGTGCGCCTGGACTTCCGTGGGAAACGGCTGATGCACCTGATCGCGCTCATGCCGATCGTCTCGCCGCCGTTCGCGGTCGCCACCGCGGCCATCACCCTCTTCGGGCGCAACGGGATCATCAGCAGCGACCTCCTCGGCCTCGACGTCGACATCTACGGCCTCGGCGGGCTCGTGCTGGTCCTGTCCATGTCGTTCTTCCCCGTCGCGTACATGAACCTCAAGGGGATGCTCGAGAGCCTCGACCCCTCGCTCGACGAGGCGGCCGCGCTCCTCGGCGCGAGCAAGGCCAAGGTCTTCCGCACGGTGACCCTGCCGATGCTCGTCCCCGGCATCGCCGGCTCGGTGCTGCTGCTCTTCGTCGAGTCGATCGCCGACCTGGCCAACCCGCTCGTCCTCGGCGGCGACTACACGGTGCTCGCCTCGCGGGCCTACCTCGCCGTCACCGGGGAGTACAACGTCGCCGGCGGGGCCGCGTACTCGCTCGTCCTGCTCGTCCCCGCCCTCAGCGTCTTCCTCGTGCAGCGCTACTGGGTCGGGCGACAGAACGTCGTGAGCGTCACCGGCAAGCCGACCGGCACCCCCGAGCTCGTCCGCACCCCGGTGCTGCGGGTGCCGATCCTCACCGCCGCGGTCCTCGTCTGCCTGCTCATCGTCACGATGTACTCGACGGTCGTGGTCGGCGGTTTCGTCAAGATCTTCGGGGTCAACAACGAGCCCACGCTGTCGCACTACCGCTTCGTCCTCGCGGGCATCGGGTCGGACGCGATGTTCACGACGACCCTGCTCGCCCTCGTGGCCACCCCGCTGGCGGGCATCCTCGGGATGCTCATCGCCTGGCTCGTCGTGCGCAAGCTGCGGCGGACCTCCGGGCTCATGGACTTCGTCGGCATGCTCGGGCTGTCGGTCCCGGGCACCGTGCTGGGCATCGGGTACGCCATCGCCTTCAACACGCCGACCGTCTTCGCGAACCGGCAGTGGTTCCCGGCCGTCGCCGGCGGGTCGGCGATCTTCGGCGGGGCGATGGCCATCGTCATGGTCTTCGTCGCCCGCTCGCTGCCCTCCGGCCAACGTTCGGGGATCTCGGCCCTCCAGCAGATCAACCCGGCCATCGACGAGGCCTCCACGAGCCTCGGGGCGGACAGCCTGACGACCTTCCGCAAGGTCACGCTGCCGCTCATCCGACCAGCGCTGCTCTCCGGCCTGACGTACGCGTTCGCCCGGTCGATGACCACCCTGTCGCCGATCGTCTTCATCACCACCCCGCAGACCAAGATCATGACCTCGCAGATCCTCGCCGAGGTCGACGCGGGCCGGTTCGGCAACGCCTTCGCCTACTGCGCGATCCTCATCGTCATCGTGCTGTCGGTCATCGGCCTGCTCAACCTCGCCCTCCTCCATCCGTCCCTGCGCGGCGTCGACCGCCGGTGAGCAGCACCAGGAGCCCCATGTCCCAGCACACCGAGTCCGTCGCCCTCGTCACCGACGAGCGCGCCGCGGACGCCCTTCCCGCCGCCACCCCCGGGCGCCTGGACCTGCGCCGCCTGCGCAAGGTCTACGGGACCGACCGGAGCGCCGTCCCGGCGGTCCGCGACATCGACCTCGAGATCCATCCCGGCGAGTTCCTCACGCTGCTCGGCCCCTCCGGCTGCGGGAAGACGACGACCCTGCGGATGATCGCCGGTTTCGAGACGCCGACGGCCGGCGACCTGCTCCTGGACGGCGACGCCATCACCGGCGTGGCCCCGAACCACCGTCCGATGGCCATGGTCTTCCAGTCCTACGCCCTCTTCCCGCACCTGTCGGTCTTCGACAACGTCGCGTACGGGCTGCGGCTGAAGAAGCTGCCGTCGGCGCGGGTACGGGAAGAGGTCGAGACGGTGCTGACCTCGATGAACCTCGCGCCGTACGCCGACCGGGCGCCCCACCAGCTCTCCGGCGGCCAGCAGCAGCGGGTGGCCCTCGCCCGGGCCCTCGTGATGCGGCCCAAGGTCCTGCTCTTCGACGAGCCGTTGTCCAACCTCGACGCCAAGCTCCGGGTCCAGATGCGCGGCGAGATCCGGCGCCTGCAGCGTCGGCTCGGGATCACGACGATCTTCGTGACCCACGACCAGGACGAGGCGATGACGATGTCGGACCGCATCGTCGTGATGAACGTCGGGGTCATCGAGCAGGTCGACACCCCCGGGGAGATCTATCGTCACCCCGCCTCCGTCTTCGTGGCTGACTTCATCGGCCGCGCCAACTTCCTCGACGCCGCCGTGCGCGAGGTCGGACCCGACGTCGCCCACATCACCGTCCTCGGCCGGGACTGGACCGTGCCCCGTCACCCCGGTGCCACCGGGGAGACCGTGCCGACCCTCCTCGTGCGGCCCGAGTCGGTGCGGTTGCGACCGACCGACGCCACGACCATCGGCGGCGCGGCCGGTCGGATGCTCTCCTCGATGTTCTACGGCCAGTCCGTCGAGTACGAGATCGAGACCGAGGCGGGCAACATCGTCGCCTCGGTGGCCGACCCCCACGAGGACCAGACCTTCGAGCCGGGCGAGCTCGTCGACGTGTCGTTCGAGGCGGCCCGGACGTGGCTGCTCCCCGTGCCCGGCACCGACGCCCCGTGAGCGCCCGCACCGTCGAGCCGAGCGCAGAGGCGCTGTCCGCCTCCCAGCGCCTGCGTGGCATCGCCACTCGGGCCGCGACGGCCAGCGCGCACCACCTCACGGCGGCCTTCCGGTCACCGATGCTGGTGCAGCGCAAGGGCAGCGCCCACGACCTGGTCACCGAGCACGACGTCGCGTCCGAGGCGATCATCCGCGACGCCATCCTCCGGGAGGAACCCGACAGCACGGTGCTGGGCGAGGAGGGCGGCGCGGTCGGGGACGGCCGGGTGGTGTGGCACGTCGACCCGATCGACGGCACCGTCAACTTCGCGCACGGCATCGCCTTCTGGTGCGTGTCGGTCGCAGCCGCCGTCGACGGCGAGGTCGTGGCCGGGGTGGTCCTCGACCCCGTCGGTGGGCACGAGTTCGCCGCGGACCTCGGCGGGGCGTGGCTCGACGGGGCCGCGCTCACCCCCCGGGCCTCGCGCACCGAGACGGCGGCCGCCGTCGTCAGCAGCTTCCCCGGCGCGGTGGACCTCGCCTCCCACGGCGAGGCCGCCCTCGAGGCCACCGAGGCCCTGGTGCACGGCTTCGCCACGACCCGGGCGATGGGGAGCGGGGCACTCGGCCTCGCGCACGTCGCCGCGGGCTGGGCCGACGCCACCTTCGACCTGCACACCCACCCCTGGGACGTCGCGGCGGGAAGCCTCCTCGTGCGACGCTCCGGCGGGCGGTACGTCGGGTTCGTCGACGGCCGGCCGGACGAGGATCCTTGCTCCCTGCACCTGGCGCCGGCCTACTACGCCACCGGGCCGGGTGCGGACTACCCGACGCTCGACGCCGTCGTCCGGCGGCTTTCCGCGATCGGGGCAGCGGCAGGCGGCTAGGCTCGCACGTGGGAGGAGGAACCCCCATGGACGACGCCCGCGCGGCCCGACGCACCCCACCGGCCGACCCCGCCCTCCTGCCCCCCGGCCCGCGGCTGCCCCGGCTGGTCCAGAGCGTCGGGATGATGCGCTTCCGCCACCGCTGGGTGCCCTGGCTGCACCGCCGGTACGGGGAGGTCGTGACCGTCCGGCTCTTCCCGCGTGGCCGGAACATCGTCCTCGTCAGCGAGCCCGACGCCGTCCGCGACGTCTTCGCCGGCGACCCCGCCACCTTCCGGGCCGGCGAGGCCAACGCCATCCTCGGGCCGGTCATGGGCGAGCACTCGGTCCTGCTCGTCGACGGCGAGGAGCACCGGCGCGTCCGCCGCCTCCTCACGCCGGCCTTCTCCGGGCGGGCGCTGCGCGGGTACGCCGACCTCGTGACGGGCCTGGCCAAGACCGAGGTCGGCGCGTGGGCCCCCGGCGTCCCGTTCGCCGTTCTCGACCGGATGAACGCCCTGACGCTCGAGGCCATCCTCCGGGTGGTCTTCGGGGTCACCGACGAGAGCCGGCTCGCGCGGCTGCGGCCGCTGGTCCGCGAGCTCGTCGACGTCAGCCCGCTCGTGTTCCTCGGCTGGGCGATCCCCCGGCTGCGCCGGGTCGGGATGTGGCGGAGGGCGGTCGAGCGCACCCGCGCCCTCGACGCCCTGCTCCACGAGGAGATCGCCGAGCGGCGCACGAGCCCCGACCTCGCCCTGCGCACCGACGTGCTCTCGACGCTGCTGCGCGTCGAGGTCGACGGCGAGCGCCTGACCGACGCCGAGCTGCGCGACCAGCTCGTCACCCTGCTCCTCGCCGGCCACGAGACGACGGCCACCGCGCTGGCCTGGACCCTCCACGAGATCGGCGTGCACCCGGGGCTGCGGGCGCGCGCCCGCGAGGCGGCCCGCACCGGGGACGACGACCTGCTCGAGGCCTTCGTCAAGGAGGCGATGCGGCTGCATCCGGTCATCCCGATGGTCGTCCGTGTGCTGCGCGAGCCGGCGCGCATCGGGGGCGTCGACCTGCCGGCCGGCGCGACCGTCGGCGCGTCGGTGATCCTCGCGCACCGGCGCACGGCGAGCCATCCCGACCCGGCGGCGTTCCGTCCCGACCGGTTCGTCGGCGGCCAGCCCGCGCCGCACACGTGGATCCCCTTCGGCGGCGGCGCCCGCCGGTGCATCGGGGCGTCGTTCTCGCTGATGGAGGCCGTCGCGGTGCTGCGCGAGGTGCTCGTCGCGTACGACGTCGAGTCGGTGGCCCCGGAGGGTCCGCGGGTGCGGAACATCACGAGCGTCCCGCGACACGGCGCACGGATCACGGTGCGCTGAGCCCCGCCCCGGGCCAAAGGTGCGAAGGTCCCACGCGGGGACCCTGCCGTCGAGGACGATGGGAGCGTGAAGGGAGGCGCCATGACGACACGACGCCGCACACCGACCGTCCGCACCCTCGGCGTGGGGGTGAGCGTGCTCGCGCTGGCCGCCGTCGCGGGCTGCTCCTCCGGCCCGGACGACCCGTCTCCCACGTCGTCCTCGGCCGCCCCGCCGGCGAGCACCTCGTCCTCCCCCACGGACTCCGCCTCGGCGAGCAGCTCGCCGTCCGAGAGCTCCTCGCCGAGCGCATCCGCCTCGCTTCCCGCCGGGTTCTCGCTCGACGAGCAGTCGACCGCCGACTGGCCCGCCCTCGGCGGACGGGTCGGCATCGGCATCGAGTCGCGCGTCGGCGGCCACGGCTCCTACGACCGCGTCGTCTACCAGTTCGCCCGCGACGGGGCGCCGAGCTACCGCGTCCACTACGTCGACGAGCCGATCCAGGACGGCAGCGGCGAGCGCAAGGACGTGGCCGGGGACGTCTGGCTCGAGGTGCTCGTCTCGACCGTCGACATGCCCGGCGAGTCGGCCCCGACCGCCGACGACCCCCTGCCGGAGACGTTGGAGGGCACCGGGATCGCGGCCGCGCCGGCCATCTGGGGCGGCTTCGAGGGTGTCGGGCAGTCGTTCATCGGCCTGACCGGCGGCCAGCGGCCGTTCAAGGTCTCGGTGCTGTCGAACCCGACGCGGCTCGTCGTCGACGTCGCCCGCTGAGGGGGCGGGTCACGGTGGCGCGCCGCGGCGCGCCACCCCGATGCGTCAGAGGTCGAGGTCCTGGTGCCAGGACTGCGTCCGGTAGTCGGTGACCCAGCCCATCGAGGAGTAGAGGCCGTCCGCCCCCGTCGGGCTGTCGGCGTCGACCTCGAGCCCGACCCGGTTGCGGCCCCGGCGCGCCGCGTCGCCGATGACCTGGTGCAGGAGCGCCTTGGCCACGCCGCGGCCGCGCGCGTCGCGGTGCACCCCGATGTAGTCGACGTAGCTGCCGGGGATGCCGTCGGCGTCCGGGCGCAGCACCGACGAGACGACGGCACCGGCCGGCACCGGCCCGTCCGGACCCTCGACCGTGGCGAGCCACCAGTGGTCCCAGCGGTGCCCCGGGTCCTCGCGCAGCCGCATGACGAACTCGGGGAAGCTCTCGCGGTAGGAGCTGAAGTGGTCCTGGAAGGACTCCTCGAGCACCCGGTGCACGGCCTGCAGGTCCTGGGCGAGCGGCAGGCCGTCGTCGTGGCGGTCGACCGGACGCACGGTGACGCCCTCGCGCGGCCCGGGCAGGCTGCTCGCCTCCTCGGAGGACACGGGGCGGGTCATCTGCAGCCAGGTCCGCGTGTGCCGGTAGCCGGCCGCGGCGAGCCAGCGCTGCTGGCGGGGGTCGTCGGCGTAGGCGCCGGAGTCGAGCAGCGTCGTGCGCAGCCCGCGCATCCGGCCGATGTCGCGGGCGTAGCGCTCGCCGGCGGCGAACAGGTGGCCGGCCAGCTCGTCGGCCGCGTCGTGGTCGGGCGCGACGGTGACCTCGACGAGCGTGCGACCCGCGGCCCGGTCGTGCACCGACAGCCAGGCGAGCAGCCGGCCGTCGCCGTCCTCGACGAGCACCTGGCGACGTGTCCACGAGCCGGTGCCGGCCAGCTGGACGACGACCGCCTCCGGGTCGGCGCCGGCGGAGCCCTTGGCCGCCTGCTGGTGCGCGGCGAGGAGGGCGGTGACGGCGGGCGCGTCGTCCGCCTCCGGCCGTCGGGTGAGGTAGTGCTCGGGCAGTCCGTCGATCGTCACCTCGGCGTGGCTCATCCCCCCACTCTCCCATCCCCCCGGTCCTAGGCTGAGGGGCCGCCGAGCGAGGGAGTGGTCGATGGGGAGCGGACACGGTCGTGGCGGACGCGACGCGACGCCGTCGCGGCGCACCCTGGCGCGCAACTGGGACGAGCTGCTCCAGGAGATCCGGGTCACGCAGACCGGCGTCCAGATCCTCACCGGGTTCCTGCTCACCGTCCCGTTCTCGGCGCGCTTCGACCAGCTGACGGGTTTCCAGCGCACGACGTACCTCGCCGTCCTCGCGGGGTCGGTGCTGACGACCGGGCTGGTCGTCGCCCCGGTCGCCTTCCACCGGATGCTCTTCCGGCAGCGGCGGCGCGAGCTCCTCGTCGAGTCGGCCAACCAGTTCGCCATCGCCGGGCTCGCGATGCTCGGGCTCACGGTGAGCGGGGTCGTGCTGCTCGTCGTCGACATCACGCTCGGCACCCGGCCGGCCCTGGTCGGCGGCGGGTCGGTGCTGGCCGTCCTCGTCGTCCTCTGGTTCACCCTGCCGTTCCTCGCGGCCCGGCTCGGCGACACCCCGCGCAACGCCCCACCCGACGGCGACGACGACACCGGCGACGACGACGACACCGGCGACCGCTGACCCTCACCTCACCGCGAACGTGTGTGAAACCGCCGGGGATCACCGGCGGTTTCACACACGTTCGCGAGAGAGGGCGGGTCAGACGGGGGTGTCGAGGAGCTCGCGCAGGTGGGCGTCGACCTCGTCGAGGTAGGACTGCTCGAAGCCGAACAGCCCGAAGTGGCCGGCGATGCTGTGCAGCATCCGCACCTCCGCGCCCGGCGTCATCGCGGCCTCGGGCTCGCAGTCGCGCGGCGGGAAGAACATGTCCTGCTCGATGGGCATGACGAAGACCTTGGCCGTGACGCGGGCGAGCGCCGCCGCGAGGTCGCCGTCGGCGTTGCGGGCGACGTCGCCGCGCTGCCACTTCCAGCCCATCGACAGCAGCGCGTTCGGGTCCATCATCGTGAAGAGGGTGCGCGTGAAGTTCTGCTGGAACTCCTCGTAGGTCGAGAACTCCAGTCCCTCGGCGATCGGCGGGATGCCCTTCCAGAACTCCGTCTTCCAGAAGTCGGTCGTCAGCCCCATCGTCGCCCAGATGTCGGCGTGCCGGGTCAGGCCGTCGCGCACCTCCTCGTGCGAGGCGTACTCGCCGCCGTTCCAGCCGGGGTCGGAGGTGATGGCGTCCATGAGCGTCCGGGTGAAGAGCGCGTCGTGCGGCGTGTTCTGCGCCGTCCCGGCGATCGGCGCGGCCCGCAGCACCTTGTCGGGGTAGCGGACGGCCCACTCCCACGTCTGCTGGGCGCCCATCGAGCCACCGACGACGAGGGCGAACCGCTCGACGCCGTAGTGCTCGCGCATCAGCTGCTCCTGCGCACGGACGTCGTCGCCGATGCGCACCTGCGGGAAGCGCGACATCGCGATGGACGGGTCGTCGGTGGTGTGCGGCGAGGTCGAGAGGCCGTTGCCGATCTGGTTGACGACGGCGATGAACCACTTCGTCGGGTCCAGGGCGCGGCCTTCGCCGATGTACACCTGCCACCACGTCGCGTGCGTCCCGGAGAACCACGTCGGCACGAGGATCGCGTTGTCCCTCGCCTCGTTGAGCTCGCCGAAGGTCGCGACGGCCAGCTGGAGGTCGGGGATGACGCCGCCCTCCTCGAGCTCGAAGCGGCCGATCGACCGCAGCTCGTACGGCCCCTGCATCTCGGGCGTGTAGAACGGGTTCTCCAGGGGCATGGCGGGTCCTCTCGTCGCGACGCTGCTGACCGGACCGACGCTAGGCGGCACGCGCCCCCGGCGGAACCCCCCGACCCGGCCGGTCCTGTCGCGAACGTGTGTGCAACCGCCGGGGGTCCCCGGCGGTGACACACACGTTCGCGGGGAGGTGGGGGGTCCGGGGGGCAGGGGGTCAAAGGGTCAGGGGGCGGGGGTGGTGAGGCGGCGGACGGCGAGGACGCAGAGCGCGCGGGTGACCTCGACGAGCTCGCCGAGGTCGACCGACTCCCGCGGCGAGTGCGCGAGCCGGACGTCGCCGGGGCCGTACTGGAGCGTCGGCACCCCGGCCGCGGCGTAGAGGCGCAGGTCCGAGCCGTAGGGAGCACCACCGGCCACGGGTCGCACCGCCCCGACGGCCTCGGCGGCGTCCGCCACCTCGCCGGCCAGCGGATGGCCCGCCGGCAGACGCCCGGACGCGAACGCCCCGCCGGGCCAGGTGACGACGGGAGGATGCTCCCGCAGCCACGGGTCGCCGGCGGCCGCCTCGGCCACGCACCGCTCGAAGGCGTCGCGGGCGGCCTGCGGGTCCTCGCCGAGCGCCACGCCGTAGCGGCCCTCGGCGACGAGCAGGTCGGGCACGCTGCTCGCCCAGTCGCCCGCCCGCACCGTGCCGACCGACAACGCGTACGGCAGGCGCGACCCCGCGAAGAGCGCGTCGGCGTCGCGGTTGCGCTCGGCCTCGAGGCGGCGCAGGGCGTCGTGGACGACCCCGAAGGTGTCGAGGGCCGAGACCCCCTCGAGCCGCGTGCTGCCGTGGGCCGCGAGCCCGCCGACCTCGAGCCGGAAGGTCAGCGCGCCGGCGTTCGCGGTGAGCAACCGGCCGCCGGTCGGCTCGGTGATGACGACCGCATCCCCCGTGTGCCCGCGCCGCAGCGTCGCGAAGGCGCCGAGCCCGCCGTCCTCCTCACCGACGACCGAGTGCACCGCGAGCCGGCGCTCCAGGCGGACCCCGGAGCGGTGCAGCGCCGCCGCCACCGCGAGGTTCGCGACGAGCCCGGCCTTCATGTCGCACGCGCCGCGCCCGTGCAGCCGACCGTCGCGCACGACCGCCCCGAACGGGTCGTCGCGCCAGGCGCCGGGGTCGCCGACCGGCACGACGTCGACGTGCCCGTTGAGCACGAGCCCCGGCACGCCGGTCCCGGGTGTCGTCCCGACCAGGCCCCAGGCCTCCGAGCGCGGCGCCTCGAGGCCGGGGAAGCCGGGGGCGGCGAGCAGCGCGGGCAGGTCCTCCGACCAGAGGTCGACCTCGAGCCCGGCCCGCTCGAACCATCCGGCGAGCAGGTGCTGCGCCTCGGACTCGGGCGCGCTCCCGGTGACGCTCGGGACGCGCACGAGGTCGACCAGCGAGGTGACGAGGGCGTCCTCGTCGAGGGCGTCGAGGACCCGGCGCTCGACGTCGGTCGGGGTGCTCACGGCGGCACGCTAGCCCCGCCCGCGCCGTCTCCGCAGGTGGGACCACGTCCGGACCCCGGAATGTCGCCGCCCGGCGACGGGTTGGCCCTCCGGTGACGTCCTCCTCCGCCACCCGCGTCCCCCGCTCGGCCGTCGGCCTGCGCTCCGAGCGGGGGCCGGTCCTCCTCGGCGTCATGCTCTCGACCGGCCTCGTGGCCATCGACTCGACGATCCTCGCGACCGCCGTGCCCGCCGTCGTCGGCGACCTCGGCGGCCTCTCGCAGTTCCCGTGGCTGTTCTCGATCTACGTCCTCGCGCAGGCCGTGTCGGTGCCGGTCTACGGCAAGGTCGCCGACCTCCTCGGGCGCAAGAACGTCATGCTCGTCGGGGTCGCGCTCTTCGTCGTCGGCTCGCTGCTGTGCGGCGTCGCCTGGTCGATGGGCTCGCTCGTCGCCTTCCGGGCCGTCCAGGGCCTCGGCGCCGGGGCCATCCAGCCGATCGGGATGACGATCATCGGCGACATCTACTCCGTCGCCGAGCGCGCGACCGTCCAGGGGTACGTCGCCTCGGTGTGGGCTATCAGCTCGCTCGTCGGCCCGACCCTCGGCGGGTTCTTCTCCGAGGCGCTCTCGTGGCGGTGGATCTTCTTCGTCAACCTCCCGCTCGGCGCGGCCGCCGGCTGGATGCTCTGGCGCCGCTTCAGCGAGTCGCCGCGACCCGTCACCGCGCGCCCGCGCATCGACTGGGCGGGCTCCCTGCTGCTGCTCGTCGGCACCGTGGCCCTCCTCGTCGGGCTGCTCGAGGGCGGCGTCCTCTGGCCGTGGGGCTCGCCGGTGAGCATCGGGCTGTTCGTCGGCGCCGCCGTGGTCCTCGCCGCCTTCGTCGTCGTCGAGCGCAACGCGGCCGAGCCGGTGCTCCCCCTGTGGGTCTTCCGCGACCGGGTCGTCGGCGGCGCGATGCTCGTCTCGCTCGTCGTCGGCGTCATGCTGCTCGGCCTCACCTCCTACGTCCCCCTCTACGCGCAGGGCGTTCTCGGCGCGGGCGCCATCGTCGCCGGGTTCGCGCTCGCCGCGATGACGCTCGGCTGGCCGGTCGCCGCGTCGACGTCCGGACGCCTCTACCTGCGTCTGGGCTTCCGCGCGACGATGCTCATCGGCTCGGTCCTCGCGGTCGCCGGGTCGGCGCTGCTGCTGACCGTCGGCCCGGACAGCTCGGTGTGGCAGCTGGCCGCCGCCTGCCTCGTCCTCGGCCTGGGCTTCGGCTACGTCGCGAGCCCGTCCCTCGTCGCCGCCCAGTCGGCCGTGCCGTGGCACCAGCGCGGGGTCGCCACGAGCGCGTCGATCTTCGCGCGCTCCGTCGGCAGCGCGGTCGGCGTCGCGGCCTTCGGCGCGGTGGCCAACACGGTCGTCCGCGACCGCCTCGGGGGCACCCCGAGCGACCTCGAGTCGCTGCCGTCGGGCGTCCTCGCCCCGGCGCTCGGGGCCGTCTTCGTCGCCGCCGCGGCGGTCTCGGTGACGATGCTCCTCGCGTCCTTCGTCATGCCGCGCACGGTCCACGAGGCCGGCCCCGAGGGGTGAGACGCACGCCACGCCGGTGACGCGCGCGGCCATTCCACGGCGGACGAGCCGTGCGGGAGTACGTTTGCGGTGCAGGGGAACCGGGCGCGGCGCTGGAGTAGGGACCGGCTCCGCGCCCGGCCCCTGTGTGGTCAGGCCCGCCGGCTCCCGGCGGAGGCGACCCCCAGCCACGAGTGGGGGTTGCCGTCCCAGCACCAGCCGAGCTTCGGCGCCCGCTCGCTGATCCACATCGCCGGCACCCGCCGGTCCCCGCGGCGCGAGCCGGACAGCATGAAGCAGCGGTTCTTCTCGAGCAGCCCGGGTGCGTGGGTGACGACCGCGACGCCCTCCTCGACGGTCAGCGGCGTCCGACCGCGGCCGAGGACGACCGGCAGCGCCTCCTCGGGACGCACGCCGCAGAACTCCTCGCCGCGGTCGACGTCGAGCAGCAGGTAGGCGCCCGGGGCCGGCAGGACCACCGGCTCGATCGGCCGGTAGGGCGTGAGCCCCTCGGGTCCGTGGTTGCGGTCGACGACGCCGGGCCGGGTGCCCCGCGGAGCGAGCCGCAGCAGCGGCACCGTGCGCTCGGGGTCGACGACGGCGGCGGTGACGACGAGGACGAGCGGGGCGTGCCCCGGGGCGGCGTCGGGCAGCGGGTCGAGCCGTGCGGCGACCGTGCGCAGGGGCTCGAGGCGGGCGGTGAAGTCGGCCTCGCTCTCACCGGCGAGCGCCGGGTAGCCGAGGCGGAGCAGGGTCTCGACCTGGCGGTCGAGGACGGCGAGCGCGGTGGACGGAGCGGTCTGGACGGCGATGGCGGACCTCCCGGTCGGTGAGCGGCCATCGTCCAACGCGCCCCGCCGCGGCGTGGTTCCCCGCGGTCAGGCCGCCGAGGACCCCACCCGGCGCACCGGATGGGTCTCGCGGGCGCGGACCCACGGCACGACCGCGAGCAGCGTGATGGCCCCGGTGACGCCGAAGGCCAGGCCGAAGCTGCCGTGGTCGACCAGGGTGCCGGCGAGCACCGGGCCGATGATCGCGCCGGTGTCCGAGGCCATCTGGAAGGCGGCGAGGGCCGGGCCGCCGTTGCGCTCGCGGCCGACCACGTCGGCGAGCGAGGCCTGCTGCGCCGGGTTGAGCGCCCCCGCCCCGAGCCCGGCGACGACCGAGAACGCGACGAGGAGCGGCAGGTTGGTGGCGAGGCCGGTGCCGAGGGTCGCGAGGCCGGACACGAGCAGGCCACCGATGATGAACGGCTTGCGCCCGATGCGGTCCGAGGTGCGGCCGGCGACCGTCAGCCCGACGGCGTTGCCGGCCGCGAAGACCGCGAGGGCCGTGCCCGCGACGAGCGACTGGTGGGTCTCGCGCGTGGCGGGGTCGAGGGACTGGTCGACGATGACGGCCGCGGCGAAGAGCGGGAGGATCGCGTTGCGGACGCCGAAGTTCGCCCAGCCGTTGGCGAACGCCGAGACGACCGAGGCCTTGTAGGCGCTGTCGCGCCAGCCGTCGCGCACGGTCATCATCGGCAGGACCGGCGCCCCCTCGGCCGGGCGGAGCGAGGCGTCCTTGAGGAAGACGAAGACGATGGTCGCCGCGAGCAGCAGGGCCGCCGCGTAGACGAGGAACGGCACCCGCAGCCCGAGGCCGCCGAGCAGGCCGCCGACGACCGGGCCGCCGACCCCGCCGATGAGGAAGGCCGAGGCGTACGCCGACGACACCCGCGCGCGGATCGAGGGCGGCGCCAGGCGGACGATGAGCGCCACGGCGGAGACGGTGAACATCACCGAGCCGATGCCGCCGAGACCCCGGAACAGCAGCAGCTGCCAGTACGAGCCGGCGAACGCCGTCGCGCCGGTCGACACGGCGACGACGAGGAGCCCGGTGAGGTAGATGGGGCGTTCGCCGAGCCGGCCGATGAGCCGGCCGCCCGCGGGGGCGAAGACGAGCCGGAAGAACGCGAAGGCGCTGACGACCACGCTGCTCGCCGTCGCGCCGACGCCGAAGCTCTGCGCGAACCCCGGCAGGACCGGGGTGATGAGGCCGAAGCCCAGGGCGATGACGAAGGCCGCCGCGATGAGGACCCAGATCTCACGGGGGATGCGGACACGCGCCTCGGGGGCGCTCACGGGCTCGGCGGACACGAGGGTCCAGTATGCCCGCGCCCACCGACGGTGGCGGGGCCGCGGTCGTTTCGACCGCGGCCCCGTCTGTCGTGGCCGCCGGGGCCCTCGTGGTCCCGGACGGTTCCTGCACCCGCGAGGTGGTCTCGACAGCACCTCGCGTCCCCGAGCATGCCCGGGCACCGGGCCGCTCGTCCAGACCCCGCCCGGCATCTTGACCGGTTCTTGCCGCGGCGACGACCGCGGCCCGGCCGGTCAGCGTGCGAGGACGGCGGCCACCGGCAGGGCCGCCGCCGCGAGCAGCACGGTGTCGCGCAGCCGCCAGGGCGCCGGCGCCCACCACGTCCGGCGGCGGGCCGTCGCGAAGCCGCGGGCGTCCATCGCCACGGCGAGCTCGACGGCGGCACCGAGCGTGCGCACGAGGAGTCCGGTCGTCGAGGCCGCGAGGTGGCGCGCGACATCGCCCGGGCGGGTCGGCCGCACCCCGAGCCCGCGGACCCGACGGGCCCGGCCGATCTCGGTCCAGACGGCCCCGAAGGTGTGGACACGCTGCAGCGCGGCGGCCGTGGCGACGACCGGGCGGTCGGGCAGGTGGAGGCGCTGGGCGAGGTGGTCGCCGAGGCGGTCGGGGTCGACCCACGGCAGGAGCACGGCCGACGGCACGACGATGACGAGCACCCGCAGGGCGACGGTGAGGGCGGTGTCGACGTCGTGCCCGGCCAGCCACCACGTCGACCAGCCGGTCGACAGCGCGGCCAGCGCCCCCGGCACGGTGCGCAGGAGGACCCGGCGGGCCCGGCCGGCCGGTGCCCGGCCCGGACCCGGGGCCGCGAGCGCCACGACGGCGAGCAGCACCTGCACCGCGAGCACCGCGAGGGAGGTGCTCCAGTGCGGGGAGACCACGCCCGCCGGGATGCCGAGCATCGCGCCGGCGAGGAGCGCGAGCGGGCCGCAGCGCGCGGCGAGCGGCACGCGCGTCGACGGCTCCTGCGGCGGGCGTGGCGGCGCGGCGAGGTGGTGGACCCGGTCGGCCCGGGCGACGACCTCGGCGTCGTGGGTGGCCGCGACGACCGCTCCCCCGGCGGCGCGGTGGGCGGCGACGAGGCCGACGACGGCGGCCCACGTGTGCCGGTCCTGGCCCACGGTCGGCTCGTCGGCGAGGAGCACGGGCGGGCCGTGGTGGAGCGCGGCGGCGACGGCGAGGCGGCGCTGCTCGCCGCCGGAGAGGTGGCGCGGGTCGGCCGCGGCGAGCGGTGCGAGCCCGAGGGCGTCGAGGAGGGCGAGCGCGCGGGCCTCCTCGGCGGGGCCCTGACGGCCGAGGGCGCGGGAGGTCGTGAGCACCTCGTCGAGGACGGTGCGGGCGACGAGCGTGGAGCTCGCCCACTGCGGCACCCACGCGAGGCGGGCGGCGAGGGCCGGGGCGCCGAGGCGCCGGGGGTCGGCGGCGTGCTCGCCGGCACCCAGCCGGACGGCGCCGTCGGGGACGGGGTCGAGGAAGCCGGCGAGCGCGGCGAGGACCGTCGACTTGCCCGAGCCGCTCGGGCCGACGAGGACGGTGAGGTCGCCGGGGGACGCCCCCAGCGGCCCGTCGAGCGTGGCGGCCCGGAGGGTGCGGGTCGAGCCGTCGACGAGGCGCACCGTGCGGTCCACGGCGAGCGGGTCGGCGGTGAGGGCGGCGCCGGCGGTCGAGGGGACGGCGGCGAGCAGCCCGGGGTCGACCTCGAGGGGGGCCGGCGCGGGCTCCTCGGGGACCCACAGGCCCATCGCGAGCAGCACGTCGCGCTGCGTGGCCAGCACCTCCGCGACCGGGCCGTCGGCGACGACGCGGCCGTCGGCGGACAGCACGACGAGCCGGTCGACGAGGGGGACCCACGGGCCGAGCACGTGCTCGACGACGACGAGCGTGCGGGGGTCGTCGGCCGACAGCGCGGCGACGGCGGCCCGCACCTCGGCGGCGCAGGCGGGGTCGAGCATCGCCGTCGGCTCGTCGAGGAGGACGAGGGAGGGGTCGAGGGCGAGCGTGCCGGCGAGGGCGAGCCGCTGGGTCTGCCCGCCCGACAGCGCCGACGTGGGGGTGTCGAGAGGCAGGTCGCCGAGGCCGACGGCGGTCAGCGAGCGCTCGATGACGGCGGGCATCCCGGCCGGGTCCGCGCCGACGTTCTCGAGGCCGAACGCGACGTCGCGCCCGACGCTCGCGGCGACGACGCCGCTGCCGGGCTCCTGGAGGACGAGCCCGACGGCGCCGGGGCGGTCGCCGGGGGCGACGCCGTCGAGGGTGACGTCCCCCTCCAGGTCGCCCGGCTCGAGCGAGCCGAGCATCCCCGTGAGGGCGCGCAGCAGGGTGGACTTGCCCGCCCCGGACGCCCCGGCGAGCAGGACCCGCTCGCCGGGGCGCAGGGTGAGCGTCACGTCGCGCAGCACGGGCTCGCGCCGGCCGACGGGTCGCCAGGTGAGCCCGGCCACCTCGACGTGGCCGCGGCGCGCGGTGCGCACGGTGTCAGACAGCCCGGGCCTCCCGGACCTCCTGGCCGGCCGGGAACGCCGACAGCGCCCCCGCCCGGGCCAGCTGCCGGGTGAGCAGCCACCCGACCCCGCCGGCGATGACGGCACCCGAGACCCCGAGCGCGCCGAGGTAGGCGATCTTGTCGCGCAGGACGAGCTCGGCGTACCAGCCACCACCCCCGGCGAGGGAGCCGAGGACCGGCAGGTCGGCCCACGAGGCGGGGAACTTGACGACCTCGAAGACCCACTCGAGGGGGGCCGAGAGGGCGCCGGCGAGCATCGCCGCGCCGGGACCCCACGCCTTGTAGCCGAGCAGCGCGAACGCGAGCTCGGCGCCGAGGCCCTGGAGGACGCCGCTGACGAGCGTGCTCGCGCCCCACTGGGTGCCCGGGAGCATCGAGACGAGCGCGGCGACGACCTCGCAGAAGAGGGCGGCGCCGGGCCGGCGGACGACGAGCCCGCCGACGACGCCGGCGAGGAACCAGGTGCCGGCGAACAGCCCGGTCAGCGGGACGTACGCGACGGTGACGAGCTTGCTCAGGGGCTCGTAGGCGAAGGCCCAGCCCCAGAAGACGATGCCGAACGCGGCACCGAGGAACGCGACGGTGATGATGTCGACGGTGCGCCAGGACGCCAGGCGCCCGGTCGCGGTGACGGATCGACGCGCGGGCGCGTCGGTGGTGATGGCCATGTGCAGTGCTTCTCCCGTGGTCGGTGTGCGACCTCGGGGAGGGGTGACCCGCCGGCGCGCGGACCCGGAGGGCCGGCGACGACGGAGCACACCTGAGATTTCCCGACTTCCTCCACCGGTGCTAACCGGATCAGGTTCGAGGGTCTGCGGTCGGACCGCACTCTCAGCGCCTGGGCGCTCCCCTGTCGTTGGACCCCCCGAGCATATCCCCGCGCGCACTAGAGTGGCGAGGACCGGTCGGGCAGCCGCCTGACCTGCGGATCCATCGAGAGGACCAGCATGGGAAAGCTCGCCTGGAAGATCCTCGGGACCGGCGGGCCCATCCTCGCCGGGATCGTCGCCACGAAGCTCGTCAACATCGTCTGGGCCAAGGCCGGGCAGGACGAGATCAACCCGAAGAACCCCGACGCACCGGCCGTCAAGGCGCTGGCGTACGCCGCCGCGATGGGTCTGGCCGTCGGCGCCGCCCGCACGCTCACCGAGCGCCAGGCCGCGCAGTACTACCGCCGCTCGGCCGGCCACCTGCCCACCGAGATCAAGACGCAGCCGATCAGCTGACGCCGCCCCCGGGCTGCAGCGCGCGGGCCACGGGCATCCCCGGCCGGTAGGCCAGGTGCTCGTGGCCCGGTGCGTCGAGGACCGCGAGGTCGGCGGGGCCGCCCACGGCGATGCGGCCCACATCGGTGCGGCGCAGGGCCCGCGCCCCGCCGACGGTCGCGGCGACGAGCGCCTCGGCCGCGGTCATCCGCAGCTCCCGGACGGCGAGCGCGACGACGAACGGCATCGAGGCGGTGTTGCACGTGCCCGGGTTGCAGTCCGAGGCCAGCGCCACGTCCACCCCGGCGTCCAGCAGGCGGCGCGCGTCCGGGTAGGGCATCCGGGTCGAGAACTCGACGCCCGGCAGGAGGGTCGCGACGGTCGTGGCGGCCGCGTCGGCGAGGGCGGCGACGTCGGTGTCGTCGAGGAAGGTGCAGTGGTCGACGCTCGCGGCGCCCAGCTCGACGGCCAGGCGCGCCCCCGGGCCGGGGCCGAGCTGGTTGCCGTGGACGCGCAGCCCGAGCCCGGCGTCGCGGCCGGCCACGAGGACGGCGCGGGCCTCCTCGCCGGTGAACGCGTGGGGGCTGTTCGGCTCGCAGAAGACGTCGACCCAGCGGGCGAGCGGGGCGCACGCGGCGAGCATCGGCCCGGTGACGAGGTCGAGGTACCCGGCGCGGTCGGCGCGGGCCTCCGGCGGCACGACGTGCGCGCCGAGGAAGGTCGTCTCGGGCGTGACCTCGCCGGCGAGGCGCAGCGCGCGCACCTCGTCCTCGACGGTCAGGCCGTAGCCGCTCTTGACCTCGAGGGTCGTCGTACCGAGCGCGCGGGCCTCGGCCACGCGGGCGGCGAGCAGCGCCCGCAGCTCGTCGTCGGAGGCCGCCCGGGTGGCCGCGACCGAGACGCCGATGCCGCCGCCGTCGTAGGGGGTGCCGGCCATCCGGGCGGCGAACTCGGCGGAGCGGTCGCCGGCGTGGACGAGGTGGTTGTGGCTGTCGACGAACCCTGGGACGACGGCGCGGCCGCCGAGGTCGGTCACGTGGTCGGCCGCCGGGGCGTGCGCGGCGGGCCCGAGCCACGCGACGCGGCCGTCCTCGACGACGAGGGCGGCGTCGGTGAGGATGCCGAGGCGCTGCTCGGCCGGCGTGGAGAGGTCGTCGACGGGCGTGTCGCCGTCCGGCCCGGCGCAGGTGACGAGCTGCGTGATGCCCGTGACGAGGCGCGAACCCTGTGGGCCGGCCTGTGTCGCAGCGGTACTCATCGGCGGACCGTCGAGATCGCCTCGGCGAGGAGCCGACCCACGTCGCCGAGCCGGTGCACGCCTGCGCTGACGACGTGCTCGCCGCCGACGACGACGTCGGTGACGTCGGCGGAGGTCGCTGCGTAGAGGACCTGGTCGAGCGCCGCGCCGGCCGTCCGCGGGCTGTCGGTGCGGATCGCGACGAGGTCGGCCACGTGGCCGCCGGCGACGAGCCCGCCGTCGGTCCAGCCGAGCGAGCGGTAGCCGTCGAGGGTGCCCATCGCGAGCAGGTCGAGGGGTGCGAAGCGGCCGCGCTCGAGGGTCGTCAGCCGCTCGTGCATCTCGACGCCGCGCACCTCCTCGAAGGGGTCGACGACGGCGTGCTGGTCGGAGCCGACGGCGAGGTGCGCCCCCGCGTCGGCCAGCGCGCGGGCCGGGCCGATGCCGTCGGCGAGGTCGCGCTCGGTCGTCGGGCAGAAGACGGCCGTGGCCTCCACGCCGCCGATGATGCCGATGTCGTCGTCGGTCAGGTGCGTCGCGTGGACCAGCGAGGTCTCGGCGGTCAGCAGGCCCTCCTCGGCGAGGAGGCGGGTCGGGGTGCGGCCGTAGAAGGACTCGCACGCGAGGTTCTCACCGGGCTGCTCGGACACGTGGGCGTGCAGCGGCCAGTGCTCGCGCGCCGCGACGTCACCGACGACGGCCAGGTCGTCGAGCGGCACCGCGCGCACCGAGTGCACGGCCGCCCCGACCCGCCAGTCCTCGTCGGCGTCGAGGGCGCTGACCCGCTCGAGCCATCCCTCGGCGGAGCCGTCCGAGAAGCGCTGCTGCACCTCGTCGAGCGGCACGTGGCCGGAGCCGGTCAGGCCGCCGGAGAGGTAGACGGTGTCGAGGAGGGTCAGCCGGATGCCCGCCGCCCGCGCCGCGTCGACGAGCGCGAGGCCCATCGCGTTGGGGTCGTCGTACGGGGTGCCGCCGGTTCCGTGGTGGAGGTAGTGGAACTCCCCGACGGCCGTGTAGCCGGCGAGGACCATCTCGGCGAAGACGGCCGTGGCGAGGGCGCGGTAGGAGTCGGGGTCGAGCCGGCCGGCGAGGGCGTACATGCCCTCGCGCCAGGTCCAGAAGTTGCCGCCGCCGCCGTGCGTCCGCCCGCGCAGCGCCCGGTGGAACGCGTGGCTGTGGGCGTTGGCGAGGCCGGGCAGGACGAGCCCGCGCAGGACGGTGTCGCCGGGCTGCATCGGCTGCTCGGCGAGCACCTCGAGGATGCGTCCGCGCTCGGTCGTGACCCGGACGTGGCGACGGGCACCACCGGGGAGCACCGCGTGCTCGCACCAGAACGTGCTCATGCAGCAGGCGGCCCGGCGAGGTCGGCGACGACGGTGGCGAGGGCCGCCACGCCGCTGAGGCAGTCGTCGGCCGAGGCCCACTCGTCGGGGCTGTGACTGACGCCGGTCGGGTTGCGCACGAACAACATCGTCGTCGGCACACCGGCATTCGCCAAAATCCCCGCGTCGTGGCCGGCGCCCGTCCCGATGACGGGGACGCCGCCGAGGAGCGTGGCGAGCCGGCGGGTCAGCACCGGGTCGAAGTCCGTGACGGGCGTCCACGACTCCTCGGTGACGAGCGCGTCGAAGTCCGCCACGACGTCGCGGACGTCGGCGACGACCCGGCGCACGGCGTCGGGGTCGGCGCCGCGGGCGTCGAGCCACGCGGTGGCGCAGCTGGCGATGGCGTTGACGCCGCCGGGCACGACGTCGACCTTCCCGACCGTCGCGAGGCAGGAGTGCTCCTCGGCCGAGCGGCGGGCCGAGATGATCGCGGCGGCGAGACCGAGCATCGCGTCCTCGCGCACGTCGAGGGCGGTCGTGCCGGCGTGGTTGGCCTCGCCCGGCACGTCGATGCGCCAGCGGCCGTGCGGCCAGATGTCGCTCCCGACGCCGACCGCGTGGCCGAGGTCGTCGAGGAGACGGCCCTGCTCGACGTGCAGCTCGACGAAGGTGCCGACCCGGGCGAGCGTCTCGGGATCGGGCCCGAGCTCGTGGGGGTCGCGTCCGGAGGCCCGCAGCGCCTCGGCCATCGTCACGCCGTCGGCGTCCTTGAGGCCCCGGGCGCGGTCGGGCGACAGCACACCGGTGATGACGCGGGAGCCGGCGCAGGCCACCCCGAAGCGGGCGCCCTCCTCGTCGGCGAAGTTGACGACCCCGACCGGGCGGGACGGCGTCAGGCCGCTCGCCCGCACCTCGTCGATGGCCGCCAGCGCGCTGACGACACCGAGGGGGCCGTCGAAGGCGCCGCCGTCGGGCACGGAGTCGAGGTGCGAGCCGAGGACGAGCCCGGGGTCACCGGCCGCGACGGCGGCGTCGGGGTCGCCCCACCAGGCCCACTGGTTGCCCATCCGGTCGGTCGTGAGGTCCAGCCCGCGGGCCTGCGCCTCGCCGGCGAACCACTCGCGCAGGTCGTGGTCGGTGCGCGTCCACGCGAAGCGCCGGTACCCCCCGGTGTCGGCGTCCAGCCCCACGGTCTCGAGGTCGGCCCACATCCGGCGGAAGGCGAGGGTTCCCCCCGGAGATGCCGACCTGTTGGACATGGACCCCATTGCACCAACTCGGCCGGGGGCGTGGTGGCGGAGGTGCAGGCCGATTGTCTTGGGTGCGAGACGAGCCCGCCCGGGCACCGGTCCTACGCTGGGCGGATGGATGACGGAGCCGACCGCGCACGTGCCGCCCTCGCCGAGTCGGGGCTCGCGTACGACATCACGAGCCACGGTCGCGTCGGCTCGCTCGAGGAGGCGGCCCGGCTGCGCGGGGTCGAGCCGTCGGGCATCGTCAAGACGCTCGTCGTGCGCCGCGGCGACGACGACCACCTCTTCGTCCTCGTCCCGGGCGACCGCGAGATCTCGTGGCCCAAGCTGCGGGCGCACCTCGGCGTCAACCGGCTCTCGATGCCGCCGGCCGACGTCGCCCGCGACGTCACGGGCTACGAGCGCGGAACCATCACCCCGTTCGGGGCGCTGCGGCGCCTGCCGGTCGTCGCCGACGCGACGCTGACCGGGCGCACGGTATCCATCGGCGCCGGCGCGCACGGCGTCGCGGCCACCGTCGGGGCCGACGCCCTGGTCGCCGCCCTCGACGCCGACGTCGCGGACGTCACCGACCCCGTCACCCCCCGCTGAGACCCGACTTCTTGCCCATCCGCCACCTCGCGGGGGCCGATTCGGGCTCATCGAGGTGGCAGATGGGCAATAAGTCGGCATGGGAGGCTCAGGACTCGCGCATGGGGACGCGGACGCCCCGGGCCTCGGCGGTCCGCTCGGCCTCCTCGTAGCCGGCGTCGACGTGCCGGATGACGCCCATCGCGGGGTCGTTGGTCAGCACCCGCTCGAGCTTCTGCGCGGCGAGGTCGGTGCCGTCGGCGAGGCTCACCTGGCCGGCGTGCAGCGAGCGGCCGATGCCGACGCCGCCGCCGTGGTGGATCGAGACCCAGCTCGCGCCGGACGCGGTGTTGACGAGCGCGTTGAGCAGCGGCCAGTCGGCGATCGCGTCGGAGCCGTCGAGCATCGACTCGGTCTCGCGGTAGGGGCTCGCGACCGACCCGGTGTCGAGGTGGTCGCGGCCGATGACGACGGGCGCGCTGACCTCGCCGGTGCGCACGAGGTCGTTGATGGCCAGGCCGGCCTTGTCGCGCTCGCCCTGCCCGAGCCAGCAGATGCGCGCCGGCAGGCCCTGGAACGCGATGCGCTCCTGCGCCCCACGCATCCAGCGGTGCAGGCGGTCGTCGTCGGGGAAGAGGTCGAGGACCGCGCGGTCGGTGGCCGCGATGTCCTTCGGGTCGCCCGAGAGCGCGGCCCAGCGGAACGGGCCCTTGCCCTGGCAGAACAGCGGCCGGATGTACGCCGGCACGAACCCGGGGAAGTCGAACGCGCGGTCGTAGCCGCCCTGGCGCGCCTCGTCGCGGATGCTGTTGCCGTAGTCGAAGACCTCGGCGCCGGCGTCGAGGAAGCCGACCATCGCCTCGACGTGGCGGGCCATCGACGCGCGGGCGCGGTCGGTGAACTCCTCGGGCTTCTTCTCGGCGTACTCGGCCCACTCGTCGAGGCCGATGCCCTCCGGGAGGTAGGAGAGGGGGTCGTGGGCGCTGGTCTGGTCGGTGACGACGTCGACGGGCACTCCGCGGCGCAGCAGCTCGGGGAAGACCTCGGCCGCGTTGCCCTCGACGCCGACCGACAGGGCGCGCCGCTCGTCCTTGGCGCGCAGCACCCGCTCGACGGCGTCGTCGAGCGAGTCGGCGACCTCGTCGAGGTAGCGGTGCTCGACCCGGCGGTGGAGGCGGGCGGGGTCGACGTCGACGACGAGGCAGGCGCCACCGTTCATCGTCACCGCGAGCGGCTGCGCGCCGCCCATCCCGCCGCAGCCGGCAGTCAGCGTGAGGGTGCCGGCGAGCGTGCCGCCGAAGCGCTTCTCGGCGACGGCCGCGAAGGTCTCGTAGGTGCCCTGGACGATGCCCTGGGTGCCGATGTAGATCCACGAGCCGGCCGTCATCTGGCCGTACATCGTCAGGCCGAGGTGCTCGAGGCGGCGGAACTCGGGCCAGGTCGCCCAGTCGCCGACGAGGTTGGAGTTGGCGATGAGCACGCGCGGCGCCCACTCGTGGGTCTGCATGACGCCGACCGGGCGACCGCTCTGCACGAGCATCGTCTCGTCGGCCTTGAGCGTGGTCAGCGTGCGGACCATCGCGTCGAACGAGCGCCAGTCGCGGGCGGCCCGGCCGGTGCCGCCGTAGACGACGAGGTCGTCGGGCCGCTCGGCGACCTCGGGGTCGAGGTTGTTCATGAGCATCCGCAGCGGGGCCTCGGTGCTCCACTGGCGGGCGGTCAGGGTCGTGCCGCGGGGTGCGCGGACCGGGCGGGCGCCGTCCATCTCGGGTCTCCTTCGTCGCAGTCATCCCACTGTCGCGGCGTGCCGGGCCGGCCGGGAGCGGGCGACGGGCGGTGGCGTCTGGGATGCGAGACGCGCCGGCATCGGCCGGGCACCGTCGTTGCCGGAACGGCAACGGGATGCCCACGCGGTGGCGCCTCCCGGAGCAGACTCGGGGCATGACGACGCACGAGACGCACCGGCACGGCGGCGCTGACCACCACGGACACCCCGACCCGGACCCCACGCACGGCCGGGCACTGCGCGACGACGAGTCCGTCTGGGACGCGCGGTACGCCGAGCTCGACCGGGTGTGGAGCGGTGAGCCCAACCACGCGCTGACCGTCGAGGCCGCCACGCTGACCCCGGCGCGGGCGCTCGACGTCGGCTGCGGCGAGGGCGCCGACGCCGTGTGGCTGGCGACCCGGGGCTGGACCGTGACCGCGCTCGACCCGTCCGGGGTGGCTCTGGCGCGTGCCCGGGCGGCCGCCGAGGCGTCGGGCGTGCTCGTCGACTGGGTCCACGCCGGGCTGGCCGAGGCCGACCTGCCCGCGGGCGGCTTCGACCTCGTGGCGGTGTTCTACCCCGCGCTCGACCTCGAGACCGGGCCGGTCGAGCGCCTGGCCGCGCTCGTCGCCCCCGGCGGGACGCTCGTGTTCGTCCACCACGCCGACGTCGACCGCGAGCGCGCCATCGAGCACGGCTTCGACCCCGACCTGCTGCTCTCACCGGCCGGGGTCGCGGCGGGCCTCGGCGACGGCTGGGACGTCGTCGGGCCGGAGCGCCGGCCGCGGAGCATCAGCGGCGGGTCGGGCGCCCACCACCACGACGACCTCGTCGTCCGCGCCACCCGCACCCCCTGAGACCCCTCCACCTTCCCCGAACGTGTGTGAAATCGCCGGGGGCCCCCGGCGATTTCACACGCGTTCGCGGTGAGGGAGGACAGGGAGGGAAGGTGCCGGTGGGTCAGGCGAGGGGGCCGGTGTGCTCCTCGACGACGCGGCGGACGGTGCCGTCGACGACGAGCCGGTGCGCGACCTCGATCTCGGGCGCGAGGAAGCGGTCCGGGCCGGGCTCGCCGGCCCCGGCGGCGGTGAGGGCCGCGACGACCGCCCCGGTGGCCGGCGCCGGCTCGAGCGGCGCGCGCAGCTGCAGTCCCCGGGCCGCCGTCAGCACCTCGACGGCGAGCACCCGGGCGAGGCCGTCGACGGAGCGACGCAGCTTGCGCGCCCCGGACCAGCCCATCGAGACGTGGTCCTCCTGCATCGCCGAGGACGGGATGGAGTCGACCGACGCCGGCGTGGCGAGGCGCTTCATCTCCGACACGATGGCCGCCTGCGTGTACTGCGCGATCATGTGGCCGCTGTCGACGCCCGGGTCGTCGGCGAGGAACGGCGGCAGGCCGTGGCTGCGCGCGACGTCGAGGAACCGGTCGGTCCGGCGCTCGGACATCGAGGCGACGTCCGCGGCGACGATCGCGAGGAAGTCGAGGACGTAGGCGACGGGAGCGCCGTGGAAGTTGCCGTTGGACTCGACCCGGCCGTCCGGCGTGACCACCGGGTTGTCGACGGCGGAGGCGAGCTCGTACCCGGCGACACGGGCGGCGTGGTCGAGCGTGTCGCGGGCGCCGCCGGCGACCTGCGGGGCGCAGCGCAGCGAGTAGGCGTCCTGGACGCGGGTGCACGCCTCCGTGCGGTGCGACTCGCGGATCGGGCTGTGCGCCATCACCTTGCGGATGTTCGCGGCCGACACCGCCTGTCCCGGCTGGGGGCGCAGCGCGTGGAGGTCGGCGGCGAAGACGTCGTCGGTGCCGAGCAGCCCCTCGACGGACATGGCCGCGGCGACGTCGGCGACGACGAGCAGCCCGCGCAGGTCGTGCAGGGCGAGGCA
The DNA here is from genome assembly GCF_017312765.1 of Phycicoccus sp. DTK01. Classification (NCBI taxonomy): domain Bacteria; kingdom Bacillati; phylum Actinomycetota; class Actinomycetes; order Micrococcales; family Intrasporangiaceae; genus Phycicoccus; species Phycicoccus sp. DTK01. Next base: position 369,163 of record NZ_BOPU01000002.1, on the reverse strand, counting down.
GAGCATCCCCAGCATGCCGTCGGTGCCGTTGACGAGCGCGAGCCCCTCCTTCTCCTCGAGCTCGACGGGCGCGAGGCCGGCGGCCGCCAGCGCGTCGGCGGCGGGCATCCGCTCCCCCGCGGCGTCGCGGACCTCGCCCTCTCCCATCAACGCGAGGGCGCAGTGCGACAGCGGCGCGAGGTCGCCGGAGCAGCCGAGCGAGCCGTACTCGTGGACGACCGGGGTGATGCCGGCGTCGAGCATCCCGGCGTAGGTGCGCAGCGTCTCCTCGCGGACGCCGGTGCTCCCGGTGGCCAGCGTGGCGACCCGCAGGAGCATGAGCGCGCGCACGACCTCGCGCTCGACCTCGGGCCCCGACCCCGCCGCGTGGCTGCGGATCAGGCTGCGCTGCAACCGGTGCCTCAGGTCCACGGGGATGTGCCGGGTCGCGAGCGCGCCGAAGCCGGTGGAGATGCCGTAGTGCGGCACGGTGTCGTCGGCGAGGTCCCGGATGATCCCCCGGGTGCGGCGGACCTCGGCCAGCGCGGCGTCGTCGAGGACGACCCGGGCGCCGTGGCGGGCGACCGCGACGACCTCCTCGACGGTCAGCGGACCGGCGCCGACGACGACGCGGTCGGGCAGCACGGCAGAGGCGGCGGGGGTCACGGTCATGCCTCCCATTGGAGGGCCGGTGCGCCGCGCCGGCCAGCACGCGGGGCACCATCGTGTCTCGCACCCGAGACCGACCGAGTCTCACCACACGCGTATCGGGTGACCCGACAACCCTGCGCTCCACCCGGGAACGGAACTCGGGTGGAGCGCGGCCGTATCGGGTCACCCGATACGCGTGGGGTCCGTGTGGCTGACGTCAGGCGGGGACGGTGGCGGGGGCGCCCTCCGCGGCGGCGACGAGGTCGGCGTACCGGCCACCGAGGGCGAGCAGCTCGTCGTGCGTCCCGGACTCGACGACCCGGCCGGCGTCGAGCACGGCGATGCGGTCGGCGCGCCGCACGGTCGAGAGCCGGTGGGCGATGGTCACCGTCGTGCGCCCGCGGGCCAGCTCGTCGAGCGCCGACTGCAGCGCGCGCTCGGTGGCGGTGTCGAGGGCGGAGGTCGCCTCGTCGAGGACGAGCACCGGCGGGTCGCGCAGGATGGTCCGGGCGACGGCCAGCCGCTGCTGCTCGCCGCCGCTGAACCGGTGGCCGCGCGCCCCGACGACCGTGTCGAGCCCCTCGGGCAGCGACGCGACGAGGTCGGCGACCTGGGCCGCGCCGAGCGCCCGCCAGAGCTCGGCCTCGGTCGCCTCCGGCCGGGCGAGCAGCAGGTTCTCGCGGACGGTCGCGTGGACGAGGTAGCTCTCCTGCGAGACCGTCCCGACGACGGACGCGAGCACGTCGGGATCGAGGTCGCGGACGTCGACCCCGTCGACCGTGACCCGGCCGGCGTCGGGGTCGAGCAGCCGCCCGAGGAGCCCGGCGAGCGTGGACTTGCCGGAGCCGGTCGCCCCGACGAGCGCCAGCGTCGACCCGGCGGGGACGTCCAGCGTCACGCCCGACAGCGCGTCGCGCACCGACCCGGGGTAGCGCACGGTCGCGCCCTCGACCCGCACGTGGCCGGCGACCCGCGCGGGGTCCATCGGCACGGGGTGCGTCGGCGCGGGCACGTCCGGCACGAGGTCGAGGTACTCGAAGACGCGCGAGAACAGGGCCATCGAGGCCACCCACTGCGCGGTGACGTTGAGCAGCCCCATGAGCGGGCGGAAGATGCCGCCCTGCAGCGCGGTGAAGGCGACGAGCGTGCCGATGGTCATGCCGCCGGACGTCGCCGGCAGCCCGGCTGCGAGGTAGACGAGCGCGGGGATGACCGCGAAGACGATCTGCATCGTCGCCATGCGCCAGCGCCCGGCGAGCTGCGAGCGCAGCTCCAGCCCGACGAGGTCCTCGGAGGTGTCGGCGAAGCGCCGTGCCGAGTGCGAGGTCGTGCCGAGGGTCTTCGCCAGGCGGATGCCCGAGACCGACAGCCCCTCCTCGATCTGGGCGTTGAGGTCGGCGAGCCGGCGCTGCTGGCGGGCGGTGACCTCGCGGCGCATCAGCGCGACCTTGCGGGTCAGCCAGATCGCCGGCGGCACGACGAGGAGCGAGAGCAGAGACAGGCGCCACGAGAGCGCGACCATCGCGACCGCGGTGGCGACGGCGGTCGTGACGTTCGAGGCGATGGACGTCGCGGTCGAGGTGACGACGCCCTGCATCCCGCCGACGTCGTTGACGAGGCGCGACTGCACCTCGCCGCCGCGGGTGCGGGTGAAGAAGCCGAGCGACTGGCGCTGGAGGTGGGTGAAGACGGTGGTGCGCAGGCCGTGCATGACGCGCTGGCCGACCTGGGTCGAGAGCCAGGTCTGCACGACGCCGAGCAGCTGGGTGACGGCGGCGACGGTGACCATCGCGGCGACCGCGAGCACGAGGAGCCGCACGTCCTGCTGCGGGATGGCGACGTCGACGACCTCGCGGACGAGGAACGGCTGGGCGAGCCCGACGACGCTCGTGACGACGATGATGCCGACGACGACGGCGATGCGGCCACGGTGCGGCGCGAAGAGGTCGAGGACGCGGCGCAGGCGGACCGGCGCCTCCTCGAGGCGGGCGCGGTCGCGCGGGTCGACGGAGAGGACGCCGCGTCCGCCGCGGCCTCCCGCGTCGTGGCGCGCCGCGGGGCGGGCGGGGGTCTGGGTCGGGGCCGCTGTCACGGGCACCCCTCCTTCTCGGTCGTGCTATTGCTGAGGCTACCTCACAATGAGCCCAACACACGACCTCGCGCTACCATTCCCGGCGTGCACGGACCCCGCGACGACCGCCCCGCCGCCGACCTCGACCTCGGCGACCTCGTGATGCGCGTCGCCCGCGACCTGCGCCGCCGCGGGATGGTGGCCTTCGAGCCCTACGACCTCGCGCCGCACCACGCCCGGGCGCTGCGCGTGCTCGCGCACCACGGCTCGATGCGCCTCGGCGAGCTCGCGCAGCACCTGCGGGTCGCGCCGCGCTCGGTCACGGACGTCGTCGACGCCCTCGAGGAGCGCGGCCTGGCTCGGCGCTCCCCCGACCCGGACGACCGCCGGGCGCAGGTCGTCACCGTCACCGACGAGGGTGGGGCGCTGCTCGGCCGGGTCGACACCGCCCGGCGCGAGGCCGCCGAGGCATCGTTCGCCCGGCTGCCGGCCGCCGACCGCGCGACGCTCCGCCGCATCCTCGAGCGCCTCGACGCCGACGCCTGACCCGGGAGCAGGGGTCCCGGGTCTGCGTCAGGTCAGGCGTCGGGGTCAGGGGCGGGTGACGAGGATGCCGTCCTCGTCGGCCCACAGGGTCGCGCCGGGGACGAAGTCGACCCCGCCGAACGCGACCGGCACGTCGACCTCGCCGACGCCGTCCTTGGCCGACTTGCGCGGGTTCGTCCCGAGCGCGAGCACGCCGAGCGGCAGGCCGCCGATGGCGACGGAGTCGCGCACCGCGCCGTGGACGACGACGCCCGCCCAGCCGTTCGAGACCGCCGAGCCGGCGATGAGGTCGCCGACGAGCGCCGACTCCAGCGAGCCCCCGCCGTCGACGACGAGCACCCGGCCCTCGCCGGGCGTGGCCAGCGTGGCCTTGACGAGCGCGTTGTCGCGGTGGCACCGGATGGTCGCGACGGGGCCGGTGAACTGCCGCCGCCCGCCGACGTGCCGCAGCTGCAGCGAGCAGGACTGCAGCGTGTCACCGTGCTCGTCGTAGAGGTCCGCGGTCGAGACCGCCACCTCGGGCACGCCGCTCACGACTGCGCCTTGACGGCCAGCACCGGGCACGGCGCCCCGAGCAGGACGCGCTGGGCGACCGACCCGAGGATGAGCTTGCCGACGGCGCTGCGGTGCCGCAGCCCGATGACGAGCACGGACGCACGGTGCGTCGTCGCCGCCTCGACGAGGGCCTCGGCGGCGTCGCCGCCCTCCTCGACCTGGACGACCTCGACGTCGACTCCGAGCTCGCGCACGTCGCGGTCGACGCGCTGGAGGTCGTCGGCCGGGGCGCGCCGGGCGTCGACGAGGACGTCGTCGCGCGACATGTTGAGCACGACGAGCGGCTCGGAGCGGCGCCGCGACTCCTCGACTCCGGCGCGGAGGGTGGCCTCGCCGAGGGCGTTGGGGACGTAGCCCACGAGAACGGTCATGCCGAGGGTCCTTGCCACTGGGAGACACCGGCGAGCGGGACGCCGGGGGGATGGGAGGTGCCGTCGTCGTCCGGCCCGTCGTCGTCGCCGCCACGCCGGCGGCCGAGCAGCTTCGACACGAGCGGCCAGAGCAGCACGGCGGCGATGAACGCGTAGCAGACCCAGGCGACCGGCCCGCCGACGAGACCCGAGACGTCGCCGCCGGTGATCTGCATCGACCGGCGCAGGTTCCGCTCGAACAGCGGCGTGAGGATCGTCCCCACGATCAGCGGCAGCACCGGAAGGCCGAAGCGCCGCATCGCGAACCCAAGAGCCCCGAGCACGAGGAGCAGGTAGAGGTCGAACGGCTGGCCCTGCACCGCGTAGGCCCCCATCGAGGCGAAGAAGAGGATCCCCGCGTAGAGGTAGGGCCGCGGGATGCGCAGCAGCTTCGCCCAGGTCGGCGCGAGCGGCAGGTTGAGCACGAGCAGGAAGAAGTTGCCGATGAAGAGGCTGGCCACGAGCATCCAGACGAGGTCGGGCTCCTTGGTGAGCAGCAGCGGCCCGGGCTCGATGCCGTAGGACATGAACGCGCTGATGATGATCGCCGCGGTCGCATTGGTCGGCAGGCCGAGGGCGAGCAGCGGCACCATCGTGCCGGCGGCCGAGGCGTTGTTCGCGGCCTCGGGGCCGGCGACGCCCTCGATGGCGCCCTTGCCGAACTCCTCGGGGTGCTTGGTCAGCTTGCGCTCGGTGAGGTACGAGAGGAACGTCGGGATCTCGGCGCCGCCGGCGGGGATGGCCCCGAAGGGGAAGCCCAGCGCGGTGCCGCGCAGCCACGGCTTCCACGAGCGTCCCCAGTCCTGCTTCGACATCCACGGGCGGCCGACGGGGATGACCGTGGCGGCCCTGCGGCGCAGGTGCGCCGCGACCCACAGGGCCTCGCCGACGGCGAAGATGCCGACGGCGACGACGACGACGTCGATGTTGTCGGCGAGGAAGGGGCTGCCGAAGGTCAGCCGCTGCTGGCCGGTGACGAAGTCGGTGCCGACCAGGCCGAGGGCCAGACCGATGAGCAACGCCGCGAACCCGCGCAGCCGGGAGCTGCCGAGGATGGCCGCAGTGCCGACGAAGGCGACGAGGATGATCGCGAGGAACTCGGGCGGGCCGAGGGAGATCGCGAAGTCGACGACCTGCGGCATCACGAAGACGATCGCGGCGGTGGCGATGGTGCCGGCGACGAACGAGCCGATGGCCGAGGTCGCGAGGGCCTGGGCCGCGCGCCCGGCCTTGGCCATCTTGTTGCCCTCGAGGGCGGTGACGACGGAGGCGGACTCACCGGGGGTGTTGAGGAGGATCGAGGTCGTCGACCCGCCGTACATGCCGCCGTAGAAGATGCCGCCGAAGAGGATGAGCGACTGCTCGACCGGCAGGCCGTAGGTCACCGGGAGCAGGAGGGCGACGGTCATCGCCGGCCCGATGCCGGGCAGGACGCCGACGGCTGTGCCCACGGTGACCCCGAGCAGCGCGATGAGCAGGTTCATCGGCGTGATGACGTCGGCGAAGCCGCCGAGCAGGGCGTTGACGTTGTCCATCAGAGGATCCCCTGGAGGATGCCGGCGGGCAGGTTGACCCCGAGCCCGATGGCGAAGCCGTAGAAGGTGACGAGCGACATCGCGATGCCGATCGCGAGGCCGCGGACGTGGTGGCGGTTGCCGAGCGCGAACGCCGACAGCGCGAAGAGCAGGGCGCCGCTGATCACCCAGCCGAGCGGCTCGATGAGCAGGGCGTTGAGGGCGAACGCACCCGCGAGCAGGCCGACCGTCCGCCAGTCGGCGCGCTGGCCGAGCTCGACGTCCTCGCCGGCCTCGGCCTCGCCGACCCCACCGCGCAGGACGTCGAGCGCGTAGAGGACCGAGACGAGCAGCAGGAGCCCGCCGACGATGAAGGGCAGGGCCCGCGGGCCGATCGGGTCGTTGCTGCTGGTCACGTGGCCGATTCGGCTCGCGTCGACGATCACGACGACCCCGACCAGGGCCAGGGCCGCGCACAGGCCGAGCTGCGCGCGGTCCCTGACCCGGCCGAGGGGACCCGCCCCGGAGGGCGTGGCGCCCTCCGGGACGGTGGTGGCCTCGGTGCTCATGTCAGGCCAGGCCGAGCGTCTGGAGGAGCTTGGCGACCTCGGCGTCCTGCGCCGTGAGGAAGGAGCCGAACTCGTCCCCGGTCTGGAAGGCATCGACCCAGCCGCGCTTCTCGAGCTCGGCCTTCCAGCCGGCCGAGGCGTGCATCTTCGTGAAGGCGTCGACCCAGGTGGCCTTGTCGGCGTCCGACAGGCCGGGAGGGGCGACGACGCCGCGCCAGTTGGTGAACTCGAGGTCGATGCCGCTCTCCTTGAGCGTCGGCACGTCCGGCAGGGCCGCCACGCGCTCGGCGCTGGTCACCGCGAGGATCTTGACGTCGCCGGCCTCGACCTGGTCGAGGAACTCGCCGAAACCGCTGGCGCCGAAGGCGATCTTCTTGCCGAGGATGGCCGGGAGCAGCTCGCCGCCACCGTCGTAGCTGACGTAGCTGACGGCCTTCGGGTCGATGCCCGCGGCCTGCGCGAGCTGCATCGGCAGGAGGTGGTCCGGGCCACCCGGGGACGAGCCGCCGCCGACGGCGAGGGACTTCGGGTCCGCCTTCCACGCCGCGACGAGCGAGGTGATGTCCTGGTACGGGGAGTCCTTGGGCACGACGATCGCGCCGGCCTCCTCGATGAGCTTGGCGATCGGGGTGGTCTCCGACAGCTTCGCCTGCGACTTCTGGGTGTACGCGGCGCCGACGACACCGAGGCCCATCTGCATCGCGAGCTTGCCGTTGCCCTTCTCGTTGACGACCCGCTGGAGGCCGACCGTGCCACCGGCGCCGGGGAGGTTGAAGACCTGGACGCTGCCGGTGATCTTCTCCTTCTCCATCACCTGGGCCGCGGTGCGCGCGGTCGTGTCGTAGCCGCCGCCGGGGCTGTTCGGGACCATGTACTGGAGGCCGGTCGCCGGGGCGCCACCACCGGAGGAGGACGCACCCCCGCTGGCCTGGTCCTTCGTGGCGCCGCAGCCGGTGAGGGCCAGCGTGGCCGCGACGAGCGCGCCGAGCGCGATGCGGTGGAGTCTCATCGTCGAGATCCCTTTCCTGTGGTGGAGTGGAACGCGATGATCGTGGGCGACCGGTGTGGAGCCTGTCGCGCTTTCGTCCGCAACGGAGGTTGAGTACATAGTGGTCACGCGCCGACGACGCCGGGCGACCCTCGCCGGGCAGCTCTTCGCGCTCCAGCTCGCGATCATCGTCGTCGTCCTCGTGGCGGTGGCGGCGGTCTCGCTGGCGCAGTCGGCGGCGACCTTCGAGCGCACCGAGGGGCGCCGCGTGTCGGCCCTCGGCGAGCAGCTGGCCGTCAACCCGCTCGTGCGCGCCAACCTCGACCAGCCCGAGTCCCGCACCGGCCTGGCGACGCTCGGGCTCGGGCTCGTCGCGCAGGCCAACGTCACGTCGGTGACCTTCGCCGAGCCCGACCTCGACGTCCGCGTCTCGACCGACCCCTCCCTCGAGGAGGAGCGCCTGCCCCTCGGCGACCCGCGCGTCGCCCGCGGCGGCAGCTGGTCGGGCACGCTCACCCTCGACGGGCGCGAGTACCTCGCCTCGCAGGTGCCGGTGCTCGCCGGTGACGACGACGACAAGGACCCCACGACGCCCACCCGCGCCGGTGAGCTGCTCGGCACCGTCATGGTCGCCGAGGAGGCACCGACGACGTGGGAACGGTTGCAGGGCACCAGCTCCTACCTGCTGACCTACCTCGGCATCGCGCTCGTCGTCGGCCTCGGCGGCTCGTGGCTGCTGTCGCGGCGCATCAAGCGGCAGACCCGCGGGATGGAGCCCCGTGAGATCGCGGGGCTCGCCGAGCACCGCGAGGCGATGCTCCGGGGCATCGCCGAGGGGGTCATCGCGCTCGACCCGCAGCACCGCATCACCCTCGTCAACGAGGTCGCGCGACGCCTGCTCGACCTGCCCGAGCACGCCGTCGGGACGTCGGTCGCCGACCTGCGGATCGAGGGCCGGCTGCGCGAGGTGCTCGTCGGCGAGAACCCCCGCGCGGTCAGCGACGCCTCCCCCGACGACCTCGTCACCGCGGCGCGCGACGAGGTCGTCATCCGGCGTGGGAGGGTGCTCGTCATGAGCACGATGCGGGTGGTCAGCGGCGACCGCGTGCTGGGCACGGTGACGACGATGCGCGACCGCACCGAGATGGCCGACCTCGAGCGCGAGATCGGCTCGTTCCGGTCGACGGCGCACGTGCTGCGTTCGCAGGCACACGAGTTCGCCAACCAGCTGCACACGATCAGTGGGCTCATCCAGATCGGTGAGCTCGACGAGGTCGTCCGCTACGTGGATGCCCTGAGCGAGCAGCGCACCGCCCTCGACCTCGTCGTCACGACGCTCGTCGGCGACCCCACCATCGCGGCGCTGCTCATGGCCAAGGCGGCGACCGCCAACGAGCGGCGCATCGACCTGACCATCGCCGACGACTCGCGCCTCGAGCGACTGGAGGCCCACGACGCCGCCGACGTCGCGACAGTGCTCGGCAACCTCGTCGACAACGCCTTCGAGCACGCGCCGAAGGGTTCTGCCACACCGCCGTCCGTGCGCGTGCGCATCCGGCAGGACGCGAGCACTGTCGAGATCGTCGTCGACGACTCGGGCCCGGGCGTGCCGGAGGAGCTGCGCGCCACCCTGTTCGAGCACGGCGTCACGAGCAAGCGCGTCGACCCGATGGAGCACGGCGTCGGGCTGGCCCTGACCCGGCTGGTCTGCCGGCGGCGCGGCGGCGAGATCGACGTCGAGCGCCTCGACGGCACGACCCGCTTCACCGCGCGGCTCGGGGTGTCCACGTTCGTCGACCCGTCGTCGCCGTCGGTCGTGGACCCCGTTGCGCCGCAGGGGGTCCGGCCGTGATCCGGGTGCTCGTCGTCGACGACGACTTCATGGTCGCGCGCATCCACGTGGGCTTCGTCGAGCGGACCGAGGGCTTCGAGGTGGTCGGCGTCGCGCACTCCGCCGCCGAGGCGGAGGAGGCCGTCGCGCGCCTGCGCCCCGACCTGCTGCTGCTCGACCTCTACCTGCCGGACCGCTACGGCCTGGACCTGCTCGCCGACCTGCGCGGCGGCCCGCACCCGTGCGACGCCATCGTCATCACCGCGGCCAAGGAGAGCGACTCGGTCCGGGCGGCCGTCCGCCTCGGCGTGGCCGACTACGTGCTCAAGCCCTTCGGGTTCGCCGACCTCGAGGAGCGGCTGCGCCGGTACGCCGGCCAGCGCTCGCTGCTCGCCCGGGCCGAGGTCGTCGGCCAGGAGGACGTCGACCGCGTGTTCCTCCGCGCCGCCGGCAGCGCCCAGCCGCTGCCCAAGGGCCTGAGCCCCGAGACCGCCCGGCTCGTCGAGGACGCGCTCAAGGCATCCACCGACGCCCTGTCGGCGAGCGAGGTCGCCGAGTCGGTCGGGATGTCGCGGGTCAGCGCCCGGCGCTACCTCGAGCACTTCAAGCAGGTCGGTCGGGCCGACGTCGCGCTGCGCTACGGCAGCACGGGGAGGCCCGAGCGCCGCTACCGGTGGGTCGGCTGAGCGATGGCCAACGCCCCGGCCGCCGGCCACGCCCTCGACGTCCTCGGCCTCATCGCGCGCCGTGGCGAGCCGGTGCCCGCCGCCGCCATCGCCCGCGACCTCGGCCTGCCACGCTCGAGCGTCTACCACCTGCTCGCCGTGCTCACCGAGCGCGGCTACGTCCGCCACCTGCCCGAGGAGCGCCGCTACGGCCTGGGCCTGGCCGCCTACGAGCTCGGGTCGGCCTACCAGCGGCAGGCGCCGCTCGAGCGGATGGCCCGCGGGCCGATGGACCGGCTCGTCGACGCCTGCGGGCACAACGCGCACCTCGCGGTGCTCCACGGCGGCGACGTCCTCTACGTCGTCGAGCAGCGAGCCCCCGGCCGGCCGCTGCTCGTCACCGACGTCGGCGTCCGGCTGCCGGCCCCGCTGACGGCCACCGGCCTCGCGATGCTCGCGGCGCTGCCGGCCGCCCAGGTGCGCGCCCTCTACCCCGACCGCACCGCCCTCGTGCAGCGCGACGGCCGCGGCCCGGCATCGACGACGCAGCTGCGGTCGTGGCTGCAGCAGGTGCGCCAGCGCGGCTACGCGCTCGAGGACGGCCTCGTGACACCGGGACTCGGGTCGGTGGCCGTCGCCGTCCTCGACGCCAACGACTACCCGGTGGCCGCCGTCGCCGTCACCTACCCGCAGGGCGACGTCGACGACGCCGAGCGCGAGCGCCTCGCCGCCGCCGTGCGCCGGACCGCGGCCTCGCTCGCCGCGCGGGTGGGACGCCCCCGGCCCGGTCCGCGGGCATAGCCTCGGGGGATGCGTGCCATCACCGTCCCCACCCCCGGAGGGCCCGAGGCCCTCGTCGTCTCCGACGTGCCGACGCCCGAGCCACGCGCCGGCGAGGTGCTCGTCCGCGTCGTCGCGGCCGGCGTCAACCGTGCCGACTCGATGCAGCGCCAGGGCCACTACCCGCCGCCGCCCGGCGAGTCCGAGGTCCCCGGGCTCGAGGTGAGCGGCGTCGTCGAGGCGCTCGGCGAGGGCGTCGACGGCTGGTCGGTCGGCGACGAGGTCTGCGCGCTGCTCGCCGGCGGCGGGTACGCCGAGCACGTCCGGGTGCCGGCGGGGCAGCTGCTGCCCGTGCCGGCCGGTGTCTCCCTCGAGGACGCCGCGGCGCTGCCCGAGGTCGCGTGCACCGTCTGGTCGAACGTCTTCCTCACCGCGAACCTCCAGCCCGGCGAGGTCTTCCTCGTCCACGGCGGCTCCTCCGGCATCGGCACGATGGCCATCCAGCTGGCCAAGGCCGTCGGGGCGCGCGTCGCCGTCACGGCCGGGTCGGCGGCCAAGCTCGACGCCTGCCGCGAGCTCGGCGCCGACGTGCTCGTCAGCTACCGCGACGAGGACTTCGTCGAGCGCGTCCGTGAGGCCACCGAGGGGCACGGGGCGGACGTCGTCCTCGACAACATGGGCGCGAAGTACCTCGGCCGCAACGTCGACGTCCTCGCTCCCAACGGCCGGCTCGTCGTCATCGGCCTCCAGGGCGGCCGGGTCGGCGAGCTCGACCTGGGGAAGCTCCTCGCCAAGCGCGGTGCCGTCATCGCGACGTCGCTGCGCGCCCGCCCCCACGCCGAGAAGGCGGCCATCGTCGCCGCGGTCCGCGAGCACGTCTGGCCGCTCGTCGAGGCCGGCACGGTCCGCCCGATCGTCCACTCCCGCCACCCGCTGGAGTCGGCGGCCGACGCGCACCGCGAGCTCGAGGAGAGCGGCCACATCGGCAAGATCCTCCTCACCGTCGGCTGAGCCCGGACGCCGGGGGGAGCGCGGCTCGGCCCGGGTGCGGTAGACATCGCGGATGCAGCTGACCGCCACGCTCCTCACGGCGCTCGTCGCCGCGATCCACGTCTACATCGTCGTCCTCGAGATGGCCCTGTGGACCCACCCCCGTGGGCGCGCAGCGTTCGGGCTGAGCCCGGAGCTCGCCGAGCAGACGAAGACGCTCGGGGCCAACCAGGGCCTCTACAACGGCTTCCTCGTCGCCGCGCTCGTGCTCGGGCTCGTCGGGCCGGCCGACCACAGGTTCGCGTTCGCGGTCTTCGGGCTGGCCTGCGTCGTCGTCGCCGGGCTCTACGGCGCTGCGACGGCGAGCCGGCGCATCCTGCTCGTCCAGGCCCTGCCGGGCGCGCTCGCCCTCGGCGCCACGCTCCTCGCCGGCTGACCCCGTCGGGCAGTCTCCGGCCCCCGCGACGCTCTTCTCCCGGCGACCTGCGCGGGTCCGGGTGCGGTCGCACGCGGATCCGCGCAGGTCGCGCGGAGGAGGCGGAGGGGCCCGGGGTCAGTTGACCTGGCGGTCGCGGCCCTCCCAGTAGGGCGCGCGCAGCTTGAACTTCTGCAGCTTGCCGGTGGCCGTGCGGGCGAGCTCGTCGCGGAACTCGACCGACGTCGGCGCCTTGTAGCCCGCGGCCTTCTCCTTGCACCAGGCGATGAGCTCGCCCTCGGTCACCGACTCCCCCGGCGCGAGCACGACGAGCGCCTTGATGGTCTCGCCCCACTTCTCGTCGGGCACCCCGATGACGGCGACCTCGGTGACGGCGGGGTGGCTGAAGATGACGTCCTCGACCTCGATCGAGCTGACGTTCTCGCCGCCGGTGATGATGACGTCCTTCTTGCGGTCCGAGATCGTCAGGTAGCCGTCGTCGCCGATGGTGCCGCCGTCGCCGGTGTGGAACCAGCCGTCCTCGAGCGCCCGCGCCGACTCCTCCGGCTGCTCCCAGTACCCCTCGAGGACGACGTTGGAGCGGGCGAGCACCTCGTGGTCCGGCGAGAGCGTGAGGGTCACCCCGAGCGCCGGCGCGCCGGCCCGGACGAGCCGCTCGGCGCGCTCCTCGACCGAGAGGTCGTCCCACTCGGCCCGGCGCCGGTTGATGGTCAGGAGCGGCGAGGTCTCGGTCAGCCCGTAGATCTGGATGAACTCCCACCCGAGCTCGCGCTCGACCCGCGCGACGGTCTTCGTGGGCGGCGGCGCGCCGGCGACGATGATGCGCACGCGGTCGCGCCCCGGCACCTCGCCCTCCCACGACTGGGCCGCCTCGAGCACCGCGTTGACGACGGCCGGCGCGGCACAGAGGTAGGTGACGCCGTGGTCGCGCACCCGGCGGAGGATCTCGGCGCCGTCGACCTTGCGCAGGACGACCTGCTTCACCCCGAGGCCGGTCGCGACGAACGGCATCCCCCAGCCGTTGGCGTGGAACATCGGCAGCGTGTGGAGGTAGACGTCGCGGTCCGACACGCCGGCGTGCAGGCCGAAGGTCAGCGCGTTGGTCCAGATGTTGCGGTGGGTGATCTGCACGCCCTTGGGCCGGGCGGTCGTCCCCGAGGTGTAGTTGATGGTCGCCGTCGCGTTCTCGTCCGGCTCCCACGGCCGCGGCTCGACGCCCTCCGGCGCGAAGAGCGCGTCGTCGTCGCCGAGGACGATGCGGTGCTCGGCCGTGACCGACGCGAGCGAGGCGTCGACCTCGGGGTCGACGAGGAGCACCCGGGCCCCGGAGTGCTCGACGATGTACCGCACCTCGTCGGGGCGCAGCCGGAAGTTGACGGGCACGAGGACGCGCCCCGAGCCGCACACCCCGAAGAACGAGACGAGCATCCGGGCGGCGTTGTGCGACACGATCGCCACCCGCTCGCCGACCTCGATGCCCAGCTCGTCGAGCCGCGCCGCCTGGCGGCGGGCGAGCGCCGCGACCTCCCCGTACGTGAGGTCCGGCAGCGGGTCCGCGACCTGGCTCGGCTCGTCGACGACACCGACCCGGTCGGCGTAGACCGTCCTCGCGCGGTCGATGAAGTCGGTCACGGTCATCGGGACGAGCATCGGGTCTCCTGACGTCATCGGCGGGTTGCCCCCGCCGCCCGGGGGTCGGACGGCCCGGCCATCCTCGGGGACGCGCGGCGCGCGCGCCACTGCCGGGTCGGGTGGTGGTCGCCCAGAGGTCGGGCCCGGCGCCGGACGGTCACCGCGAGCTCTCCGCATCCGCTTGACGACGCCCATGATACCCGGTATATATATCCGCATCATCCGGTAATACCCGGTATCACCAGCACGAGGGAGGCGTCGGATGTCGGTCCGGCTCGGACTCATGGCCCTGCTCGCCGAGGGCGACTCCTACGGCGCCCGGCTGCGCAGCGACTTCGAGGAGCGCACCGGCGGCACCTGGCCGCTCAACGTCGGGCAGGTCTACACGACGATCGAGCGGCTCGTGCGCGACGGCCTCGTCGAGCAGGCCGGCGAGGCCGACGCCGAGGGCCGGATCAGCTACCGGCTGACGGCCGCCGGCCGCGCCGAGCTCGACGCCTGGTGGACCACCCCGGTCGACCGCACGAGCACCCCGCGGGACGAGCTGACCATCAAGCTAGCCCTCGCCGTCACCGCCCCCGGGGTCGACGTCGCGGCGGTCGTCCAGGGCCAGCGCACCGCGACCCTGCGCCACCTGCGCGACCTGACCCGCCTCAAGCGGGACGCCCTCGACCGGGCGGAGGGGTCGGGCGAGGGCGTCCGGGAGGGCGCCGCCGAGGGCGGCGAGCAGGGTCTCGCCTGGCTGCTCGTCCTCGAGCACCTCGTCTTCGCGGCCGAGGCGGAGGTGCGCTGGCTCGACCACGTCGAGTCCGCCCTCGCCCGGCACGCCCGCAGGACCCCGGCCGGCCCCCGCCGCGCCGGCCACGACTCCGCCGGCGAGGTGCCGGCCCACCGGGAGGGGACCCACGCATGACCGCACCGCACGTCGTCATCTCCGACGTCACCCGCGTCCACGGCGAGGCCGAGACGCGCGTCGTCGCGCTCGACCACGTCTCGCTCGACATCCACGCCGGCGAGCTCGTCGCCGTCATGGGCCCGAGCGGCTCGGGCAAGTCGACGCTGCTCAACGTGGCCGGCGGCCTGGACCGCCCGACGTCGGGCACCGTGAGCATCGGCGGCGAGGAGATCGGGGGCCTCGCCCCCCGCGACCTCGCGCGGCTGCGCCGGCGTCGGATGGGCTTCGTCTTCCAGGACTACAACCTCATCCCGAGCCTCACGGCCGCCGAGAACGTCGCGCTGCCGCTCGAGCTCGACGGCGTCCGCGCCCGCCAGGCGCGCCGGCAGGCCCGCCGGACCCTCGACCTCATGGACCTCATGGCGCTCTCGGACCGCTACCCGGACCAGATGTCCGGCGGCCAGCAGCAGCGCGTCGCCATCGCCCGGGCCCTCGTCGGCAGCCGTCGCTTCGTCCTCGCCGACGAGCCGACCGGCGCCCTCGACAGCCACACCGGCGAGGACGTGCTGCGGGTCCTGCGCGAGCGCTGCGACGACGGCGTCGCCGGGCTGCTCGTCACCCACGAGGCGCGGCACGCCGCCTGGGCCGACCGTGTCGTCTTCCTCCGGGACGGCCGTGTCGTCGACTCCACGGGCGGCGCCGACGTCGCCGAGGACCTGCTGACCGGCGGCAGCGCGCGATGAGCACGCTCGCCCCCTCACGCCCGGACACCGACGGGTCCGGCTCGCCCGCGCCGGAGCCCGGCGACCCCGGCCGCCTCGCCCAGTGGCACTCGTCGTGGGCCGTCGCCCTGCGGATGGCCCGCCGCGACGTCCGCCGGCACCGCGGTCGCAGCGCGCTCGTCGTCGTCATGGTGCTCCTGCCGACGCTGCTCCTCTCGGCCGTCGTCACGCTGGCCTACACCTCCGACGTCAGCGGCGCCGAGCGCATCCCGCAGACGGTCGGCACCGGGCAGGCCCTCCTCGAGTGGCCCGACGTCAGCCGCACCGTCCAGCTGCCCGACCCCGGCGCCGGCTTCTCGTCGGTCGACCAGGACGCCCGGCCCGTCCCCGGCTTCGACCGGGAGGCCTCGACCTTCGCGAACGCCGACGCCGTGTCGCGCCTGGTCGACGCCCCCGTCACCCCGTTCGAGCGGTGGTCGGCCCGCACCACCCTCGGCGAGCGCCGCCTCTCCCTCGACGGGCTCTCGCTCGACGGCGCGGTCGGGCTCGGCGAGAAGCTCGAGCTCGTGTCCGGCCGCTGGCCGGCCGCGCCGTCGTCCGACCCGGCCACCCCGGCCGAGGTCCTCGTCACCCCGGTGGCCATCAGCCGCGGTGTGCCGCAGCAGGGCTCGTTCGAGGTGACGGTCGAGGGCACGACGCGGACGGTCACGGTCGTCGGCGTCGCCCGGGCCCAGGACCTCTACTCGCAGCCCGCCCTCGTCACCGCCGCGCCGCTCGTGCCGGCGGCCGCCGTCGGCAACGGCGGCTGGATCGTCCTCGGCACGGACCCCGTCACCTGGCCGGAGGTGCGCACCCTCGGTGAGTACGGCTTCCGCGTCACCTCCGCCGACGCGCTGCTCCACCCGCCGGCCGAGAGCGCCTACCCCGCCGAGCTGCAGGCGCAGGCCGGCGACGAGACCCAACGGATGGGTCTCCTGGTCGGTCTCGCCGCCGTCATGCTGCTCGTCTCGACGACCCTGCTCGTCGGACCGGCGTTCGCGGTGAGCGCGACCCGCCAGCGCCGGACCCTCGCCCTCGCCGCGAGCAACGGCGCCCACACGCCGGTGCTGCGCCGGACGGTCCTCGCGCAGGCCCTCGTCCTCGGGGCGGTCAGCGCCGTGGCCGGGGTCGGTCTGGGCGTCGGCGGGGCCTGGCTCGTGCGGGCCGCGACCGCGGACCAGGCCTACCCGCCGTTCGGCGGCCCGTTCGACGTCCGCTGGGGGATGCTCGCCGGCGTCGCGGCCTGCGCGGTCGCCTCGACCTTCGTCGCCGCGCTGGTGCCGGCCCGCCGGCTCGGCCGGCTCGACATCGTCGGCGTGATGCGCGGGCAGAGCGTCTCGCCGCGCCCCAGCCTCGTCGTCCTCGGCCTCGGAGTCGTCCTCGCGCTCGTCGGCGGGGTGCTGACCCTCGGCGGCACCGGCGTCGTCGACCTCTCCGGGGTCACGGGCAACCTGTTCGCCGGGTCGGGCGAGACGCTCGTCGTCGTCGGCGCGTTCGTCCTCATCGTCGGCTCGCTGCTGCTCGTGCCCGTCGTCCTCGCGGGCGTCGGCCGGCTCGGCACGCACCTGCCGACGTCGCTGCGGATGGCCGCGCGCGACCTCGCCCGGCACCGCGCCCGCAGCGCGCCGTCCGTCGCCGCCGTCCTCGCGGTCGTCGCCGGCCTGACCTTCGGCCTCACCGGGCTCGAGAGCGACACCGAGCAGCGACGGATGGAGTACCTGCCGACGACCATCCCCGGCGAGGTCGTCGTCAGCGCCTACAGCGAGACCCCCCTGACGGCAGACGCGATCCGGTCGGCCGCACCCGGCGCCGTGGTCGCGGCCAACCCCGTCTTCGTCGGCGACACCCAGCAGATGCAGGAGGTCCCGACGACCGAGCCCTACGACGCCCGCTTCGTCAGCGTCGTGCCGGCCGGGTGCGAGGTGACCGACACCCTCGGCTACCTCACCGACTCGGCGAAGGGCCCGCAGTGCTCCGTGGCCGGCTCGCTGGCCAACGGCTCGGGCACCGTCCTCACCCTCCCGGCCGACGAGCTCGTGCGCCGCACGGGGGTGACCGGCGCCGCGGCCGCACAGGTCCGGGACGGCGCCGTCGTCCTCCTCGGCGGGTCCGGTGGCACGGTCCGGGTCGCGCAGGGCACCTACCGCGTCGACCCCCAGGCCGAGACGGTGCAGGCGCCGCGGGCCACGGTCACCTCCGACGCGCAGGTCCCGGCCGTGCGCCTGCCGCTGACCAAGGAGTCGGCGGGGCGGCTGCTCGGGGCGTCGATGGCCGTCGCCGCCGGCACCCCGCTCACGCGCGGCTGGGACACGACGACGCCGTCGTGGACCGTGCGCGAGGCCGACGGCAGCGCCGTGCCCGACGCGACCGTCGACCGGCTGGCCGAGCGCCTCGGCGACGAGGTCGGCGTCCAGCGCGAGGACGGCTTCCAGCGCGAGGACCGGATGGTCGTCGCCATCCTCCTCGCGGTCTTCGGCCTGCTCATCCTCGTCGTCGTCCTCACGTCGACGGCGCTGACGCTGGCCGAGCAGCAGACCGACCAGGCGACGCTCGCCGCCCTCGGCGCGACGCGCGGCACCCGGCGGGTCATGGCGGCGGCCGAGGCCTTCGTCCTCGCCGCGGTCGGCTGCGCCCTCGGGGTCGCGGTCGGGCTCGTGCCGGGCATCGCCATCGCCCGACCGCTGACGGCGGTCGGCTGGGACCCGCTGACCCAGGCCTCGCGCGACGGCCAGAGCGTGCTCGTCATCCCGTGGGCGGACCTCGCGACGGTCGGGCTGCTCGTCCCCGTCCTCGCGGCCCTGCTCGCCGCGGCCGGCATCCGCCGGGCTCCCCAGGTCACCCGCCGGGCGACCTGAGCCACACACCCCTGGCAGGGGGACGCCCCCGCCCGCGCCTCTCCGGCGGCGGGCGGGGGCATCGTGCGCGAGGCGGTAGAATCGTGCGTTGCACAGGGTCCTCGTGCGCCGTTGGAGGCGGGTTCGGCGCACACCCGCTCCGCCCTACCCGGGCGCAGGATCCCTCGAAGGCAGAACCCCCGTGTCACCCATCGCCAGCTACCGGCGCCTGTTCTCGCTCGCCGGCCCCCTCTACGTCCTCGTCGCGTTCGTCGGGCGCCTGCCCCTCGCGATGAGCCAGATGGGCACCCTCCTCCTCGTCTCGGGGACGACCGGCTCCTACGGCCTCGGCGGCGCCGCGGCCGGCGGGCTCGCCGTGGCCAACGCCGTCGGCGCCCCGGTCGCCGGCTCGCTCGCCGACCGGATCGGCCAGCGTCCCGTCGTGCTCGTCCAGTCCCTCGCCGGCGGCGCCGGGCTGCTGCTCCTCGTGGCCCTCGCCCACGGCGGCGCCGTCCCCGGGTTCGTCGTCGCGTCGGCCGCGCTCGCCGGGCTGCTCATGCCGCAGGTGGGGCCGCTGGCCCGCGTCCGGTGGCGCCCCCTCACCCGGCACCAGGGCGCGCAGCAGCCGCGGCTCATGGAGACCGCCTTCTCGTACGAGGGCGCCGCCGACGAGGCGTCCTTCGTCATGGGCCCGGCGCTCATCGGCGTCCTCGCGGTGCTCGCCAGCCCGTCGGTGGCGCTCGTCGTCGCGGCGCTGCTGCTCCTCGGCTTCGGCACGGCGTTCGCGGTGCACCCCACCGCCGCCCTGACCCACGCGCACCGGCCCGCGGCCGGCCTCGCAGGCCGCCTCGTCACCGCGACGTTCGTCGTGCTCCTGCTCGCGCAGCTGCTCATCGGGGTCGTCTTCGGGTCGGTGCAGACCGGCACGACGGTGCTGACGACAATCGCCGGCCAGCCGGGGCTCGCCGGCCTGGTCCACGCGACGCTCGGCGTCGGGTCGGTCATCGCCGGGCTCGCGGTCGCCGGCCTCCCGGCGCGCTTCACCGTCCCCTCGCGCGTGCTCGTCGCGGCGACCGGCCTCGCGGTGCTCAGCGCGCCGCTGCTCCTCACCGACTCGGTGCCGCGGCTCTTCCTCGTCGTCCTCGTCCTCGGCTTCGTCATCGCGCCGTACATGATCAGCGTCTTCATGCTCGGCGAGCGCGCCGTGCCGCCCGCCCGCATCGGGGCGGCGATGACCCTGCTCGCGTCGACGACCGGGCTCGGCTACGCGATCGGGTCCGCCGTCGCGGGGCGGGTCGCCGACGTCCACGGCCACACCGGCGCCTTCGCCGTCACGGTCATCGCGGGCGTCCTCGCGGCCCTGCTCGCGGTGTTCGGGCAGCCGCTCCTGCGCCGGGCCACCCCGGCCCCGCCGGCCGCCACCCCGCCCGCGACGCCCTCCCCCGCCGCCGCCTGACCCCACGCGTATCGGGTGACCCGATACCGCTGCGCTCCACCCGACAACCGTTCTCGGGTACAGCGCGGTCGTATCGGGTGACCCGATACGCACGTGACTCGGGTGGCGGCCGGGGGGCTCGGTGACCGGGCGGGTTCGACGAACTCTCGACGAGGTGCATCCGTCGACGGGGTGTCGGTGGAAGAGGGGGTGTCACTACCCCTCTCCGGAAGGAACGTCATGCGACGAGCCCTCGCCGCCACCGCCGTCGTCGCGGTCGCCGCGCTCCCCCTCGCCCTCACGACCCCGGCCCACGCCGCGGACGACGCCAGCGTCGTCGTCGTGCACGGGGTTCCCGACCTCACGGTCGACGTGTACGGCAGCGCCGACACGACGTACAGCGCCGACGAGGCCCTCCTCGAGGACTTCGAGCCGGGCACGGTCACCGACCCGGTGAAGCTCCCCGCCGGCACCTACAACCTCGCGGTCTTCCCCGCCGGCGACGACCCGATCGGCGACCCGGCCATCGAGGCCACGGACGTCGAGGTCCCCGCCGGCGCCAACATCAGCGTCGTCGCCCACCTCGACGCCGACGGCAACCCGACCCTGACCCCCTTCGTCAACGACGTCGACCCCGTCGCCGCGGGCCAGGGCCGTCTCGTCGTGCGGCACACCGCCGCCGCCCCGGCCGTCGACGTGCTCGCCGGTGGCGAGGCCGTGTTCAGCGGCCTGACCAACCCGAACGAGGACAGCGCCGACCTCCCGGCCGGCACCGTCTCGGCGGCCGTCGCCCTCGCGGGCACGACCGACCCGGTCATCGGCCCGGCGGACGTCGACGTGGCCGAGGGCACCTCGACCATCGTCTACGCCTGGGGCTCGGCCGAGGACGACAACCTCGCCCTCGCCGTGCAGACGATCGGCGGCCTGCACTCCTCGCCGTCCGGCGTCCCGTCGGGCACCGCCGAGCTGCCGGCCGACAGCACCCCGGCGCTGCTGCTCGGCGCCGCCGGTCTCGCCACCCTCGCCGCGGTCGGGATGGGTCTGCGCGCGCGTCGCAGCCGCGTCTGACCGCACGGTCGACCCCACGGCGGGCGGCGCCGCACCCGGCGCCGCCCGCCCGTCCGTGACCACCCCCGACCCAGGAGTCGTCGATGTCCGGCTCGCCCTCCGGCCGCGGCTGGCGCCTCGGCGCCGTGCTCGCCGCACTGGTCGCGCTCGCCTGTGTCGTCACCCTCGCCGTCCGCGTCGTCACCGCGCCGGCCGACGTCGAGGGGGACGGCCTCGCCGCGCTGCGACCCGCGACGAGCCCGTCGGCCTCGCCCGCGACCTCCCCCACCACCGGCCCCGCCCCCACCCCGTCGCTGCGGGCCACCGCCCGCGCCGCCGACCTGGAGTCGGCGCGCTCCGGCGACCGCGCCGCCCCGCCGGTCCGGTTGCGCATCCCCGACCTCGGGGTGGCGGCCGACGTCCGGCCGGTCGGGGTCCAGGACGACGGCGCCATGGTCATCCCCGCGGCCCCGACGAGCGTCGGCTGGTACCGCTACGGCGCCGCGCCCGCGACGCCCGAGGGCCACACCGTCATCGCCGGCCACGTCGCCACCCGCGAGGACGGGCCGGGCGCGCTCGCCCCGCTCGCCGGGGCTCGGGAGGGGATGCGCGTCGAGGTCACCGACGCCGACGGCGTGGAGCACACCTACGAGGTCACCGGCCGGGAGTCGGTGCGCAAGAAGGCCCTTCCCGTCGACGAGATCTTCGCTCGGGACGGCGCCCCACGGCTCGTGCTCATCACCTGCGGCGGCGAGTACCTCCCCGAGCTGCGGGCCCACCGCGACAACGTCGTGGTCACGGCGGCCCCGGTGGGCTGAGGCGCGCCGTCAGGCCGGCTCGACCGAGAGCACGTCACCGGGCTGGCAGCCCAGGACGTCGCAGACGGCGGTCAGCGTGCTGAACCGGATGGCCTTGGCGCGGTCGTTCTTGAGGACCGAGAGGTTGACGACGGTCACGCCGACGGCCTCGGCGAGCGCGGCGAGGGTCATCCCCCGCTCCTCGAGCAGCCGGTCGAGGTGGCAGACGACGCGGTGCGGTTCCTCGACCGGCATCAGACGAGGCCCTCGACGTCGTCACGCAGCTGCGTGCCCACCCGGAACGCCTCTGCGACGAGGGCGAGCACCATGCCGCCGAGCATCGGCAGCCAGGGGACCTCGACGAGCGCCCCCGGTCCGCCGGTGCCGAGGTCCGCACCCGAGAGCAGCGCGAGGTCGGTGGTCACCCGGGCGAACCACACGACCGGCACCCCGAGCGCGAGCAGGAGGGCGAGGCCCCGCAGCCGGGAGACGTTCCTCGGGTCGAAGGCGTCACCGGCGGCCACCCCCCGCATCAGCCGCTGGACGAGGAGGCAGCCGACCGCGACGAGCACGGTGAGCGCGACCCCGGGCAGCAGGTCGAGCAGGCGCTGCCCGACCCCGGCACCCGTGAGCAGCACGTCGTACTCGCCGTCGCCGTACCGCGTCCCCACGGCATCGAGGGTCGGCACGACGACCGGGCCGACGGTGCCGACGGCCAGCGGCTCGCCCGCGACCCAGTCGAGCACCGGTCCGACGACGCCGGCGAGCGCAGCGGCGGCCGTCACGAGGACGAGCAGGGCCGTCAGGCCCCATCGGTCCGACCGGTCGAACCGCCAGAGGTTCGACGAGAGGCTGGGACGACCGGCCATGGCGGGCTCCTTCACATCGACTGTCGATCTGTTATCGACAGACGATATGCATATCGAAAGTCGATGTCAACGGCCGTCGGGTGACCGTACCCTTCGCGGACGGGAAGCGAGCCGTCCGGGGCAGGATGGGGTCATGACCGACCAGCCCCGCAGCGACCAGTCCGACGACGACCGCCGCCAGGTGCCCGCCACCGTCGTCGGCGACCCCGACCGCGTCGTCGTCGTCACGCCCGACGGGATGGGTGTCGCCGACCGCACCCCGCAGGACGACGACGCCAGCACCGCCGACGACGGCCCGCGCAACCCGGCCGACCTCGTCGAGCAGCCGGCCAAGGTGATGCGCATCGGGTCGATGGTCAAGCAGCTCCTCGAGGAGGTACGCAGCAGCCCGCTCGACGACCGCGGCCGCGCCCGCCTCGCCGAGATCCATGACCGCTCGATCGCCGAGCTCAAGGACGGCCTCGCCCCCGAGCTCGTCGCCGAGCTGGAGCGGATCGCCCTGCCGTTCAAGGACGACCAGCCCTCCGACGCCGAGCTGCGCATCGCCCAGGCCCAGCTCGTCGGCTGGCTCGAGGGCCTCTTCCACGGCATCCAGACCGCGCTCGTCGCCCAGCAGATGGCCGCCCAGGCACAGCTGCAGCAGATGCGGGCACTGCCGCCGGGGATGCAGCCCGGTCGCGGCCACGGCCCCCAGGGCCCGGGCGGCATGCCCGGGATGCCGTCCGCCCCGGGCGAGGGCCACGCCGAGGGCACGGGCCAGTACCTCTGACACCAGCCCCGGGCCGCTCGCTCAGGCCGCCTCCTCGCGGCGCGGCAACGAGAGCGCCAGCGCCGCCCCGGGGAGCGCCGCCAGCGCGATGACGGCGAGCGCGACCCGGGGCACCCCGACGAACGGCTGGACCAGCAGCACGAGCAGCACCCCGCCCAGGTTGCCGGCCAACAGCAGGACGGCGGTGGCGGTGCCCGAGCGGGCGACGCCGACGTGCGCCTCGGACCACTCGAGCGCCACGGGCAGCCCGGCGAGCAGGACGAACCCGAGCACCGCGAGCAGGACGCCGGCCACCACCGGGGCGTTGGTCACGACGAGCAGCGCGAACACCGTTGCCGTGCAAGCGGTCGCGCCGACGAGGAACGCCCGGCGACGCCGCCGGGCCGCCACCGGGCCGGGGAGCAGCGCCGCCCCGAGCACGCCGGCCACCGTCGTCACGGCGATGAGCGGCCCGCCGCTGCCCGGGCGCCCGAGACCCGTCATCACCGGGTCGAGCCAGGTCGCGAGCGCGTTGAAGACGCCGACCCCGACGAGCAGCAGGCCGGCCAGCCGCCAGAGCAGCGGCTCGTGGCGCAGCCAGGCCAGGCCGTGGCTGTCGCGCGCGCCGACCGGGGCGAGCGTGGCGACGCGCAGCATCCCGAGGACGGCGAGCGCCGCGACGACGGCGAGGCCGGCGTGCGCTCGCAGCAGCAGCGGCAGCCCGCCGGCCGCGACGAGCGGCGCCCCGCCGAGCGCGCCGACCAGCACCCCGACGAACTGCGCCGCCGACCCGACGGAGATGGCCGTCGTGCGCTGGTGCGCCGCGAAGGCCCGGGCCGCGAGCGTCGTCGTGGCCGTGAGGACGAGCGGCTGGGCCACCGACGCGAGCAGCTGCCCGGCCAGCTGCCACCCGTAGGACCCGGGGTCGACGAGCCGGACCAGCGCACCGGCCGCCGTGAGGAGCGCCCCCGCGGTGAGGGTGGGGTGGAGCGAGCGGTCGACGAACCGCCCTGCGGGGAGGGCGAGCACGACGAAGAGCAGCGGATTGACGACGGCCAGGTCGCCGACCAGTCCCTCCGAGACGCCGAGCGCCCGGGCCGACTCCACGGTGACCGGCGCGAAGGTCAGCCACAGCACCTGGGTCGTCGCGACGAGCAGCGCGAAGGCGCCGAGCAGCCCCCACCGGGTCCACCCGGCCGACGGGGCGGCCTGCGCCGCAGCGCCGCTCACGCGGGCACCGGGGTCTCACGCAGGGTGCGCAGCGGCGACAACCATCCGTAGACCGCGGCCAGGACCCCGACCGAGACGATGGCGACCATCGCCCCGCGCGTGCCGAGGACACCGGCCACCGCGCTCGCCCCCAGCGCACCGCTCGTCCAGCCGACACCGAACGAGAGCATCCGGCCGGTCGTGTTGACCCGGCCGAGGAGGTGCTCGGGGGTCGCCTGCTGGCGGTAGGTGATCGAGGTGAGGACGACCGCCTGGTAGGCGATGCCCCAGCCGACCATCGCGACGACCGCGACGACGAACGACGACGTCGTCGCGACGACGAGCCCGGCCGCCGCCGACACCAGCAGGGCGAGCAGCGTGGCGCGCGGCATCGAGAACCGCCGGTGCAGCCGTGGGGTGAGCGTCGCGGCGACGATGCCCCCGATGCCCCACGCCGCGAACACGGCCCCGAAGCGCCAGCCGCTCGTGCCCACGCCGAGCAGTCGGTCGGCGTAGGGCACCGACAGCGCCATGAAGCCGGCCCCCGACAGCGACTGGAGGAAGCCGATGACCGTCTGCGAGCGGACCCCGGGGTGGTCGAGGAGGAAGCGCAGCCCGACCCGCACCTCGTCGGCGACGGCGCGGGGGCTGATCGGCGGCAGGTCGCGGGCACCCGAGAGCCGGGCGGCGATGCCGACGACGGCCGCGGCCGAGGCGAGGAAGCTCAGCGCGTCGACGCCGAGGAGCAGCGCCGGGTGCAGGGCGGCGAGGAGGACGCCGGCGAGCATCGGCATCCCGAGGTCGAGGAGCGAGCCGAACCCCCAGATCGCGGCGTTCGCCGGGCCGAGGCGCTCGCGGCCGACGATGGCCGGCAGCGCCCCGAACGCGGCGCCGTCGAAGAAGACGAAGCAGGCCTGGGTGATAAACCCGGCGACGAGCGCGTGGCCGACGGTGAGGAGACCGAGCTCGTGGGCGAGCGGCACCGACCCGATGGCCAGCGCGCTCGCGACGTCGGCCGCGACCATGACGCGGCGGCGGTCGAGGCGGTCGGAGATGGCCCCGGAGACGAGGCCGAGGAGGAGGTAGGGCAGGCCCTCGACGAGGGTGACGAGGGCGGTGAGCGCGGGGCTGCCGCTCAGCCGGTAGACGAGCACCGGCAGGGCGACCGCCGTGACGAGCGTGCCGGCGGTCGAGACCTGCCGGGCCAGCCAGAACCGGCGGAAGTCGGGCTCGCGGTGCAGCGGCACGACGGGCACGACGGCGCTCACGAGGCCCTCCGCACCGTGACGACGACCGGGCGGCCGAGGAGGAACAGGCGCCCGTCGCGACGCTCGACGGCGAGGACGAGGAGGAGCTCGAGGACGAGCTTGACGGTGAGGACGACCAGGGCGAGGCCGCGCTCCTGGCCGGCGGTCAGCCGGGTGACGTCGTCGTTGCTGCCGACCCCCTGAGCGACGAGCGGCACGAAGAGCGCAGCGTAGGCGAGGGCCATCCGGGCGTAGGCCCGCACGAAGTCCCCGATGCCGAGGGGGCGGCGCTCGCGCAGCCGCCCGGCGCCGGCCCAGCCGGCCGCGACGAACCCGAGCCCGCCGAGGACGAGAACCGTCAGCCACGGGCTGCGCAGCGGCGCGACGGGCAGCACGGTGGCGAGCCCGACGAGGAAGGGTACGAGGGCGAAGCCGCCGTAGTGCACCGCGAAGAACAGCGTGCCGAAGGAGCGGGCGCGGCTGCGGCCGTCCGCGTCGCGCGAGAGCAGCGCGCGGGCGAGCGTCCAGACGTAGATCGTCACGACCTCGAGCGCCAGCCAGAGCCACACGTCGCCGTAGCCGATGGCGCCGGTCGCCACCGCGAGCATCGGCGCGCCGTTGACGACGACGACCGTCGCGGCGAGCAGCGCCCGGGCCGCGGCGCGCGGCATCCCGGCGGTGAGGCGCAGGACCAGCTGGAGGCCGAGCACCCGGCCAAGGCCGGTGAGGACGACGTTCACGCGCCCCCCGCCCGGCCGTCGGCCCGCGGTCGGGGCGGCGTCGTCGGCACCCGCGGAGTCTACGAGCCGTGGTCGGGCCCTGTCGCCGATCGCGCCGGACCGGTAGGAAGGTGGGCGTGCCCGACGCCGTGCGCCCCGACGCCTCCTCCGCCGCCCCCTCCGCCGATCCCTCCTCCGATCCCTCCTCCGACGGCTCGATGATGCGGGCCGTCGTCTACGACGCCCCGCGCGAGCTCGAGGTGCGCTCGGTCCCCCGGCCGGTGGCCGGCCCGGGCGAGGTCGTCGTCGACGTCGACCTCGCCGGGCTGTGCGGCACCGACCTGCACCTGCACGAGGGCGGGTTCTTCGCCGGCTTCCCGCTGACGCCGGGGCACGAGGCCACCGGCACGGTGCGCTCGGTCGGGGACGGCGTGACGCACGTGCGTCCCGGGCAGCGGGTCGCGGTCGACAACGCGTCGTCCTGCGGCCGGTGCCGGGAGTGCTCGCGCGGCAACCACCTGTTCTGCGAGCACTTCCACTCGCTCGGCGTCAACGCGCCCGGCGGGTTCGCCGAGTCGCTGCTCAGCCCGGCGCACAAGGTCTACCCGGCCGACGACCTCGACCCCGAGCTCGCCGTCC
This sequence comes from Phycicoccus sp. DTK01, assembly GCF_017312765.1. Taxonomy (NCBI): domain Bacteria; kingdom Bacillati; phylum Actinomycetota; class Actinomycetes; order Micrococcales; family Intrasporangiaceae; genus Phycicoccus; species Phycicoccus sp. DTK01. The sequence continues at coordinate 342,346 of NZ_BOPU01000002.1, read as the reverse complement.
TCGCCGAGCCGCTGGCCTGCGCGGTGCACGGGATGGACGTCCTCGGGCTGCGGCCCGGGGCCGACGTGCTCGTCGTCGGGGCCGGCACGACCGGGCTGCTGCTCTCGCAGCTGCTCCTGCACGGCGGGGCCGGGCGCGTGACGGTCGCCGCGCCGACGCCGTTCAAGCTCGAGCTCGCCGACGCGTACGGCGTCGACCGGGTCGTGCGGGTGACCCGGGACGCCGACGAGACCTCGCGGACGCTGGCCCGGCTGCAGCCCGACGGGTTCGACGTGACGGTCGACGTCACCGGGGCCGCGTCGGTCGTCGGGATGCTGCCCTCGCTCACCGCGGCGAACGGCACCGTGTTCGTCTACGGGATGTGCGACGAGGACGCCCGGGTGCCGCTGCGCCCGTACGACGTCTTCCGGCGGCAGCTGACGGTCAAGGGGTCGTTCGCGCAGGTCGACTGCCTCGACCGCGCGCTGGCCCTGCTGCGCTCGGGCCGGGTGCGGACCGAGGGTCTCGTGACGCATCGGTTTCCGCTCGCCGGCTACCACGAGGCCCTCGAGACGCTCCGCTCGGACCCGACGAGCCTCAAGGTGCTGCTCGAGCCGCAGCGCTGACCCGGGCGCGGCGACGCGTTCCCGGCGCACCCGGCGGGCCCGGCGCACCCGGCGGCCCGCCGCTCGTACGGTGGGCGCATGGCACCCGATCTCGCCTCGCTGCGGCTGCTCGCCGACATCGCGCGCCTGGGCGGCATCGCGGCCGCCGGTCGCGCGCACGGCATCACGCAGCAGTCGGCGTCCGAGCGGCTGCGCGCCCTCGAGGCCGACGTCGGGCTCGACCTCGTGACGCGGGGGCGCTCCGGCTCGGCGCTGACCCCGACCGGTCGCCTCGTCGTCGAGTGGTCGGCCGACCTCCTCGCCCGCGCCGAGGACCTCGACGAGGCCCTGGCGACGCTGCGACGCGACCGCTCCCGCGAGCTGCGCGTCCACGCGAGCCTCACCGTCGCCGAGACCGTCCTGCCCCGCGTCCTCGTCCGGGCCCGCCGCGAGTCGGTCGCCGACGTCACCCTGCACGCCACGAACTCCGCCGCGGTCGTCGATGCCGTGCGCTCCGGCGCGGCGGACCTCGGGTTCGTCGAGGGGCCCGTGCCGCTCGAGGGCCTCGGGCACCGCGGCGTGGGCGTCGACGAGCTCGTCCTCGTCGCCGCGCCCGACGACCTCTGGGCCCGCCGCCGCCGGCTCCTCGTCGCCGAGGACCTGGCGACGCGCGCGCTGAGCAGCCGGGAGGAGGGCTCGGGCACCCGGCGCGTCTGGGAGGCCGCGCTCGAGGAGGCCGGCGTCGTCCCGCCCCCGCCGGAGGCGGTGTTCGACACGACGACCGCCCTGCTCGCCTCCGTCGCCGCCGGCCGGCCGCCGGCGTTCGTCAGCCGTCGCTCGGCGGCGCACCTCGTCGACGCCGGGGACCTCGTCGTCGTCACGACGACGGGGCTCGCGCTGCGCCGCGCGCTGACCGCCGTGTGGCAGGGCGGCCGGCTCCCCGCCCGGGGACCGGCGCGCGACCTCGTCACCCTGGTGGCTGCTGCGCTGCGCCCGGACCCGTCACAGGCCACGCCTGTCACCTGACAGGGACGCGGGGGCTGGCCGGGGCCCGTCCGGGCGGGGAGGCTCGGACCATGACCGCCCACGTGTCCACGAGCCCGGCGCCGGCGACCCCGGCCACGGCCGCGACGCCGCCCGCCACGACGCCTGTCACGACGACCCGGTCCCTCCCGCCGCCCGGACCCGTCTGGTACCCCGCGGTGATGGGCACCGGGATCCTCGCGACGCTGCTCCAGGCGCACGCCGGCGGTGCCCGTCCGCTGCACGACGCCGCGCTCGTCGTCCTCGTCCTCGGCTGGACGGCCCTCGTCGGGCTGACCGCGGCGTTCGCGGTCCGGTGCGCGAGGCGGCCGGGCACGCTGCGGGCGTCGGTGACCGATCTCGCGACGCTGCCGTCGTGGGGCACGGTGTCGATGGGCCTGCTGGCCGTCGGCGCGGCGACGCTCGCGGTGCTCCCCGCCGCCGGAGTCGGCTCGCTCGTCGACCCCGTCGTGGTCGACGCGGTCCTCTGGACGGCCGGGACGCTCCTCGGGCTCGTGACCGCGCTCGGCTTCGCGGCGCTGCTCGTCCGCGGGCACCCGGGTCCGCCGTCGCCGGCGTGGGGCCTGCCGGTCGTGCCGCCGATGGTGTCGGCGACGACGGGTGCGTCCCTCGTGCCGCACCTCGGAGCCGGCGGGCCGCGGCTGCTCCTCGTGCTGCTCGCGTGGACATGCTTCGCCGTCGCCCTCGTCCTCGGCTCGCTCGTCTTCGCCGTGGTCTACCACCACCACTGGCGGGTCAGCCCGCTCGACCCCGCGGTCGCGCCGTCGGCCTGGATCCCGCTCGGCATCGTCGGCCAGTCGACCGCGGCGGCCGTCTCGCTGTCGGCGGCCTCGGCGGGGCTGCTCACCCCCGAGGCCGCCGTGCTCGCGCACCGGGTGGCCGTCGGGTACGGGCTCGTCACCCTCACCGTCGGGGCGCCGCTGGCCACGTGGGCCCTCGTCGTCACGGTGCGCGCCTTTCTGTCGCGCATCGCGTTCACGCCGGGATGGTGGGCGCTCACCTTCCCCGTCGGCACGCTGTCGCTGGGCGCGCACCAGCTCGGCCGGGCCACCGGGTCGCCGGCTCTGGAGGTGGTGGGCGCCGGCTTCCTCGTCGTCCTCTGCGGCACCTGGACCCTCTGCGCGACGCTGTCGCTGCGGGCGCTCGGGGCATCCGTCCGCACGGCGGGGTGACGCCGGGGCGCGCCGGCCGACCGCCGGCCGATGGGGTCAGAGCGCGGCGGCGAGGGCGCGGCCGGCCTGTCGGCCGCTGAACAGGCAGCCGCCGACGAAGGTGCCCTCGAGCGCCCGGTAGCCGTGGACACCGCCCCCGCCGAAGCCCGAGACCTCCCCGGCGGCGTAGAGGCCGGGCACCGGGAGGCCGGTGGGGTCGAGCACCCGCCCGGCGAGGTCGGTGTGCAGGCCGCCGAGGGTCTTGCGCGACAGCACCCGCAGCCGGACGGCGACGAGCGGCCCGTACTTGGGGTCGAGGATGCGGTGCGGCGGGAAGGCGCGCTTGGTCAGGCGGTCGCCGCGGTAGCGCCGGGCGACCCGGATGGCCGCGACCTGGGCGTCCTTCGTGAACGGGTTCTCCACCTGCCGGTCGCGCTCGACGACCTGCCGCTCGAGGTGGGCCGCGTCGATGGGGGTGTCGGGCTCGAGCTCGTTCATCCGGGCGACGAGCCCGCCGATGGTGTCGGCGGTCAGCCAGTCCTCGCCGTGGTCGAGGAACGCCTGGACCGCCGGCGGCACGGGCGTGACGGGGCGGCGCAGCACGTCTCGCCAGCGCCGCTCGGTGAGGTCGAGGTTCTGCTCGGACCCCGACAGGGCGAACTCCTTGCCGACGAGCGAGCGGTTGAGGACGAACCAGGAGTGGTCGAACCCGGTGTGCCGCAGGTGGTCCAGCGTGCCGAGGGTGTCGAACCCCGGCAGGTAGGGGCTCGGCAGCCGGTCGCCGCGGGCGTCGAACCACAGCGCGCTCGGGCCCGGCAGGATGCGGATGGCGTGCCCCGGCCAGACCGGGTCCCAGTTGCGGACGCCCTCGACGTAGTGCCACATCCGGTCGCGGTTGACGACGGCCCCACCGGCCGCCTCGGTGATGCCGATCATCCGGCCGTCGACGTACGCGGGCACGCCGGTCAGGAGCGTCCCGGGCGCATCGCCGAGCCGCCGCGGCCAGTTGGCGCGGACGAGGTCGTGGTTGCCGCCGATGCCCCCGGACGAGACAAGCACCGCCTGCGCGCCGTACTCGAACGGCCCGACGACCTCCCGGCTGCTCGCGGCCCCGCGCGGCGCGTCGTCGTCGACGAGCACCGAGCCGCGCACGCCCGTGACGACGCCTCCGGTCGTCACGAGCCCGTCGACGCGGTGGCGCGGCCGGTACACGATGCGCCCGCCCGCGACGTGCTCGCGCACCCGCCGCTCGAACGGCGCGACGACCCCCGTGCCGGTGCCCCACGGGATGTGGAAGCGGGGGACCGAGTTGCCGTGTCCCCCACTCGTGCCGTCGCCGCGCTCGGCCCACCCGACGACCGGGAAGAACGAGACGCCCTGCTCGCGCAGCCACTCGCGCTTGCCGTCCGCGGCCCACTCGACGTAGGAGCGCGCCCACTCGCGGCCCCAGTGGTCGGGCCCGGGCGAGCCGTCGGGTGCGGTGAGCCGGTCCCAGCCGGCGCTGCCCTGCCAGTCCTGCCACGCGAGGTCGATGGAGTCGCGGATGCCCATCCGGCGCTGCTCGGGGCTGTCGACGAGGAACAGCCCGCCGAAGCTCCACCACGCCTGGCCCCCGAGGTTGACCGCCGACTCCTGGTCGAGCAGCACGACGGACCCCCCGGCGTCCGCGACCTCGCACGCGGCGACCAGGCCGGCGAGGCCGGCACCCACGACGACGACGTCGGCATCCACGGGATGCACCCTAGGCGGCGCCGCCCTCCTGCGGGGAGGGCTCGTCCACACCGGTCACGCCGAGCAGCCGGACGCGCCCGTCGGAGACCTCGACCCGCAGGTCGGCGATCGAGCCGACGACGAGGTCGGCGACCTCGTCGAGCTCCGCGCGGGTCATCGTCGTCGTCACGGCGACGAGCCCGCCGCAGCCGGCCTCGCGGGCGGCGCGCAGGCCGGCGACCGCGTCCTCGAGGACGAGGCAGTCGGCGGGGTCGACCCCGAGGCGCTCGGCGCCGAGCAGCCACGGGTCGGGAAACGGCTTGCCGCGCTCCACGTGGTCGGCGGTGACGACGACCTCCGGGTGCGGGAGGGCGGTGGCGGCGAGGCGTGCCTCGGCGAGCGGGTCGCTCGAGGAGGTGACGATGGCGGCGGGGACGCCGGCGTCCCGCAGCGTGGTCAGGAGGTCGAGCGCCCCGGGCAGGACCTCGATCGCGTCGACGTCGGCGACCTCGAGCGCGACGATGCGGTCGTGGGCGGCATCGCGCTCGTCCTCGGGGAGGAGCCCGGCGATGAGGTTGCGCGCGGTGACGCCGTGCGAGCCCGCGAGGCGGCGCGGGTCGACGCCGTGCTCCTCGCACCAGCGCAGCCAGCTGCGCTCGACGGCGGCGATGGAGTCGATGAGGGTGCCGTCCATGTCGAAGAGGACGGCGCCGAAGTCGCGCCGCAGCGCCTCGGGCAGCGGGGTGGAGGACGTCATGCGATCCACCCTAGGTCGGGTCGTGGCGCGGACCGACGCGCGTGCCCGGGGTCCCACCCCCGGGGAGGAGGATGCTGCCCTCGGGTGGGGCGCCGGGAGTGCGGGACCGACCTCGGGGGCGATGGTGTGCTCTCCCAGGATCCATGCGCCCCGGAAGGTTTCCCTTCCCCCCGCAACCACTGCGTGCCTCGCGCAAGGTTTCCCTTTCACCCGCAAACCACTGCGTGCGTCGCGGAAGGTTTCGCTTCCACCGCGCACGGACATGGTTGCCACCCGCACGGGAAACATCGCGCCGCGCAGGGATCGTGCGCGGTGCCGACCCGATCTCGCCCGGCCGACCTGCCCTCGCCCCGCCGCCGTGTCATGCCGCCCCGGCACGGCGAGATCGACCCGACACGGCGAGATCGGCGGGGCGAGCGGCCGGCTCCTTGCGCAGCGGAAGGGAAACCTTCCACGTGGAAGCAGCGGTTGCCCGGCGCAAGGGATTCCTTCCGCGGTGACAGGAGGTGGGGAGAGCACACCATCCGCCCGGCCGGACGGACGAGGCCGCGCCGTCGGCCGCTCGGCCCGACCCCACCCCCGGGCGCGGGGCCCGTGCAGGCGGCCGTCCTAGGCTGCCACGCATGGCCCGCCCCGCCGGACACCTCAGGACCGCCGTCGTCAGCGCGGCCCTGACGCTCGCCGCGCTCGTCGGCGGCTGGACGTGGGCCGCCGGGCTCGTCGGGCCGGGCTTCGACCCGCTCCGGGAGTCGATCAGCGCCCTCGCCTCGCTCGAGACCCCCCACCGCTGGGTGATGACCACCGCCCTCGTCGTCACCGGCCTCGGCCACTGCCTCACCGCGTGGTGCCTCGGCGCCGCCCGCCCCGCCGGCCGCGCCGCCCTCGCCCTCGGCGGCCTGGCCACCCTCGGCGTCGCCGCCCTCCCGCTCCCCTCGCGCACCGAGTCCTCCGCCGCGCACACCGCCGTGGCCACGGCGTCCTTCGTCCTGCTCGCGCTCTGGCCCGCGCTCGCCGCCCGCCGCGACGGCCCCGAGGTCCTGCGGCGCCGCGTCGCGTGGCCGGCCTCCGCCGTGCTCCTCGCCGCCGTCGCCTCCCTGGGCGTCGGCCTCGACGCGACCTTCTTCGGGTTCCACGAGCGCCTCGTCGCCACGCTCACCGCCCTCTGGCCGCTCGTCACCGCCGTCGGGGTCTGGTGGAGCGCCGGGCACCGGGTCGGCTCCCGCCGGGTGCGGCAGGGGCTGGGCACCGTCGTGCTCGTCGGCGCGTGCACGACCGCCGGGCTCGCGACCACCGCCCTCCTCCCGGCAACCGCCGAGACCCGCAGCTACCGCGCGACCGTCAGCCTCGACGCGAGCCCGGCCGCCGTGGGCCGGCTCGTCGCCGAGACGACCTTCGGCGACGTCGAGTTCTCCTTCTCCGGGCTCGCGCCGGGCGTGCGCGCCGTGCCGCAGGTCCGCGCATCCATCACGGAGGTCCTGGCCCGCCCGAACGTCAGCCTCGCCACCCTGCGCCCCGGCCCGGAGGAGCTCAACAGCGCCATCCGCGACGTCGCGCTCGAGGTCGTCGTGCGCTTCGCCGCCGGCGCCCTCCTCCTCGTCCTCGTCCTCGTCGGCGGGTGGTCGGTGATCCGGCGCCGGCGCCCGCCGCGCCCGCTCGTCGTCGCCGCGGCGGTCGCCTGGACGGTCGCCACCCTCGGCACCGGCGCGTCGATGTACACGACCTACCAGCCGAGCCGGCAGACGGCCTGGCGCGCGACCGAGGTGCTCGGCACCTTCCAGCAGAACCAGGGCCTCTTCGACGACGTCGAGTCCCGCGCCACCCAGGCGACGCCGTACGTCCGCAACCTCCTCGCGCTCTCGACCGCCCTCCAGCAGAAGTACGCCGCGGGCTCCCTGGAGTCGGCCCCGGCCCTGCGCATCCTCTTCGTCAGCGACCTCCACGGCGGCAACCAGTACGCCCTGATGCGCTCGGTCATCGAGACGGAGAGCATCGACCTCGTCGTCGACAGCGGCGACCTCGTCAACTTCGGCACCGTCGCCGAGGGCGAGGCCGCCGCAATGTTCAGGGGCATCGGCTCGCTCGGGGTGCCGTACGTCTTCGTGCGCGGCAACCACGACGCCACGAGCGCGACCGACACCGCTCTCCTGCGGCGGATGCAGCGCATCCCCAACGTGATCCTGCTCCAGCCGCCGGGGGACGACTACCAGGAGGTCACGGTCGGCGGCGTGACGATCGCCGGGTTCAACGACCCGCGGTGGTTCGGCGACTCCGGCACCGGTTCGCGCGCCAAGCAGCTGCCCGCCCGCGACGCGTTCCGGACGGCGTTCACCGGGCGCACCACCCCCGACGTCGTCGTCAGCCACGAGCCGTGGGCGGTCGCCGGCCTCGACGCGGGCGTGCTCCTCAACGGCCACATGCACTCGACCGACCTGGAGGGCAACCGGATCCAGGCCGGCACGTTCACCGGCGGCGGCCCGCTCACCCACTTCATCGGGGCCGAGGGCGGCGAGGAGCTCGTCGGCCAGCCGTCGGCGTTCGACGTCCTGACCTTCGGCACCGACTGCCGGCTCTCGTCGCTGACGCGCTACCGCTTCCGGGACGTCATCGAGGGCCGACCCGCGTACGACGACGTCTCGCTCGTCAACGGCGACCGGGTCGACACCCGCCCCGCGGACCCGGCCCGCACCTGCGAGCCGGCCGGTGTGCCGCAGGTCGTGACGGTGCCCGCCACGCCCGTCGCCGGAGCCGGTCCCGCCCCGTCGGCGACCACCTCGGCCACCACGTCCCCGAGCGCCTCGCCCACCACCTCCCCCAGCGCCTCGCCCACGCCCTGACCCGCGGCGCGGCGAGCGCACGTCCGGCGCCACCACCCCGCGGGCCGAAGGTCAGCCGAACCTTCGCGGCACCCCAGCGGGTGGTCAGGGGTTCCACCGCCACGCGGAAGGATCGCGTCAACTTTCGGTCAATCGGGCTGCCCCGGTTTGCGATCCGCGGGCGCTCCTGAGGGGGTGGACACCGGCCCCGGACATCCCGGCGGCCGAGCCGCCGCGTCCGCCGACGCGGCGACCACCCCGAAGGAGCACCCCTGATGAAGCACCGCGTCCTCGCCGTCGGGCTCGCCACGAGCGCCGCCCTGGCCGCCGCCTCCACCGCCGCCTGGGCCGCCCCGAGCGCCACCCCCCTGCCCTCCCCCGACGACGTCGTCGCCGGGTTCGTCGCGCAGCGGGACGGCATCAGCGTGGCCCAGGCCGAGCGCAAGCTCGACCGCCAGGCCACGCAGCAGCGCCGCCTCGACTCCCTCGACGTCGCGACGGACGGCGCCTACTACCGCGGCGACACGATGGTCGTCGTCGTCGACTCCGCCCGCGACCAGCAGGCCGTCGAGGCCCGCGGTCTGACCGCTCGGCAGGGCAAGGGACAGCGCGAGCTCGACGCCCTGTCGCGCACGGCCCAGCGCGCGGCGAAGGGCCACGCCGGCCTCGTCTCGCTGACGCCGGACCTCGCGAACCAGCGCGTCGTCGCGACCGTCGAGGCCGACGCCCCGGCCGCCCTCCGCGAGCGGCTGGCCGCCGTCGACGGTGTCGTCGTCGAGACCGGCGCCCCGCTGAGCACGCAGGCCGACGTCGTGCCCGGCCGGATCATGGACCTCGTCCCCGGCACCAACTGCTCGCTGGGCTTCCCCGGCACGACGTCCTCCGGCAACAACGTGCTGCTCACCGCCGGCCACTGCGTCGAGGGCCTCCCGGACATCTACGACGCCAACGGCACCCACATCGGCAAGGGCACGAACAGCCGCTTCCGGTCCGGTGCCCCGAGCGTCGACATGGGCCTCATGGACATCGACGCCGAGGACACCGGCCGTGCGTACGTCGACACCCGCGGCGCGCTGTCCGGCTACGTCCCGGTGTACGGCGTGAGCAAGAACGCCGTCGGCACCGACATCTGCAAGGCCGGCAACACGACCGGATGGACCTGCGGCCAGGTGCAGGCCTACAACGTGACGGTCAACTACTCCGGCGGGACGACGGTCACCGGCCTCGCGCGCGCCTCGGTCTGCACCGAGGGAGGCGACTCCGGCGGCGCGTACATCGGCACGAACAACTACGCGCAGGGCATGACGTCCGGCGGGCCGACGGGGGTCGACTGCGGCTTCAACGCCGGCTACGGGGCCGGGAGCTACAGCTTCTACCAGCCCGTCGTCGACGCGGCGTCGTACTACGGCGTGACGGTGGCGACCTCCTGAACCACCACCCGCCCCGCGGCGCGGCCCGTCCCCTCGTGGGGCGGGCCGCGCCGGCGGCGTCGTCAGGCGCCGATGACCTCGGTGCGGTGCACGACAGCCGGTTTCGGGCCGGCGCCGCAGCTGAGCGCGGCGTCCGTGACGGTCTCGGTCCGGACCTCGACGACGACGCGCTCGGGCACCGGCCCCGAGCCCTCGACCTCGACGCGCGTCACGTCCCCCTCGGCGTCGACCCTGCCGGGCACTGCGTCCCCGAGACCCGCGGGCCCGTGGTCGGTGACGACGCGCGCGAGCGCCGCCTGGACCGCCGGCTCCCACCGCGTGACACCCCGCAGGTGCGCGCCGTCGACACGACCGTCGAGGTGACCGCGGACGACCTCGGCCGCGCTGCGGGGGTCGAGGTAGCCGTAGCAGGCGCCCTCCGGCAGGGCGAGGAGCGTGCCGGCGAAGCGGTGCCCGCCGAGGTGCGTGCACTCCCAGACCTCGTCGGGCCACTCGCGGGCGAGGCTCGCGACGATCGGCCGGCCGCGCACCGCGCAGCAGGCGTCGCGGGTGCCCTGGGTGCAGACGAGGACCATCGGGTCGGCGTCGGTGTCGCTGGCGCTCAGCTCGGTCCCCAGCGAGCGGGCCGCGGCGAGGACGTCGTCCGCCGTGCGCCACGTGCCGCGGACCCACGTGCCGCGCACCGTGTCGACGGCCCACCAGTGCCACTGGCCGACGTCCGCCGGACGCCGCCCGGGGCGGCGCACGAGCAGGGAACGGCCGCCGAACGACGCACAGAGCGCCTCGACCTCCTCGCCGACGCGCCCCGCGAACGGCGCGGTCTCGAGCGGCTGCTTCGCCCAGGGGCCGGGGTGCTCGACGAGCAGCCACCGGCTGGCGACGGGCGCGGACCCGGCGAGCGGCTCGCCGCGGTCGCGGGCGGCGGCCGAGCAGCGGGACAGGTCGGTGAGGGCCATTCCCGCGATGCTACGCGGCGCGTCCGGCCCGGACGGGCCCCGGTCACCGGGTCCACCGCCGCCCGAGCAACCCCCACCGACCAGCACCACCCCGCACCACCGCATCCGCACCGTCCACACCCAGGAGGAAGACCCATGTCCCGACGTCGTGCCGTGGCCACCACCGCAGCCGTGTCCGCCCTGACCACCCTCGCCGCCCTCGGCGCCACCGCCCCGGCCCACGCGGCCGGCGAGGCCTACGTCGCGCTCGGCGACAGCTACTCCTCCGGCACCGGGACGCGCGACTACATCGCCGACGGCACCTCGTGCCTGCGCTCGGTCTACGCCTACCCCTCGCTCATCGCCTCGGCCCGGGGTTACGCCCTCACCTTCCGCGCGTGCTCCGGCGCCACGGTCGCCGACGTCACGAGCACCCAGCTGTCGGCGCTGTCGTCGACGACCCGCTACGTCTCGATCTCGGTCGGGGGCAACGACGCCGGCTTCGCGGACGTCCTCACCGAGTGCGCCCAGCCCGGATGGATGAGCGACTGCAACGGCGCGATCGACGGCGCGCAGGCGTTCGTCGACGGCACCCTCCCGGGCCGGCTCGCGACCCTCTACTCGGGCATCAGGTCCAAGGCGCCGAACGCGAAGGTCACCGTCGTCGGCTACCCGCGGATCTTCAACGGCGAGGACTGCAACGCCCTCACGTGGTTCTCGCCGGACGAGGAGAGCCGCCTCAACGCGATGGCCGACCGGATCAACACGGTCACGGCCCAGCGCGCCGCGGCGGCCGGCTTCTCGTTCGCGAACCCGACGAGCCGGTTCGTCGGGCACGCGGTGTGCGACAGCCCCGAGTGGCTCAACGGGCTGTCGAACCCCATCGAGAACAGCTACCACCCGAACAAGGCCGGCCACGCGAGCGGCTACACCCCGACGGTCAGCCCCCTCCTGACCGGCGCGACGGTCCGGGCGACGAGCACCGTGCGCGCCGCGGCAGCCGCCTCGGCCGACCGGCTCGCCGCCGACCAGCGCCGCTACGCGTCGGTCGACCGCACCATCCGGCCCGAGCGGTTCGTCCTGCCCGACCTGCACAGCCCGGAGGCGCTCGCCGCCGCCCGTCGCGCCGGGGTCGACGTCGACGACCGCGCGAGCGTGGACGCCGCGGACCGTCGCGTCTCCGCCCGCCAGGCGGCCGAGCACCGCGCGGCCGTCGCGGCGCGCTGACCACCGGTGCCGACGCACCGCGGATGACGGACGCCGCCGGCGCCCGGCCCACCAGGGTCAGGCGCCGGCGGCCCGCACGAGCACGGTCGCGAGCGAGCGGTCGGTGACGAGCGACCCGACCCATCCCCCGAGGAGGAAGGCCCGGACGGCAGCGGCCTTGGCGGCACCGGTCGCGAGCGCGACGACCTCCGGGACGGCCCGCAGCCGCTCGGCGTCGATCGTCACCATCCGGTCGACGAGCTCGGGGTGCACGGCGCGCCCCTCGGCGTCGACGAAGACCCCGAGCGCCTCGCCGACCGCGCCGGTGGCCGCGACGGCGTCGCGCACGCCCGGGTCGACGGCGTCGTGGATGGTCGAGTGGCCGGGGCGCCAGGCGCCGATGCTCACGACGGCGACCGAGACGCGGTCGACCTCGGCCATCGCGGCGGCCACGGCGGCCTGCCGGCGCATCGCGGCGGCACTGTCGGCGTCGTCGAGGATGAGCGGCGCGTAGAAGACGTGGGCCTCGCCGCCGGTCAGGCCGGCCGCGACGCGCACCATGTCGACGGGGCTCGTCTCGCCCGGGATGACCATCGAGCCGCTCAGCTGGACGACGGGGACGCACGGCAGCGCCGGGCGCGCCTCGAGCATCGCGCTGACGGTGCGCGCCCACGGCAGGCCGAGGACGTCGTCGGGTCCGACGAGGTCGACGAGGAGGTCGGCCCCGGCGGCACCGACGTGGTCCCGCAGCCGGGGGGCGTCGTCACCCCGGTCGACGACGACGCAGCGGCGCAGCCCGTAGGCCTGCCGCAGCCGGGCCGAGAGGTCGCCGTCGACCCCGCCCGGCTCGACGATCTCGATGCGGACGATGCCGGTGGCGCGCGCGGCGTCGAGCAGCCGGGCCACCTTGAAGCGGCTGATGCCCATCGCCCCGGCGATCTCGACCTTGCTCTCGCCGGCGAGGTAGTGGCGGCGGGCGACCTCGGCGGCGAGGACGGCCTCGGACGCGCGCAGCGGCTCGGGCGGGCGGGCCGCGGCGGCGGGCTCGCCGAGCACGGTCTCGACCACGGGGTGCCTCCTCTCGGCTCTCACGTGAGCGCATTATCGTTCACGTGAGCACGCCCGAGAAACCGCCTCGTGGAAGGTCCGACCGAATGACCCAGCGCCCCCTCGTCGCCGGGGTCGACACCTCGACCCAGTCCTGCAAGGTCGCCGTGTGCGACGCGGAGACCGGCGAGGTCGTCCGGATCGGGCGCGGGACGCACCCGGACGCGACCGAGGTCGACCCCGCCCGCTGGTGGCAGGCGTGGGAGGAGGCGACGTCCGGCGGTCTTCTCGACGGTGTGTCGGCACTCGCGGTGGGCGGCCAGCAGCACGGGATGGTCCTCCTCGACGACGCCGACGAGGTCGTGCGGCCGGCGCTGCTCTGGAACGACACCCGCTCGGCCGGCACCGCCCGCGACCTCGTCGACGAGCTCGGCGGCGCCGCCGCGTGGGCGGAGGCGGTCGGGGTCGTCCCGCTCGCCGCGATCACCGCCGCCAAGCTGCGCTGGGTCCGCGACCACGAGCCGGACGCGATGGCCCGGGCCGCGCGCGTCGTCCTCCCCCACGACTGGCTGACCGGCCGGATCCTCTCGGCGGCAGGCGGGTTCGAGGAGTGGACGACCGACGCAGGGGACGCCTCGGGCACCGGGTACTTCTCCGCCGCCACCCGCGAGTACCGGCCCGACCTGCTCCGGCTCGCCGCCGGCCGCGACCTCGCGGTGCCGCGCGTCGCCGGCCCGTCCGAGGTCGTGGGGCGCACCCGTGACGGGATGGTCGTGGCCCCGGGCACCGGCGACAACATGGGTGCCGCGCTCGGGCTGGGGCTGCGCCGCGGCGACGTCGTCGTCTCGCTGGGGACGAGCGGCACCGCCTTCGCCCGGCACGACCGCCCGACGGCCGACGCGCGCGGGTTCGTCCAGTCCTTCGCCGACGCCGAGGACGCCTTCCTCCCCCTCGTCTGCACGCTCAACGCGGCGCGCGTCCTCACCTCCGGCGCGTCGATGCTCGGCGTCGACCTCGCCGGCCTCGACGCCCTCGCCCTCGCGGCGGAGCCGGGCGCCGGGGGGCTGACGCTCCTGCCGTTCCTCGACGGCGAGCGCACGCCCAACCTGCCCGAGGCGACCGGCTCGCTCCACGGCCTGACCCGCACGAACGCCACCCCCGAGAACCTCGCCCGCGCCGTCGTCGAGGGGATGCTCCTCGGGCTCGCCGACGCCGTCGACGCCGTGCGCGACGCCGGCTGCCCGGTCGAGCGCGTGCTGCTCATCGGCGGGGCGGCGAAGTCGGCTGCGGTGCAGCGCATCGCGCCCGACCTGTTCGGCGCCCCCGTCGCCGTCCCGGCCCCCGGCGAGTACGTCGCGGTCGGTGCGGCGCGGCAGGCGGCCTGGGCGCTGGCCGGCGGGGCCGAGGCCCCGGCCTGGGACGTCCCCGTCGAGGCCACGGCCGACCCCGTCGCGCCCGAGCGCGGCGCCGAGGCGCGCGGGCGCTACGCGGACGCGCTGGCCGCCGCCCACCCCGGAGCCGTCTGACCCGCCCCTGCCGGTCAGGCCGTCGCGCCGGGCTCGAGCCGCGAGCCGGGCGGCAGCGCGGCCCCACCGGCGACGACGACCTCGCGTCCGAGCAGGGTCACGTGGTCGTCCACGAGCCGCGTCCCGCGGGGTCGCGCACCGATCTGGGCGCCCCGCCCGACGACGACCCGCTCGTCGAGCACCGCCGTCGCGACGCGGGCGTCCCGGCGCACGACGACGTCCTCGAGCAGCACGGCGTCCTCGACGACCGCGCCGGCCTCGACGACGACTCCCGGCCCCAGCACGCTGCGCCGCACCGTGCCCCGCACCCGGCACCCCGGCGCGAGGAGCGAGTCCTCCACCAGCGCACCGGCATCCACTCGCGCGGGCGCCCGCTCGGGCCATCGGGTGAGCAGCGGGACCGCCGGCTCGTCGAACGCGTCGACCCGGCCGGCCAGCAGGTCACGGTGGGCGGCGAGGTACGCGGCCGGGGTACCGCAGTCGGCCCAGTACCCGGGCAGGGGCTCGGCGAGCACCGTGCCGGACGCGACGAGGAGAGGCAGCAGCCGCTCGGAGAAGTCCCCCAGCCCGTCCTCGACGTCCTCGCGGCGCAGCGTCCCGACGGCCTCGACGAGCGCCCCCGGCCGGTAGACGAACACCTCGGCGGCGATCGTCGTCGACGCGGGGTCGTCCGGCTTCTCCTCGACCCGGCGGACGCGGCCTCCGCGCCCGGTGTGCACGAGCGTCTTCTCGCGCGCCCGGGTCCGTGTCACCTCGGTCGTGAGGACCGTGCAGTCGGCGCCGCGCTCGAGGTGGCGCTCCACGACGGGGCGCAGGTCGAGCGAGAGCACCTGGTCGGCGCTCATGACGACCACCGCGTCGGCCCCGAAGGACTCGATCGCGTCGGCGTACTGGTGCAGGTCGTCGGCGTTGCCCGCGGCGAAGCCCTCCTGCCCCGGCGACCCTCCGCCCTCCTCGGGCACGAGCCAGCGCAGCCCGCCGCGGGTGCGGTCGAGGTCCCAGGGCCGACCGCCGGCGACGTGGCCGTGCAGGCTCCCGGCGCGGTACTGCACCGACAGCCAGACGTCGGTGATGCCGCTGCCGGCCAGCGTGGACAGCGCGAAGTCGACGAGCCGGTGCGAGCCGCCGAACGGCAGCGCGGGCTTGGCCCGCTCGCGCGTCAGGACGTCCATCCGCGACCCGGCGCCGCCGGCCTGCACCACACCCAGCACCCGCGTCGTCGCCCTCATCACCCCATGCTGCCCCACCGTGGGGACCCGCTCCCCCGTACGGTGGCGCCATGACTGCGGCGCGCGAGCTCGACATCGTCCTCTTCGGCGCGACGGGCTTCGTCGGCCGGCTCACCGCCCGCCACCTCGCGGAGCACGCACCGGCCTCGGTGCGCATCGCCCTCGCCGGACGCTCCCGCGAGCGCCTCGAGGCCGTGCGGCGCGACCTGCCGGGGGCCGCCGCCGACTGGCCGCTCGTCGTCCTCGACGCCCTCGACGAGGCCGCGGTCGCCGACCTCGCCGCGCGCACCCGCGTCGTCGTGACCACCGTCGGCCCGTACGCGAAGTTCGGGATGCCGCTCGCCGCCGCCTGCGCCGAGGCCGGCACCCACTACTGCGACCTCACCGGCGAGGTGCTGTTCGTGCACCGCAGCGTCGCCCGCAACCACGAGACCGCGATGCTCTCCGGCGCCCGCGTCGTCCACGCCTGCGGGTTCGACTCCATCCCGAGCGACCTCGGCGTCATGCTCTGCGCCGACGCCGCCCGCGCCGACGGCGCCGAGCTCGGCCGCACCCGGCTGGCCGTCCGCAGCATGAAGGGCGGCTTCAGCGGCGGGACCATCGACTCCGCCCGCACCCAGGCCCTCGAGATGCGGGCCGACCCCGCGACGCGCCGCATCGCCGCCGACCCGTGGGCGCTCGCCGAGGGCGGCCGGCCCCCGCGCGGGCCGCGCCTGCCCGCCCGTGGCGGCGTCGCCGGCGTCGTCGACCGCGCCACCAAGGCCTCCCCGGTGCGCCGCGACCCCGACAACGGCCACTTCACCGGCCCGTTCGTCATGGCCGCGTTCAACACCCGCGTCGTCGCGCGGTCGGCCTCGCTGCTCGGGTACGGCGACGGCTTCCGCTACACCGAGTACTCCGACTACGGCGCCGGCCCGCGCGGCGCGGTGACGGCGTCCGTCGTCTCGGCCGGCCTGCTCGGCGCCGTCGGCGGGATGGCCTTCGCGCCGACCCGCGCCGTCCTCGACCGCGTGCTGCCCGCCCCCGGCGAGGGCCCGAGCGAGGAGGCGATGGCGAGCGGCCGCTTCCGGATGGAGGTCACCGCCGAGGCCACCAACGGGGCGCGCTACCGCTCCGTCGTCGCGGCGCCCTACGACCCCGGGTACTCCGGCACGGCCGTCATGCTCGGCCAGTCCGCGCTCGCCCTCGCCGAGGAGGACGCCGGGCTGCCCGACGCCTCGGGGGTCCTCACCCCCGCGACGGGCCTCGGCACCCCGCTCGTCGAGCGGCTGCGGGCGCACCGCTTCACGCTCGAGGTCGAGCGCCTAGCCTGACGCGTCAGCCGCGCTCGCGCGTGACGGCGCGCGCGATGCGCTCGGCGTCGATGCGCAGCTCGCGCAGCATCCCGGAGATCGGGTTGGTGAAGCCGGTGAACCACAGCCCCGGCGCGACCTCGGAGCGCACGTGCCCGTGCGTGGCGGGCAGCCCGCGCTCGCCGAGCACCCCGAGGTGGCCGACGAGCGGCTCGAGCCCGGCGCGGTACCCGGTGGCGACGACGACCGCGTCCGGCGTGACGCGCGTGCCGTCGGCGAGGACGACCTCGGGCCCGTCGAAGGACTCGACCGCGGCGACGGGCTCGACGCGGCCGGCCCGGATGGCCCCGACGACGCCGACGTCCTGGACGGGGATGCGCCCCTCGAGCACCCGGCTGTAGAGGTCCTTGCCGGCGCGGGGCAGCCCGTGCTCGGTGAGGTCGGGCTCCTGGACGGCGGCGAGGACGCCCGCCACGCGGTCGACGACCTTGGGTGGCAGGCGCCGGACGGCGATGCCCGTGGCCTGCGCCGGCACGCCGAACCGGGTGCGGGACAGGATGTGCGGCGGCGTCCGCACCGACAACAGGACGCGCAGCGCCCCGTGCTCGGCGAGGTCGGTGGCGATCTCGGTGCCGGTGTTGCCGGTGCCGACGACGAGCACCTCGCGGCCGGCCCAGCGGCGGCCGTTGCGGTAGTCGCGGGCCAGGACGACCTCGCCGGGGTAGCCGTCGAGCCCGGGCCACGAGGGCTCGACCGGGGTGTGGTTGTACCCGGTCGCGACGACCACGTCACGGGCGCTCAGGGAGGTGCCGTCGGCGAGGTCGACGCGCCAGCGCGCGGGGCGGGCGGCATCCGGACCCGTCTCCTCCGGCCGGTCGATGCGCGTGACCGCCGTCCCGAGGCGCAGCCGCAGCCGGTGGTGGGCGGCGTACTCCTCGAGGTAGCGGACGACGTCCTCGCGCGCGACCCAGCGGCCGAACCGGCGCGGGATCTGGTAGCCGGGCAGGTGCGACCAGCCGCGCGGCGTGTGCAGGTGGAGGCGGTCGTAGTGGTTGCGCCAGGAGTCGCCGACCTGCGCGGCCCGGTCGACGACGAGCGGGTCGACGCCCCGCGCCCGCAGGGCAGCGGCGACGGCGAGCCCGCCCGGGCCCGCGCCCACGACGACGACGTCCTCGGTGCCGGGGTTCTCCACGTCCGGAGCGTAACCCCGGATGCGTCACACCGGCGGCGGATCGCGGACGGCATCCACTACAGTACGTAGTAGCAGGTCGCCACCCGCCCCCGAGGAGGCCCCCATGACCGAGTCGCCCGTCGCCCGCCTCAGCACCGAGGACGCCTGGACCCTGCTGCGCACCCACGAGTTCGGCCGGCTCGCGTTCCACCTCGCCGACGAGGTCCACATCACGCCGATCAACTACGCCGTGGACGCGCAGGACCGCATCGTCGTCCGGACCGCCGAGGGCAGCAAGCTGCTCGGCCTGACGATGAACGCCGACGTCGCGTTCGAGGTCGACGAGGTCGACGAGCACGAGGCGCGCAGCGTCGTCGTCCGCGGCCGCGCGCGCACCCTCGAGGGACACGAGGCCGACGAGACCGAGGAGCTGCCGCTGCGTCCGTGGGTCGACACGGTCAAGCTCAACGTCGTCGCCATCACCGTCGACGAGCTGACCGGGCGGTCGTTCTCGCTCACGCGGCCCTGGATGCACATGCGGCCCGAGCACGCCTGAGCCGTAACCTGACCGGATGATCATCCGGCCCGTCGAGGACGCCGACTGGGCGTCCTTCCTGCCCGTCTTCCACGGCATCGTCGACGACGGCGAGAGCTACGCCTACCCGTCCGGCCTCGCCAACGACGAGGTGCGCGCGCTGTGGGACGAGGGCGCGCCGTCGGTCTGTGTGGTCGCCGTCGACGCCACGACCGGCGAGCTGCTCGGCTCGGCGAAGACCGGCCCCAACCGCCCCGGCCGGGGCGCGCACGTCGCCACCGCGTCGTTCATGGTGGCGCCGGCGGCCCGGGGTCGCGGGGTCGGGCGGGCGCTCGGCGAGTGGGTGCTCGCGTGGGCGCGCGACCGGGGGTACGCCGCGATGCAGTTCAACGCGGTCGTCGAGACCAACACCGCTGCCGTGGCGCTCTGGCAGGACCTCGGGTTCGTCGTCGTCGGCACCGTGCCCGAGGCGTTCGACTCGCGCCAGCACGGGCGCGTCGGCCTCCACGTGATGCACCGCCCCCTCTGACGCCGAGCCCCCCGTCCCTCCACTCCCCGGAGTCGAGTGCGCAAGTGATACCCCCGGCGACCACCTCCGCCCTCGACCCCGCCGGTCCGTGGGCTTCTCGCGACGCGGTCGACCTGTCAGCATGGAGGCAACCGACCGCGGAGGACACGATGGGTGCGGAACGCAGCACGGACGACGAGGACCTCGCGCGCCGGGTGCACGTCGGCGTCCCCCGGGTGGACCCGGAGTCGATGACGACGACCCAGGCCTCCGAGCTCCCCGACCCGCAGGAGGGTCGCGACACCTCGAGCGAGCTCTGGCACCGCAACACCGGCGTGCTCTGGCCCTGAGCGACTCCGCCCGGGGCGGTCGGTGTGGCAGCGTGCCCGGCATGGACGACTGGCGCGCCGACCGCATCGGGTCCGCCCTGCGCGGCGAGAACCCCACCGTGCTTCGGCGGATGCCGTCGGCTATCGCGGTCATCGGTGACGTGCAGTGGCTCCCCGGCTACTGCGTCCTGCTGACCGACGACCCGCACGCCGAGCGCCTCTCCGACCTCGCACCGGCGGCACAGGTCGAGTTCCTCACGTCGATGGCCCGCCTCGGTGAGGCCGTCGAGCGGGCCTGCGCCGAGCACGACCCCCGCTTCCGGCGGGTCAACCTCGAGATCCTCGGCAACACCGACCCCTTCCTCCACGCGCACGTGTGGCCCCGCTACGCCTGGGAGCCGTCCGAGCTCGTCACGAAACCGGTGTGGCTGTACCCGCCGGAGCGCTGGTCCGACCCGGGGACGGCGCTGTCGGCACGCCACGACGACCTCCGGGCCTGCATCACCCACCACCTGGCCACCGGCTGACCCGGGGTCGAGTGCGGACGTGGCCGCCCGAGCAACCACCCGCGCCCTCGACGCCGTCCTCTTCCCACGGCTCCGCCCGGCCCGTACCGTGGAGTCCCGACACGAGGGGGTCGTCATGAACGCACCGTCCGCCGCACCGCCGCCTCCCGGCATGATGCGCCCGCTCGCGCTCGACGATCATCCGACCCATCCGGTGCGCGACCACCTCGTCGGCGCCGCGGCCCTCGCCGCGTTCTGCCTCCTGGCCCTGCTGCCCCTCCTGCTCGGGCGTTCGTCGTGAGGTGCGAGCGATGCCGGGCGGAGGCCACGTCGACCGGGCGTCAGGGCCAGCGGTTGTGCGACCGGCACTACAACCCGACGATGGCGGCGGCCCCGGCGCTCGTCAGCACCGGGACGACGGCCGATGCCGTGGGCGCCCAGATCGTCGCAGGCGGCGTCGCCTCCCACGTGCACGGTGGGCACGCCCCGGTCCCGGCGCCACGGCGGCTGTGGCGCCGCCTGCGACGTCTCCTCGTCCGCACGTAGGCCCGTCAGGTCGAGGAGCGCCGGGCGGCGGGTCAGCGGACCGGGGTCAGCGGCTCCCGGCCGGCGAGGACGGCGAGGACGTTGTCGGCGGCGAGGCCGGCCATCGCGGTACGAGTCTCGACGGTCGCCGAGCCGATGTGCGGCAGCAGCACGACGTCCTCGCGCCCGAGCAGGTCGGGATGCACCCGCGGCTCGTCCTCGAAGACGTCGAGCCCGGCGCCGGCCAGGTGCCCGGACCCCAGCGCCGCGGCGAGGGCAGCCTCGTCCACCACCGGCCCGCGGGCGGTGTTGACGAGGTAGGAGCCGGGCTTCATCCGGGCCAGGGCCGCGGCGTCGACGAGGTGACGGGTCGCGGGTGACAACGGCACGTGGACCGACAGGACGTCGGCCCGCTCGAGCAGCTCCTCGAACCCCACGACCTCGGCGTCCAGCTCGGCCACCGCGTCGGGGTCGGGCGCCGACCGGCCGGACAGCAGGACCGACATCCCGAAGGCCCTGGCCCGACGGGCGGTCGCGAGGCCGATGGCCCCCGGCCCGAGGATGCCGATCGCCTTGCCCTGCACCGACGTCCCGAGCAGGTGGAACATCCCCCATCCGCCGCCGCCCGTACCGCCGCGGACCTCGCGCTCGGCCTCGCCCAGGCGCCGGGTCGCCATGAGGACCAGCGCGAAGGCGATGTCGGCGGTGGCGTCGGTGAGGACGCCGGGGGTGTTGGTCACGACGACCCCGCGGGCCCGGCACGCGTCGACGTCGATGTTGTCGTAGCCGACCGCGACGTTGGCGACGACCTGCAGGCCCGGCCCGGCGGCGTCGAGGAAGGCGTCGTCGACCCGGTGACCGAGCGTCACGACGACGGCCTGCGCCCCGGAGAGGAGCACGGGCAGGTCACCGACCGGCACCGGCGAGTCCTCGTCGCGGTAGCGGACCTCGTGCTCGGCGCGCAGCCGCTCGACGGCGTCACCGGGCAGGCGGCTGAGGACGACGACGCCCACGGTCACATGATCTTCCGGACGACCGGCAGCGGCAGGTGGCGCAGCGCCTTGCCGACCGGCACCCACGGCCACGCCGGCACGAGGGCGTGCGCCTTCTCCTTCTCGATGGCCTCGACCATCGCGGTGACGCCCGGCACGGTGTCGACCATGAACGGGGTGTGCGACACCTTCTCGTTCATCTCCGAGCGGATGTAGCCGGGGTAGATGACCGACACCCGGATGTCGAGGTCGGGCTCGCCGAGCATCTCGTTGCGGATGCCCTCGGCGAGCGCCGCGACGCCCGCCTTGGTCGCGGCGTACGTCGTCACGGTCTTGCGCATCCCGCGCATCGCCGAGACCGACGAGATCATCACGAGGTGGCCGCGCTTCTGCGCGCGGAAGACCTCCATCGCGGCCTCGGTCTGCGCGAGGGCGGCGACGAAGTTGACCATCGCGGTCTGCCGGTTGGCGTCGTAGCGGCCGGTGCCGAGCGGCGCGCCCTTGCCGAGGCCGGCGTTGACGACGACGCGGTCGATCGTGCCGAAGTCGTCGCGGAAGGCGCGCATCGTCTCGAAGACTGCGTCGTCGTCGGTGACGTCGAGGGCGCGGACGACGACGCGGCGCCCGGTGCGCTCGACGATCTCGTCGCGCAGCTCCTCGAGGCGCTCGGTGCGGCGGGCGCAGAGCCCGAGGTCCCAGCCGCGGGCGGCGAGCTGGCGGGCCATCTCGGCCCCGAGGCCGGAGCTGGCCCCGGTGATGATCGTCGTCGGCACGGTCGGTCCTTCGTCGTCGTCGGTGGTGGGCGTGGTCGGTCGGGTGGTGCTGCGGGTCAGGCGCGCTCGGCGAGGAGCCGGGCGCACCGCTGGTCGAGGTGGGCGACGACGTCCCGGAAGGCACCGTACGCGGGGTTGGTCGTCTGCCCGTGGTGGAAGCGGAAGTAGATCTGCTGCGCGATGACGGCGAGCCGGAACAGCCCGAACACCTCGTAGAAGAGCAGGTCGCGCGGCGAGACCTCGACGCCGCGGGCGGCGCAGTAGCGGGCCACGACCTCGTCGCGGGTCAGCATCCCGGGGGTGTGCGTCGGCTGGAGCCGCAGCGCCACGAAGGTCGGGTCGTCGTCGGCCTGCACCCAGTAGGCGAGCACCGAGCCGAGGTCCATCAGGGGGTCGCCGACGGTGGCGAGCTCCCAGTCGAGGACGCCGACGACCCGGGTGGGGTCGTCGGGGTCGAGGACGAGGTTGTCGAAGCGGAAGTCGTTGTGGATCAACGTGTGCGGCCGGTCGGCCGGGCGGTGTGCCTCCAGCCACGCCATCGTCGCCTCGTGGTCCGGGACGTCCGGGGTGTGCGCGCGCCGCATCCGGCCGGCCCAGCCGCCGACCTGTCGCTCTACGTACCCGTCGCCTCGGTCGAGGTCGCGCAGCCCCGCGGCGTCGACGTCGACGTCGTGCAGCCGCACGAGGACGTCGACCGCGTTCTCGCACAGCGCCTTCACGGCGTCGCGGTCGAGGCCGAGGGAGTCGGGGACGTCCTTGCGCAGGATGGTCCCGGCGATGCGCTCCATCACGTAGAACTCCGAGCCGATGACCGACTCGTCGCCGCAGTACCCGACCATCGTCGGCACGAGCGGGAACGACGCCGCGAGACCGGCCTGGAGGTCGTGCTCGCGCCGCATGTCGTGCGCGCCCTTGGCCTTGGTGCCCGACGGCGGCCGGCGCAGCACGAGGTCGCGCCCGGGCCAGCGCAGCAGGTAGGTGAGGTTGCTGGCCCCGCCGGCGAACTGCCGCACCTCCGGGTCACCGTCGAGACCCGCTGCGTCGGAAGCGTTCTCGCGCAACCAGTCGGCAGCGGCACCGACGTCGAAGGCGTCCTCGTCGCGCACGCGTGCGGCCCCGGCGACCTCGGTCACGGCAGGTACTCCTGCGGGTCGGCACCCGCCTTGCGCGCCAGCCGCTTGGCCTGGCCGACCATCATCCGGTCGTAGAGCGGCCGCAGGAAGCGCTTGCCGTAGTACGCCTGCTTGCCCATCCGGTCGGTGAGGATGACCGTCTTCTTCTTCTCGATGCCGTCCAGGACGATGCGAGCGATGTCGGAGGCGTCGACCGAGGCCTTCGTGATGAGCCGGATCCCGGCCTCCTGCATCGCGGTGTCCTTGCCGGCGAACGACTCGTGGAGGTTGGTCCGGAAGAACGCCGGGCAGACGACCGAGACGTCGACGCCCCACGGGCCGAGCTCGAACCCCAGCGTCTCCGAGAGGGCGACGACACCGGCCTTCGTCGCGTTGTAGCTCGACATCCCCGGGCCGTGGACGAGCCCGGCGAGCGAGGCGACGTTGACGATGTGGCCGGCGCGCTGCTCCTTGAGCAGCGGCGTGACGGTGTGGCACCCGCGCGCGACCCCGAGGAGGTTGATGGAGACGACGCGCTCCCAGTCGGCCATCGCCTCGACGTCGATGCGCCCGCCGGTCGCGATGCCGGCGTTGTTGACGAGCAGGTCGAGACCGCCCCACTCCTCGCGGACCCACGCGAGCGCGGCGTCCCAGTCCTGCTGGCTGCGCACGTCGAGGCGCCGGTACTCCGCGCCGGCCGGCACGGACGACGGACGCTCCTCGGCGAGGTCGACGGCGAGGACCCGGTCGCCGCGGGCGACGAGCAGCTCGACGAGGGCGCGGCCGAGGCCGGACGCCCCTCCGGTCACGAGGGCGCGGCGGGTCATCGGGTGGCCTCCTGGGCTCGGGTGGCGTAGGGCTTGAGCAGGTGTCGGGCGACGACGCCGAGGTGGACCTCGTCAGGGCCGTCGGCGAGGCGCAGGCTGCGCGCCCCGGCGTAGGCCGCGGCGAGCGGGAAGTCCTCGCTCATGCCGGCGCCGCCGTGCAGCTGGATCGCGAGGTCGATGACGTCGCACGCCATCTGCGGCACCGCGGCCTTGATCTCGCTGACCTCCGAGAGCGCGCCCTCGATGCCGACGGTGTCGAGCTTCCACGCGGCGTGCAGGACGAGCAGCCGGGCCTGGTTGATGGCGATGCGCGCCCGCGCGAGGCGTTCGCGGTTGCCGCCGAGGTTCGCCAGCGGCTTGCCGAAGGCGACCCGGGTGCTCGAGCGCTCGCACGCGAGCTCGAGGGCCCGCTCGGCGAGGCCGACGAGCCGCATGCAGTGGTGGACGCGCCCGGGGCCGAGGCGTCCCTGGGCGATCTCGAAGGCGCGGCCGGGGCCGAGGAGGACGTTGCCGGACGGGACGCGCACGCCGTCGAGCGACACCTCGCCGTGGCCGAGCGGCTCGTCGAAGTGACCGAGGGCGCTGAGCATCCGCTCGACGCGCACACCCGGGGCGTCCATCGGCACGAGGACCATGGAGTGCTGCCGGTGGCGGTGCGCCGACGGGTCGGTCAGGCCCATGAAGATGCCGAGCCGGCTGTCGGGGTGGCCGGCGCCGGTCGTCCACCACTTGCGGCCGTCGACGACGACCTCGTCGCCGTCGAGCGTGGCGGTGGCGGCCATCGTCGTCGCGTCGGAGCTGGCGACCCCCGGCTCGGTCATGAGGAAGACGCTGCGGATGCGGCCCTCGAGGAGCGGGACGAGCCACTGCTCCTGCTGCTCGGGGGTGCCGTAGCGCAGGAGCACCTCCATGTTGCCGGTGTCGGGGGCGTTGCAGTTGAGGACGAGCGGCGCGAGGGTGGAGCGGCCGGTCTGCTCGGCGACGGTCGCGTAGTCGAGGTTGGTCAGCCCCGTCGCCCCGTCGGTGCCGAAGCGGTCGGCCCACGCGTCGCCCTCGCCGGCCGGCAGGAACAGGTTCCAGAGGCCCTGCGCGCGGGCCTTCTCCTTGAGCTGCTCGACCTCGGCGGTCGGGGGCCACGGGTCCTCGCCGCGCGCCCGGCGGGCCGCGACGTCGGCGAGCAGGCGCTCCTCGACCGGCGCGACCTCGGTGTCGACGAAGGCTCGGACCCGGGTGGCGAGGTCGGCGGCGCGGGCGGACGGTGCGAAGTCCATGCCCTTGACCCTAGACCCCTGTTGAGCAATGCTCAATAGCGTGGGAACGGCGGCGCGCGTGCGGATGACGCCCGACGAGCGGCGCCGCCAGCTCGTCGGGATCGGGCTGCGGATGTTCGTCGAGCGACCGGTCGGGGACCTGTCGGTCGACGAGGTCGCGGCGGCCGCCGGCGTCTCGCGGGGGCTGCTCTTCCACTACTTCCCGACGAAGTCCGACTACCACCGGGCCGTCGTCGCCGCGGCCGGTCGACGGGTGCGGCGCAACGTCGCCCCCGACGAGGGCGTGCACGGCGAGGAGGCGGTGCGCCAGGTCGTCGGGCGCTTCCTCGACCAGGTCGAGCGCCGCCGCGAGTGGTACGTCGCCCTCGTCCGCGGCCGGACCGAGCTGTCGCGCGCCGCCCCCGACGACCCGATGGAGACCGTCACGAGCTTCGTCGCCGACCTCGCCCGGCGCGAGCTCGACCTCCCGGCCGCCGCCGCGCCGGCCGCGCGGGGCTGGGTCGCCTACCTCGAGGACCGCGCCCTCCAGTGGTCCGCCCTGCCAGCGGCCGAGCGAGCAGAGGGGCGCGACGCCCTCGTCGAGCACTGCGTCGCCGCCCTGCGCGCCCTCGTCACCCTCTCCCCCGACGCCCCCGCAACCCCCTGACGACTCCGCGAACGTGTGTGAGATCGCCGGGCATCACCGGCGATTTCACACACGTTCGTGATGGGTCGGGGGTTGGCGGGCGGCTGTGGGTCGGTCAGCGGCGACCGCGCCCCGTGACCCGCTGCGGGCTACGCCGCAGTACGTGCTGCTGCAGCGTCACCTACTGCGGTGTAGCCGGCGTACGTGACGTTGCAACGTCACTTACTGCGGTGTAGCCGGCGCCTGGGCGGGGGCGAGGGTGACCGGGACGCCGCTGAGGACCGCGTTGCCGCTCAGCGGGTCGACGACCCCGGGGTCGGTGAGGTCGTTGACCGACACCCCCGGCAGCGTCGTGGCGGTGCGCATCCGCACGCCCTCGCGCGCGTGCCCGTAGCCGTGCGGGAGGGAGACGACCCCGGGCATGACGTCGGCGCTGGCCGCCGCCTCGACGACCACCTCGCCGACCGCCGACGTGACCCGCACCCGCTCGCCGTCGGAGAGCCCGTGCGCCGCGAGGTCGTCGGGATGGACGAGCAGCGCGTGCCGCGGACGCCCCTTCGTGAGGACCGGCGCGTTGTGCAGCCACGAGTTGTTGTCGCGCTGGTGGCGCCGGCCGACGAGCACGAGCCCACCGTCACCGCCACCCTCGAGCGCCGCGAGCACCCCGGGCAGCGCGTCGAGCACGAGCGGCGTCGCGAGGTCCACCCGCTTGTCCCGGGTCCGCAGCCGGCCGGGCAGCCGCGGCCGCAGCGGGCCGAGGTCGAGGCCACCGGGCCCGGCCGCGCGCAGCCGGCGCACCGACAGGCCGGCACCACCGGTGCGCAGCAGGACGTCGAGCTGGCGGGTCGGTGAGGTCCGCAGACGGGCCTCGAGCGCCAGCGCGGCCCGCGACAGCCGCTGCCGCGGACCGGCGCCCCGGGCGCGGAGGTACGCGAGGCCGAGGTCGCGCGCGATCTCCCAGTCGTGGCGCCCGCCGGGGTCCTTGGGCAGGACGGCCGGCGTGAAGCGCGCGGTGTCGCGGACGGCGAGCAGGTGGAAGACGAGGTCGTAGTGGTCGCGCTCCAGCGGGCCGGTCGGCGGCAGGACGACGTCGGCGTGGCGGGTTGTCTCGTTGAGGTAGAAGTCGACGCAGACGACGGCGTCGAGCGTGCCGAGCGCGGCGTCGAGCCGGTGCCCGCCGGGGGTCGACGACACGGGGTTGCCGGCGATGGTCAGCAGCGCCCGGACGCGTCCCTCGCCGGGCGTCGCGATCTCCTCGGCGAGGGTCGACACCGGCAGCTCGCCCCCGAACCCCGGCAGCCCGCGGACGCGGGTGCGCCTGCGCGAGAACCCTCCCGGCGAGAGCACGCCACGCCCGACGAGGTCGACGGCCGGGGTCGTAAGCATCGTGCCGCCCGGCCGGTCGAGGTTGCCCGTGAGGACGTTGAGCAGCTGGACCGCCCACTGGCAGACAACCCCGTGCGCCTGCGTCGAGGCGCCCATCCGGCCGTGGACCGCGGCCGAGGGCGCGTCGAGGAGGTCGCGGGCCAGGGCGCGCACGGCCTCGACCGGCATCCCACTCACCCGCTCGGCGAGCTCCGGCGTGAACGGCTCGACGGCCGTGCGGACGGCGTCGACGCCGTCGACCCACGGCGCGGGCCGCGCCCGGCCGGAGGCCAGCACCTCCCGGACGAGGGCCAGCAGCACCGCGGCGTCCGAGCCGGGCCGGACGAAGTGGTGCGCATCCGCGACGCGGGCGGTCTCGGTGCGCCGCGGGTCGAGGACGACGAGGCGCCCTCCGCGCGACGCGAGCTCGCGCCGGCGCCCGGGGAAGTCCGGCACCGTCCACAGCGAGCCGTTGGACGCCATCGGGTTGTGGCCGACGAGCACGAGGAGGTCGGTGCGGTCGATGTCGGGCACCGGCAGGAGGAACTGGTGGCCGTAGAGCGCGTGCGCGACGACGTGGTGCGGCAGCTGGTCGACCGAGGTCGCGGAGAAGCGGGTCCGGGTGCGCAGCAGCCGCACGAGCGTCGGGTGGTGGGTCAGCGCGCCCAGGCTGTGGACGTTCGGGTTTCCGAGGTACACGGCGAGCGTGTCGTCACCGTGCTCGCGCTGGACACCGGCGAGCAGCTCGGCCGCACGCCGGAACGCTTCGTCCCACGTCGCCTCGTGCAGCTCGCCGCCGGCCCCGCGGACGAGGGGGCGCCGCAGCCGGTCCGGGTCGTCCTGCAGCTGCGGCAGCGCGAACGCCTTGGGGCACAGGTGCCCCCGCGACAGCGGGTCGGCGTCGTCGCCGCGGATGCCGGTGACCGCGCCGGAGGAGCCCTTCGTGACGACGAGGCCGCACATCGCCTCGCAGAGCGTGCAGGACGCCCGCTGCGTCGTGGCCGTCATCGCGCGCGCGGCCCGAACGAGGGCGCCTCGCGCCGGAACGCGGCCTCCCGGGCGACCTTCGTGTTGCCGCGCCCCAGCAGCCGCGCCTGCTCCAGCCGCTCGCGGGCGAAGGTCCGGCGCGGGCCGGCGCTCCACGTCCGCTCGAAGATGCGCTTGGTCGCGGCGACCGCATCGGGCGAGCGCGTCGCGACCTCCTCGAGGAAGCGGGTCGCGGCGACGAACGGCTCGTCGTGCACCTCGCTCGCGAGGCCGAGCTCGACCGCGCGCGTGCCGCTGACCACCTCGCCCGTCATCGTCAGCCGCTTGGCGACGTCGAGGCGCACCTGCTGAGACAGCGCCTGCACCCCGCTCATGTCCGGGACGAGCCCCCACCGCGCCTCGAGCACCGACCACTGCGCGTCCGGCGTCGTCATCCGCAGGTCGGCGGCGAGCGCGATCTGCAGACCCCCGCCGTAGCAGTGGCCGTGGACGGCCGCGACGACCGGCACGGGCAGCCGCCGCCAGGCCCAGCACGCCTCTTGGAAGAGGTTGGTGCCGCGCCACGGCCGGGGCACGAACGCCCGCGCGACCCGCGGGGGCTCGCGCAGCACCGTCGCGAAGTCGAGCCCCGCGCAGAAGGAGTCCCCGGCACCGCCGAGCACGACACCGCGCAGCGTGCGGTCGCGCCGCAGCGACCGGGCGGTCTCGACGAGCGCCTCGAGCGTGTCGAGGGTCAGGGCGTTGAGCTTGTCGGGGCGGTCGAGGCGGACCTGCGCGATGCCGCCGTCGACGGTGCAGGACACGGGCGCGGACATGCGGTCAGCGTACGGGCGGGCGACCGCCGGCGTCCCGGCCCGGAACACCCCGCCCACGACCCGGCGTTGTCGCCGGGGTCCCGCCCGTCGCACCCCGAGGAGAAGCCCGTGCCGCTCGTCCACCTCCACGTCATCGAGGGCCGGCGCGACGCCGCCGAGCTCCGCCGCCTCGCCGACGTCGTCCAGGAGGTGATGCGCGAGCGCTTCGCGGCCCCGCCCCGCGACCGCTACCAGCTGATCACCGAGCACAAGCCGGGCGGCATCGTCGTCGAGGACACCGGGCTGGGCTTCGAGCGCACCGACGACGTCGTCCTCGTCCAGGTCGTGCAGCAGGGCCGCAGCACCGAGCAGAAGCAGGCCCTGTACGCCGGGCTCGCCGAGCGGCTGGGGGCCGAGTGCGGCCTCGCCGGCACCGACCTCATCGTGTCGGTCGTCGAGAACACGACGGCCGACTGGTCCTTCGGCCACGGCGTCGCACAGTTCCTCACCGGCGACCTCTGACCCGGCCGGGCCCACCCCGAGGCTTCGACAGCGACCGGTCTCGGGGGAATGACCGGGCCCGCAGGTGGTTGAACCCTCAACAGGATGACGGGACGGCCCGCCCACGAGGCGGGCCGCTCGCGCCCCCCACCCCCGAGAGACAGGACACCCCGTGCCCGACCTGTTCACCCCCCTGCCCACCCCCTTCGGCGAGCTGCCGCACCGCATCGTGCTGGCGCCGCTGACCCGCAACCGCGCCGACGCGGACGGTGTCCCCACCGACCTCCAGGTCGAGTACTACCGCCAGCGCGCCTCGGCCGCCCTCGTCATCACCGAGGGCACGCAGCCGAGCGCCGTCGGCCAGGGCTACCTGACGACCCCCGGCATCCACAGCGACGCGCAGGTCGAGGGCTGGCGCAAGGTCGCCGACGCCGTGCACGGCGAGGGCGGCCGCATCGTCGTCCAGCTGATGCACGCCGGGCGGGTCGCCCACCCGGACAACAAGCACGGCCTCGAGACCGTCGCCCCGAGCCCGCTGGCCGCCCCCGGCGAGATGTTCACCGCCGACGGGATGAAGCCGCACCCGGTGCCGCGCGAGCTGGCCGAGGACGAGATCCCCTCCGTCGTCGACGAGTACGTCGACGCCTCCCGCCGCGCGGTCGAGGCCGGCCTCGACGGTGTCGAGGTCCACGGCGCCAACGGCTACCTCATCCACCAGTTCCTCGCGCCCGGCTCGAACCACCGCACCGACGGCTACGGCGGCTCCCCCGAGAACCGCGCCCGCTTCGGCGTCGAGGTCGTCCGCGCCGTCGTCGACGCGATCGGCGCCGACAAGGTCGGCCTGCGGCTCTCGCCGGCGCACAACATCCAGGGCGCCACCGAGGAGGACCCGGCCGACGTGCTCGCCACCTACACGGCGTTCATGGAGGGCATCCGCGACCTCGGCATCGCCTACGTGTCGGTGCTCGCCGACCCGCAGGCCGAGGTGACTGCCCGTATCCGCGACCTCCACGACGGCGTCTTCCTCCTCAACACCGGCTTCGCCGAGGTGACGACGAAGGAGAGCGCCGAGGAGCTCGTCTCCGGCGGGCACGCCGACGCGGTCGTCGTCGGGCGCCTCTTCCTCGCCAACCCGGACCTCCCCCGCCGCTGGAGGGAGGACGCCGAGCTCAACGAGCCCGACGCCGACACCTTCTACGGCGGTGGCGCCGAGGGCTACACCGACTACCCGTTCCTCGACGACGAGCAGGAGCAGAAGTCGGCCTGAGGCCGCCCCACCAGCAGCGAACGCGTGTGAACCCGCCGGGCCTCCCCGGCGGGTTCACACGCGTTCGGAGGATCCTGCGGGCGGTCAGGCGGAGGTCGTCGCCCCGGCCGGCACCGGGCGCTGCTCCTCGGACCGGGCGCGGACGGTGCGCCGGTGCAGGAGCACCGACACCCCGAGCACCCCGAGGCCGAGCACCGCGAGCCCCACGCCGACCCACGAGGGCGCGGTGTAGCCGTAGCCGCGGGCGATGACGACGCCGCCGAGCCAGGCGCCGAGCGCGTTCGCGAGGTTGAGCGCCGCGTGGTTGCCCGCCGCCGCGAGGGTCTGTGCCTCGCCGGCGACCTGCATCAGCCGCAGCTGGAGGTTGATGACGAGCACCGACGCGAGGACCGACGCGAGCGCGAGCACGACGAGCGCCGGCACGGCCCACTGCGCGACGAGGGCGAAGAGGCCGAGGGCGACCCCGAGCCCGACCATCCCGATGACGATCGAGCGCAGCACCGACCAGTCGCCCATCCGTCCGGCGACGAGGTTGCCGACGAACCCGGCGGCGCCGAAGACGAGGAGGAACAGCGGCACGGCGGAGGCCGGCAGCCCGGTGACGTCGGTGACCGTCGGCGCGATGTAGGAGTACATCGCGAACATGCCGCCGAAGCCGATGGCCGCGACCGCGAGGGTCAGCAGCACCTGGACGTTGGTCAGCGCCGACAGCTCGGACCGGACCGTCCGGCTGCGGTCGCCCGGCAGGTGCGGGACCTGGGCGAGGACGAGCGCGACGGTCAGGAGGCCGAGCACGACGACGAGCCAGTAGGCCGAGCGCCAGCCGAGCGTCTGCCCGAGCCACGTCGCCCCCGGCACGCCGAGGACGTTGGCGACCGGGATGCCGAGCATCACCGTGCCGACGGCCCGGCCGGCGCGGCCCGCGGGCGCGAGGTCGACGGCCACGAGCGCCGCGACCCCGAAGTAGGCACCGTGCGGCAGGCCCGCGAGGAAGCGCGCGCCGACGAGCGTCTCGTAGCCCGGGGCCAGCGCGCTGAGGGAGTTGCCCACGGCGAGCGCGACCATGAGCCCGACGAGCAGGCCCTTGCGGGGCAGCGTCGCCCCGAGCGCGGCGATGAGGGGCGCGCCGACGACGACCCCGGCCGCGTAGGCCGAGATGGCGTGCCCCGCCGTGGGGATCGAGACGCCGACGCCGTCCGCGATCTCGGGGAGCAGGCCCATCGTCACGAACTCCGTCGTGCCGATGGCGATGCCGCCGAGGATGAGGGCGAACGTGACGAGGGAGGCGTGTCGGGGCTGGGGCACGGGGAGTGCAAGGCCCCGCGGCGCCCCGGGCATTCCCGGCTCGGCGGATCCGGGCCGGATGTCACCCGGTGTTCACACGGCGGCCGCCGCGCGTCCCGTCGTTCCTAGGATGGCGGGATGCGCGCAGCCCAGGTGACCCGGCTCGACGGACCCGAGGCCGTGGAGGTGGTCGACCTGCCGGACCCGGCGGAGGCCGACGGGGCCGAGCGGAAGGTCGTCGTCGACGTCGCGGCCGCCGGGGTCTGCTTCCCCGACGTGCTCCTGACCCGCGGGCAGTACCAGATGCGCCCCGACCCGCCGTTCGTCCCGGGCTCGGAGGTCGCCGGGGTCGTGCGCTCGGCGCCGCCCGGCAGCGAGTACGCGCCCGGCGACCGGGTCGCGGCGTTCTGCGTCCTCGGGGGCTTCGCGCAGGCCGTGGCCGTCGACCCCGCGATGGTCTTCCCGCTCCCGGACGACACGACGTGGTCGCAGGGCGCCGCCCTGCCGATGAACTACCTGACCTGCGACTTCGCCCTGCGCGAGCGCGCCCGGCTGCAGCCCGGCGAGACGGTGCTCGTCCACGGCGCGGCCGGCGGCGTCGGCACCGCGGCGGTCCAGCTGGCCCGGGCGTGGGGCGCCCGGGTGCTCGCCGTCGTCTCGAGCGAGGCCAAGGGAGACGTGGCCCGGGCAGCCGGTGCGGACGAGGTGCTCCCGGTCGACGGCTTCCGGGAGGCCGTCGCCGACCTCACCGCCGGCCGGGGCGTCGACGTCGTCGTCGACCCCGTCGGCGGGGACCGGCTCACCGACTCGCTGCGCGCGCTGGCCCCCGGCGGCCGGCACCTCGTCATCGGCTTCACGGCCGGCTCCATCCCCGAGGTGAAGGTCAACCGGCTGCTGCTCAACAACCTCTCCCTCGCCGGGGTCGGGTGGGGTGCGTGGTGGACCCACCCGGCCGGTCCGGGCGCGGCCTACCTGCGCACGCAGTGGGACGCCCTGCTGCCGCTCCTGCGCGACGGCTCGGTCGACCCCGTGCTCGGCGAGGTCCGGGCCCTCGACGAGGTCGTCGCGGCGCTCGAGGCCGTCGAAGGTCGGCGGGCGACCGGCAAGGTCCTGCTCACCCCCTGACCTGCGGCGATACGACCTGCGGACACTGCCCGAAAGTCTCAGGTGGGCTTGACGCTCTCTTGACGGTTGCGGGCCCCCGCGCGCGGCAGAGTGTGTCCACACCCGTGGATCAGCCACGCCCTGCCTGGGAGGTACTCCCGTGTTCGACACCATCTTCGGCATCCCCGTGCACGCCCTGGTCGTGCACGCGGTCGTCGTCCTCGCGCCGCTGACGGCGCTCCTGCTCGTCCTCTTCGCCCTCTCCGAGAAGCTCCGGGCACGGATCGGCATCGCCCTCCCCCTGCTCGCCACCGTCACCGCGATCAGCGGCTTCGTCGCCAAGGAGTCCGGCGAGGCGCTGGAGCGGCGCGTCGGCGAGGGTGAGCTCGTCGAGGCCCATGCCGAGCTCGGCGACGTCCTCCCGATCATCGTCCTCGGTGTGGCCATCCTCAGCTGGGCGATCTACCTCCTGTGGAAGCGGACGCCGCGCGAGGTCGCGGACGGCCCGCGCAAGGCCTCGGGGGCGCTGCGCATCCTCCTCGTCGTCGGGGTGCTGGCCGCCGTCGGCCTCACCGTCGACGTCGTCCTCGTCGGCCACTCGGGGGCCAAGGCCGTCTGGAGCGGCGTGGGCTCCCAGCCGGCCCAGGGCGGCGGCGACTCCGACTGACGGACCCCCTCCCCGCGACCGCGTGTGGACCCGCCGGTGACCACCGGCGGGTCCAGCCACGTCCGGGGGCGGGCAGCAGCGGCCCGGGTCAGGCGACGAGCTCGGGCTTGACCCGGGCCGCGGTCCACGTCCCGGCGCGACGCGCGGCGAGCGCCGCGAGCGCGAGCGCGGCCAGGCCCCACCCGCCGACGACGGCGACGTCGAGCGCGAGCGGCGCCATCGGCCCGCCGTACATGAGCCGCCGGACGCCGTCGACCGCGTAGCTCATCGGCAGCACGTGGTGCAGGGGGTGCAGCGGCGCCGGCAGGGTCTGCCAGGGGAAGGTGCCGCCGGCGCTCACGAGCTGGAGCACCATGAGTACGAGGGCCATGAACTGGCCGACGACACCGAACCGCGCCATGAGCACGTGGATGACGGCGATGAAGGCCGCGGACACCCCGACCATGAACAGCCCCAGCAGGACCGGGTGCGCCACGTCGATGCCGACACCGAGCGCGACGACGCCGAAGGCCACGAGCGCCTGCGCCCCGCCGAGCAGCGCCGGCGCGAGCCAGCCCCCGAGGGCCACCCGCCACGCGGGCTGCCCGGCGGCCAGGGCCCGTGACGAGAGGGCACGCATCCGGGTGAAGAGGACGAACCCGCCGATCCACAGCGCGAGGCTCATGAAGAACGGGGCGAGGCCGGCGCCGTAGCTGGCCGCCGCGGCCTCGGCGTCGCGGTCGACCGCGACCGGGCTGCCGATGGTCTGCGCCATCGCCTTGCGCTGCTCGGCCGAGGGGTCGGGGATGTCGTCGACGCCCTTCCCGAGGCCGTCGGCGAGCTCGGTCGCGCCGGAGGACAGGTCGCCGAGACCGTCGTCGAGGTCGTGCGCGCCGGAGGCCAGGCGCGAGGTGCCCGAGACCGCCTCCCGCTCACCGGCGGCCAGCTGCTGCGCGCCCGACGAGAGCGTCGCGCTGCCGGTGGCGGCGTCGGCGATGCCCCGGCTGAGGCGCGGCGCCGCGGCGGCGAGCTGCTCGGCACCGTCGGCGACGCGGTCGGCGCCGGAGGCGAGGGCGTCGAGGTCGTCGGCGGTCGACTGGACCTTCACGTTCGCGTCGGTGACCGGCCCGGAGAGGGCGTCGACCCGCTCGAGGACGGTCTGCACCTGCTCGTCGGTGAGGCCGGCCGCGGCGAGGTCGCCGGCGAGCTGCCCCCGCGTGGCGGTGAGGTCACCGAGGAGGGTGTCGGCGGCGTCCGCGACCTGACGGCCGGCGGCGGCGACCTTCGCGTCGCCGTCGCTCACCTGCCGTGCGCCGTCGGCGAGCTGCTCGGTCTGGCTCGGCAGGGAGGAGGTGCGCGAGCGCAGCGTCTCGAGCCCGGAGCTCAGCGCGCCGGCGCCGTCGGCGAGGTCGCCCGCCCCGGCGGAGAGCTTCTTCTGGCCGGCGAGCAGCTGGTCGGCGCCGTCGGCGAGGTCGCCCGCACCGGCGGACGCCTTCTGCGCGCCGTCGGCCAGCTGCTGTGCGCCGTCGGCGGCGTCGACGACCTGGGCGTGGATGTCGGAGAAGCCCTCGAGGAAGCGGCTGGCGGCCGTGCTGCTCACCTGCTCGGCCACCGAGGCGGTGACCTGGCTGACGAGGGTGTTCGCGATGGTGCGGGCCAGGTAGTTGTTCGCGTCGTTCGTGCGGATCTCGAGCCGGGCCTGCCGCGGGTCGTTCGTCGCGCTGCTCGCGAGGTCGGTGGAGAAGTCCTCGGGGAGGACGAGCACGAGGTCGTAGTCGCCGTCGCGCAGACCGGAGTCGGCGCGCTGCCGGCTCACCCGCGACCAGTCGAAGGTGTTCTTGGAGAGGAGCTCCTCGGCGACCTGGTCGCCGACCTGGAGCCGCTCGCCCCCGGAGAGGGTCGTGCCCTCGTCCTCGACGACGAGCGCCGCGGGCACCTCGCTGAGGCGGCCGTAGGGGTCGTCGTTCGCGTAGAGGTAGAGACCGCCGTAGATCGACGGGACGAGGACCATCGCGACGAGCGCGAGGCGGCCGACCCGGCTGGCGCCGATGCGGCGCAGCTCGGTGAGGGCCAGGCGCAGGGCGGTCACGCGGCCACCTCCTCGGTCGAGCCGAGCTCGGCACGGACGGCGAGGCCGAGCTGGCGCATCGTCGCGTGGGTCAGCTGGACGACGACGGTGAGGCCGGAGGCCGCGTGCGCGGTGAGGATCGGCCACCACAGGCGGGGGTCGCCGCCGCGGCGGTCGGGGTTGGTGACGACGAGGACGCGGGTGGCCGCCCGCTCGGCGGCGGCGGAGGTGAGCACCCGCACGCGCTCCTGCGCGGCCAGCCGCTCGAAGGGCTCGTCCGCCGCGGCGAGCACGCCGTGCCGGTCGAGGAACTCCGCGACCGCCGCACGACCGGAGGGGCGCCCGGCGAAGGCGAGCTCCTCGGCGACGACGTGGTGCACGGCGAGCCCGTCCTCGGGGCTGGAGACCTCGGGGACGTCGACGAGGGCGACGTGCCGGCGCCGCAGCGCGGCGTCGTCCAGGCCGTCGAGGAGGACGCTCCCGGCCGCCACCGGCATCCGGCCGCCGAGGGCGAGGGCCAGCGCGACCTGGCCGTAGCCGGGGTCGCCGGCCACCGGGGTGACGTGGGAGGGCGGTGCGGTGAAGGACGTCGGCCGCACGAGGGGACTGCGCGTCCCGGCGACCGCGACGGCGTCGGCGGTGAGCTGCACGAGGGTGCTCCTGGGCTGGGGACGGGTGGTACCGACTGGTACCGGGTTCGTTGGTACGGTACAGTACCAGCATGAGCCGCACCTCCACCACCGCCGTCCCGGGCCTCGACCGCACCCGACCGGTGCGCGAGCGCCTCGAGGCCGGGCTCGCCGCCGCGGTCGCCGACAAGGGCCTCGCGGCGACGACGATCGCCGACGTCGCGCGCCTCGCCGGCACCTCGAAGCGCACCTTCTACGAGCACTTCGACGACAAGGAGGAGTGCTTCCTCGCGCTCTACCGCACCCGCAGCGGCGAGCTGATGGACGCCGTCGACGCCGCGCTCTCCCCCGGCGCCACCCCCGCCACGGTGCAGCTCCAGGACGCCGCGCGCGCCTTCCTCACCTACGTCACCGAGGACCGCGCGCTCGGCCGCGCGCACGTCGTCGACGTCCAGACGATCGGCGAGCGCGGGGTCGCGGCCCGGCAGGAGGTCGTCGACCGCCACGCCGACACCCTCCTGCGGATGCTCGACCAGGCCCGCGAGGCCGGCACGGCCGTCCGCCGGCTGAGCCACCTCGAGGCGGTCTGCGTCGTCGGCGGGCTCAACGAGGTCGCCCTGCGCGCCCTCGAGGCCCCCGACGACACCGCCCTCGACGAGCTCGTCGAGTCCGCCACGCGCTTCATGCAGGCGGTCGTCCTCGCCGACTGACCCGCGGCCGGCGCCGGCGCGCGCCGACTAGCCTCGGGTCATGGAGTTCCGGAACGTCTACGCCCAGGGGTTCGCCCGGGTCGCGGCGTGCACCCTGCCCGTCGCCCTCGCCGACCCCGCGGAGAACGCGCGACGCATCGGGGAGCAGGTGCGGGCCTGCCACGACGACGGCGTGGCGGTGGCGCTCTTCCCCGAGCTCTCCCTGTCCGGGTACGCCGTCGACGACCTGTTCCTCCAGGACGTCCTCCTCGACGCGGTCGACCGCGCGGTCGTGTCGCTCGCCGAGGCGACCGTCGGCCTCACCCCCGTCGTCGTCGTGGGCGCGCCGCTGCGGCACGCGAACCGGCTCTACAACTGCGCGGTCGTCATCCACCGCGGTGAGGTGCTCGGCGTCGCCCCGAAGTCCTACCTCCCGACGTACCGCGAGTTCTACGAGAAGCGCTGGTTTGCCGCGGGCACCGGGCAGGAGGGCCAGAACCTCGTCCGGCCGCAGTGGCCCGGCTCCGACGTCGACGGCGAGGTCCCCTTCGGGCCGGACCTGCTCTTCACCGCCGACGACGTGCCGGGGCTCGTCGTCCACGCCGAGGTCTGCGAGGACCTCTGGGTGCCGGTGCCGCCGAGCCACGAGGCCGCCCTCGCCGGCGCCACGGTGCTGCTCAACCTGTCGGCCTCCCCCATCACCGTCGGCCGCGCCGAGGACCGCCACCTCCTCGCCCGCAGCGCCAGCGCCCGCTGCGACGCCGCCTACCTCTACGCGGCCGCGAGTGCGGGCGAGTCGAGCACCGACCTCTCGTGGGACGGCATGACGATGGCCTACGAGCTCGGCGAGCTGCTCGGCGCGAGCGAGCGGTTCCCCGACGGCCCGCGGCGCACCGTCGTCGACGTCGACCTCGACCGGCTGCGCCAGGAGCGGATGCGCGTCGGCTCCTTCGACGACAACGCCTCCGCGTACGCCGCCGAAGAGTCCGGCTTCCGCGTCGTCCCGTTCCGGCTGCGGCCGCCCGCCGGCGACCTCGGGCTGCGCCGCGTCGTCGACCGGTTCCCGTTCGTGCCCGACGACGAGTCGCGCCTGGCCCAGGACTGCTACGAGGCGTACAACATCCAGGTCTCCGGGCTCGAGCAGCGGATGCGCTCGATCGGCGGCGGAGACCCGGCCCGGTTGCCGCGCATCGTCATCGGCGTCTCGGGCGGACTGGACTCGACGCACGCGCTCATCGTCGCGGTCAAGGCCTGCGACCGGCTCGGCCTGCCCCGCACCCACGTCCTCGGCCTGACGATGCCCGGCTTCGCGACGAGCGCCGGGACGAAGAGCAACGCGGTCGCGCTCATGGAGGCGCTCGGCATCGAGTGGGAGGAGGTCGACATCCGGCCGCTCGCCACGCAGATGCTCAAGGCCCTCGGCCACCCCGCCGGCGACGGCGAGCCCGTGTACGACGTGACCTTCGAGAACGTCCAGGCCGGGCTGCGCACCGACGTCCTCTTCCGCGCGGCCAACCAGCGCGGCGGCATCGTCCTCGGCACCGGTGACCTCAGCGAGCTCGCGCTGGGCTGGTGCACGTACGGCGTCGGCGACCAGATGTCGCACTACGGCGTCAACGCCGGCGTCCCGAAGACGTTGATCCAGCACCTCATCCGCTGGGTCGTCTCGCACGGCGAGCTCGGGGACGCCGGGGCGGACGAGACGCTGCTGGCCATCCTCGACACCGAGATCAGCCCCGAGCTCGTGCCGGCGCGCGAGGGCGAGAAGATCCAGTCGACCCAGGACACCATCGGCCCCTACGGCCTCCACGACTTCACGCTCTTCCACGTCCTGCGCTGGGGGTACCGGCCGAGCAAGATCGCCTTCCTCGCCGAGCACGCGTGGCGCGACGCCTCCGCCGGGGCCTGGCCGGCCGGCTACCCCGAGCGAGACCGCGTCGCGCACGAGCTGCCGGCGATCCGGCAGTGGATGGGCGTCTTCCTGCGCCGGTTCTTCCAGAACCAGTTCAAGCGCTCGGCGATCCCCAACGGGCCGAAGGTCGTCGCCGGCGGGTCGCTCTCGCCGCGCGGTGACTGGCGGATGCCGTCGGACGCCGTCGCCGCCGCGTGGCTGGCCGAGCTCGACGCGAACGTCCCGTCGGCGTGAGGAAGTCCGACCGGCGCGAGCCGCGGATCGGTGCGCGCACGGCCGTCGCGCTCGTGTTCGGCTGCTCCGCAGCGGTGCTCGTCGTCGAGATCGTGTCGCTGCGGCTCCTCGCACCGCACCTCGGCCTCACCCTCGAGACGAGCACCCTCGTCATCGGCCTCGCGCTCGCCGCCATCGCGGCGGGGTCGTGGCTCGGCGGGCGGTGGGCCGACGAGCACGACGGCCGGGCGGTGCTCGGGCTGCTGCTCGTCGTGTCGGGCGCCGTCGTCGCCGCGACGCCGTTCCTCGTGCGCGGCGCCGCAGGGCTGGCCGGGGGCGCGTTCCTCCTCGTGGCCGCGGGCGGGTCGATCATCGTGCCGGGGGCGCTGCTGTCGGCGGTCCATCCGGTCGTCACCGCCCTGCGCCTGTCGACGCTCGAGGAGACGGGCTCGGTCGTCGGCCGGCTGTCCGGGCTCGGCACGGCCGGCGCCATCCTCGGCACGGTCCTCACCGGCTTCGTCCTCGTCTCGCGGGTGCCGGTCACGTGGATCATGGTCGGGCTCGGCGTGCTGCTCGTCGTCGGCGGAGTCGTCGTCGAGGTGGGGTCGCGCCGCGGGCTCGCCGGCACGGCCGCCGTCGTCACGGTCGTCGGCGGGCTGGGCGCCGCGCTCGCGCCGAGCGGCTGCGACGTCGAGACGAAGTACCACTGCGCGGTCGTCACGAGCGACCCCGAGCGGCCGACCGAGCGGGTGCTCGTCCTCGACGACCTGCGCCACTCGACCGTCGACCTCGCCGACCCCACGAGGCTCGAGTTCGCCTACGTCAAGGCCCTCGCCGCCGCGACCGGGAGCCAGCTGCCCGACGGCGCCGTCCGCGCCCACCACCTCGGCGGGGGCGGCCTGACCCTGCCGCGGTTCCTCGCCGCCGAGCGCCCGGGGACGGTGAGCACGGTCTCCGAGATCGACCCCGGGGTCGTCGCCCTCGACACCGAGCGCCTCGGCCTGCGGACCGGGCCCGACCTGCGGGTGCGCGTGGAGGACGCCCGGGTCGGTCTGCGCGCCGTGGGGTCCGGCACGCTCGACCTCGTCGTCGGCGACGCGTTCGGGGGCGTCAGCGTGCCGTGGCACCTGACGACGCGCGAGGCGCTGACCGACGTCCGCCGCGTGCTGACCGACGACGGGCTCTACGCCGCCAACCTCATCGACCACGAGCCGCTGGGCTTCGCCCGGGCCGAGGTCCGCACGCTCGGCACGGTGTTCGACCACGTGGCACTCGCCGCGACGCCGGCGGCCACCCGGGGCGAGGGGGGCGGGAACCTCGTCGTGCTCGCCTCCGCCGCACCGATCGACGTCGCCGGGTGGCGGGCGGCCATCG
This sequence comes from Phycicoccus sp. DTK01, assembly GCF_017312765.1. NCBI lineage: Bacteria > Bacillati > Actinomycetota > Actinomycetes > Micrococcales > Intrasporangiaceae > Phycicoccus > Phycicoccus sp. DTK01. The sequence continues at coordinate 301,615 of NZ_BOPU01000002.1, read as the reverse complement.
CCGCCCGCGACCTCGACTGGGAGGTCATCGACGGCGCCGCCCTGGAGGCGTGGGTCGGCAACTCACCGGTCCTCACCGACGACCACGCACCCGTCGACCAGCTGCTCACCCCCTACCCGCCGCGGGCCCCCGCGACCGTCGGCTGAGCCCTTCCTGAAGGCCTCCCCTCGCTCCGGTCGCCGCAGCAGGGTTGCGCGAGTAGCGTCCCCGGCGCCGCCCGGTCCCGGGGGGCACCGTCGAGGGGCCCCGGCCCCACCAAGGGGGATCACACACCCATGTCCCGCACCAGGACCGGCCGCCTCGCGGCCGCCGCACTGCTCGCCGTCGGCACCGCCGTCGGAGCCGCCGCCCCGGCCTTCGCCGCCATCGGCCCCGGCGACGTCAACGGCAAGCACCCGCGCGACGTCGGCTGCCGCGCCGACCAGCAGGTCATCTACCACACGATCATCCGCGACGGCTCCGGCAACGCCCGGGGGTACGTCGACCTCATGTACTCCGTGCACTGCCACGCGGCGTGGGCCCACGTCCACGGGGTCAAGCCCGTCGCGAACCAGACGTACGTCCCCCAGGGCTACGTCGCGCGCAGCGACGGCAAGCACTCGCCCACCTGCTACACGCCCGAGGGCGGGCAGGACTGCTACACGACGATGCTCTGGGACAAGGACCCGCTCAAGGCGCGCGCCCGCGGGATCATCGACCCCAACGGTGCGACCAACACGGTCTACGCCGCGTGGACGCCCTGGTACTGAGCCCCTGAGCGACCGGCCGGGGTCGGGCGGACCGACCCCGGCCGGTCAGCCGGCGGCGAGGGCGGCCAGCGCGGCACCGTCGAGCCGGTAGGTCGTCCACTCGCCCTGCGCCACGGCGCCGAGGGACTCGTAGAAGCCGATGCTCGGGGTGTTCCAGTTGAGGACCCACCACTCCAGGCGGCGGTAGTCCCGTTCGACGCACACCTGCGCCAGCGCGGCGAGCAGCTCCTTGCCGAGCCCCGAGCCGCGGTGCGCCGGGTCGACCCAGAGGTCCTCGAGCCAGATGCCGTGGCGGCCGGTCCACGTCGAGTAGCTGAGGAACCAGACGGCCATCCCGACGACCTCGCCGTCGACCTCGGCGACGTGCGCGAAGGTCGAGGTGCCGCCGCCGTCGGGGAAGAGCGCCTCGAGGACGTGCCGCTCGGTGGACTCGACGGCGTCCGGCTCGCGCTCGTACTCGGCGAGGGCGTGGACCATCCGCTGGATGGCGGGGACGTCGTCACGGGTCGCGGGGCGCGTGCGCTGGCTCATCCGCCGGACCCTACGCCTCCCCGACGGGCCGACGCCGCCGACTCGTGGCACCCTGCTGCCGTGACCGACGACCTCTTCCACATCGCCCACGCCGAGCAGTGGGAGAAGGCCCGCGCGATCGGACGCTACGAGCAGTCGACGCACGGCCTCTCCCTCGGCGAGGTGGGCTTCATCCACCTCTCGACGAGCGAGCAGTGGCCCGGTGTCCTGGAACGGTTCTACGCCGACGTCGACGACGAGCTCGTCCTGCTGACCATCGACCCCCAGCGGCTCAGCTCACCGGTGCGGTGGGAGGCGCCCGAGGGCACCGACGAGCAGTTCCCGCACCTCTACGGCCCGCTCGACGCCGGAGCCGTCACCGCCACCCGCACCCTCTGACGAAGCGGGGTCGGGCTCAGGCCCGGACGACGACGCCGTCGGGCAGGTCGAACCAGCGCAGGTGCTCGAAGTCGGCCGAGACGTGGTGGTCCGGCCGGCCGAGGTCCGGCGCATCGGCCGCGGCCAGCACCGCGGCGGCCTCGCGCAGGTGCTCTGCGAGCATCTCCTCGCCGCCACGCGCGTCCGAGGCCGGCATCGTCACCGAGCCGTCGTCGCCGTAGACGACGTCGGCCAGGCGCACCGGCGGCTCGACGACGCCGCGGCGGTGGCGCCACATCCCGGTCTCCGGGCAGAACGTGTAGTCGCCGAGCAGGCGCCAGCCGTCGCGGGCGACCATCCGGACCGCCTCGACGACGTAGTCGGCGACCGCGTCGGACAGGAAGTAGTTGAAGTTCACCCGGACCCAGCCGGGCTTGATGCCCTCGCAGCCGCCGGTGATCTCGCGCTCGAACTCGTGGCTGCGCTCGAGGTCGATGCCGAGCAGCCGGTGGCCGTAGGGGCCGGCACAGGAGCATCCCCCGCGGGACTGGATGCCGAAGAGGTCGTTGAGCAGCGCGACGACGTAGTTGTGGTGCAGGTGGCTGCCCGAGGGGGAGCGGACGACGAACGAGACGATCGAGAGCCGCTTCAGCTCGAGGTTGCCGAGGATCTCCAGCGCCGGCTCGTCGCGCCAGGCGGTGACGGCCCGCTCGAGGAAGCGCTCCTCCCGGGCGCGGATGGTGTCGACGCCGACGGCCTCCTTGAGCTGGAAGACGAGCCCGGCGCGGATCGACTCGATGATCGCCGGGGTGCCGCCCTCCTCGCGGTGCGCGGGGTCGGGGAGGTAGGCGTGGTCCTCGGGGTTGACGTACGCGACCGTGCCGCCGCCGGGGGTCACCGGCACGCGGTTGGCGAAGAGCTCGCGGCGGGCGACGAGGACGCCGGGGGTCGAGGGGCCGCCGATGAACTTGTGCGGGGAGAGGAAGATCGCGTCCTTGTACGCCAGCGGGTCGCCGTCGGCCGGCGCGGTCATCTCGATGTCGACGTACGGGCCGGCGGCGGCGAAGTCCCAGAACGCGAGCGCGCCGTGCCGGTGCAGCAGCGCGGAGATGCCATGGGTGTCGCTGACGATGCCGGTGACGTTGCTCGCCGCGCTGAAGGACCCGATGAGCAGCGGCCGGCCGGCGTGCTCGGCGAGGCGCGCCTCGAGGTCGGTCGCGTCGATACGTCCGTCGGCGTCCTCGCGGATGGTCACGACGTCGGCGATCGTCTCGCGCCACGGGATCTCGTTGCTGTGGTGCTCGTACGGCCCGATGAACACGACCGGCCGCGCCTCGGCCGGGATCGCGTCGGTCAGGTGCCATCGGTCCTCGAGGGCGCTCGGGACGCGCAGGCCGAGGACCCCGACGAGCTTGTCGATGGCGCCGGTGCAGCCCGACCCGGCGAAGACCACGACGGTGTCGTCGTCCCCGTGGACGGCGTCGTGGATGATCCGGCGGGCATCCTCCCGCAGCCGGGTGGTCTGCAGGCCCGTGCCGCTGGACTCGGTGTGCGTGTTGGCGTATGCGGGCAGGACCTCGTCGCGCAGGAAGTCCTCGATGAACGACAGCGCGCGACCGCTCGCGGTGTAGTCGGCGTACGTCACGCGGCGCGGGCCGTACGGGGTCTGCATCACGTGGTCCTCCCCGATGACGGACTCGCGGATCCGCCGGAGGAGGGCGTCGGCGCGGCGGTCGGTGCTGGGGCTGTCGGCCATGTCCCCCAGCGTCCCACGCCCGCCGTGCGACAGTGACCCCGTGACGGCGCAGCGGCCCCTCCTCGGGTTCGGCCTCCCCATCTCGGGCGGCTGGGCCACGCCGGCCCGCATGCGTGAGGTCGCCCGCCGCGCCGAGGAGCTCGGGTACGCCTCGCTGTGGACCTTCCAGCGCACGCTCGTGCCCGTGGGCTCGGACCTCGGGCCGGGCCACGCGAGCGTCCTCGATCCCGTCGTCGCCCTGGCCCACGTCGCGGCCTGCACCGAGCGCATCGGCCTCGGCACGGCGACCGTGTGCGCCCCCTTCACCCCACCCGCGCTGCTGGCCAAGGCGATGGCCTCGCTCGACGTCCTCAGCGAGGGCCGGCTGACGGTCGGCGTCGGCAGCGGCTGGATGCCGGAGGAGCACGTCGCGGCCGGCGTGCCGACCACGGGCCGCGGCGCCCGGATGGAGGAGTACCTGCGCTGCCTCGTCGCGCTCTGGACCGAGGACCCGGTCGAGTTCGACGGCGAGCACTACCGCGTTCCCCGCTCGCACGTCGCCCCGCGGCCCGTGCAGCGGCCGCACCCGCCGGTGCTCGTCGGGGGCGCGGCCGCGCCCGCGCTGCGGCGGGCCGGTCGCCTGGCGGAGGGGTGGGTCGCCGCCAGCGGCCACGACCTCGACCGGCTCGGGCGCGACGTCGCGACGGTGCGCGCCGGGGCCGAGGAGGCCGGGCGCGACCCCGCCGCCGTCCGCGTCCTCCTGCGCGCCGTCCCCGACCTGCGGGCCACGGACCCGGGACCCGACCGGGCGCCCTTCCGGGGCACCCGCGAACAGGTGCTCGAGGACGTCGCGGCGGTCGGCGCGCAGGGCGTCACCGAGGTCCTGCTCGACCTCAACCTCTCGCCGCGGGTCGTCGCGCCGGGCGTCCGCCCGCAGGCCGCGGACGCCTACGCCGACGAGGTCCTCGAGGCCTTCGCGCCCCGCTGACGCACCGGTGCAGGCGCGCCGTCCCCCTTGCCACCGGCGCGGCCCGGGGTGACACTCGTCGGGCGAGCACTGGCATCGGAGGTCGAGATGACGACGACGCGCGACGACAGGGGCACCGGGGGGATGGGGGCGCCGACGGGGACTGACCTGCGCGCCCTCGCGCTGGAGCTGACCGACACCGTGGTCGAGGTGCTCGGCTCGCCGGACGGCCGGCGGGTGACCCACCACAAGGGGGTCGTCCTCACCGGCACCTTCGTCCCCACGCCGCGGGCCCGGGAGCTGAGCCGGGCGCCGCACCTCGAGGGCCCGCCGGTGCCCGTCACCGCCCGCTTCTCCAACGGCCTCCCCAGCGCCGACGGGCACGACGCCGCCACCGGCGACCCCCGCGGCCTGGCGGTGAAGTTCACGCTGCCCGACGGGCGCCGCACCGACCTCGTCTGCCAGGACTGGCCGGTCTTCCCGGCCGGCACCCCCGAGGACTTCCGCGACCTGCTGCGGGCGCAGCACGCCGGCGAGGAGGCCACGCTCGCCTTCCTGGCCGCGCACCCGGGCGTCGCCGCCGCGGGCGAGGTCGTGGCGACGGTGGCCGCGGCGCCACGCAGCTTCGCGACCGTGGTCTACCACTCGCTCAACGCCTTCCGTCTCGTCGCCGCCGACGGCACGAGCCACTGGGTCCGCTGGCGCCTCGACCCCGAGGCCGGCGAGCACCGGCTGCCCGAGGCCGAGCGCGCGACGGCGGGCGTCGACTACCTCGTCGACGGCATCCTCGACGAGCTGCCGGTGCGCTTCCGGGTCCTCGTCCAGCTCGCCGGCGAGGGCGACGACGTCACCGACCCCAGCCGCGCCTGGCCGGCGGAGCGCGAGTGGGTCGGGATGGGCACCCTCGAGCTGACCGGGCCCGACACCACTCGCGAGCACGACGACGACGTGCTCGTCTACGACCCGATGCGCCTCGTCGACGGCATCGAGCCCTCGGACGACCCCGTGCTGAGGATCCGGCCGTACGTGTACGCCGAGTCGGTGCGCCGCCGCAGCGGCGCGGCCTGCCCGGTGCACCTGCGCTGACGGCTCGCCCGCCGCGCCCGGCCGTCCCGGGCGGTCGGCGGCGCTACGGTCCGAGGATGGCGCACGACGACCTGGACGCCGAGCTCGAGCACCGCCGGTCGGGCGAGGGCGAGCACCGCCTGCCGCCGGCGGTGGCGGTCCTCGTCGCCATCGTCACGTACGCGCTGCTGCCGCAGCCGCTGCTCGTCGGGCCGCGCCTGGCCATCCCCGCGGTCGAGGTGCTGCTGCTCCTGTCGCTCGTCCTCGTCAACCCGGTACGCCTCGTCCGGCGGACGCGGTGGTCGCGGTGGGTGTCTGTCGGGCTGGCGTGCGTCGTCATCCTCAGCAACCTCGTCGCGCTCGGGATGCTCGTGGCGACGCTCTCGGACCCGTCGGCCGGCCCCGGAGGCCTGCTGCTCGGCGGGATGCAGGTGTGGCTCACCGGCGTCGTCGGCTACGCGCTCCTCTACTGGGAGCTCGACCGCGGCGGCCCGGTCGCCCGGCACCGGGAGCGCCGCGACCGGCTGCCGCCCGCCGACTGGCGCTTCTCGCAGGACGAGGACCACGACACCGTCGCCGAGGTCGCGGTGTCGTCGAGCCGCGCGAGCGGCTGGGTGCCCGTGTTCGTCGACTACCTCTACGTGTCGGTGACGAACTCCAGCGCCTTCAGCCCGACCGACACGATGCCGCTGAGCACCCGGGCCAAGCTCCTCATGGCCAGCCAGGCGACCGCCGCGCTGCTCGTGTCGCTGCTCATCGTCGCCCGGGCCGTCGGGTCGCTCGGCGGCTGAGCCGCGTGCCGGCCGCGGCTCCGGCTGCGACGATGGGCGGGTGAGCATCGAGGACGTCGCCGACGAGCTCTACGGCCTGCTGCCGGAGGAGTTCACCGCGGCCCGCAACGCGGCTGCGGCGGAGGCGAAGTCGTCCGGTGACGCGGAGCTGGCCGCGCGCCTGCGCACGCTGCGGAAGCCGACGGCCGGGGCGTGGGTGCTCAACCGGCTGGTCCGCGACGACCCGGAGCAGGTGGAGGGCGTGCTCGATCTCGGCGCCCGGCTGCGGGCGGCGCAAGGCACGCTGGCGGCCGCCGAGCTGCGCGCCCTCGACGCCCAGCGGCGCGAGCTGACCCGCGCCGTGGCCCGGCAGGCGGTCGACGCGGTGCGTGGTGAGGGGAAACCGGTGTCCGCCGCGGTCGTCGGGGCGGTCGAGGAGACGCTGCGCTCGGCGATGGTCGACGCCGGGGTCGGGGCGGCCCTCGCGACGGGGCGGATGGTCGACACCGTCAGCGCGAGCGGCCTCGAGCCCGTCGACCTCTCGCGGGTCGTCGCGCTGGGGGCCGACACCCCGCCGGCGCGGCGGGCGGCGACCGCCGACCGGGCGGCGCGCGACGAGGCCGCGCTCGCGGCAGCGCGCACGGCGGCCGAGCGGGCGGAGGGCGCGCTGGAGCAGGCCCGCGTGGCCGCGGAGGAGGCCCGGCGACGGGCGACCTCGGCCGCGCGCCGTCGGGAGGAGGTCGCGGCGCGCCTGGCGGAGGCCCGCGCCGCCGTGGCCGACCTCGAGGACCGGCTGGCGGCATCCACCGAGGCCGAGCACGGCGCCCGCCGGGCGCAGCTCGCGAGCACCCGCGACGAGCGCACCGCGCAGGAGGCCGCCACCGCCGCCCGCCGCGCCGTCGACCGTCTGACCGGCGCCACCTGACCCCGCCCCGCCGCTCCTCCCGTCTCTTCGCAAACGTGTGTGAACACGCCGGCCTTTCCCGGCGGTTTCACCCGCGTTCGCGGATGGGGTGACCCCGAAAAGCTGAGGCGCCGAGAGTGAGGGCTGTCGAATGCATGGGGGTGCAGATTTGCACCGGCGTGCAACGAGTGCCTACGCTGGTCCGGTGAGCCGACCGACGTGCGTGACGACCTCGCTGCGCGACCGCAAGCGCGAGCGGACCCGCCACGACCTCGCCCTCGCGGCGTACCAGATCGTCCGGGACGAGGGCGTCGACGCGGTGACCGCCGAGGCCGTCGCCGACCGCGCCGGGGTCTCGCGCCGCACCTTCTTCAACTACTTCCCCTCCGTGGAGTCGGTGCTCACCGCGAGCGTCGCGGAGTTCTTCGCCTCGCTGAGCCGCCGCCTCGAGGACCGCCCGGCCGGCGAGCCGGTCCGCGACTCGCTCCTGTCGGTCGTCGACGACCCCTCCGACCTCGAGCTCGTCCAGCGCATCGGCGCCCTCGCCGCCGCCGGCGAGGCCTCCCCGCACGCCAAGGGCCTCATCCTCGCCGAGCTGCACGCCTGGCTCGACTGGTTCGAGGCCTGGCTGCGCGAGCGCCTCGGGCCGGGGCCGACCGAGCTCGAGGTCGCCACCCTCGCGAGCACCGTCGTCGGCGCCGGCGAGGCGGCCCTGCGGGTCTGGGCCCGCCACGCCGTCACCGAGCCCACCGACACCGACGCCCCGGGCTTCCTCGCGATGTTCGCCGCCGCCCTGCACAGCCTCTCCCGTCCCGCCCTCCCGGACACCGCCGTCCGCCCCGCCTGACCCACCGCCGCCCGACCCTCTCCCGCCCCGGAGGCCCGCATGTCCACCGCCCTGTACCGCCTCGGCCGCTGGTGCGCCGCGCACGCCTGGCGCGTGCTCGCCGCCTGGGTCACCGTCCTCGCCGTCGCCGGCACGCTCGCCGGCACCGTCGGCACGCCGCTCACGAGCCAGGTGTCCATCCCCGGCACCGAGTTCGAGCGCGTGGTCCAGCGCCTGGGCACCGAGATCCCCGCGGCCGCAGGCGGTTTCGGACGGGTCGTGCTCGAGAGCGACTCCGGCTCGTTCACCGACGCGCAGAAGCAGGCCGTGACGGAGGCGATGGACGCCTGGAAGACGGTCCCCCACGTCGAGCGCGTCGTCGACCCCTTCGCCTCGCAGCAGCAGCTCGACGAGTCGGCGCAGAAGCTCGCCGACAGCAAGAAGCAGCTCGACGAGGGCCGCGCGCAGCTCGAGAGCGGCACGCAGCAGCTCGCCGACGCCAAGGGCCAGCTCGCGGGCGGCGAGTCGTTCCTCGCGCAGCTCGAGAAGACCGACCCCGAGGGCCAGGCGACCTCCGACCTGCGCGCGCAGGTCGAGGCCGGCCGGCAGCAGGTCGCCGAGGGCGAGCAGAAGCTCGCCGACGCCCGCGAGCAGCTCCTCGCCGGCGAGGCGCAGTACGCCGACGGCAAGACCGTCGCCGACGCCTCCGCCGGGACCCGGCTGCTCAGCGAGGACGGCCGCTACGCCGTCATCCAGGTGCAGTTCGACGACAACGCGCAGTCGATCCCCCCGGAGGACCGTGCGCTCATCCCCGAGAAGGGTGACCCGATCCTCGAGGCCGCCGGCATCACCCCGAGCTACAGCGTCGAGATCACCCAGGCGCTGGAGTTCATCGGCCCCGGCGAGATCCTCGGCCTCGCCGTCGCGCTCCTCGTCCTCGTGCTCGTGCTCGGCAGCCTCGTCGCGGCCGGCCTGCCTCTGCTCGTCGCGCTCCTCGGCGTCGGCGTCGGCCTCGGCGGCGCGATGGCGATGACGGCCTTCGTCGAGCTCAACACGACCACCCCGGCGCTCGCGCTCATGCTCGGCCTCGCGGTGGGCATCGACTACGCCCTCTTCATCGTCAACCGGCACCGCGCGAACATCCTCCACGGCACGCCGCTGCGCGAGTCGGTGGCCCGCTCGGTCGCGACCGCCGGCTCGGCCGTCACCTTCGCCGGCGCCACCGTCGTCATCGCGCTCGCCGCCCTCGTGCTCTCGGGCATCCCGATCCTCGCCGAGATGGGCCTCGTCGCGGCCGCCACGGTCGCCGTCTCGGTGCTCGTCGCGGTCACCGTCGCGCCGGCCGTCATGAGCCTCATGGGCACCCGCGTGGTCTCCCGACGGGCCTGGCGCAAGGCCGGGTTCGCGACGCCGGGGGATGCCACGAGCCGCGCCGACGCCGCGAGCGACCGGCCCGAGGAGCACGGCGCCTGGTACGTCTCGGCGGTCACCCGTCACCCGTGGCTCACCGTCCTCGGGGTCGTCGCGCTCGTCGGCGTCATGGCCGTGCCCGCCCTCGACATGCGCCTCGGCCTCCCCGACGGCGGCAGCGAGCCGACCGGGTCCAGCGCGTACACGGCCTACACCGCGGTCGCCGACGAGCTCGGCCCGGGGATGAACGGCCCCGTCGTCGCCGTCGCCGAGCTGCCCGCCGTCGACGGCACGCGCACCGACGCGCAGGTCCTCGACGCGCAGGCGACCATCGCCTCGGCGCTGCGCGGGGTCGACGGTGTCGTCAGCGTCGTGCCCTTCGGCGTGAGCGAGGACAAGGAGACGCTCGCGTTCCAGGTCGTCCCGAGCACCGGCCCGGCCGACGAGGGAACGCCGGCCACCATCGACGGCATCCGCCGCACCGCCTCGCTCCTCGAGCGCCACGACGGCATCGAGATCGGCCTCACCGGGCAGACGGTGGCGAACATCGAGATCTCCGACCGGCTGCAGGGGGCACTGCCCTTCTACCTGACCGTCGTCGTCGGGCTCTCCCTGCTCATCCTCATGGTCGTCTTCCGCTCGGTCGTCGTGCCGCTCGTCGCCACCGGCGGCTTCCTGCTCACGGTCGCGGCCGCCTTCGGGGCCACGGTCGCCGTCCACCAGTGGGGCTGGCTCGGGTCGTGGTTCGGTGTGACACAGCCCGGCCCGATCCTGTCGTTCATGCCGATCATCCTCATCGGCGTGCTCTTCGGCCTCGCGATGGACTACCAGATGTTCCTCGTCTCGGGCATGCACGAGGCGCACTCCCACGGCGAGGACGCCCGCACCGCGGTGCGGTCCGGCTTCGTCCACGGCGTCAAGGTCGTCACGGCGGCGGCGGTCATCATGACGTCGGTCTTCCTCGGCTTCGCCTACAGCCACCTCGTGATGGTCCGGCCGATCGGCTTCGGTCTCGCGGTCGGCGTCCTCGTCGACGCGTTCGTCGTCCGGATGACGCTGACGCCCGCCGTCATGCACCTCCTCGGCGAGCGCGCCTGGTGGATGCCGCGCTGGCTCGACCGGCTGCTGCCCGACCTCGACGTCGAGGGCGTCAGGCTGGCCGACCACCTCGCACAGGAGGACGCCCGGCACGCGCCGACCGGCACCACCGACGCCGCGGAGCGCGAGCCGGTCGCGCCCCGCGCCTGACCCGCGGCAGGGCACAGAGGAGCCATCGAGGTCGCACAGGTCCGCCACAGCGCCGGGGCGGACCGTCGAGGGGTCAGCACGTCCCGACCCCGGAGGCGACCACCATGCGCACCACCCCTCGTGCCCTGCAGCAGGCCAAGGCCTGGACGGCCGGCGCCGTCGCCGCGGCGGTCCTGACGACCGGGGTCGCCGGCTACCACCTGGCGACCGCGACGACGACCACCACCGCGAGCGCGGCGACGACCGGCTCCTCCGGCGACGGCTCGTCGGGCTCGTCCGGGTCGAGCACCTCCTCGGGCTCGAGCAGCTCCTCCGGCTCGAGCAGCAGCTCCTCCGGGACCTCCGGGTTCTCCTCCCCCGGCGGGGTCTCCGGCAGCAGCGGGTCGTCGCAGTCGACGACCCACGGGTCCTGAGGCGCCCGCCGTGCCCCCCGCCCCGTCGACCCTCACCTCACCGGCGGTGGCCGAGCTCGAGGCGATCGGGACGACCGTCCGCCTCCTCGTGACCGAGCCGGTCGCCCTCGCCGAGGCCGAGGCGATCGTGCGCGACCACCTCGCGGCGCTGGACCGCGCGGCCTCGCGCTTCCGCCCCGACTCGGAGGTGAGCCGGCTCGCCGCCGCCGCGGCCCACGGGCCGGCCGGCCTCGTCGCCTCCCCCGTCCTCGCAAGCAGCCTGCGGGCGGCCCTGCGCGCGGCCCGCCTCACCGACGGGCTCGTCGACCCGACCGTCGGCCGGGCGGTCGCCGCGTCCGGCTACGACGCCGACCTCGCCGTCGTCCGCGGCCGCACCGCGACCCTGCGGCCGGCGGCGTCCGTCCCCGGCTGGCGCAGCGTCCACCTCGACCCGGTGACCGACCGCGTCGAGGTCCCCGCCGGCTGCCTGCTCGACCTCGGGGCGACCGCGAAGGCGCACGCGGCCGACGTCCTCGCCGACCGGCTGGCGACCCGGCTGCCCGGCGGCTTCCTCGTCGACCTCGGCGGCGACCTCGCGGTCGGCGGCCCGGCCCCGGAGGGTGGCTGGCGGGTCGGCGTCGAGGACGTCGACGGCGACGTCGTCCAGGTCGTCACCCTGCGACGCGGCCAGGCGGTCGCGACGAGCTCGACCCGCCGGCGCACCTGGGCGGTCGCCGACGGCAGCACCCGCCACCACGTCCTCGACCCCCGCAACGGCGCCACGGCCCCGGCCACGTGGGCCCAGGTCACCGTCGTCGCCGCGAGCGCCCTCGAGGCCAACGCGGCCTCCACCGCCGCCGTCGTGCTCGGCGACGACGCCCCCGCCTGGCTGGCCGGCACCGGCCTGCCCGCCCGGCTCGACACCGGCCACGCCGTCGTCACGACCCGCGGCTGGCCCGACCCGACGGAGGTGACCTCGTGAACGAGGCGCTCTGGTACCTCTCGCGCGCGACCGGCGTGGCGAGCATCGCCCTGCTGACGGCCGTCGTCGTCCTCGGCGTCGTCACGGCCGGCCGGCGCCGGCCCCACGGCGGCTCCGCGACCGTCGTCATGGCCGTCCACCGCTGGCTCTCCCTCGGGATGCTCACCTTCGTCACGGTCCACGTCGCCACGGCGGTCGCCGAGACCTACGTGAGCATCGAGGCGGTGTCGGCGGTGCTGCCCTTCACGAGCGGGTACGAGCCGTTCTGGGTCGGCCTCGGCACCCTCGCGGTCGACCTCCTCGCCGTCGTCGCCGCCACGTCGTGGCTGCGGCCGCGCCTGCCCGAGCGGGTGTGGCGCTGGGTGCACCGCGCCACCTACGCCCTGTGGCCGTCGGCCCTGGTCCACGGGCTCGCCCTCGGCACCTCGGACCAGCCGGGCCTGCGGGCCGTCACCCTGGCGTGCGGCGGCATCGGCGCCGTGGCCGTCCTGTGGCGGCTGCTCGCCACCCACGCCGACCGCGCCCGCCGCGACGTCGTCCTCGGGGGTGAGTGGTCGTGAGCCTCGCCGACGACCTCCACGCCGCCGGCCTGACCGGCCGGGGCGGGGCCGCCTTCAGCACCGGCGTCAAGGTCGACGCCGCCCACGACCACGGCGCGCACCTCGTCGTCAACGCCTGCGACGGCGAGATCGGCGCCGCCAAGGACGCGTTCGTCGTCGAGCACCACCTCGAGGAGCTCGTGCGCGGCGCCCACCTCGTGGCGCCCGGCCGGCGCCGCACCATCCGCTTCGCCGCCCACCGCGGGTCGCGGACGGCCGCGCTCCTCACCGCCGCCGGGCTCGACGTCCTCGTCGTCCCCGGCCGCTACGTGTCCTCGGAGGAGAGCGCCCTCGTCTCGGCCGCGCAGGGTGGCCTGGCCCGGCCGATGACCAAGCGCCGGCCGTTCGTCACCGGCGGCCGGGACGCCGACGGCCGCCGCGTGCCGCCGACCGTCGTCCTCAACGCCGAGACGGTGTGGCGCGTCGCCCAGGTCGCCGAGCACGGCCCGGACTGGTTCCGGTCGTTCGGCACCGAGGCCGAGCCGGGCCCCCAGCTGGTCACCCTGACCGGTGCGGTCTCCTGGCCGGGCGTCCTCGAGACGCAGGCCGGCACCCCCCTCGCCGAGCTCCTCGCGGCGGCCGAGCCCGCGCGCGGCGCCGAGCACGTCGTCGTCGGGGGGCTCGGGGGCGCCCTCGTGCCGCTGCACCGGCTGCGTGCCCTGCGCTGGTCGACCGACGAGCTGGCCGGGGTCGGTGCGAGCCTCGGGCCGGGCATCCTCGACGTCCTCGACCCGGACCGCTGCCCCGTCCGCACCGTCGCCGGGTACCTCCGGTACGCGGCCGGCGAGACCGCGGGGCAGTGCGGACCGTGCATGTTCGGCGTGCCGGCGCTGGCCGCCGCCTGGGACCGGCTGCTCGCCGACCCCGGCCCGGCCGCCGCCCACGAGGTGCGCCGTCACGCCGGCCTCCTCCCCGACCGCGGCGCCTGCCGCTTCCCCGACGGCGTCTCGCGCTTCGCCGCCTCGGCGCTGCAGGTGCTCGGCCCCCACCTCGACGCGCACGCCGTCGGGACCTGCCCCACCGAAGGGAGCACCGCCCGTGCCCACCACGCCTGACCGCGCACCGGCCCTGCGGGTCGACCGGGTCGCCTGCACCGGCCACGGGGTGTGCGCCACCCTCCTCGCCGGGCGGGTCCGCCTCGACGAGTGGGGCTACCCCGTCGTCGACGACCCGCAGGTCCCCCGCCCGGACGGCGACCGCGCCCTCACGTTCTGTCCCGCCCGCGCCCTCTACTGGTCCGACCGGCCCTGACCGCGGCCGGGCCGCCGCTCAGCGGGCCGAGCGGCGCCGCGGCGACCAGGCCGGGTGCGAGATGAGCTCCTCGAGGAGCTGCACCGCGCGCTCGGCCGGGGCGCTCGAGGCCCCCAGCTGCCGGACGACCGCCGAGAGGTGGCGCACCGGCGCCGGCGGGGCGAGGTCGACGCGCACGACCGACGGCGGCAGCCCCCGCGCGGCGAGGCCGGGCATCACCGAGACGCCGACGCCGGCCGCCACGAAACCGATGGCCGTGTGGTGGTCCTGGGCCTGCACGGTGAACCGGGGCCGCAGGCCGACCGCCGCGCACGCGGCCACGAGCAGCCGGTGGCCGACGGCGTGGGGGTAGTCGCTGCTCACCCACGTCTCGCCGCGCAGGTCGGTCAGCGCGATCTGCGCCTCGCCGGCGAGCGGGTGGTCGCGCGGGAGCACGGCGACGAACGGGTCGTCGGTGAGGTCGACCCGGCGCAGGCCGGCGGGCAGCGGGGTGTCGGGCGGGTCGATCGCCAGGTCGAGGTCCGGGCGCGGCCCGCGCTGCTCGACCTCGTTGAGCCGCAGCTCGAGGACGAGGTCGGGGAACTCGGTCGTCAGCCGCCGCACGAGGCTCGGCATCCACGCCGACCCGGCGCTCGCGAAGTAGCCGATGGACAGCCGCCCCGACCGGCCGTCGCGCAGGTCCGAGACGACGTGCTCGAGGCGGCTCCACTGGCTCATCGCCTCGTCGCTCTGGGCGTCGAGGACGAGGGCGGCCTCGGTCGGCACGATGCCCCGGCCCGAGCGCTGGAAGAGGGTCAGCCCGGTCTCGCGCTGGAGCGCCGCGAGGTGCTGGCTGACCGCCGAGGAGGTGAGCCCGAGGTTGTCGGCGGCGGCCTGGACCGAGCCGCTGGCGACGACCGAGCGGAAGACCGTGAGACGGTGCGGGTCGAGCATCCACCAATGTTAAGCGATACTGCGGGATCCTGAAGCAAAGTCGCGTTGTGCTGCACGGTCAGGAGGCGGAACATAGAACCCATGAACGCCGCATCGCTCTCCGTCCAGAAGGCCCGTCACCTCGCGCAGACCCTCCGCACCAACCGCCTCTCCGGGCGCGGCTGGGACGGGCAGGTCGACCGCGACCTCGTCCGCGAGACGCACGAGATCTACCTCCTCGCGCAGTCCGCCACCCCGCGTCACATCTGAGCACCCACCGGGGGCCCAGCAGCACGCAGACCGACCCTCACGCCACGACGTGGCGGAGGGTCGTCGTCGTCTCCGGGGCCTCCTCGTCGAGGTGCGCCCGCTGGGCGAGGTAGAGCTCGGCGCAGGCGAGGGCGTCGGTCAGCGCCTCGTGGGCCCGGTAGACCGGCAGCCCGTAGCGGGCGCGGGCGGTCCACAGCCGCAGCGCCCCGGGCTCGGACGCGGCGTCCCACCCCCCGCCCCGCGCGCGGCGCTCCAGCTCGAAGGTGTCGACGACCTCGACCGGGAGCCCGGCCCCCCACCGCCGCTCGCAGGCCGCGCCGAGGAAGGTCGTCTCGATCCGCGCGAAGTGCGCGAGCAGCACCCGCCCGGCGAGCGCCCGCAGGAGCGCGCCGAGCACGTCCTCCAGCGGCAGCCCGGCGGCCAGCGCGTCGTCGGTGATGCCGTGGATGGTGGCACTGCGGCCGACCTCGCCCGCGTCGGCGACGACGTGGCCGCCGGCCCCGCCGAGGTCGACCCGGCCGCCGTCGACCGGCACCCAGCCCACCGCCAGCACGCGGTCGCGGGCCGGGTCCAGCCCGGTCGTCTCGATGTCGACCGCGAGCAGCGGCAGGCGCTCCAGCGGGGTGTCCCGCTCCGGCGACGGGGAGGCGAGCAGGTCGGCGAGCGGCCCCGGGGCGCACCGGCGCAGGGCGCGCTCGCGGCGCGCGGCGACCGGTCGGCGCAGCAGGCTCACCGGGCCCCGCTCACGAGACGAACTGCGTGAGGTGGCGGCGGCCGAGCGACTGCTGCGCGGACCGGACGATCGCGAAGGCCTCGCGCAGGTGCCGCTTCTCGAAGCTCGACAGGGTCGCGGGGTCGACGAAGTTGTCGGGCGGGCGTCCGTCCCGGACCTGCGCGGACTGGTGGCGCAGCCGCACGTAGCCGATGAACTCGAAGGCGTCGCGCAGGTCGTCGGCGAGCTCGTCGCCGATCACCCCGGCGAGCCGGGCGGCCTCGAGCCGGGCGCGGGTGTTGACGGCCGGCGACCCCGTCGCGAGGGCGTGGACCCGGGCGAGCTCGACGACGGGCAGGATGCCACCGCGCTTGATCTCGAGCCGGTCCTTGTGCTCGCCCGCCTTCTCGAGCACGAGCCCGCGGAAAAAGCCGAGCGGCGGCTCGTGCACACCGGCGTCCTTGGCGAGGTGCGCGAGGAACGTCGCCGCCCCCGGGGTCGACGCGAGGGTGTGCTGCTGGAGCCGGGCGTGGAGTGACTCGTCCCCGTGGACCGGGCGCATGTCGAAGAACACCGCCGAGTGCAGCACCGCCTCGGGCGTCGGGGAGGCGACCCACGAGGACACCTCGCGGCGCCAGGCGCGCAGGGTCCGGCGCCACTGCGGGCTCGAGGCCATGACGCCGCCGGTGCACCGGGGGTAGCCGCAGCGCACGAGCGCCTCGGTGACCCGCTCGGCGAACGTCGCGAACCACGCGAGCCCGGCGTCGTCCACGGCGTCGTCGATGACGAGCGCGGTGTCCTGGTCGGTCGCGAGCGCCTGCTCCAGCCGCGCGCGCGACCCCAGGGCCATCCAGCAGTAGGGCACGGGCGCCGGGCCCATCCCCTCCTCGACGAGCGCGATGAGCCGCCGCTCGACCGCATCGCCGACCGCGGTGACGACCCGGCCGATGTCGTCGGCGCTGGCGTCCTGGCCGACGAGGCCCTCGACGACCCGGGGCAGCCGCGACGCCGCGCGGGCCACGCCCTCGACGTCGGCCTGCCGGGCGACGTCGCCCGCGAGGTAGACGGGGTTCGCCTCCTCGAGCCGCAGGAGGTCGGTCGTCGTCACGACTCCCGCAGGCCGGCCGGCGGCGTCGACGAGCGGCAGGTGGTGGATGCGCCGGCTCGTCATCGTCAGCAGCGCCTCGAAGGCCAGCGACTCGGCCGGCGCCGTCACCGGGTCGGGCGTCATCACCGTCGTGACGGCGGCCGCGGGGTCCGCTCCGGCCGCGAGCACCCGGCTGCGCAGGTCGCGGTCGGTGAGGATGCCGACGAGGCGGTCGCCGTCGAGGACGACGAGGGAGGAGACGCGCTGCTCGGTCATCGTCGTCGCGGCCTCGCGGATGCTCGCGCTCGCCGGCACCGAGACGACGCCGCGGGCGACGAGCTCGTGCACGGGGGTCGTGAGGATGGCGTGCCCCGACCCCGAGACGCGCAGCCCGGCGACCGCCCCGCTCATCCGGCTGCGGCGCTGCGCGTCGAAGAACGCGTCGACGTCGGGGTGGTCGCGGCAGAGGGCGTGGAAGTCGTCCTCGGGCAGCAGGAGGACGAGGCAGTCCTCGATCGCGGTGACCGAGAAGGTCGACGGGTTGCCCTGCGTCAGGGTGATGGACCCGAAGGTGCTGCCGGCCTCGCCGCGGTCGACGAGCGTGCCCTGGGCGTCGCGGACGTCGGCGGCCCCGGCCCGCAGGACGTGCAGGTGGTGGTTGTCGTGCCCGCGGCCGATGATCTCGCGCCCACGGCGCACGTACTCGACCGACATCCGCGCCGGCAGCCGCTCGAGGACCTGCGGGGGCAGCCCGGCGAACGGCTCGTGGGCGGCGAGGAAGTCGCGCACCTCGGCCAGCTCGACGTCGAGGGTCATGCAGCCATCGTCCCAGCGTGCACGCGAGCCACACAACGGGGCGCTGACCTGCTGGGATGAGGTCACTCGGGTGCCGCACCGGCGCCCCGGCGAAAGGGTGGGCACGATGAGCGAGAACCCGACCGAAGGACCGGCCGACAGCGACGCCGGCGAGCCCGGCATCCCCGGCGAGCACGACGGCGGCGCCGACGGCGGCGCGGGCGCCGAGGGTCCCGCCGACAGCGGCGCGGGCCAGGAGACCGTCCCCGGCCAGGAGGACGGTGGCGCCGACGGCGACGCCGAGGGTCCGGCCGACAGCGGCGCCGGCGAGCCGGGCACGCCCGGCGAGCAGGACGGTGGCGCCGACGGCGGGGCCGACGGGTCCTGATGACCGACGCGCACCACCCCGGGCCCCCGGCCGCGCTCCCCACGGGGACCGGCCGGGGGCTCGGGCCGTTCGTCGCCCTGCCCCCGGAGCGCTTCGCGGCCGAGCACTGGGACCGCGCGCCGCTGCTGACCCGCGCGGCCGAGCTGCCCGCCCCGACGCACGGCTTCGGCCCCGACGCCGTCGACGAGCTGCTCTCCCGCCGCGGGCTGCGCACGCCGTTCCTGCGGATGGCCAAGGAGGGCTCGACCCTCGAGGCGCGCGAGCTGACCCTCGGGGGCGGGGTCGGCGCGAGCATCACCGACCAGGTGAGCGAGGACAAGGTCCTGCGGCACTTCGCCGACGGCGCGACGATCGTCCTCCAGGGGCTGCACCGCACGTGGGCCCCGGTGTCCGACACCGCCCGCGGGCTCTCGACGGCGCTGGGCCACCCGGTGCAGGTCAACGCGTACGTCACGCCGCCGCAGAACCGCGGCTTCGACGACCACTACGACGTGCACGACGTGTTCGTCGTCCAGGTGTCCGGCGAAAAGCACTGGCGCGTGCGGCCGCCCGTCCTCGAGGCGCCGTTGCGCGGCCAGCCGTGGACCGACCGCCGCGACGAGGTGCGCGCCGCCGCCGAGCAGGAGCCGGTCGTCGACGCCGTGCTCGCCCCCGGCGACTGCCTCTACCTGCCGCGCGGCTGGCTGCACTCCGCGACCGCCCTCGGCGGCACGAGCATCCACCTGACCTTCGGCGTCCACGTGTGGACCGGCCGCACCCTCGCCGACGACCTGCTGGCCGCCGCCGGGCGCGTCCTCGACGACGACCTCGCGCTGCGCCGAGCGCTGCCGCCGGGCGTCGACGTGCTCGACCCGGCGACCGCCGCCGCCGCACGGGCCGCGGTGCGCGACAGCGTCGTCGCCGCGCTCGACGCCGTGAGCGACGAGGACCTCGCGGCCGCCCTGGCCCGGCGTGCGCGGGCCGCGGAGCGCGCCGAGCCGCTCGGCGTCCTCGCCCAGCACGCCGCCGCCGACGCCGAGGTCGGCCCGCGCTGGCGGGTCCGCGGGGGGCTGGCCGCGCGGTGGGAGGGCACGACGCTCGTGACCCGGGTGGGCCGGACGTCGTTCGGGACCGACGAGGCCGACGACGTCGCCGCGGTGCTCGACGGCCGGGTGGCCCCGGATGCGCTGGCGCCGGAGCTGCGCCGGCGGCTGGCCCTCGCGGGGCTGCTCGTCAGCGGGCCGTCGAGCCCCTGACCACGAGGCGCGTCTGCAGCACGGTGTCGGGCGGCACCTCGCGCCCGGCGATGCGCCCGAGCAGCACCTCGACCATGACCCGCCCCATCCGCGCCACGGGCTGGCGGACGCTCGTCAGCTCGGGGTCGGTGTGGCGGCAGACCGCGGCGTCGTCGAAGCCGACGAGCCCGACGTCGGTGGGCACGTCGAGACCGGCCTCGCGCAGGACCCGCAGCGCGCCGACGGCCATGAGGTCCGAGGCGGCGAACACCCCGTCCGGTGGCGGCCCGGCCGCGAGCACCTCGGCCATCGCGCGGCGGCCGCTCTCCTCGGAGTAGTCGCCGACGGCGCCCGCCACCTCGGCGCGGTCGATGCCCGCGGCCTCGGCGGCGTCGAGCGCGCCCACGAGCCGGTCGCGTCCCGAGGACATGTCCTGCGGGCCGGCGAGCACGGCGAGACGTCGCCGTCCGGTCGCGACGAGGTGGTCGACGGCGCTGCGGCCGCCGGCGAGGTTGTCGATGTCGACGAGGTACGCCGGCCGGCTCGTCGCCGGGCTGCCGCCGCAGACCGTCGGCACGCCACGGGCCTCGAGCAGCGACGGCAGGGGGTCCTCGGCGTGCAGCGACAGGAGGAGCACGCCGTCGACGTGCTGCTCGGTGAGGTAGGCCGCGGCCCGCTCGTGCCCGCCGGCGGCGCCGGCCATCGTCAGGACGAGCTGGAGACCGGCCTCGGCCAGCCGCTCGCCGATGCCGCGGACGATGCCGGCGAAGTAGGGCTCCCCGAACACCCGCTCCTCGGGCTCGGAGACGACGAGGACGACGGTGTCGGTGCGCCGGGTGACGAGCGAGCGCGCCGCGCGGTTGGGGACGTAGCCGAGCTCGGCGACCGCCGCGAGCACGGCGTCCCGGGCGGCGGGGCTGACGTGCGGGGAGTCGTTGAGCACCCGCGACGCGGTGCCGCGGCCCACCCCCGCATGGGCCGCGACCTCGGCGAGGGTGGGAGGCCGTCCGGCTCCCGTGACGCGACCGGGTTCCCGGTCGGTCGCGGCACGGTCGCCGGACGGGTGCGGACGCTGACCGGGCACAGGGGGTCCCGTCAGCGTGGGAGCGCTCCCATCCGTCACCCCGCCAGTATCTCCCCGCCCGGCGGTGGCCCGTCAACGGATGCGGCCCGGTCGTGTCCGAACCGTGACCGCCCCCCGCCCCGACTTCTCGGGGTGACCCCGAAATGTCCACGAGACCCCGGCTCGGAGCCGGGGCCTCGCGGACGAACCGGGGTGACGCTGCCAGGTCGAGGGACACCGACGCCCGAGACCACCCCGCGAGCCGCACCACAGACCGTAGAGAAGTATGGGCTCCGCACACACCGGGTGCCGACGTCCTCGTCCCTACTGTCGAGAACCATGACCGCAGCCCGCAGCACCCCGGCCGTCGACCTCGACGGCCGCACCGCCCTCGTCACCGGCGCCGCGAGCGGCATCGGCGAGGCCGTCGCCGTCGCCCTCGCCGGGGCCGGCGCGAAGGTGCACGCCGTCGACCGCGACGCCGCCGGCCTGGAGCGCCTCGGCGCCGTCGCGGGGGTGCAGCCGCACGTCGTCGACCTCAGCGACCTCGACGCCCTCGCGGGCCTGCCCCCGGATGTCGACGTCCTCGTCAACAACGCCGGCATCCAGCACGTCAGCCCGCTCGAGGACTTCCCGCTCGAGCGCTTCGACCTCATCCTCGACCTGATGCTGCGGGCCCCCTTCCGGCTCGTCCGCCAGTCGCTGCCGCACATGTACGACCGCGGCTGGGGCCGGGTCGTCAACGTCTCGAGCGTCCACGGCCTGCGGGCCAGCGCGTACAAGGCGGCGTACGTGTCCGCGAAGCACGGGCTCGAGGGCCTCTCGAAGGTCGTCGCGCTCGAGGGCGGCCCGAAGGGCGTCACCTCCAACTGCCTCAACCCGGCCTACGTGCGCACGCCGCTCGTCGAGAAGCAGGTCGCCGACCAGGCCCGCTCGCACGGCATCTCGGAGGACGAGGTGCTCGAGACCGTGATGCTCGAGCCGGTCGCCGTCAAGCGTCTCGTCGAGCCGGCGGAGGTCGCCGAGCTCGCGCTCTTCCTCTGCGGCCCGGCGTCGGCCTCGGTCAACGGTTCCGCCTTCACGATGGACGGCGGCTGGACGGCGCACTGAGCGCCTCCGACACCGAGCGGTTGCCTACCATCGACGGGATGACGGACGCGGCGGGCCCCGGCGGGGAGCAGGACGGGGCGCTGCGGCTGCTCGCCCTGCTGGCCGACGACGCCACCGTCGCCGAGGTCGCGGCCGTGCCGGCGCCCGCCGCCGCCCGCGAGCTCGCCGTCCGGGTGGCCGCCGGGCGCGAGGTGCACCAGCGCCGCGAGGCCGGCCTGTCGGCCCTGCTCGAGACCGCCCGCGCCCTGGCGAGCGAGAGCGACACCGCGCAGGTCCTCGACGCCATCGTGCGGCGGGCCCGCGCGCTGCTCGGCACCGACCTCACGTACCTGACCCTGCACGACCCCGACCACGGCGACACCTACATGCGGGCCACCGACGGCTCGGTGTCGGCCGCGTTCCAGTCGGTGCGCCTCGAGCTGGGGGCCGGCCTCGGCGGGCTCGTGGCCTCGACGCGCAAGCCGTACTGGACGGCCGACTACTGGAACGACGAGCGGTTCGTGCACACCTCCGACATCGACGGCGCGGTGTCCGAGGAGGGCATCATCGCCATCTGCGGCACCCCGCTGCTCGTCGAGAACACCTTCGTCGGCGTGCTGTTCGCGGCCAACCGCACCCCGCGGCCGTTCACCCGGGAGGAGGTCGCGCTGCTCGGCAACCTCGCGACGCTCGCGGCCGTCACCCTCGTCCAGACGCGCGCGCTCGCCGACGCCGAGTCGGCGCTCGCCGCGCTCTCCGAGGCGCACGAGACGGTGCGGCAGTACGCCGACGGCATCGAGAAGGCCGCGGCGGCCCACGACCGCTTCGCCTCCCTCGTCCTCGGCGGCGGCGGCACCGAGGACCTCACGCACGCCCTCGCCGACCTCCTCGGCGGCTGGGCGGCGCTCGTCGACGAGGACGGGACGGTCCGCAGCACCACGCCGGGGGCCGTCGTCCCCGAGGAGTTCCCCGACCTGCGGGCCGGCCGGCTCGTGACGCGTGACGGCGTGCACGGCCTGGCCGTCGCGACCGGCGACGAGCACCTCGCGACGCTCTACGTCGGCGGCACGAGCGAGCTCACCGACGCCGACCGGCGCACCGTCGAGCGGGCCGGCGTCGTCACCGCCCTCGTCCTGCTCTTCGAGCGCCAGGCCGCCGACTCACGGCAGGCCGCGCGCAACCGCGTCGTCGCCGAGCTGCTCGCGGCACGTGGGCCGGCGCAGGACCGCGTCCAGCTGGTCCGGACGACGGGCGCCGACCCCGAGGCGCCGTACTGCCTCCTCGTCCTGCGCGGGGACGCGACCTCCTCCACGCGCGCGCTGGCCCTGTCGGCGTCCGCCGCCGCCGGCGAGGGCGGCCTCGTCGGCGTCCAGGACGGCGACGTCGTCGCGCTCGTCCCCGGCAGCGATGCCGGCGCCCTGGCCCGCTCGATGGCCACGCGCGTCGGCCGGCGTGGCGACGTCACCGTCGCCGGCGTCGGCCCGCTGACCGGCGTCGACGCCATCCCGGCCGCGCACGAGGAGGCGACGCGCACCGTCGCCGCGCTCGTCGCCCTCGGCCGGCGGGGCGAGGGGGCGGCCGCCACGCAGCTGGGGTTCGCCGGGCTCATCGTCGGCACCGACCCCGACGTGTCGGCCTACGTGGCGCACGAGCTCGGGGCTCTGCTCGACTACGACGCCAAGCGGGGGACCGACCTCGTCGGCACGCTCGCCGCGTGGTTCGCCGCCGGCCGCTCGCCCCGGCACGCCGCGACCCGGCTGCACGTCCACGTCAACACCGTCGCGCAGCGGCTCGACCGGGTCGGCGCGCTGCTCGGCGAAGGCTGGCAGGAGCCGGAGCGCTCGCTCGAGCTCCAGCTCGCGCTGCGGATGCGCGACCTCCTCGCCGCCGACTGACCCCCTCCCTCCCGCCTCTTCCTCCCGCGAACGTGTGTTGACTCGCCGGGGGCCCCCGGCGATTTCACACGCGTTCGCGGTGGGGGCGCGGAGGGGAAGGCGTCAGGGGGACGGCGGGAGCATCCGCTCGACGGCGTCGGCGACGGCGGTGACGCCGGCCGGCTCGAGGACGACCGAGTAGTGGTCGGCGTCGACGTCGGTGGTGCGCAGGGCGTCCGGCAGGTCGAGGGCGGCGAGGCGCTGCGGGTCGTAGAGGCCCTGCGGCTCGGCCATCAGCCCGCGGTGCGCCCACACGAGCTCGACCGGGAGGCCGCGCTCGACGGCGACGCGCGCCGCGCCGTGGGTCTCGGGGTCGGCGAGCACGTCGGCCCCGTCGGCCCGGACGGCGTCGAGGACGCACGAGCTGCGCCATCCGCCGTCGCCGTCCTCGACGAGGTCGGCCAGCACGTAGCGCCGGGCCGCGTCCCCGGCAGGACCGCGCAGCACCGGGCCGAGCGCGGGGTGGGCGTCCCAGAAGGCGAGGTACTCGTCGGCGGACGCGAAGCGCATCGACAGCCGCTGCATCGCCGGCCCGATGACCGCCTGGAGCGCGGCGTCGACGTCGAGGTCCGGCGGGGCGGGGAAGGCGAGGCCGCCGTCGACGAGCACGACCCCCGAGAACCGCTCCGGATGACGGGCCGCCGCCAGCGCCGAGACGAAGCCGCCCATCGAGTGGCCGACGAGCACGGGCGCCGCCGCGAAGGCCGACGCGATGCCGGCGAGGTCGTCGGCGTGCACGCCGAGCCCGTACGGCCCGGGGGCGCCGGCGCTCGCGGCGCGACCGCGCAGGTCGGGGGCGAGCACCCGCACGTCGCCGGGCCGGCGCCGTCCCAGCTCGTCGGCGACCCGCTGCCACGACAGCCCGTTGGCGGTGATGCCGTGCACCGCGAGGACGACCGCGGCGTCCTCGGCCACCGGGCCGGTCGTCAGGTCGTGGACGGCGAGGTGCCCTTCGGGCAGCTCGATGACGAACGCGGGGTCGACGATGCTCATGTCCGCACACCCTTCCGTACGAGGCGGCCCCCGAGGCCGGTCAGGCCGCTCGGGGCGAAGTAGACGACGACGACGAAGAACGCGCCGAGGACGAACAGCGGCTGCGACAGCACCGACTGCAGCGCACCGGGCAACGAGTCGAGGATGCCCGAGCCGCTCGCCTCGGTGAGCCGGGCGTCGGCGTAGTGGTAGAGGAAGCCGCCGACCACGGCGCCCCAGGTGCTGCCGGCGCCGCCGAGGACGACCATGACGAGGAGCGAGAGCGTGAACTCCGCGGTGGTCAGGTGCGGCCCCGAGCCGCCGAGGACGAGGGCGTGGACGACACCGCCGAGCCCGCCGAGGAAGGACCCGACGACGAGCGCGAGCAGCTTGACCCGGTAGACCGACAGGCCGAGCACCGCGGCGCGGGCCTCGTTCTCGCGCACCGCCGCCATCGCGTGCCCGGCGCGCGAGCGCACGAGCAGCCGGACGACGACGACCGCGACGACGAGGAAGCCGAGCGCCAGCCAGTAGCGGTAGGGGGCGTTGGCGACCCCGACGAGGAGGTCCGGGACGGCGTCGCGCGCGAGGGCCTTGCCCTCCTCGCCGCCGGTGACGCCGGCCGGGTCGCGCAGCACGATGATGGACGCCGCCTGCGCGAAGGCGAGGGTGACCATCGCGAAGGCGATGCCGCCGACCCGGAGCGCGACCGCCCCCACGACGAGGGCCAGCAGCGTCGTGCCGCCGAGCGCGACGAGCACCGCGAGCGGCAGCGGCATCGACCACTCGGCCAGCGAGACGGTGAGCAGGTAGCTGCCGGCGGCGATGAAGAGGGCGTGGCCGAAGCTCAGCAGGCCGGTGCGCCCGAAGACGACGTCGTAGCTGAGCGCGAACCCGGCGAAGACGAGGCAGGTCGCGAGGAGCTGCATCGAGCCGGGCCCGTTGACCCGGCCGGGCAGCAGCCCGGGCACGGACACCGACAGGTACGGCAGGTACGCGAGCAGCGCGAGGAGCAGGACCGGCGGGAGGACCCGGAGGAGCGGTCGGGCGCTCATGCGGTGGCCCCTTTCAGCGAGGACGGGCGCAGGAGGAGGACGAGCGCCAGCAGCAGGACGACCGAGAGGTCACCGATCCCGCTGGCGGCGTAGTAGTTCGCGAGCTGCTGCACGAGCCCGACCGCCACGGCGGCGACCGCGGTGCCCGTCAGCGACCCCATCCCGCCGATGACGACGACGATGAACGCGTAGATGAGCAGCGACCCGCCCTGGAGCGGCGACACCGTGCCGGCGTACTGCGAGTACAGGACCCCCGCGAGCGCCGCCACCGCGCCGCCGAGCCCGAAGACCACGGTGAAGGTGCGCCGGACGTCGATGCCGAGCGCCTGCACCATCGTGCGGTTCTCCACGCCGGCCCGGATGACGAGCCCGAGGCGAGTGTGGTTGAGGAGCGCGAGCAGGCCGCCGTAGAGGGCGAGCGCGACGGCGAGGTAGAGGAACCGGTCGACCGGCAGGCGGGCCCCGAGCACCTCCACGGTGCCGGTCAGCAGCCGCGGCTTGGCGACCGGGTGGGGGTCGGATCCCCAGATGCCCTGCACCGCAGCCACGCTCGCCAGCGACAGGCCGACGGTGACGAGCACCTGCTGGATGTGGTGCCGGTACAGCGGCCGGATGAGGACGACCTCGACGAGCACGCCGACGACGGCCCCGACGAGCACCGCCACGACCGCCGCGACGAGCAGCCGCAGTCCGACGGCCATCGAGGCGGGCAGCGCGTCCATCGTCAGCCAGGCCGCGTAGGCGCCGGCCGTCATGAACGACCCGTGGGCGAAGTTGAGGACGCCCATGAGCCCGTAGACCAGCGAGAGGCCGCTCGCGGCGAGGAAGTACAGCGCCCCGAGCCCGAGCCCGGTGACGAGGATGAGGACGAGGTCGCTCACGCCACCTCCTCCCGTCGCATCGAGACGCCGAGCAGCTCGGTCGTCAGCTCCGGGTCCTCGACGAGGGCGCGCGCCTCGCCCCGGTGCACGACGCGGCCGGCGTCGAGGACGACGACGGTGTCGGCGATGCGGCGCACGAGCGGCAGGTTCTGCTCGACGAGGAGGACGGGGGTCGTCCGGGCGACGCGCGCCAGGACGTCGGCGACCTCGGTGACGAGCTTCGGCGCGAGGCCCTTGGTCGGCTCGTCGACGAGCAGGAGGTCGTTCTCGCGCAGCAGGACCCGCGCGAGCGCGACCATCTGCTGCTGACCGCCCGAGAGCGTGCCGGCCTTCTGCGCGCGCCGCGCGAGGAGGTCGGGGAAGAGCTCCTCGACGATGGGGGCCTCGGCCCCGACGCTGCCGCCGACGAGGCGCAGGTTCTCGTCGACCGTCAGCCCGCCGAAGACCTCGCGGTCCTCGGGGACGTAGCCGATGCCACCGGCGACGATGCGGTGCACGGGGTCGCCGGTGATGTCGCGGTCGCGCAGGCGGATGCCGCCGGTGCACGGCGCGAGGCCGAGGACCGCCTTGAGCGTCGTCGTCTTGCCGACGCCGTTGCGGCCGAGCAGCGCGGTGACGCCGGTGTCGGGCACCTCGAACGAGACGCCCTGGAGGACGTGCGAGCCGCCGTAGCGGACGTGCACGTCGTCGAGGGTGAGGACGCTGGTCACAGTGCTTCTCCCAGGTAGGCCTGCTGGACGCGCTCGTCGGCGGTCACCTCGTCGGGGGCGCCGACGGCGAGGAGGCTGCCGTGGTGGAGCACCGCGACGCGGTCGGCGAGCCCGAGGACGACGTGCATGTGGTGCTCGACCATCGCGACCGCCACGCCGGAGTCGCGCACCTGGCCGATGATCTCGGTCAGCCCGTCGACGTCTTCCGCGGAGACGCCGGCCATCGGCTCGTCGAGCAGCAGCGCGCGAGGGTCGGACGCGAGGGCCATCGCGAGCTCGAGCTTGCGGCGGCCACCGTGCGACAGGTCGCGGGCGAGCGTGTCGGCGGTGCCCCCCATCCCGACCCGCTCGAGGAGGGCCTCGACCCGGTCGGCGGCGACGGACGCCGCGCGGCGGAAGGGCGACGCCGGGGACGGCCCGGAGCCCTGGACGGCCAGCCGTACGTTCTCGCCGGCGGTCAGGCCGTCGAAGAGGGCCGAGGTCTGGAACGAGCGGGCCAGCCCGAGCCGCGAGCGCTTGGTGGCCGACGCCCGGCTGACGTCGGCCCCGTCGAGGGTGACCCGGCCGGTCGTGGGCCGGGTCACCCCCGAGAGGACGTTGACGAGCGAGGACTTGCCGGCGCCGTTGGGGCCGATGATGCCGACCAGCTCGCCGGCGCCGACCGTCAGGCTGACGTCCTCGAGGATGCGGGCACCCCCGACCTGCCAACCGACGGCCTCGGCGCCGATCACTTGAAGGCGCTGACCGGCGGGGCGACGGCCTGCGGGTCGAGGGTCTTGCCGGCCGTGACGGTGTACCCGTCGCCGCTCTTCTCGAGCGAGGCGGTGAACATCGGCTGCAGCAGAGCGTGGTCCTCGGGGCGGATGGTCATCTGCCCCTTCGGCCCCTCGAAGCTCCAGCCCTCGAGGGCCGAGACCATCGCGTTGGTGTCGTCGGTGCTCTTCTCGAGCGCGTGGACGACCATCTGGGCGGCGACGAAGCCGTCGTTGGTGAAGAGGTCGACCGAGCCGCCCTGCTCCTTCATCCCGGCGTCGAGCGCCTGGTAGGCCGGGTTGTCGGCCGCGCCGTCGAAGAAGTGCGAGAGGAAGTCGATCTTCGTGGCGGACTCGCCGAAGAGGGCGTGCGTCGGCTTGATGTCGAGCCCGGTGACGACGGTCGTCACGTCGAAGACGCCCTGCTGCGAGAGCGAGGTCCACATCTGGGTGGCGTTGGCGCCGGCCCACGCGACGAAGAGCAGGTCGGGCTTCTCGCCCTTGATCTTGCTCGCGAACGGGGTGAACTCCGTGGCGGCGGCGGGGACCTCGACGGCCGAGACCGTCGCGCCCTTCGTGCCGAGGATGCTCGTGACGGCGGCGACGTTGGCCTTGCCGAACGCGCTGTCCTGGGCGAGGACGGTGACCTTCTTGCCCTCGACGTCGCCGGTCATCGTGCCGGCGGTCGCGACGTCCTGGTAGGTCTGGCGGCCGGAGCGGAAGGTGTACTCGTTGGCGCCGGTGACGGCGTCGACGGCGGCGGGGCCGGAGATGAACAGGACCTTATTGTCCTTGGCCAGCGGGGCGACCTGGAGGGCGACGCCGGACGAGGTCGAGCCGGCGAGGACCTTGACGCCCTGTCCGATGAGGTCGGTGGCGGCGGCGACGGCCTTGGCGGGGTCGCCGGCGTCGTCCTGCTCGGTGACCTCGACCTGACGGCCGTTCACGGCGTTCGTGCCCTTCGTGGCGTAGTCGAGGCCGGCCGTGAAGCCCTGCCGGTACTGCTCGCCGTACGTGGCGAGCGGGCCGGACTTGCTGTAGACGAGCCCCACCTCGACGGGGCCGCTCGACGCGGACGACCCCGAGCCGGCCCCGGTGT
The DNA here is from genome assembly GCF_017312765.1 of Phycicoccus sp. DTK01. Taxonomy (NCBI): domain Bacteria; kingdom Bacillati; phylum Actinomycetota; class Actinomycetes; order Micrococcales; family Intrasporangiaceae; genus Phycicoccus; species Phycicoccus sp. DTK01. The sequence continues at coordinate 272,896 of NZ_BOPU01000002.1, read as the reverse complement.
CGGCACCGGGCTCCCCGGGGGTGCCGCAGGCCGCGAGGGCCAGGATCAGGGCTGCGCTCGCCACGGCGAGAACTGGGCGACGGTGCACGGGTTCCTCCTCCGGGGGGCGCTCGCGCCATTGCTGCAACGAATTCCGTTGACGCCCCTGCCGATTCGGCGACCGTAATCGCCGGTCAGCGGGCACTCCGTGGGCGCACGCCCCACAACCCGCCCGTTCACCTGTGGGGCGGGCCCACCCCGGGTCGCGGGACTGCGGCGAGACGGGCTGCGGTTGCACGGCCGACAGATACCCCCTAGGGTATTAGTCGACGCCCGGGGACCCGACGGCCCGACCACCACCTTCCCGACCGGAGGACCGATGATCTTCACCCAGTACTACCTCGACTGCCTCTCGCAGGCCTCCTACCTCGTCGCCGACGAGACCACCGGGCAGGCGGTCGTCGTCGACCCCCGCCGCGACGTCGCGGAGTACGTCGAGGACGCCCGCGCCCGGGGGCTGACCGTCGTCGGGGTCGTCAACACCCACTTCCACGCCGACTTCGTCTCCGGCCACCTCGAGCTCGCCCGCGAGACGGGTGCCTGGATCGGCTACGGCGAGGCCGCGCAGGCCGACTTCGAGGTCCGCCACCTCGCCGACGGCGAGCGCATCCCGCTCGGAGACGTGACGCTGCAGGTCATGGCGACGCCCGGGCACACCCCCGAGTCGATCTCGGTGCTCGTCTTCGAGCACGCCGACGACGAGGTCGCGTACGGCGTCCTCACCGGCGACGCGCTCTTCATCGGCGACGTCGGCCGCCCGGACCTGCTCGCCTCCATCGGCGCCACCGCGGACGAGCTCGGCCGGATGCTCTACGACTCGATCCAGCACCGGCTGATGGGTCTCGACGACGCCGTGCGCGTCTTTCCCGCCCACGGCGCCGGCTCGGCGTGCGGCAAGAACCTCTCGACCGAGAAGCAGTCGACGATCGGCGAGCAGCGGCGCGTCAACTACGCCTGCCAGCCGATGACGGAGGAGCAGTTTCTCGCCGTCGTCACCGCCGGCCAGCCCGCCGCGCCGGAGTACTTCGTCTACAACGCGATCCTCAACCGCCGCGAGCGCGACGTGCGCGAGCTCGACGTCGCGGTGCCGGCCCTCGACGCGGACGCGGTCGACGCGGCCCTCGCCGACGGGGCCGTCGTCCACGACGCCCGCGACCCGCAGGAGTTCGCGGCCGCCCACCTCGACGGCGCGGTCAACGTGCCGGTCGACGGCCGGATGGCCGAGACCGTCGGGATGGTCTTCCGGCCGGAGCAGCGGATCGTCGTCATGGCCCCGGAGGGCCAGGAGCAGGAGGTCGCGACCCGCTTCTCGCGCATCGGGTTCGACCACGTCGTCGGGTACGTCGCCGACGTCGAGGGCTACCTCCTCGCGCACGCCGACCGCGTACGCCGGGCGAGCCGGCTCACGGTCACCGAGGTGGCCGAGGCCGCGGCGGCCGGCGACGTGCAGCTCGTCGACGTCCGCAACGCCGGCGAGCTCGAGAACGGCACCATCCCCGGCGCCCGCCACATCCCGCTCGCCGAGCTGGGCCGCCGCAGCGAGGAGCTCGACCCGGCCCGTCCGGTCGTCGCGTTCTGCGCGGGCGGGTGGCGCAGCTCGGTCGCGACGAGCCTGCTGCGCTCGCGCGGCTTCGCCGACGTGTCGGACGTGCTCGGCGGGTACGCCGCCTGGGACGCCGCGCACGCCAGCGCCTAATCGCCCTCCCACGACGAAGCCCCCGGGCGTCCCGCCGTCCGGGGGCTTCGTCGTGCGCGCAGAAAGCTCGCGCACGAGACCCTGCGGTCCATCCTCGGACCGATACCGTCCCGGGTGTGCACCTCGGTGCACGGGGCCCCGGACAGACGGCGGCGGAGCGGAGACACGAGTCCTGCCCGCCGCCGTCGTCCGTCCGCCGCGGGTCGAGGTGATGTCCGACCCTCTGCTGGTCGCCTTTCACCTCGATGCCCGCGGCCACGCCCGGGTCGAGGTGATGACCGACCCTCTACTGGTCGCCTTTCACCTCGATGCCCGCAGCCACGCCCGGGTCGAGGTGATGTCCGGCCCCCTGGTGGTCCCGTCTCACCTCGATGCCCGCAGCCACACCGGGGTCGAGGTATCCGGCCGGCCGCCGGTGGTGGCCGGACACCTCGACCGAGCGGCCGCTGTCGTTCGCCCCACACTTCGGAGCAATCGGGATGAGCGGTCTTCTGCGTCACTCCCCGACGCAACCGGGATCAGCGGACGGATGCGTCGACGAGCGGCCCGGAGCCACCGCTCATCCCGGCTGCTCCGAGGTGGGACGCAGCCAACCGCTCATCCCGGCTGCTCCGAGATGGGGAGCGACCAGCAGCGGCTCGACGTCCCCTCACCCCCTGGCCGTCGCGGGTCGAGGTGATGTCCGACCTTCAGGTGGTCGGGTTTCACCTCGATGCAGGCAGCCACACCCGGGTCGAGGTGAAGACCGACCCCCTGGTGGTCGCGTCTCACCTCGACCCGCCTGCCGCTGGCAGGCTGGCCTCGTGCGAGCCCTCGTCTACGACGCCTTCCGCGAGCCCCTGCGGGTCACCGAGCTCCCCGACCCGACCGCCCCGGCGGGCGGCGCCGTCGTCCGGGTCCTCAGCGCCGGCCTCTGCCGCAGCGACTGGCACGGCTGGATGGGCCACGACGACGACATCGCCACCTTCCCCCACGTGCCGGGGCACGAGCTCGCCGGCGTCGTCGAGTCGGTCGGCGACGGCGTCGACCCCGCGTGGGTCGGCCGTCCCGTTACCGCCCCCTTCGTCCAGGCCTGCGGGGCGTGCCCCACGTGCGCGGCCGGCGACGGCCAGGTCTGCCCCCACCAGCGCCAGCCGGGCTTCACCGACCCCGGGTGCTTCGCCGAGCGCGTCGTCGTCCACGCCGCCGGCACCAACCTCGTCGCCCTCCCCGACGACGTCCCGCCGCAGGTCGCCGCCGGCCTCGGCTGCCGCGTCGCCACCGCCCACCGGGCCGTTGTCGCGCGCGGTCGGGTCGCGCCCGGCGACACGGTCCTCGTGAGCGGATGCGGCGGCGTCGGGCTCGCGTCCGTCGCGATCGCCGTCGCCGCCGGGGCGCGCGTCGCCGCCACCGACCCGGACCCCGCCTCCCGCGCCCGCGCCGAGGCCCTCGGCGCCGAGCTCACCCTCGACGCGGCGCTGGACCCGGCCGAGCTCGTCGCGGCCGTCGCCGACTGGTCCGACGGCGGCGTGCGCGTCGGCATCGAGGCCGTCGGGTCACCCGCCGCCTGCCGCACCGGGATCCTCGCCCTCGGACGCCGCGCCCGACATGTCCAGGTCGGACTGCTGCCGCCCGCCGCAACCGTCCCGATGGAACGCGTCATCGGCTGGGAGCTCGACGTGCTCGGCAGCCACGGGATGGCCGCCGCCGACTACGCGGTCCTGCTCGACGACGTCGCCGGCGGACGCCTCGACCTCGGCGCGCTCCTGGCCCCCGGTGACCCGGTCGGGCTCGCCAAGGCCGGCACACTGCTCGCGAGGATGGGCGAGGCCGGCTCGCGCGGGATGGTCCTCGTCGACCCCACCCGCTGACCGAACGGCGCCGGGCAGACCACCCGGCCCGACGCCGTCCGTGATCGTCCGGACGTCTCGAGGTTATACCCCGCCGCGTATGCGACGCAGTGACCCCAGCCACACTCGCACCGTCCCGCCCGACGCGCCAGACTGGCCCCATGGGACCGCGCCGGTGGTGGGACGAGCGGGTGCTGCCGCGCCTGACGCACCGCGCCTGCCAGGGCGCGGACGTCGACCGCTGGCGGGCCCCGGTGTGCGCGCGGGCGCAGGGCGTCGTGCTCGACATCGGGTTCGGCTCCGGCCCGAACCTCGAGCACTACCCGGTCGCCGTCACCCGTGTGCTCGTCGCCGACCCCTCGGACCTCGCCTGGGAGCTCGCGTCGGCGCGCGTCGCCGCGTTCGGCCGGCCGGTCGAGCGGGTCTCCCCCGACGCCGCCGACCTCTCCGCGCTCGCCGACGGCTCCGTCGACACCGTCGTCACCGCGTGGGCCCTCTGCACGGTGCCCGAGGTCGAGCACGCCCTGGCCGAGGCCCGGCGGGTGCTGCGACCCGGCGGCGCGCTGCACTTCGTCGAGCACTCGCTCGCCCCCGACCCCGGCACGGTTCGGCTTCAGCGCCTCGTCCAGCCGGTGTGGGGGCGGATGGCCGGCGGCTGCCACGTCGACCGCGACCTGCCGCGGGTCATCGAGGCGGCGGGCTTCGAGGTCACGCTCGACCGGGCCCGCTACATCGCCCCCGGCCCGATGCGCGCCTGGGGCTGGTTCGTCACCGGCTCCGCCCGCCCCACCTGAGGAGCCGCACGCCCGTCACGACGAGCCACACGAGCCAGAGGACGAGGCCGAGGAGGCCGACGAAGAGCAGGGGCGAGCCGTCGGCGACCGCGACGGTCGCGAGGCCGGCCGGGAGCATCAACACCCCACCGGCGAGGCCGAGCCCGCGCTGCCACGACCCGGTCAACCCGCTCGCGTGCGCCGCGAGGGCCGTGGCGACGGAGGTGACGCCGAGCATCGGCAGGGCGAGGGCGAAGGCGGCGGCGTGCGCTCGCCAGACGAGCTCGGCGGCGGGCGACGGCCCGAGGGCGGCGTCCGCGGACAGCGCCAGCCCCACCTGGAGCACGTTGACGAGCACGAGGACGGCCACCGCCGACGCGCCGGCGGCGACGGCGAGGCGCGACCAGAGGGCGCCCGCCCCACCTCGCCGCTCGACGAGGTCGCGCAGGCCCGTCACGAGCAGGAGCAGCAGGGGCAGGTAGAGGGCCACGACGCCGGTGCCCACGGCGACCGGACCGCGCTGCGCGGCGTAGTAGGCGACCACCTCGCCGATCGGTGCGTCGTACCCGGGGGCACCGGCCGCTGCCAGCACGGCGTTCTCGACGACGATCCCGACCGCGACGGCGACCGCTGCGCCGCCGACCAGCCGGGTCGACCCCGAGACGCGGGCCGGCGCCGGGGCTGTTGAGAGGGCGGGGCTGGAGGTCGTGCTCATGGTGCGTCTCCTGTGTGCGTGTGCGGCGTCAGCCGCCGAGCGAGGCCACGAGGGCGGGGACGGGTCGGAGCCAGGTGCTGACGTTGGCGAGCGCGAGCAGCAGGAAGACCGCACCGGCGCCACCGAGGAGACCCGCCCGCAGGAGCCACGTCGGCTGCCCGACCGACCCCGAGCCACGCAGGCGCCACCGGCGCCACCCGGCGCGGACGGCCTGGACGCAGAGTGCCGTGCCGGTCACGGCGGCCAGGACCGCGAACACCGCGTGGTACCAGGTGAAGTCGCGCAGCAGCGCCCCGGCGACACCCCCGACCGACGACGGGGGGCCGGCCTCGAGCGCTCCGCCGAGGTCGCCCAGCACCCCACCGACGGCGCCGGTGCCGCCGGGTGGGAGGAAGGACGCCACGGACGCGAACGGCGCCGCCGCGCCCTGGAGGTTGGCGAGCAGGAGAGTGAGCGCCCCGAGCAGCCAGACCACCGCGCCGGCGTAGGCCGACCGCATCACCCAGCGCCGGCGGCCGGGCTCGGACGCCTCGGCCCGTCGGCGCACCGATGACACGAGACCCACGAGGGCGAGCACGAGCAGGCCGGCGAGCAGCGACTTGACGAGGTGGAACTCCCGCCAGGTCGCGACCAGCGCCGCGAGGTCCGACGAGCCCGCGACGGGGGCGGACAGGTCGGCGCCGACGAAGGCCGAGACGACCGCGGACCGCAGGGCCGGCTCGCCGCCGAAACCCCGCAGGGCGACCACGCCGGCCGGGACGGTGAAGACCGCGACGGTGAGGAGCACCGCCACCCACGGGCGGCGATGACGAGGCGAGGGGTCGGCGGCGGTCGGGGTGACGGGTGCGGGCGAGGCGGTCACTCGGGGGTCCTTCCACATCGGGATCGTGCGGCGTAGGGAAGCCTGCTCGACGGCTCGGGAGAAGTCACGGGCCGCGACGACGAGTCAGGGACGAACCAGGGTCGACCCGCAGGATGCGCACCGTGGTGGTCGCCGCGGCCGGCTCCGTGGCGCGGGAGGTGGGGTGATCACCCCACGTTCGGCGCCACCGTCGACACCATCGGCGGCGGGGCGGCCATCACCCCGAGCACGATGACGCCGCGCCACCCGACGGGGTGGCGCGGCGGTCGGAGCGGCTCAGCGGCCGAACAGCTTGCCGAGGAAGCCGGTGCTCGGCTCGCCCTCGTGGCCCTGGCAGCGGTCGGACGACGGCACGCCGCGCATCACCTGGTCGACGTGCTGGCCGCAGCCGGCCCACGTCGTCTTGCCGCACTTGCGGCAGCTGACGGCTCGGCACATGGGGGTCCTCCTCGGGGACAAAAGCTCGGGGTCGACCGACAACATACCCCCGGGGGTAATTAGTCGGCAACCCGACGGAGGAGGACCACCGCGTCGAGGGCCGGGCGGTCGGCGCCGTCGACGACCCGCTCACGCAGATCGGACGAGACGACCTCGACGGGCAGGTCCGCCGCCGCGGCGACGACGTCGTCCGGGTCGTGGAGCACGCCGGGGTCCTGCGGCCCGCCGACGCCGTCGGCGAGGTTGCGGGCGGCGTGGCACACGACGAGCACGGTGCCGCCGGGCCGGACGACCTCGACCCCGCGGGCCAGCGCCCGGCGCCACTGCGCGTCCGGCAGCTGCAGGTACGCGAAGAGGACGAGGTCGTAGCCGTCACCGGACGGCGCCGCGGGCGAAGCCTCGAGCGCATCGGCGACGACCGCCCGGAAGGGTCCCGCGTCGGCACCGAGGCGCCGGCCGGCGATGTCGCGGGCCCGCTCGACGGCGACCGGCGAGAAGTCGGCCGACGTGGCGTCCCATCCGCGCTCGGCGAGCCAGAGGGCGTTGCGGCCCTCGCCCGCGGCGACGTCGAGCACCGAGCCCGGCGCCATCGGCCCGACGAGCTCCTCGACGAACGTGTTCGGGCCGACCGACCAGACGAGGTCGGAGCCCGAGTACCGGGCGTCCCAGGCGAGCGAGTCCACCACCACCTCCCGGTCAGGCGAGCGAGAGGAAGAGCTTCTCCATCGACTCGACGTCCATCGAGCCGGCCTCGGGGTTGGTGATGCACTGCCTCAGCCCGAGGGCGATGACGGCGAAGCCGGCCCGGTCGAGGGCCTTCGAGACGGCGGCGAGCTGCGTGACGATGTCCTGGCAGTCACGGCCGTCCTCGATCATCTTGAGGATGCCGCCGATCTGGCCCTGCGCCCGCTTGAGCCGCTTGACGACGGCCTGCATCTCGGTGGGGTCGAGCTCCATGCTGGGGCCTCCGGGGGCGATCGACGACGAGGCGTCGAGCGTACCCCCCGCGGTACCCGACGCGGGGCGAGCGGGTGCGGACACGGAGGCGACGCTCAGTTCGCGTCGGACTGGGCCGCGACCTGGGCCCGGACCTCGTCCATGTCGAGGCCCTTGATGCCCTCGACGACCTGCTCGAGCGCGGCGGGCGGCAGCGCACCGGCCTGGCGGAAGACCAGGATGCCGTCGCGGAAGCCCATGAGCGTCGGGATCGAGGTGATCTGCGCGGCGCCGGCGAGCGCCTGCTCGGCCTCGGTGTCGACCTTGCCGAAGGTGATGTCGTCGTGCGCCTCGCTCGACTTCTCGTAGGTCGGCGCGAACTGGCGGCACGGGCCGCACCAGGACGCCCACCAGTCGACGAGCACGATGCCCTCGTCGGTGACGGTCTTCTCGAAGGTCTCGGCCGTGAGGTCCACGGTGGCCATGTCAGCTCCTCGGAGTCGGGGGAACGGGTTCGGATCGGTCAACAGGATACCCCTATGGGTATATTCCCGGACGCGCTGTCGAGAGGGAGAACGCCCCGGAGGCGCGAGTTCATCCCCGCGGGCACCTTCACGAAGGCTTCACACCGGCCGTCCGGGGCGCTTCACACGCCCGCGGTGCCATGGGTCATCACCATCCGACCGACCCCCAGGAGCACACCATGGGACGCACCCGCACCGCCACCCTCGCCGCGATCGGGGCCGGAGCCCTGCTCGCCGTCGGGATCGCCGCCGGCCAGTCCTCCGCCGCCACCCCGACCGCGGGGACCGCCACCGCCACCCCCGCCCTCACCGAGGCGCTGCGGTTCGCGAGCGACGAGGAGCGGATGGCCCGCGACCTCTACGCCGCCATCGCCGACCGCTACGACGACGCCCTGCCGTTCAGCCGCATCACGACGAGCGAGCAGCGCCACCTCGACGCGGTGTCGGGCCTGCTCGACCGCTACGGGGTCGCCGACCCCGCCGACGGCTCGGCCGCCGGGCACTACGCCGACCCGGCCGTGCAGCAGCTCTACGACACCTGGTGGGCCCAGGCCCGGCGCTCGCTCGACGACGCGTACGACGTCGGCGTCGCGCTCGAGCAGCGGGACATCGCCGACCTCGAGAAGACCATCGCCGCCGACCTCCCGAGCGACGTCGACGCCGTCCTCGGCCGCCTCGTCCGCGGGTCGCAGATGCACCTGCGGGCCTTCACGGCCGCGGCCGACGGGCAGACCGTCACGGGCATGATGTCCGGCCCCGGGGCCTCCGACGGGACCGCCGGCCGGGGTCGCGGCGGGATGATGTCCGGCCGCGGGGGCCGGGGCGCCGGGGACGGCGCCGGGACCTCCGGGACGGGCGACTGCCCGATGCTCGACGCCGGCTGACCCAGCCCCCGGATCAGGCCCCGGGCCCGGCCGGACCGCGCGTGACCCTGCCGTCTCCCTGCTGCGGCAGGGTCACCTCGAAGCGGGCACCCCGCCCGGGGCCGTCCGAGGTCGCGACGAGGTCGCCGCCGTGGGCGTGGACGATGTCGCGCGCGATCGTCAGGCCGATGCCCGACCCCGTGTCCGCACCCGCGCGGCGACGCCCGGGCACCCGGTAGAAGCGCTCGAAGACGCGCTCGAGGTCCTCGGTGGCCAGGCCCTCCCCGGTGTCCTCGACGGAGACGACGGCGCTCCCGGACGCGGCCCGCACCGCCACCTCGACGCGACCGCCGGCGGGCGTGGCGCGCACCGCGTTGCCGACGAGGTTGGTCACGACCTGGGCGACGCGGTCCGGGTCGACGACCGCCTCCACCGGTCCGCCCACGACGAGGACGAGGTCCAGGCCGGCGTCCTCCGCCTGGGGCCGCAGCCGCTCGCCCGCCGCGGTGACGAGCGCCGCGAGGTCCGTCGGGCGGGGCTCCAGCGCGAGCCGGCCCTCCTCGGCCCGCGAGAGCGCGGAGAGGTCCTCGGCCAGCCGGCGCAGCCGCCGGACCTCGTCCGCGACCTTGCCGAGCTGCTCCGGGCCGGTCGGCAGGACGCCGTCGATCATCCCCTCGACGTAGCCGTCGACGACGGTGAGCGGTGTGCGCATCTCGTGGGCGACCTCGCCGAGCAGCCGCGTCCGCCGGGCCTCGGTCTCCGAGAGCGCGCGGCCGAGGGTGTTGACGTCGTCGGCGAGCGCGGCGAGCTCCTGCTCGCGCGGCGGCTCCACGTGCACGTCGTACCGGCCCTGCGCGATGAGCCGGGTCGTCTCCCCCACCCGGCGCAGCGGGCGGACCAGGCGCGTCGCCGCGAGCGCCCCGAAGCCGGCAGCCGCGACCACGCCGACGAGCAGCCCGACGCCGATGGCCTGCGTCACCGCGTCGGCGACCTGGGTGCGCACCTGCTGCTGCGTACCGGAGCCCGGGCCGCGGCCCGTCATCATCCCGCCCATGCCGACCGTCCGGTCGAAGATGACCGGCGTCAGCGCGCGCACGACGAGCACGGTCGCGAGCCCGCCGAGCAGGGCGACGACGAGGTGGCTGAGGACGAGGCGGACGGCGACGCGGTTCACGGCTCCCCCTCCGGACGCAGCAGCAGCTTGTAGCCGACCCCGCGCACCGTGCCGATGACCCTCGGGTCGGCGGCGTCGTCGCCGAGCGCGCGGCGCATGCTGCGGACGTGCACGTCGACGACCCGGGGGTCGCCGTAGAAGTCGTAGCCCCAGACCTCCTCGAGGAGCTGGGCCCGGCTGAACACCCGTCCGGGAGAGGCGGCGAGCGCCTGCAGGAGGTCGAACTCCAGGGCGGAGAGGCGCACGTCGCGCCCGTCGACGCGCAGCTCGCGGCGGGCCGGGTCCAGCTCGAGGCCGTCGAGGCGCAGGACGCCGTCGTCGGCCGACGCGCCGGGGTCGTCGGCAGTACGGCTGCGGCGCAGCACGGTCCGGACCCGGGCGACGACCTCGCGCGGGCTGAACGGCTTGGTCACGTAGTCGTCCGCCCCGGTCGCGAGCCCGACGAGCGTGTCGACCTCCTCGGCGCGCGCAGTGACGAGGACGACGTAGACGTCCGACGAGCGACGCAGCGTCCGCAGCACGTCGAGGCCGTCGACGTCCGGCAGGCCGATGTCGAGCAGGACGAGGTCGGGGGCGCTGCCGTCCGTCGCGAGCGCCCGGCGCAGCGCCTCGGCGCCGGTGGCCGCCTCGGCGACGTGGTGGCCCTCGGCCTCGAGGTAGGCGCGCAGCACGGTGCGGATCTCGGGCTCGTCGTCGACGACGAGGATGCGACGCGACATCCGACCTCCTGCGGGGGACCGCCTCCAGCGTAGGAGGATGGGGCGTGCCCGCTCCGCTGAACCGCGCCCTCGAGGCCGTCCTCGACGGCGCCGACGCCGAGGCCCTGCGCCGGGCGACGACCCGGCTCATCGACGTGTACCGGTCCGGGAGGCCGCCGGCCGAGCAGGTGCTGGCCGACCGCGTGGCGGCCCCCGCCTACGCCGCCTACCGGATGCCGGCGACGCACGCCGCCGTCGCGCGCGTCCTGCGGTACGCGCTCGAGGTCGCCCCCGACCTCGCCCCGCGCTCGCTCGTCGACGTCGGGGGCGGCACGGGCGCCGCGGCGTGGGCGGTGGCGGAGGCGTTCGAGGGGCTGGCGTCGGTGGAGGTCGTCGACGGCTCCGCCGACGCGCTGGCGGTGGGGCAGGCGGTGGGGCGCCACGGGCCGCCCGCGGTGATCGGCGCCCGCTGGACGCGGCGGGACCTCAGGGACGGCGCCGCGCTGCCGGCGGCCGACCTCGCGACCGTCGCCTACCTGCTGGGCGAGCTCGACGCCGGGCTGCAGGAGCGGGTCGTCGACGCGGCCGCGGCCGCCGCGGACGTCGTGGCGGTCGTCGAGCCCGGGACGCCGCGGGGGTTCGCGGCCGTCGTCGCGGCGCGCGACCGGCTGCTCGCGGTCGGCTGGCACGTCGTCGCCCCGTGCCCGCACGAGCTCGCCTGCCCCCTCGCGGCGGCCGGTGACTGGTGCCACCTGGCCGTCCGGCTCGACCGTACGGCGCTGCACCGCCGGCTCAAGGGGGCGGCGCTCGGCCACGAGGACGAGAAGGTGTCGTACGTCGTCGCCCGACGTGGACCGGCTCCCGCCGACCTGCCCGCGGGACGTGTGCTGCGGCATCCGCAGACGCGCAAGGGACTGGTCCGGCTGGAGCTGTGCCGGGCCGACGGGAGCGCCTCCGCGGAGGTCGTCAGCAGGCGTCAGGGCCCGCGGTACCGGGCCGCGCGCCACGCCGGGTGGGGGGACCAGTGGCCCGATGGGGGAACGGACCCGGCAGACTGACCGTTGACGCCGCCGGACACACCCCGGCGGTAGCGTCGGAACTTCAGCACCACACGACAACGAGGAAAGGTCCCATGTCGACCAAGAAGGACATCGCCCAGGCCGTCTCGCAGCGCACGGACGTCTCCGCGTCCGCCGCCGAGGAGATCATCAACGCGGCCCTCGACGTGGTCGTCGAGCACCTCGCCAAGGGCGAGGACGTCAAGCTGGCCGGTTTCGGCAGCTTCGAGACCCGCGAGCGCGCCGCCCGCACCGGCCGCAACCCGCAGACCGGCGACGAGATCCAGATCGCCGCGTCGACGTCGGTCGGCTTCAAGGCCGCCGCGCAGCTCAAGCGCGCCGTCAACGGCTGACGCAGCAGCACACGCCCGAACGGGGCGCCGACCACCCGGTCGGCGCCCCGTTCGCGTCCCCGCCCCACGAGCCCCTCGCGTCTCCCCTTTTCGGGGTCACCCCGAAATGTCCGCGAGACCCCGGCTCGGAGCCGGGGTCTCGCGGACGAAATCCTGTGTCGGGCGACGCGCGGGCCGCCGCCGAGGGCCCTCAGCCCTGGCGCGCCTTGAAGCGCGGGTTCTGGCGGTTGATGACGTAGACCCGGCCGCGCCGACGCACGACCTGGGACCCGGGCGCGTTCTTGAGCGACCGGATGCTCGCGCGCACCTTCATCGCACCTCCACCCGCCCCTCGGCGACGGCCCGGACGAGGCGACGGGGGACGACGACCTCGCGGCCGTCGACCGTGACGGGGACGAGGTCGGGCACGGCGGCCTTCCAGCTCGCCCGGCGGTGACGGGTGTTGCTGCGCGACGTGCGGCGCTTGGGGACGGCCACGGCGGGCCTCCTTCTCTCGGGTGGGTGGTCGACCGGGTCAGGCGACCCGGCGGATGGGTCCGAGCCAGGGCTCGAGACCGTCGTCGGCGACGTCCCAGTACGGGCCGCGCGCCGCGAGCTCGGCATCGGTGAGCAGGCACTCGACGAAGACGCGGCGCAGCTCCTCGCGCGCGTCGTCTTCCCGCAGGCCCGTGACGAGCAGGCGCGTCATCGGCCGGGAGCGCCCCCACTCCCCCTGGAGGCCGACGCTCAGCTGCCCGCCCGCGCCGTCCCAGACGCCGATGGCGCCCGGCCGGCTGGCCAGCCAGAAGCACCCGCGCGAACGGAACGGGCCGCCGCCGAGGACGTCGACGCGGTCGTGGAGGCGCTGCGGGTGGAAGGGCCGGTCGGCGATGAGCTCGAGGCTCCACACGTGGTGCCCCTCGGCGGCGCGGCTCGGGCCGTCGTGGACCTCGCCGACCCACGCCTCGGTGGCGTCGTGGTCGTGCAGGCCCGGCAGCAGCTGCTCGGCCCGCAGCCCGGGCCAGTCGCGGGTCACGAGGGCGCCGGGGCGCACGAGGTGGGTGACCAGCTGGACCCCGGCATCGGGCGTCTCGCCGAAGAGGGCCACGAGGTCGGCGTACTCGACCATCCCGCCGAGCACCTCGCCCACCCCACGCCGGTCGGTCCCGAGCGTCCCGAGGTCGCGCTCGGGGAGGATCTCGTCGCCGAGGACGTCGTCGAGGACGCGGGCACCGTCGAGGGCCGCGACGACCCCGGCGATGCGCACGCTCGGGGCGACCGCGGGGTCCCAGCCGAGGACGCGGCAGACCGAGAGCCCGTCCGCGGCCACCGGCAGGTGGGCGACGACGGCGCCCCAGCGCCCGAGGGAGCCGAGGCGCTCCAGGGTCGGCAGGACGTCCTCGCGCACGGCGCAGCTGGAGCAGGCGTGCTCGAGCGGCACGACCTCGCGCTCGAGCAGCCCGGTGAGGTCCGAGACGGTCCGCACGAGGTGCCCGGCCGCGGCGTCGAGGTCGTGCCGGACGACGACGGCATCCGGCAGGTCGAACTGCAGGCCGATGGTCGCGGCGGCCATCGAGTCGGCGTCGAGGCCGGTGACGAGGAAGACCGGGACGCGGCTCACGACGCGCTCCCGCGCCGGCCGTAGCGACGGTTGAACCGCTCTACACGGCCCTCGCTGTCGAGGGTTCGGGCCCGTCCGGTCCAGAACGGGTGGGAGTCGGCCGAGACCTCGACGTCGATGACCGGGTAGGTCGCGCCGTCGAGCTCGACCGTCGCCTCGGGCACGCGGGTCGAGCGGGTGAGGAACACCGCGCCGGTCGAGCGGTCGCGGAAGACGACCTGCTCGTAGCGCGGGTGGATGCCGGGACGCACGCGCCCCTCCTTCCGGGTCGGGAATAGTTTGATAACGGTTCTCATTCTATGTCATGGTGGCCGCGCCACCGCAACCACCCAGGAGGTCCCACCCGTGTCCCGCACGTGCATGGTCACCGGAGCCACCCCCGGCTTCGGCCACCGCATCTCGCACTCGCACCGCCGCACGAAGCGCCGGTTCGACGTCAACGTCCAGCACAAGCGCTACTGGGTGCCGAGCCTGGGCCGGTTCGTGCGGCTCACGGTGTCCGCCCGGGGCATCAAGACCATCGACGCCCGCGGCATCGACGCGGTCGTCACCGACCTGCTCCGGAAGGGAGTGAAGCTCTGATGGCGAAGAAGTCCGCCGACGTCCGCCCGAAGGTGATCCTGCGCTCGAGCGCGGGGACGGGCACGAGCTACGTCACCGAGAAGAACCGGCGCAACGACCCCGAGCGGCTCGTCCTGCGCAAGTACGACCCGAAGGTCCGCCGGCACGTCGAGTTCCGCGAGTCGCGCTGATGGCCAAGCGGAGCCTGCGCGTCGCCGACGAGCGGCGGCGCGCGGTCGTCGCCCGGTTCGCGGAGCGACGGGCCGCCCTCAAGCGGGCGGCCACCGATCCGCGCGCCAGCGAGGAGGAGCGCGCTGCGGCCCGGCTCGGGCTGCAGCGCCTCCCCCGCGACGCCTCCCCGACCCGGCTCGTGAGCCGCGACGTCGTCGACGGCCGGCCGCGGGCGGTGTACCGCCGGTTCGGGCTCTCGCGGGTCCGGCTGCGCGAGATGGCCCACCGTGGCGAGCTGCCGGGGGTCACCAAGAGCTCTTGGTGACCCGCCTCCCTCTCGACGTGTTGCGAGCTCGGCCGCTCGACACGCCGCCAAGAGGCGTGTCGAGCGGCCGAGCTCGCAATAAGTGGGAGCGTCGCGGGGTTGGCCCGAAGGACCACACTCCCCCGACGTCGCAGGAGATGACCGCATGAGCCTCGAGCGCCCCACCGCCCCGAACCCGTACGAGATGCTGCCCGCCGTCCCGTCCTTCACGGTGACGAGCGAGGACGTGACCGACGGCGCGCCCCTCAAGGACGACCAGGTCGCCGACCAGGGGAACACCTCGCCGCAGGTCTCCTGGAGCGGCGCCCCCGAGGGCACGCAGAGCTACGTCATCACCGTCTTCGACCCGGACGCCCCCACCCCGTCCGGCTTCTGGCACTGGGTCCTCGTCGACGTGCCCGCCGACGTCACGTCGCTGCCGGCCGGCGCCGCGGCGGGGGAGCTGCCCGGGAAGGCCTTCCACGTCCGCAACGACGGCGGCGAGCACGGCTTCACGGGCGCCGCCCCGCCCGAGGGCGACGTGCCGCACCGCTACTACCTCGTCGTGCACGCCGTCTCCGAGCCCACGCTCGGGGTCGACGCCGACGCCTCGCCGGCCGTCGTCTCGTTCAACCTCGCCTTCAAGACCCTCGGCCGAGCCGTCATCCACGGGACCTACCAGCACTGATGCGACCAGCCGTCGCGCCCCGTCGCGACGGAATCCGTCGTCCCATCGCGCCCCCGCTGCCCTTTCCGGCAGCGGGGGCGCACCCGTATGCTCGCCGGCATGCACCAGTACATCGCCGGTGAGCGGCGGACCGGCAGCACCGGCGAGCGCTTCGACGTCCTCGACCCCGGCACCGACGAGGTGGTCGAGTCCGTCGTCCTCGCCGGCACCGACGACGTCGACGCCGCGGTCGACGCCGCGACCGCCGCCTACGCCGACTGGTCGCGCGCGACCCCGGCCGAGCGCTCGGCCGTCCTGCTCAAGGCTGCGGCCCTCCTCGACGAGCGCACGGAGGAGCTCGCGCAGCTCGAGTCGCGCCAGGCCGGCAAGCCGATCCGCCTCGCGCGCGAGTTCGACGTGCCGGGCACCGTCGACAACACCGCGTTCTTCGGCGCCGCAGCCCGCCGCCTCGACGGGATGGCCACCGGCGAGTACTCCGCCGACCACACGAGCACGATCCGTCGCGAGCCGATCGGCGTCGTCGGCTCGATCGCCCCGTGGAACTACCCCCTCCAGATGGCCGCCTGGAAGGTGCTGCCGGCGATCGCCGCGGGCAACACGATCGTCCTCAAGCCGGCCGAGATCACGCCGCTGACCTCGCTCCCCTTCGCCGAGGCCTTCACGGAGGCCGGCGCGCCCCCCCGGGGTCGTCAACGTCGTCACCGGCACCGGGCCGGTCGCCGGCGAGCACCTCGTCGCCCACCCCGGTGTCGCGATGACGTCGTTCACCGGCTCGACCGCCGTCGGCCGCCGGGTCATGGCCACGGCCGCGGCCACCGGCAAGCGCGTCCACCTCGAGCTCGGGGGCAAGGCGCCGTTCGTCGTGTTCGATGACGCCGACCTCGAGGCCGCGGTCCACGGCGCCGTCGCCGGCAACCTCATCAACGCCGGGCAGGACTGCACCGCCGCAGCGCGGGCCATCGTCCACCGCTCCGTCTACGACGAGTTCGTCCGGGGCGTCGCCGACCTCTACGGCTCCGTGCGGATGGGCCCGACGGCCGACCCGGCCACCGACCTCGGCCCGCTGTCGTCGCGCGCACACCTCGACAAGGTCGCCGGGATGGTCGAGCGCGCCCGCGGGTACGCCCGCGTCGTCCGCGGCGGCGCCACCCCCGGCGGCGACCTCGCCCGGGGCTGCTACTACGCGCCGACCGTCGTCGCCGACGTGCCGCTCGACTCCGAGATCTGGCGCGACGAGGTCTTCGGCCCGGTGCTCGTCGTCGTCCCGTTCGACGACGACGACGAGGCCATCCGGCTCGCCAACGACACCGAGTTCGGGCTGGCCGCCTCGGCCTGGACCCGCGACACCTACCGCGCCGGCCGCGCGACCCGCGAGATCGCCGCCGGCTGCGTGTGGGTCAACGACCACATCCCGATCATCAGCGAGATGCCGCACGGCGGGTACAAGTCCTCCGGCTTCGGCAAGGACATGTCGGCGTACTCGTTCGACGAGTACACGAACGTCAAGCACGTCATGCACGACATCACCGGCGAGGCGCACAAGCCGTGGCACCGCACGATCTTCACGCTGCCGGGCTGACGTGGCGCCGTCCGCTCCGGGCGGGCGCGCGCCGGGCCTCCTCGCCTACCGTGAGGGGATGAGCGAGCTGCTGCCCGGCGACCCCCTGCGCACCGCCGCGAACATCGTCACCGGCGCGGTCGACCGCGTCGTCGGCCTCGTCCGCGGCGACGACCGCCCGCCGCCGCCCACGGCCGGGTCCGTCGACCTCGCCCGGTACGCCGGCCGCTGGTACGAGCTCGCCCGCCTGCCGATGACCTTCCAGGACGACGCGACGGTGAGCATCGCCGAGTACACGCTGCGTGACGACGGCTCGGTCGGGGTGCACAACGAGAGCCACCGCGGCGACGAGCTCGAGCACTCCATCGACGGCTCGGCCACCCCGGCGGAGGGCGCCGAGGAGAGCAAGGACCGGCTGCGGGTGCGCTTCGGCGGCCTCGTCCGCTTCGTGCCGGTGTCGTCCGAGGGCAACTACTGGGTGATGCGCCTCGCCGACGACTACTCCACCGCGCTCGTCGGCACACCCGACCGCTCCGCCCTCTGGATGCTCGCCCGCGACGAGCACGCCTGGGGCTCACCGGCGGTCGGGGCGCACCTCGCCTGGGCCGAGGAGCAGGGCTTCGACCTCGACCCGCTGCTCGTCGCCGACTGGACCACCCGCACGACACGTCCGTACCGCCGCACCGCCTGACGCACACCGACCCCGACCAGTTCGCCTCAGCCCGACCCCGAAAGGCCGCCCGATGACCGAGTTCGCCTCCCCCGACGTCCAGCCCGACAGCGAGAAGGGCGCCCAGGTCGCGCGCGACGACCGCGCGCACGTCTTCCACTCGTGGTCCGCGCAGGCGCAGATCGCGCCGCTGCCGATCGCCGGCGCGTCGGGCTCGTACTTCTGGGACTTCGAGGGCAAGCGCTACCTCGACTTCTCGAGCCAGCTCGTCAACGTCAACATCGGCTACCAGCACCCGAAGCTCGTCGCCGCCATCCAGGAGGCCGCGGCCCGGCAGTGCACCATCGCGCCGAGCTTCGCCGACGAGTCGCGCTCCGAGGCCGCGCGGATGATCGCCGAGCGCGCCCCCGAGGGCCTCGACAAGGTCTTCTTCACCAACGGCGGCGCGGAGGCCACCGAGAACGCGATGCGGATGGCGCGCATCCACACCGGCCGCCACAAGATCCTCACGACCTACCGCAGCTACCACGGCGCGACGAGCGGCTCCATCCTCGCGACCGGCGAGCCGCGCCGCTGGGGCTCCGAGCCGGGTGCACCGGGGTTCGTGCACTTCTGGGGCCCCTACCCCTTCCGGTCGGCGTTCCACTCGACCTCCCCGGAGCAGGAGTGCGAGCGCGCGCTGCAGCACCTGCGCGACACGATCATGGTCGAGGGGCCCCAGACGATCGCGGCGATCATGCTCGAGACCGTCGTCGGCACCAACGGCATCCTCGTGCCGCCGGACGGCTACCTCGCCGGCGTCCGCGAGCTGTGCGACGAGTTCGGCATCCTCTGGATCGCCGACGAGGTGATGGCCGGCTTCGGGCGCTGCGGCGAGTGGTTCGCCGTCGACCACTGGGACCTCGCGCCCGACCTCATCTGCTTCGCGAAGGGCGTCAACAGCGGCTACGTGCCGCTCGGTGGCGTCGTCATGTCCAGCAAGGTCGCGGCGACGTTCGACGACCGCCCCTACCCCGGCGGCCTCACCTACTCGGGCCACCCGCTGGCCTGCGCCTCGGCCGTCGCGTCGATGCGGATCTTCGAGGAGGAGGGCATCCTCGAGCACGTCCGGAAGATGGCCGACACCGTCATCGGACCGCGCCTGGAGGAGATCCGCGCCGCGCACCCCTCGGTCGGCGAGGTCCGCGGCCTCGGGATGTTCTGGGCGCTCGACCTCGTCAAGGACGCGACGACGAACGAGGCGCTCGTGCCCTACAACGCCTCGGGCGAGTCCGCGAAGCCGATGGGCGAGCTGATGGCCGCGTGCAAGGCCGAGGGCCTGTGGCCGATGACCCACTTCAACCGGCTGCACGTCGTGCCGCCGTGCACGACGACCGCCGAGGAGCTCACCGAGGGCCTCGACATCCTCGACCGCGCCCTCGCCGTCGCGGACGCCCACGTCACGGCCTGACCCCGAGGGCTCGCAGCGCGGGCTACACCGCAGTACGTGTCGTTGTGGCGACACGTACTGCGGTGTAGCCCGCGTCGGCGTCAGTGGTGGGCGTCGTCGAGCGTCAGCCCCGCCGGCACGAGGCGCCACACCGCGAGCGCCGCGAGCGCGGTGAGCACCGCCCCGACGGCGCCGACCGCCGCGAAGGCGGTGACGAACGCGTCGGAGGCGACGCCGAAGGACGGCCCACCCACCGCTCCGGCCACGGACTCCCGCGCGGCGCCGCCCACGTCGGCGGGCAGGCCCGCGCGGTACACCGCACCGACCAGGCTCCCGAGGAAGGTGATGCCGAGCACCGCTCCGAGCTCGTAGGTGATCTCCTCGACGGCCGCCGCGGAGCCGGCCTGGGCGTCCGTGGCCGCGCCCATGATGAGGGCCGAGCCGAGGCCGAGCGCGGAGGTGCCGAGGCCGACCACGGCGAAAGCGACCGCGACCCAGGGGTAGGTCGCGGGGACGACCGCCAGCAGCGCCAGCCCCGTGGCGAGCACCCCGAGACCGCCCGTCAGCACGAGTCGCGGGCTCGTCCGCGCGGCCAGGGCCGGGGCGAACGGCGAGGCGACCATCGCGCCCACGGCCAGTGGCAGGAGCGCGACACCCGACTCCAGCGGGCTCCACCCCTCGACGAGCTGGAGCCACTGGCTGCCGACGAAGAGCACCGAGGCCATCGCGGCGCTGCTCGCGAGCGCAGCGACGACGCCGGCCCGCAGCGTCGGCCGGGCGAACAGGCGCACGTCGAGCATCGGCCGGTCGGAGGCCAGCGACCTCCGGGCGAAGGTGGCCAGCGCGAGCACCCCGACCACGAGCAGGACGAGCGTCGGCAGGGTCGGGCCGTGCTTGCCGAGCTGCTTGGCCGCGTAGACGGCGGCGGTCATCCCGCCCGCCGAGAGGAGGACCCCGGCCGCGTCGATGCGGCCCGGGCGCCCCGAGCGGTCCTCGCGGAGCAGCCGGACGGCAGCGACGATCGCGAGGAGCATGAGCGGGACGTTGAGGAGGAAGGCGGAGTGCCAGCTGAAGGCCTCGAGCAGCGCGCCCCCGACGACGGGCCCGACCGCGGCACCGAGCGCCGCGGTCGCACCCCAGATGCTCAGCGCGAGCGTCCGCTCGCGGGCGTCGGGGAAGTGCGCACGGATGAGCGACAGGGTCGAGGGCATGACCATCGCCCCGCCGAGCCCGAGCACCGCGCGGATCGCGACGACCGCCGACGCGCTGTCGGCCCAGAGCACCGCGACCGAGCCGGCCGCGAAGACGCCGTAGCCCGCGACGAGCATCCGCTTGCGCCCCCACCGGTCGCCGAGGGCGGTGACCGGCACGAGCAGGCCGGCGAGCGCCAGCGCGTAGGCGTCGACCACCCACAGCTGGGCGACCGAGCCGAGGCCGAGCTCCTCGGTCATGCCGGGCAGCGCGACGTTGAGGATGGTCATGTCCATGACGACGACGAGCAGGCTCGCCGCGAGGACGGCCAGCGCCCACCAGCGGCGGGGGTCGGCGGTGGTGCGGGCGCGGGGCGGGACGAGGACGGTCATGGCGCGACCACCCCCGAGAAGAGGGTCGACAGGACGAGCCGGCCGGCGTCGCGACGGGCGACGTCACCGACGCGCACGGACTCGCGCGCGGCGACGAGCAGGCCGTAGATGGCGGCCCCGAACCAGCGCAGCGGCAGGTCGGCCCGCAGCACACCGGCCCGCTGCGCGGCGGCGAGGAGGACCGACTCGCGGTCCTCGAGCAGGCGGGTGCGCTCGACCAGCTCCCCGGTGGCGAGGATGACCTGGTCGGTCAGGGCGAACCCGAACCGGTCGGAGTCCTCGACGTAGCCGAGCACGAGCGTCTCGAGCGTGGCGCGCAGGCGGTCGGCGTCGCCCGTGGCGGCCACCCCCTCGACGTCGGCGTCGTCGAGGCGCCGCTCCCACTGGTCGAGGGACCGGGTGCCGAGCTCGACGAGGAGGGCCTCGCGGGAGTCGAAGTGGCGGTGCATCGTGGCCCGGCTGATGCCGGCGGCCTCGGCGACGGCGCCCATCGACGCCGAGGCGTCGGTGTTGAGCACCCGCTGGGCGGCGGCCAGCACGTGGTGGCGGTCGGCGGCCATCGGTCGGTTCCTCTCGTCGTCGTGATGAGACATCACTGTCTCATGTGCGACACGAGAATCTCAAACCGCCCTGGGTCCTGCGACCGCTTCCGACGCCATCGGCACCCGACCGCCGCGCCCCGGATGCGGGCTACACCGCAGTACGTGCCGCTGTGGCGACCGTTACTGCGGTGTAGCCCGCGCCGTGCGTCAGGAGGCCGACGGCGCCGGGGTGGGGGAGGAGGCCGGCGCACGGTTGGCCGGCTTCTGGGGCAGCTCGACGCCGCACTTCTCCGCGGCCGCGCGCAGGTCGGACCGGACGGCGCGACGCTGCTCCTTCGTCATCGGCCCCCAGGGGCGGGTGACCTTCGCGTCGTCGAGGCACTGCTTCTGGGTGTCGCTCAGGCCGTCCCAGAAGGCGCGCGCCCTCGGGAAGGGCAGCTCGACACCGCACGTCTGCGCGGCGGCGGTCACCTACTCGCGCAGCGCGGCCTTCTCGGCGTCGTCGAGCGGACCGACCGGTCGGCTGACCTTCGCGTCCTCGAGGCACTGGCGCTGGGTGTCGCTCAGCTTCTTCCACCACGCGCGGCCCGGGTGGATGCGCGCCTGCGGTCCGGCGTCTTCGGAGCTCGCGGCGCTGACGGCATCGACGGCGGCCACCGGGGCGGGGGCGGCGGACGCGGCGGTCGTCGCGACGACACCGGTCGTCACGGCGGCGCCGCCGACGGCGAGCGCGACGAGGGAGGTGCGGAGGGCGGGCATCGGGGGCTCCTTGCGGGATGGGTCCTGTGCTGACGGTGACGACGATGCGCGCCGACCCTCGCGGCCACCGCAGGCCGACCTCGCGACTTCCTGAAGACCACGTCCCGACAACCGCACTGACTGCGAGTTCCGCCGCTCGACCCGCCGCGGCGCGGCGTGTCGAGCGGCGGAACTCGCAAGAAGTCGGGGAGGGGGCGAGGGACGAGCGTCTTCAGGAAGTCCCGAGGTTTCCTCCAGACGGGCGCGACCCCGCCGTGGGACCGTGGGCCCCGTGGCCGACCCCACCCCCGCCCCGCGCGTCCTCGTCGTCGACGACGAGGAGAACATCGCCTACCTCGTCACCTCGGCCCTGCGCCTGGCCGGGATGGACGTGACCGCCGCGGCGAGCGGCGAGGAGGCGCTGGCCGCGGCCGCCCGCACCAGCCCCGACGTCGTCGTCCTCGACGTGATGCTCCCCGACCTCGACGGCTTCGAGGTGCTGCGGCGGCTGCGCGCGACGGGCAGCACGACCCCGGTCCTCTTCCTCACCGCCCGCAGCGACACCGCCGACCGGGTGCGCGGCCTGACCAGCGGCGGCGACGACTACGTGACCAAGCCGTTCGCCCTCGAGGAGCTCGTGGCCCGGGTCCACGTCGCGCTGCGCCGCGCCGGCACCGCGGCCGCTCCGAGCGCGCGCCACCGGGTCCACGACCTCGTCCTCGACGAGGACCAGCATCGCGTCTGGCGCGGCGACACCGAGGTCCACCTCACGGCGACCGAGTTCAGCCTGCTGCGGCTCCTGCTCGTCAACGCCGGCCGGGTCGTCACCCGGGCGCAGATCCTCGACCACGTGTGGCAGTACGACTTCGCGGGCGAGAGCGCCATCATCGAGTCCTTCGTCTCGACGCTGCGCAAGAAGGTCGACACGGTCGAGCCCAAGCTCCTGCACACCGTCCGCGGGGTCGGCTACACCGTCCGGGAGCCCTGATGACGCTGCGCCGCCGGCTGCTCGTCGCCGCGGCCGTGCTGGCGGTCGTCGCGGTCGTCGCCGGCAGCGCGGTCGTCGTCGTGCAGCGCGCCTTCCTCGTCGGGCGGCTCGACGCCGAGATCGCGGCCCTCGCGCAGAACCCCCGTGCCGTCCTCCTCGCGTCGCAGCGCGCCGAGGGAGCCGTCGCGACCGCGGCCCTCAGCGACGTCTACGTCGGCCGGATGACCGCCGACGGGCGGCTCACCACCGTGCTCGCCCCCCAGGACGACCCCGACCTCGTCCCCGCGCTCGGCCCCGGCGAGCAGGTGCCCACGCCCGAGGGCCGTGCGACGGAGGCCGGCACCGCCCAGCACGTGCGCGTGGTGACGGTGACGCTGCCCAACGGCCGCGCGCAGGCCGTCATCGCCGTGCCGACCACGCCGGCCGACGTCGCGACGCGCCGCCTCGCCGTCACGCTCGGGCTGACCGGCCTCGTCGCGGCGGTGCTCGTCGGCCTGCTGCTCTGGTGGGTCGACCGGCTCGGGCTGCGGCCCATCGCCGCGATGACCGAGGCCGCCGGCGCCATCACCGCCGGTGACACCGCCCGCCGCGTCCCGCCGGGGCCGCCCGGCACCGAGGCCGCCCGGCTCGGCGAGGCGCTCAACACGATGATCGACACGACGACGGCCACCAACGAGCGGATGCGCCGCTTCGTCGCCGACGCCTCGCACGAGCTGCGCACCCCGCTGACGACCGTCGGGGGCTACGCCGCGCTGCACGCCGCCCGCCCGGCCGGCCCGCTCGACGCGGCGGGCCGCGCCGAGGTCGACGACGCGATGCGGCGCATCGGCGACGAGGCCGGCCGGATGCGCCGGCTCGTCGACGGCCTGCTCGACCTCACCGGGCTGGAGTCGCCGGACGCGCTCCGACGCGAGCCGGTCGACCTCGCGGCCGTGCTGCGCGACGTCGCCTCGGACCTGCGGGTCGTCGCGCCGGACCGCGTCGTCACCCTCGAGGCACCCGATCGGCTCGTCGTCGCCGCGGACCGCGACCGCGTCACCCAGGCCGTGGTGGGGCTGACGTCGAACGCCGTCCGGCACACGCCGGCGGGCACCCCGGTCGCGCTGCGGCTGCACGCCGTGCCGGGGTGGGTGCGCATCGAGGTCTCGGACGCGGGGCCCGGCATCCCCGCCGAGCACCTGCCGCACCTGCTCGAGCGGTTCTACCGGGTCGACCGCTCCCGCAGCTCCGGCAGCGGGGGGTCCGGGCTCGGGCTCGCCGTCGTCGACGCGGTGGCGCGCGCGCACGGCGGCACGGTGTCGGTCGCGTCGACGCCGGGGGTGGGCACGACGTTCGTCCTGGACCTCCCCGACCGACCGGCCTGACCCTGTGGACGGAGTCGGCGGATGTCGGTCCGCCGACGTACGGTGGGGTGTTCGGGTCCGTCGCGCCAGGGGACGGACCGTTCCCGTGGGAGGAGGGTGCCCGTGGCCCGGGTCGTCACCGCCGGACGGCTCGCCGAGCTGACCAACCGCGAGCTCGGCGACGTCTGCGGCACCGTCACCGTCGCGCGCGGGCTCGCGTACGCGCGCGAGGGCCGCGTCGTCGACGTCCACGTGTCCTCCGACGGCGCCCACGCCACCGGATGGGTCGGCGGCAGCCAGGGCGAGACGTACACGACCGAGGTCGCGCTGCGGCCCAGCGAGTCGGTCGGCACCCGCTCCGTGCGGCGCTGGCACAGCGAGTGCTCGTGCCCGGTCGCCAGCGACTGCAAGCACGCGGTCGCGGTCGCCGCCCGCGTCCGCGAGCTCGACCCCACCCCTGCCGCCCCCGGCGACGAGCCCCGGCCCGCGTGGGAGCGTGCGCTCGGCGGCGTCCTCACCGACGACGTCCCCCGGCACGTCACCCCCGTCGGCCTGCTCATCGAGGACGCGGCGCCCGCCGGTGGACGGGCCCGCGTCGCCGACGACACCGGGCGCGCCCAGCTGCGGCTGCGCCCGGTCGTCCCGGGCGTGCGCGGCGCCTGGATCCGCACCGGCGTCTCCTGGGAGAGCTTCGCCGGCGGTTACTACGGCTACGGCCGGGTCACCTACTCCGACGACCACGTCGACGCGCTGACCGCCATCGCCGACGCGCACCGCCGCTCGGTCCGGGCCTTCGGCTACGGCCGGATGCCCGACGCCATCCTCCTCGACCACCTCGGCAGCGGCTGGGTGTCGCTGCTGCGCTCGGCCGACCGCGCCGGTGTCCGGCTGCTCACCGACCTCACCGGCGAGGGGCACGTCGCCTTCGCCTCCGACCCCGCCGAGCTCGTCGTCGACATCGAGCGCACCGCCGACGGCGCCACGCTGCACCCGCGCCTCGACCTGCCCGTCGAGCCCGGCACCGACACCCACCTCGTCGGCTCGCCGGCCACCGGCTTCTGGCTGCGCGACGACGGCACCCTCGTCCTCGGCGCGCTGACCGAGCCGCTCGACGGCTCCCGGCAGCGCCTGCTCGACCTCGGCGTCGTCGACGTCCCCGAGGCCGACTGGGCCCGCTTCACCGTCACGCACCTCCCGGCCCTGCGGCGCAAGGCCCGGGTCCGCAGCCTCTCCGACGAGCTCGACCTGCCGGACGCCGTGCCGCCGCGCCTGGCCCTCGACGTCACCGTCGAGCCCGGGCACCGCACCCACCTGCGCTGGGGCTACCGCTACGGCGGCCCGACCGGCGTGCACGTCCCGCTCGGCTCCGACGAGCCCGACCCGATGCGCGACCACGGCGCCGAGCGCCGGCTCGTCGACGAGCTGCGCGCCGTCCCGGAGGTCGCCGACCTCGACGTCCTCTGGCAGGTCGTCGCGCAGCACCCGCGCCTGGTCCCCGAGCTGCGCCTGCACGCGTTCACGACCATCGCCTTCAGCCGCCTGCTGCCGGTGCTCGAGGAGCTGCCGTTCCTCGACGTCGAGGTGCACGGCGAGGTCGCCGAGTACACCGAGGTCGACGAGGCGCCGCTCATCCAGGTGTCGACGAGCGACGGCCCGGGCGGCGGTGGTGGCGCCTCCACCGACTGGTTCGACCTCGACATCTCGGTCACGGTCGCCGGCGAGGACGTCCCGCTCGCGCCGCTCATCGAGGCGATCGCCCGCGGCCACGAGCACCTCATCCTCGACTCCGGCACGTGGTTCTCGCTCGCCCGCCCCGAGCTCGAGACGCTGCGCCGGCTCGTCGACGAGGCCCGCTCGTTGCAGGACAAGCCGACCGACCCGCTGCGCATCTCGGCGGTGCACGTCGGCCTGTGGGAGGAGCTCGCGGCGCTCGGGGTCGTCGACGAGCAGAGCGAGCGTTGGCGGCGCACCGTCGGCCGCCTCGTCGACGGCGAGGGCGTCGAGCCGGCCGAGGTGCCGGCGGCCCTCCAGGCGACGCTGCGCCCGTACCAGGTCGACGGCTTCCGCTGGCTGTCGCTGCTGTGGGACTGCGGTCTCGGCGGCGTCCTCGCCGACGACATGGGCCTCGGCAAGACGATGCAGATGCTCGCGCTCGTCCTGCGGGCCCACGAGCGCGGCGAGCTCGAGCACCCCGTGCTCGTCGTCGCGCCGACGTCGGTGCTCTCGACGTGGGCCGGTGAGGCCGCGCGCTTCGCGCCGTCGCTGCGGACCGTCGTCGTCGACCGCACCCGCGGCAAGGACGGGCGCTCGCTCGCGGCGGCCGTCGGCGACGCGCAGGTCGTCATCACCTCGTACACCGTCGCGCGCATCGACGGCGAGTCGTGGCGCTCGCGCGAGTGGTCGGCGGTCGTCCTCGACGAGGCGCAGTTCGTCAAGAACCACCAGGCGAAGACCTACCAGGCGGTGCGGCGGCTCAGCGCGCGGGCGAAGTTCGCCATCACCGGCACCCCGCTCGAGAACTCGCTGATGGACCTGTGGTCCCTGCTGTCGATCGTCGCGCCGGGGCTGCACCCGCGGCCGGGGGCGTTCAAGGAGCAGTGGGCCACCCCCATCGAGCGAGACGGCGACACCGAGCGCCTGGCCCTGCTGCGCCGCCGCGTCCGCCCGCTCATGCTGCGGCGCACCAAGGAGGCCGTGGCCCGCGAGCTGCCGCCCAAGCAGGAGCAGGTCCTCACCGTCGACCTCCACCCGCGCCACCGTGCCGTCTACGACCGGCACCTCCAGCGCGAGCGCCAGCGCCTGCTGGGGCTCATCGACGACTTCGACGGCAACCGGATGGCGGTGCTGCGCGCGCTCACCGCGCTGCGGCAGATGTCGCTCGACCCCTCGCTCGTCGACGAGGAGTACGCCGGCCTCGCCGAGTCCGCCAAGGTCGACACGCTCGTCGAGCACGTCACCGAGCTCGCCGGCGAGGGCCACCGGGCGCTGGTGTTCTCGCAGTTCACCGGCTTCCTCGCGATCGTCCGGCGCCGGCTGGAGGCCGAGGGCATCGCCTACGAGTACCTCGACGGCCGCACCCGCGACCGCGCCGACCGGATCGCCGCCTTCCGCGACGGTGACGCCCCGGTGTTCCTCATCTCGCTCAAGGCCGGCGGGTTCGGCCTCACGCTGACCGAGGCCGACTACGTCTTCGTCCTCGACCCGTGGTGGAACCCGGCTGCCGAGGCGCAGGCCATCGACCGCGCGCACCGCATCGGCCAGACCCGGCCGGTCAACGTCTACCGGCTGGTCTCGCGCGGCACCGTCGAGGAGAAGGTCGTCGCCCTCCAGGAGCGCAAGCGCGACCTCTTCACGCGGGTCGTCGACGAGGGCGGCGCGATGAGCCGGGCCCTCACCGCCGACGACCTGCGCGGCCTCCTCTCCGGCTGAGACTTCGCGCCCCTCCTCTCCACGAACGTGTGTTGACTCGCCGGGATTCTCCGGCGATCTCACACGCGTTCGCGGTGCGGGAGAGGGGAGGCGGGGGTCAGTCGGGGCGGGTCATCGCGGCGGGGACGACCCACCGGTCGTAGTCCTCGTCGGTGACGTGCCCGGAGGCGAGCGCCGCCTCGCGCAGCGTCGAGCCGTCGCGGTGCGCCTGCTTCGCGATGGCCGCCGCCGCGTCGTAGCCGATGTGCGGCGCGAGCGCGGTGACGAGCATGAGGTCGGCGTCGAGGTGCTCGGCGATGCGCTCGCGGTCGGCCTCGAGACCCTCGACGCAGTGCTCGCGGAAGGAGCGGCAGGCGTCCGCGACGAGCCGTACCGACTCGAGCACGGCGTGCGCCATGACCGGCGTGAAGACGTTGAGCTGGAAGTTGCCCTGCGTGCCGGCGAACCCGACCGTCGCGTCGTTGCCGAACACCCGCGTGACGACCATCGTCATCGCCTCGGACTGGGTGGGGTTGACCTTGCCCGGCATGATCGAGGACCCCGGCTCGTTCTCGGGGATGCGCAGCTCGCCGATGCCGGTGCGCGGCCCCGACGCCAGCCAGCGGACGTCGTTGGCCAGCTTCATGAGCCCGCCCGCGAGCGTCCGCAGCGACGACGAGACCGCGACGAGCGCGTCGTGCGCGGCGAGCTGGACGAACAGGTTGTCGGCCTGCCGGAAGGCGAGCCCCGTCTCGGCCTCGAGGTGACGGGCGACGGTGGGGCCGAACGCGGCCGGGGCGTTGAGCCCGGTGCCGACCGCAGTGCCGCCGATGGCGAGGGCGAGCACCCGCTCGCCGGCGTACCGGACGTCGGCCTGCGCCTCGCGCAGCTGCCCGGCCCACGCGCCGATCTCCTGGCCGAGCGTGACCGGCGTCGCGTCCTGGAGGTGCGTGCGCCCGACCTTGACGACGTCGCCGAGCTCGGCGGCCTTGGCGTCGAGGGCCGCGCAGAGGGCGTCGACCGCCGGGTGCAGCCGCTCGGCCAGCTCGAGGGCGACGGCGACGTGGACCGCCGTCGGGAAGGTGTCGTTGCTCGACTGGCTGCGGTTGACGTGGTCGTTCGGGTGGACCGGGTCCTTGGAGCCGAGCTCGCCGCCGAGGATCTCGACCGCGCGGTTGGCGACGACCTCGTTGGCGTTCATGTTCGACTGCGTGCCCGAGCCGGTCTGGAAGACGACGAGCGGGAAGTGGTCGTCGAGCTCGCCGCGCGCGACCTCGTCCGCGGCCCGCACCACGGCGTCGGCGACCTCCTGCGGCAGCAGCCCGAGCTCGGCGTTGGCCAGGGCCGCGGCCTTCTTGAGCAGCCCGAGCCCGCGGACGACGGGGCGCCCCCAGACGAAGGTGTCGCGGCCGATGTCGAAGTGCTCGAGGCTGCGCTGGGTCTGCGCCCCCCAGTAGCGGTCGGCCGGCACCTCGACCGGCCCCATCGTGTCGCGCTCGGTGCGGGTGGACCCGCCGACGGCCTCGGGCTGCGTGCTCATCCCTCCACTCTCCCTCCGAACGCGTGTGAACTCGCCGGTCGACCCCGGCGAGTTCACACGCGTTCGCGGTGGGGGCGGGGTTGGTGGAGGGGCAGGTGACGGTCCGGATACGGCTCCGCCGACAGACTCCCGTGCCGAGCCGCGCTCTGCCACACTCGTCCTCTGCCCATTCGCAGCGTCGCGAGCCCGGGTCCGGGTCCTCGTCGGTGCGCCGCACGGAAGGAGCGAGGATGCCGAGGCTCGATGCGACCAGCGGTGCCCCGTCCGCGCCGACGCTCTGGATGGCCCGCCGCGAGTGGCGCGCCGCCCTCGAGCTCGCGTCCTCCGCCGTGCGCACCCGCGACATCGCCGGCTGGCCGGTCGGGGACGGTCACCCCGTCATCGTCCTGCCGGGTTTCCTCGCCGGCCCCGAGTCCACCGTCTTCCTCCGCTCGCACCTGCGCCGCCTCGGCTACCGGGTCCACGACTGGCGCCAGGGCCGCAACCTCGGCGCGAGCCCGGAGCTCGCCGCCCGGCTCGAGGACCTCCTCCTCGAGGTCTACGACCGCTACGGCCGCAGGGTCAGCCTCGTCGGCTGGAGCGCCGGAGGCATCTACGCCCGCGAGATGGCTCGCGCCCTGCCCCACTACACCCGCTCCGTCGTCACGCTGGGCAGCCCGTTCCGCCACCACCCGGCCGCCACCCGCGCCTGGGCGATGTACCGCGTGATGAACCGCCACCACCTCGACCAGATGTTCACCGAGGAGGCCCTCGCCCTGCGCGCGGCGCCGCTCGAGGTGCCGACGACGAGCATCTGGTCGCGCACCGACGGGATCGTCGCGTGGGAGTGCTGCGTCCTCGACCCCGGCCCCCTCGCCGAGAACGTCGAGGTCGACGCGACGCACCTCGGCTACGGCCACCACCTCGACACCCTGCGCGTCCTCGCCGACCGGCTCGCCCAGGAGGAGGGCGCCTGGCGGCCGTGGGTCGCGCCCACCGCCACCGCAGCGCCCGAGCACCCCGACGACGGCGACCCGCTGCACGACGTGGCGGGCTGAGGCGGGTGCCGCGCTCGCGCTGGGCCTCGCCGCTGGACGCCGTCTTCCTCATCGGGGAGACCCCCGAGACCCTCATGCACGTCGGGTCCCTCCTGCACTTCTCGATGCCCCCGGACGCCGACGACGCCTGGCTGCGCGACCTCGTCGCCGACGTGCGCGCCTCCCCCGTGCGGACGCCGTGGACCTACCGGCTGCAGACCCGGCGGCTGCTGCGCCAGCCGGTGCACCGCTGGGTCGAGGACGAAGCCTTCGACATCGACTACCACGTGCGGCACTCGGCGCTGCCGAGCGGCGGCGGCGAGCGCGAGCTCGGCGTGCTCGTGTCGCGGCTGCACTCCAACCAGCTCGACTTCCGCCGCCCGCCGTGGGAACTGACGTTCATCGAGGGCGTCGCACCCGGGCAGTTCGCCGTCTACACGAAGATCCACCACAGCCTCGTCGACGGCTACACGGGAAACCGCCTGCTGCAGCGCGGGCTCACCGAGGACCCGGACGACCGCACCCACCCGCACTTCCTCGGGCTGACCCGCCCGCCGCGCGCCGAGGGCGAGCCGCGCGAGCCGGTCGGTGACGTGACGGCCATCCTGCGCAGCATCGGGAACGCGGTGACCTCGATGCCGGAGGTCGCGCGCACCCTCGTCGGCACCCAGCTGCGGCGCGGCGGGCCGAGCACCCGGGCGGTGGCGTCGTACCAGGCGCCGGTGAGCATCCTCAACGGACGCACCGGCCGGGCCCGCCGGTTCGCGACGCAGCAGTACGAGCTCGAGCGGCTGCGCGCCGTCGCGCGCGCCCGCAACGCGACGCTCAACGACGTGCTCATGGCCGTGTGCGCCGGGGGCCTGCGGCGCTTCCTCGACGACCTCGCGAGCCTGCCGGACCGGCCGCTCGTCGCGTTCGTGCCGGTCAACGTCCGCGCCCCCGAGAGCGAGGGCGGCGGCAACTACGTCGGGGCGACGCTGGTGTCTCTGGCCACCGACATCGAGGACCCGGTCGCGCGGCTCGCCGCGATCACCTCGTCGTCGCGCGCCGCCAAGGCCCGGATGCGCGGGATGGGCGGCGACGCGGTCATCGCCTACAGCGCGATGCTCCTGGCGCCGGCCGGTCTCCAGGTGCTGCGGGCGATGAGCGGGCTGCCGCTGCCCGGGCCGCTGACGCTCAACGTGTGCATCTCGAACGTGCCGGGGCCGACGAAGCCGCTGTACTGGCGCGGGGCGCGGCTCGACGCCACCTACCCGGTGTCGATCCCCGGGCACTCGATGGCGCTGAACATCACCGCCCAGTCGTACGCGGGCACGCTCAACCTCGGGTTCATCGGCGACCGCGACGCCCTGCCGCACCTGCAGCGGCTCGCCGTGCACACCGGCGCCGCCCTCGAGGAGCTCGAGGCCGCCACCGGTACCGCCTGACGCGTCGGTCAGCCCTGCGGCGGCTCCCCCGTCCCGATGTTGACCATCCACGAGATGCCGAAGCGGTCGGTGAGGGTGCCGAACTCGTCGCCCCACATCTGCTTCTCGAGGGGCATCGTCACGGTGGCGCCCTCGGAGAGCCCCTCCCAGTAGCGGCGCAGGGCGTCGTCGTCGCCGCTCAGCGAGACGTGGACGGTGGAGGCGGCGGTGGCGGGGGCGTCCTGCCCGGGCGGCAGGTCGGAGGCCATGAGGACGAAGCCGTCGGGTGTGGCGAGGTAGGCGTGCATCACGCCGTCGGCGCCCTCCCCCTCCATCCCGTACTGGCCGAAGGTCATGACGTCGAGGCTGCCGCCGAGGACCTCCTGGTAGAAGGTCATCGCCTCGCGGGCGGTGCCGGGGAAGTTGAGGTAGGGGTTGAGCTGGCTCGCCATGGTGGCCTCCTGCGCCGGGTCGTCGATGACGCTGGACGACGCTACGCCGGGTCACCGACACGGACCAGCCCCTCCGGGAGGGGGGGAGTCGGAGGGGCCGGTCGGTCGGTGGGGGTCAGAGCTCGACGGTGTGGCTCTCACCCGCGTCGGGGCGGTCGCCGGTCAGGCGCGCCTTGACCATCTCGACGACGGTCGCGGCCTTGCCGGGGCTGTCCCAGTACTGCGCGGACTCGCCGTCGACGCGGATGACGGCGACCTCCGGGTCCTCGGGCTCCTTCTGGAACCAGGTCTTCGCGAACTCGTTCCACAGCTCGCGGGCCTTCTCGGGGTCGTGGCGGACGCTGGCCCGGCCGGCCACCGACACCCACGCGCCCTCCTTCGCGAAGGCGACGTTGACCTGCGGGTCGGCCTCGATCTCGGACGCCGCGGCGCTGTCGCGCTGGGCGAGGAACCAGAACGTGCCGTCGTCGTCGACCTCCTGCAGCGTCATCGGGCGCGAGGTCAGTGCGCCGCTCTCGCGGTGCACGGTCGTGAGCATCGCGGTGCGCTGGTCCTCGACGAGCTCCTTGACGTGGGCAGCGCCCTCGTGGTGGGTCATCCTGCGGTCTCCTTCCGGTTCGGTCTTCTCTCGCTACCCGGCCGCGGCGCCGGTGACACGGCGCCACGGCCGGGGTCTCAGGCGTCGACCTCGGTGCGGTCCTCCGCCCACAGCGTGTGGAAGGAGCCCTCGCGGTCGGTGCGCTCGTAGGTGTGCGCGCCGAAGTAGTCGCGCAGGCCCTGGACGAGGGCGGCCGGCAGCCGCTCGGCCCGCAGGGCGTCGACGTAGGCGAGCACCGACGAGAAGACCGGCGCGGGGAGCCCGGCCGCGACGGCGGCGGTGACGACCCGGCGCAGCGCGGGCAGGCGCTCGGCGACGGCCCCGGCGAAGGCCGGGGTCGCGAGGAGCGACGGCGCGTCGGCGTGCTCCTCGAGCGCCTCGGTGATGTCCGAGAGCAGGCGGGCCCGGATGATGCAGCCGTCGCGCCAGATGCGCGGTAGGTCGGCGAGCTCGACGTCCCAGCCGTGCTCGGCCGAGCCGTCGCGCACCATGTCGAGGCCCTGGGCGTACGAGACGACCTTGGCGGCGTACAGGGCTTGGCGCAGGTCGTCGGTCGTCACGGTCACGCCGACGCCCGGTGCGGCCTCGCCCGCGAGCGCCTCGCGGACGGCCGCGCGGCGCGCGGTGTCGCCGGACACGGCGCGGGCCATCGTCGCCTCGGCGATGCCGGTGACGGGCACCCCGAGGTCGAGGGCGGTCTGCACGGTCCAGCGGCCGGTGCCCTTCTGCTCGGCGGCGTCGCGGACGACGTCGACGAAGGGGCGGCCGGTCGCGGCGTCGGTGTGGCTCAGCACCTCGGCGGTGATCTCGACGAGGTAGGACTCGAGCTCGGTGCCGTTCCACTCGCGGAAGGTGTCGGCGACCGCGGACGGCTCGAGACCGAGGACGTGGCGCATCAGGTCGTAGGTCTCGGCGATCAGCTGCATGTCCGAGTACTCGATGCCGTTGTGCACCATCTTGACGAAGTGGCCGGCGCCGTCGGGACCGATGAGGGTGCAGCACGGCTCGTCGTCGACGTGGGCGGAGATGACCTCGAGGAACGGCCCGATCTCGGCGTAGGTGTCACCGTCGCACCCGGGCATGATCGACGGGCCCTCGAGCGCGCCGACCTCGCCGCCGGAGACCCCGACCCCGGCGAAGCGGATGCCCTTCTCCGCCAGCGCGTCGTGGCGCCGCGCGGTGTCGCGCCAGTGCGCGTTGCCGGCGTCGGCGACGACGTCACCCTCGTCGAGCAGGGGCACGAGCTCGTCGATCACGGCGTCCGTCCCCTCGCCGGCCTTGACCATGACGATGATCCGGCGCGGGCGCTCGAGCGAGCCGACGAGGTCCTCGAGCGAGCGCGCGAGCGTGAAGTCGCCCTCGTCGCCGAACTCGTCGACGAGCGCCTCGGCCTTGGCCGTCGTCCGGTTGTGCACCGCGACCCGGAAGCCGTGGCGGGCCAGGTTGCGGGCGAGGTTGCGGCCCATCACCGCGAGACCGGTGACGCCGATCTGCGCGTGCCCGGCGCCCCCGCCGCCGTCCGTGCTCGTGTCCGTCGTCTCCGCGTGGTCCGTGCTCACCGGGGTCTCCCGTCGTCGAGGGGTGGGGTGCCGACCGGCGGGCGGGCGGCACGTCCTTCGGGCCAACCCGCGCGAGCGCCCCGCTCTTCCCACCCTCGACAGACCCAGCCCCCGGCCCCGCCGCTCCTCCACCCCACCGCATGCGCCCACCCCGTCCCCCCACGTGTCACCCGCGTATCGGGTCACCCGATACGACCGCGCTCTACCCCGGAACCGTTCTCGGGTGAGGCGCAGCGGTATCGGGTCACCCGATACGCGTGGGGTTCGCGCGGGGTTCGGGCGGGGGCGGGTGGGGCGGGCCGGGGTCAGAGGCGGCGGACGACGCGGCGGCTGCGGGCGAGCAGCTCCTCGCGGCGGTCGGGCTCCATCCCGTCCCAGGTGCGGGTGACCATCCGGGCGCGGACGTTGGACTCGAAGACGTCGCGGTGGTGGTCGACGAACCCCCAGTAGAGGGCGTCCCAGTCCTCGCGCCACTCGCCGGGCCCGAAGTCGGTCATCTTCCGCAGGTAGTTGCTGCCCGAGACGTAGGGCTTGGTCGTGATGCCGGTGCCGGCGGCGAACTGCGACATCGCGTAGACGTTGGGGACCATCACCCAGTCGTAGGCGTCGACGAAGAAGGCCATGAACCACTCGTAGACCTCCTCGGGGTCGGTGCGCAGCAGGCACATCGCGTTGCCGAGGACCATGAGCCGCTCGATGTGGTGGGCGTACCCGCGCTCGACGACGCCGCGGACGACGTGGTCGACGGGGTCGAGGCCGGTCGTCCCGTCCCACCAGCCGTCGGCGAGGGACCGGGTGTGCCGCAGGTGGTTCGAGGTCCGCATCCGCCGGCCGTAGAGGTGGTAGGTGGCCCGCATGTACTCGCGCCACCCGATGAGCTGGCGCACGAAACCCTCGAGCGAGGGCAGGTCGACGCCCTGCTCCTCGGCGCCCTCGAGCACCGTGCGCAGGACCTCGCGGGGGTCGAGCAGGCCGCAGTTGAGCGCCGGGGTGATGGCGGCGTGGAACACGAAGGGGTGCTCGGTGGCGACCGCGTCCTCGTACGGACCGAACTGCGCGAGGCGCTCGGCGACGAACTCGCGCAGGCCCTCCCGCGCCTGCTCGTGGGTGACCGGCCAGTCGAAGGTGTCGGCGTTCCCGGGCGCGTCAGGGAACTCCTCGCCGACCCATGCGATGGCCTCCTCGACCTCGGGCAACCGCTCGGGCGACGCCCGGCCGGGCACCTGGTGCTTCTTCGGCAGCTTCTTGCGGTTCTCGGTGTCGAACGACCAGCGGCCGCCGACCGGCTGGTCGTGCTCCTTGCCCTCGACGAGCACGTCGAACCGCTGCCGCTGCCACTGGTAGAAGGTCTGCATCCGGGCGCGGTGCGACCCGAACCACTCGGTCAGCTCCGGTCGCGTCGTGAGGAAGTTCGGCGTCTCCTCGACGTCCTCGGGCGCCAGCTCGACCTTGGCCTCGCGGAAGGCGCGCCGCACGTCGCGCAGCAGCCAGTCGTCGACGACGTCGTGCAGCCGCACCTCGTCCGGGGCGGCGTCGGCGATCGCCTCGGCCAGCCGCGTCCGGGTCTTGCGCCGTGCCGAGGTCTCGATGACGTCGACGTCGAACCCCTTCTCGCGCAGGCGGTCCGCGAAGAGCCGCATCGACGCGCGGTGCAGGACGAGCTTCTGGGCGTGGAAGGGCTGCTGGCGGAAGAGCAGGTCGTCCTCGACGAGGACGAAGCGCGTACCCGTCGGCTCGTCGAGCAGCGACTCGAACAGCTGGTGCGGGAAGACGACGCGCAGCCGCCGGCGGGCCGCCATCAGGCGGTCGCGAGCAGGTCGAGGACGGCGCCGGCCACCCGGTGGCCCGAGACGAGCGCCCCCTGGATGGAGGCGGTGTCGCGGTGGTCGCCGGCCACGAGGACCCCGTCGGCCACGCGGGCCGGCGAGGTGAGGCGCAGCGGCGCCGGCTGCGCGGGGAGGGCATCGTGGACGTCGTCGCGGCGCACGGTGCGCCACGAGGCCGTCGAGCAGCCGAAGACCTCGGCGGCCTGGCGGCGCACCTCGTCCTCCGCGGCGTCGTGCCCGGGCCCGAGCAGCGTGGTCACCTCGACGAGGTGGGCGTCCGGGGGCGCGTACGACGGCACTGCGTTGCTCACGACGGCGGCGTTGACCATCGGGCCGCGGCGGCGGCCGTCGACGACGACCTTGTCGGAGCGGGTCGGCGCCTCGTCGGCTGCGAACCACCAGGTCCGCAGCCCACGGGTGACCGGTGCCGGCACGTCGACCAGCCCCGCGACGGCCTCGGGGCCGACGGCGACGACGACCGCCCGCGCCGAGAGCGACGTGCCGTCGGCGCACTCGACCGAGGGCTCGGCGCCGGGTCGCACCCCGATCACCGGCGTGGACAGGCGCAGGTCGACCGGGGTGCGGCGGCGCACGGATCGGTCGGCGAGCCACTCCGGCAGGGCCCGGATGCCGCGGGCGGGCAACCCGGGCACGCCGAGGGCGAACATCCGCACGAGGAGGCGCACGAAGGCCTCGGACGTCTCGGCGCGGTCCTCGGCGACGACCCCCGCGAGGAAGGCCTCGAGCACCTCGGTCCGCAGCGGCCCGGACACACCGGCGGCGTCGAGTCCCTCGCGCAGGCTGCGGTCGGCCCCGCGCTTGACCCGGCCGGGCGCGGTGAGGGCCGGGGCGGCCCAGCGCCCGAGCGCCGCCAGCCCACGCGGGTCGAGGAGGCCGCTGCGCAGCGTGGCCGCCAGCCTCGCCGGCTCGCGCAGCGGGTGGGCGAGCTCGACGAGCCCGCGCTCGCGGCGCACCAGCAGCCCGGCGCCGAACGGACGCAGCGCGAGGTCGTCGACGTCGACCCAGCGGCGGACCGCCGGGTAGGCCGGGTTGAGGACCTGGAAGCCGCGGTCCAGGAGGAACCCGTCGACCTCGTCGGTGCGCTGACGGCCCCCGACGACCGCCTCCCGCTCGACGACGACCACCGCGCGACCCGCCTCGGCGAGCCGGTCCGCACAGCGCAGCCCGGCCAGTCCTGCCCCCACGACGACGACGTCCGCATCCACTCCCGCACCGTAGTACGAGCCCGTGCAGTGGGTAGGAGGCGTCGGTGGCGCCGTCTAGGGTTCGACAGCGAGCAGCGGTCCGTCGGGGACGGATGGTTGAATCGTCGAACCCGCCGGGGCCCGAGCACACCACGAGCGACCGACGCGACGAGGGGCGGACCACCTCACGATGACCACCCACCCGACCACCACCGGAACGTTGGACGTGCTGCGCCGCGACCCCGAGACCGAGCTACTGCTGGCCGACGTCGACGACACCCTGGAGCAGGTCCTCGAGGAGCTCGGCAGCATCCTCCACGAGGTCGGGGGCGAGCTCGTCGACACCAGCGTCGGCTCGCTGGCCGTCGACCTCGTCGACGAGCTGGCCCAGCGGCTGCGCCATCCCGGCAAACGCCTCCGCCCGCTCCTCACCGGCTGGGGCTGGGCCGTCGCCGGTGGCCGGTCGGACACCCGCGAGGAGCTCGTCCGGGTCGCGGCCGCCCTCGAGCTGCTCCAGCTCTTCGCGCTCGTCCAGGACGACGTGATGGACCGCAGCGACGAGCGCCGAGGGCGCCCGGCCCTCCACGTCGTGGCCACCGAGCGGCACGTCGCGGAGGAGGGCCTCGGCGACGCCCAGCTCTTCGGTGACAGCGTCGCGGTGCTCGTCGCCGACCTCGCCCTGTCCGAGGCGACGCTCCTCGCGTCCGCCGGGACGCGGCGAGTGGCGCGCGCCTGGCGGGTCATGGCGACCGAGCTCGTCGAGGGGCAGCTGCTCGACGTCACGCACACGGCCGGCCGCGGGCGCGACCTCGCGGTGTCGCGGCGGATCGGGCGCCTCAAGAGCGGCCGCTACACGATCACCCGCCCCCTCGAGCTCGGCGCGCTCGTCGCCGGGGCCGCCCCCGAGGTCGTCGCGAGCCTCGTCGCCTGGGGGGACCTCGTCGGCGACGCGTTCGCGCTGCGCGACGACCTGCTGGGGGTCTGGGGCGACCCGGGGCTCACCGGCAAGCCCGCCGGCGACGACCTGCGCTGCGGCAAGCCGACCGTCCTCCTCGTCTGGGCCGCCGAGATGCTGCCCGAGCGCCACCACCACCTCCTCGAGGCCTGCGACGCCGGCACCCTCGACGCCGACGGCGTGCTCGCGCTGCGCAAGGCGATGCGCTCGTGCGGCGTCCGTGAGCGTGCCGAGGCCGCGATCGCCGACCTCGTCGAGCGCTCGCACGAGGCCGTCGAGCGCATCGACACCGACGACGAGACGCGGGCGGCCCTGCGCGAGCTGGCCCACGCCATCGGCTGGAGGTCGGCGTGAGGGTCCTCGTCGTCGGCGCCGGCCTCTCCGGCCTGGCCGCCGCCTGCCACCTGACCGCCGCCGGGCACGACGTCACCGTCCTCGAGCGCGACGACGTCGTCGGCGGCCGCGCCGGCCTGCTGCGGATGGGCGACTTCCGCTTCGACCCCGGACCCGTCGTCATGACGATGCCCGAGCTGCTGCACGCCCCGATCCGTGCAGTCGGCGGCGACCCGGAGGCGCTCGTCCCGATGCGCCGGCTCGACCCCGCCTACCGGGCCGTCTACGCCGACGGCTCCGAGCTGCACGTCCGTGCCGACATGGCCGACCTGCGCGAGGAGGTGCGACGGCTGTCCGGCGAGCGCGACGCCGCCGGGTTCGACCGCTTCCTCTCGTGGCTCGAGGAGCTCTACGAGGTCGAGTTCGACACGTTCATCGACCGCAACCTCGACTCCGTCCTCGACCTCGTCCGCAACCCGGTCACGGCCGCCCGGCTGCTCGGGCTCGGCGGCCTGCGGGCGCTCGGGCCCCGCGTCGGCTCCTTCTTCGAGGACGAGCGGCTGCACCGCATCTTCGGCTTCCAGTCCCTCTACGCCGGCGTGGCCCCGGCGCAGGCCCGTGCGGTCTTCGCGGTCATCACGTACATGGACAGCGTCCGCGGCGTCTTCCACCCCGAGGGCGGCATGCACGCCGTCCCGGTCGGGATGGCCCGGGCGCTCGAGGACGCCGGCGTGCCGATCCACCTGGGCGTGGAGGTGACCTCGGTGCTGCGGCGCGGCGACGGGGCCGTGGCCGGGGTCGCGACCGCCGACGGCACCCGGCTCTCGGCCGACGCGGTCGTCTGCACCGTCGACCTGCCGGTCGCCTACGCCCGCCTGCTGCCGGAGGTCACCCCGCCGCGCGTCGTCCGGCGCGGCGACTACTCGCCGTCGGCCGTCGTCTGGCACCTCGGCGTCAAGGGCACCCCCGCCCCGGGGGTGCACCACCACAACATCCACTTCGGCGACGCGTGGGACACCGCGTTCGAGGCGCTCATCGACCGTGGCGAGCTCATGCCCGACCCGTCGCGCCTGGTCACCGTGCCGTCGCTCAGCGAGCCGTCGGTGGCCCCCGACGGACACTCGTCCCTGTACGTCCTCGAGCCGGTGCCGCACACCGGCTCCGGCATCGACTGGAGCCGTGAGAGCGGGCCGATGAAGGAGCGCCTGCTCGCGTTCCTCGACGCCAACGGCTACCCGACCGACGTCGTCGTCGACCGGCTCGTCACGCCGGAGGACTGGCTGGCCCAGGGGATGCACCTCGGCACCCCGTTCGCCCTGGCGCACACGTTCCTCCAGTCCGGCCCGTTCCGGCCGGCCAACGTCGACCGGCGCGTGCCGGGCCTGGTGTTCGCCGGCTCGGGCACGACGCCCGGCGTGGGCATCCCGATGGTGCTCGTCAGCGGCAAGCTCGCGGCCGAGCGGGTGCAGCAGTACGCGGGGGGCGCCGTTCCCACCCCCCGTCCCCGTGCGGCAGGCTTGCCTGCATGAGCGGACCCCCCGCTGCCCACCTCGAGGAGGGCTACGCCCGGTGCGCGGCCGTGACGCGCGAGCACGGCACGACGTACTACTGGGGCGCGCGGCTGCTCCCGCGGGCCGAGCGTCGGCACGTGTTCGCGGTCTACACCCTCGCCCGCCTCGCCGACGACATCGTCGACCTCGCCGGGCCCGAGCCGGGCCCC
Source organism: Phycicoccus sp. DTK01 (assembly GCF_017312765.1). Lineage (NCBI taxonomy): Bacteria > Bacillati > Actinomycetota > Actinomycetes > Micrococcales > Intrasporangiaceae > Phycicoccus > Phycicoccus sp. DTK01. The sequence goes on along the minus strand of NZ_BOPU01000002.1, from coordinate 232,745 downwards.
GCGACCGCGTCCGAGCTCGACGCCTTCGAGGCCCGCTTCCACGAGGCCGTGGCCACCGGTACCTCCGAGGACCCGGTGCTCGCCGCCGTCGCCACCACGGTCCGCGAGCGCCGCATCCCCGACGAGTGCTTCGACCGGTTCTTCGGGGCGATGCGCGCCGACCTCACCCAGCGCACCTATGAGACGTGGGAGGACCTGCTCGGCTACATGGACGGCAGCGCCGCGGTCATCGGCGAGATGATGCTGCCCGTCCTGCACCCGACGAGCGAGGCGCGCACCCCGGCCCGGGCGCTCGGGCTGGCCTTCCAGCTGACGAACTTCCTGCGCGACGTCGGCGAGGACCTCGACCGCGGCCGCGTCTACGTGCCCCAGGAGGACCTGCGGCACTTCGGCGCCGACCCGTGGACGCGCACCGTGACACCGGAGTGGCGCGCGCTCATGGCCTTCGAGATCGAGCGCAACCGCCGCCTCTACCGCGAGGCCGACGCGGGCCTGTCCGCCCTCCCGCCGGCCTCGCGACGCTGCGTCGCGACCGCCCGGGTCCTCTACGCCCGCATCCTCGAGCGCATCGAGGATGCCGACCACGACGTGTTCTCCCGGCGTGTCCGCGTGCCCACCCCGGTCAAGGCCGGCCTCGCGGCCCGGATGGTCACGGCGCGCGACCCGCGCCGGCTCGTCGCCCGCGAGCGCTCGACCCGCCGCACCGCCGATCCGGCGTGGGTCGACGACGACGTCGTGCTCGTCGCCGACGACGGCCGCCCCCTCGGGACCGCCCGCAAGGCCGAGGTCCACCACGACGCGACCCCGCTGCACCTCGGCTTCTCCTGCTACGTCGTCGACGACGACGGACGCCTGCTCGTCACCCACCGCGCCGACGACAAGCCGAGCTTCCCCGGCGTCGAGACCAACTCGGTCTGCGGCCATCCCCGGCCGGGCGAGCCGCTCGAGGACGCCGTGCGCCGCCGGGCGCGCGACGAGCTCGGCGTCGAGCTGGCTGAGGTCCGCCTCGTGCTCCCGGCCTTCCGCTACCACGCCCGGGCGCGCACGCTCGCCGAGAACGAGCTCTGCCCGGTGCTCGTCGCCCGCGCCGGCTCCCCCGCCACCAACCCCGACCCGGTCGAGGTCGGCCGGGTCGACTGGGTTCCGTGGCAGCGGTTCTCGCGCGAGGTGCTGGCCGGCACCCGCGAGGTGTCCAGCTGGTGCGCCGAGCAGGTGCCCCTGCTCGCCGCGCTCGGTCCCGACCCGCTGCAGTGGCCCACCGCGCCGCGCGAGCAGCTTCCCGCGGCCGCACGTGCCGGTGACACCGTCGGGGCCGGGTGACCGTGGACGACCGGTACCAGTACCTGCTGCTCATGGCCGGGTGCCTCCTCATCACGCTGCCGCTCGAGGTCGTGCTGCGCGCCCGCGTCTACCGGCGCCCCCTGCGGCTGCTCGCCGCGCTCCTGCCGGTCGTCGTGCTCTTCGTCGCCTGGGACGTCCTCGGCATCCGGCGCGGCCACTGGACCTACAGCGAGCTCTACACGACCGGCGTCATCCTGCCGCTCGACGTGCCGCTCGAGGAGCTCGTCTTCTTCGTCGTCATCCCGATCTGCGGGCTGCTGACCTACGAGGCGGTCGGGACCGTCCTCTCGGTCCTGCGCGAGCGGCGGCGACGGGATGCCTGAGTACACGGCGCTCGCGGTGGCGTCGGTCGTGCTGACCGTCCTCGTCGAGCGGTTCTGGCTGCGCACCGGGGTGTTCCGCACCGCGAAGTACTGGCTGGCCATGGCCATCGTCTTCTTCTTCCAGGTGCTCGTCGACGGCTGGCTGACCAAGCTGTCGGCGCCGATCGTCATCTACGACGAGTCGCAGACCACGGGCCTGCGCATCCCCTGGGACGTCCCCGTCGAGGACTACCTCTTCGGGTTCAGCATGGTGACCCTGACGATTCTGCTGTGGGTCCGGCTCGGCCGGTCCCGCGAGGAGGTGGACCGATGAGCCCGCGCGACTGGGTGCTCGCCGACGCGTTCGACCGTGCCGCACCGACCTACGACGCGATGGTCGCCCTGTCGCCGGGGTACCACGACCAGCTGCGGACGGCCGCCGACGCGCTCGTCGAGCGGCTGCCCCGGCGCACCGGTGTCGCCCCCGTGGTCCTCGACCTCGGCTGCGGCTCGGGCGCCTCGACCCGCGCGCTCCTCGACGCGTGGCGCGACGGCGGCCGCGGGCCGCTGCACGTCACCGGCGTCGACGCCTCCGAGGGGATGGTCGAGCAGGCGCGACAGAAGCAGTGGCCGGACGGGGTCGAGCTCGTCGTGTCGGACGCCGTGACCTACCTGCGCGGGCTGCCGGACGCCTCCGTCGACGGCGTCCTCGGGGCCTACCTCCTGCGCAACGTCCCGGACCGGCAGGCGCTCGTCGCCGAGGTCGCACGGGTCCTCCGGCCGGGCGGCGGGTTCGTCCTGCACGACTACTCCGTCGCGGGCAGCCGTCGCGCGCAGGCCATCTGGGCCGCGGTGTGCCACGGCATCATCATCCCGCTCGCCGCGGTCAAGCGCTCCGACGTGCCGCTGCACCGCTACCTCTACGAGAGCGTGCGCGACTTCGACTCCGTCGACCGGATGTGCGGCCGGCTCCAGGAGGCCGGGATGACCGACGTGCGCCACCGCTCCTACCCCGGCTGGCAGGACGGTCTCGTCCACACGGTCGTGGGCCGGCGCGCCGCGTGAGCCCCCGCCGTCCGACGTCGCTGCGGCCGGCTGCCTTGCGCCGCAACCGGTCCTGGCGGCCGGGGCTCGACCGCCGAGCGGTCTTCCACGCCCCGCCGCAGCCCTCGGCCGGTGACGGCCGGGCGCCGGCGGACCGGCACGTCGTCGTCGTCGGCGGCGGCATCGGCGGGCTGACGGCGGCGCTCGGGCTGGCCGAGCGCGGCGTCCGCGTCACGCTCCTCGAGCGCGACGAGCGGCTCGGGGGTCGCGTCTCGGCGTGGCCGGTGACGCTCCCCGACGGCTCCGGGTCGGTCATGAGCCGGGGCTTCCACGCCTTCTTCCGGCAGTACTACAACCTGCGGTCGGTGCTGCGCCGCACGGACCCGACGCTGTCCGGGCTGCGGCCCCTGGCCGACTACCCGCTCGTCCGCAAGGACGGCGGCGCCGACTCGTTCGCCGGCATCCCGCGCACGCCCCCGGCCAACCTCGCGGCCTTCGTCGCCCGCTCCCCCAGCTTCGACCTCGCCGGCCTGCGCGGCGTCGACGTCGAGCAGGCGCTCGGCCTCCTCGACCTCAGCTTCCCCGGGTCCTTCACCGACCTCGATGGCGTCAGCGCGTCCGAGGTGCTCGACCGCCTCCGGTTCCCCACCGCCGCACGCCATCTGGCCCTGGAGGTCTTCGCGCGCAGCTTCTTCGCCGACCCCCGGGAGTTCTCCGGCGCGGAGCTCCTCGCGATGTTCCACCTGTACTTCGTCGGCTCGTCCGAGGGCCTGCTCTTCGACGTGCCGCGCGACGACTACGACAGCACCCTCTGGGGGCCGCTCGGTGCCCACCTGCACGACCTCGGCGTGCAGGTCCGCGTCGGCCGCAGGGTGACGGGCGTCCGCGAGGGCGACGACGGCCGCCTCACGGTGCACCACCGCGGGGCCGACGCGGGCGCCTCCGACGAGGTCCTCGAGGCCGACGCCGTCGTCCTCGCCCTCGACCCGGTCGGGCTGCGCGAGGTCGTCGCGGCCTCGCCGGGGCTCGGCGACGACGGGTGGCGCGCGCGCGTCGGCGCCGTCCGCTCGGCCCCTCGCTTCGCCGTCTGGCGCCTCTGGCTCGACGGGCTCGTCGACCCCGAGCGCCCGCCGTTCCTCGGGACGAGCGGGTACGGGCCGCTCGACAACGTCTCGGTGCTCGAGCGCTTCGAGGACCACGCGGCGGCGTGGAGCCGCGAGCACGACGGGTCGGTCGTCGAGCTGCACGCCTACGCCCTGCCCGACGAGGTCGGCGACGACGAGGTCCGGTCCGCCCTGCGCACGGCCCTCCACGAGGTGTGGCCCGAGACGGCCCGGCTCGGCGTCGTCCACGAGGAGTGGCTGGTCCGCGGCGACTGCGTGCTCGTCGGCCTCGAGCCGTGGGCGTCGCGCCCGGGCGTCACGACCCCCGACCCGCGGCTCGTCCTCGCCGGCGACTCGGTGCGCTGCGACCTGCCCGTGGCCCTCATGGAGCGGGCGGCGACGACGGGCTGGCAGGCCGCCGACACCCTCCTCACCGGCTGGGGCCTGCCGGGTCACGGCGTGTGGTCGGTGCCGCTGGGCTCGCGGCTCGGGCCCGTGCCCGGGCTCGCCCGGCGCGGCCTGCGGGCCGCGGCGTCCCTCACCAGGCGGTGAAGCCGCCGTCGACGAGGAGGTCGGTGCCGGTGACGAACGAGGCCCGGCGCCCGAGGAGGAAGACGACGGGCTCGGCGACCTCCTCGACCTCGGCGAGGCGTCCCATCGGCGTCTGCGCGGCGAAGCCGGCGTTGACCTCCGGCGGGTTCGTGGCCGTCATCGCGGTCATCGTGTAGCCCGGGCTCACCGAGTTGACCCGGATGCCGAGCGGCGCCCACTCGACGGCGAGCGAGCGCCCGAGGTGGATGACCCCGGCCTTGGCCGCCGAGTACGCGGCGTGGGTGACGCCGCGGTTGACGACGTGCCCGCTCATCGAGGCGATGTTGACGATCGAGCCACCGCGGCCGGCCAGGAGGTCGTGCTCGGCCTGGCAGGCGAACATCACGCCGTCGAGGTCGACCTGGACGACCCGGCGCCACTCGTCGGCGGTCATGCCCGAGGCCGGGTGAAGGCCGTCCACCCCCGCGCAGTTGACCGCGTAGGACACCGGCCCGAGGTCGGCCGCCGTGGCGACGCCGGCCCGCACGGCGTCGCGGTCTCGGACGTCGAGGGAGGCGACCGCGTGCGCCACCCCGGCCGCCTCGCAGACCGCGACGAACGCGGCCGTGTCGGCGTCCGGGTGGTCGACGCAGAGGACGCCGACCCCGCGGGCCGCGAGCGCCTCGACCACCGCCAGCCCGATGCCGCGGGCGCCCCCGGTGACGACCGCGACGTGCCCGGGCTCGAGCTCGGGCCTCACCCGGACCAGCCGCGCCGGCGCAGGGCGTAGCGCCGGGCCGCGTACTCGAGGTCGTCGGCCCACAGCTGGCGCTGGGAGGCACGCATCCCGACCTGCACCAGCCGCGAGAGCGAGCGGGCGGCGCGGAAGCCGACGCGCTCGGACGTGGCGACGACCGCCTCGGTCATCACCGTGCGGGCCGGGTGCTCGCCGGGTGCGGTGAGCGGCGTCGCGTGGGTCTCGACGACGCTGCCGGTGCCCTCGCCGTCGGTGATCGTCATGAGGACGGTGTGCGAGTCGGGACAGGTGAACTCGGCGCGCACGGGCACGGCGAAGGTCCGCCCGAGCCGGTAGGCGACGTCGAGGACGAGGACGTCGTCGCTCGAGGCGTCGTCGTCGACCGTGAGGTCGCTGAAGGCGTAGGGGTGCAGCCACGCCCCGTGCCACGGGTCGAGCCGGTTGGCGACGATGTCGCGCGGCTCGCAGTCGGCGACGAGGGAGACGACGGACGCGACGGCCCCGGCGGGGTCGGGACGCTCGCAGAGCACCGGGCGCTCGCTCGGCCCGACGCCGTCCTCGACCGCGCCGACGCGCACCCAGACGAGGACGCCGTCGTCGTGCGCGGCGTAGGTGTTCCAGGGCGGCGAGGTGTCGCGGCCGAGCGGCATCCCGTGCCAGCGGCACAGGACGTCGCCGTCGACGACGTCGCAGTCGTGCAGCCGGGCCCCGAGGTGCGGGCAGGCGCCTGGCCCGGCGAGGAGGCCGCCCCCGGTGTCGCGCCACAGGACGACCTCGCGGCCGGCGACCGTCCGCACGAGCGAGCGGCCGCGCGGGACCTCGCTCGACGCGCCGGCGACGAGCCAGCCGTGCGTCGGACGCCGCAGCGCCGCGGCGAGCGAGGCGTCGATCCGGGCCGGGCGGGCCTCGCGCCAGGTGCCGCGGAGGTGGTCCGGTGTGGTCTGCGGCAGGTAGCGCACCGGGACCCGCTCGCGGACGGCCCCGGCCACCGAGCGGTCGGGGCGGGCCGGTCGGTCCGTGCGGAACAGGCTCATCCACCCACGCTAACCGGCCTGCCGCCGTGGGGGAACGCTCGCGCGCGACCCGGACGCGACGTCGTCTGGGACGATGGCGGCATGTCCCTGCTCGACGGCTCGCTCCGGCTCTCGGCCACCGGCCCGCTCGCGCCCGAGCACGCGTGGGCCCGCTACACCGAGCCGCGCCGCTGGTCGGTGTGGTCACCGCAGATCCGCGAGGTCGACTACCCGCTCGCCGTCATCGAACCGGGGACGCACGGCCGGGTCCGCGGCGTGGGCGGGGTCGTCGCCGTCTTCACCGTCGACGAGGTCGACCACGCGACGCGGACGTGGTCGTGGTCGGTGCGCTCCGGGCCGCTGCGGGTGCGGTTGCACCACGGCGTCGAGGAGGCCGCGGGCGGGAGCACGGCCTGGGTCGAGGTGCACGCCCTGTGGCCGGTGGTCGTCGGCTACGCCCCGGTGGCCCGCTGGGCCCTCGGCCGCCTCGTCACCCCCTGACGCCCGGCGACGACCCCGCACGTGCGGGCTTTCCGCGCTCCAGACCGGAAGCCGACCTCGACAACCCCGCACGTGCGGGCTTCCCGCGCTCCGAACCGGAACCTGACAGCGACAACCCCGCACGTGCGGGCTTTCCGCGCCCCGGACCACAACCCGACAGCGACAACCCCGCACGTGCGGGCTTCCCGCGCTCCGGTCCGAGCGGCGCCGACGGGCGTGGGCTGCGAGATCCAGGCTGGTTGGGGCTACGCTGGTCCTGTTGTTGAGCTTTCCGTTTGTGAAGTAGTGGCAGAACCGGTCCTCACGGGACCGAGCAGCTTTCTGAGCAGAGGTACGCACCAGGCATCACCAACGCCGGGCCCCACGGCAGTCGTGGGGTCCTCGCTCAGAGAGAAAGGCCATCCCATGGCTACTGGCACCGTGAAGTGGTTCAACGCCGAGAAGGGCTTCGGCTTCATCGCCCCCGACGACGGCTCCGCCGACGTCTTCGCCCACTACTCGGCCATCAACTCCAGCGGCTACCGCTCGCTCGACGAGAACGCCAAGGTCGAGTACGAGACCACGCAGGGCCAGAAGGGCCCGCAGGCGTCGAACATCACCGTCATCGGCTGACGTTCGTCACCACCGCGCCGCGAGGCGCACCACGCAACGCCGTCCGGCACCGCCGGGCGGCGTTCGTGCGTCCGGGGCCGGGCACGAGCCGACACGTTCCCCGACTCCTGCACACCCCGCCCCCGCGGGGGAGGTCAGGCGACCGGGGTGCGCTCGACCTCGAGGAGGATGCCGGCCCGCGGGTTGCGGCGGACACCGACGAGCCCGGTGACCTTCTCGACGAGGTCGGACATCCGCGCCGGCAGGCCGTACTTCGCGACGACCGCGGCCCGGACCTGCGCGACCTCCTCGGGCGAGCGGACGACGACGCCCTCGCCGCGGTAGGTCGGCGCCCCGTCCTCGACGGCGCCGCGCACCGAGCACGGCCGCAGCTCGACCCGACGGGTGTGGCCGAGGCGCTTGGTCTTGCCGGTCGCGTCGACCGTGATGACGGCGAGCCGGTCGGTGCCGTCGACGGCGGGCGCGACCCACACCGGGGTCGACACCGCGCGCCCGTCGCGGCGGAAGGTCGTCAGCGAGACGTACTTCGCGGACGCGAGGGGGTGGTCGGCGGCGCTCATGCGCCCAGCGTAGGGACCGTGCGAGCGCAAGGCCCCGCCGGCGACCGAGGAGCATCCGGTCGCCGGCGGGGTGGTCGCTGCGGTCAGCGCGGTGACACCGCCGCGGAGCGCTCGGACACCGGACCGTCCCCGACGCTGTTGAACGCGACGACCTCGAAGCGGTACGAGCCCGCCGGCAGGGTGAACGACCGGGTGCGGGCGTTCGCCCCGACGACGGCGACGGTCGGCGAGCCGACCGGGGTGACGCCGTCGGCGTCCATCCGCAGCGCCGTCACCCGGTAGCCCGTGATGGCCGAGCCGCCCGTGCTCGTCGGTGCGTTCCAGTTCGCGCTCGCCGTCAGGGCACCACCGGCCGCGCCCTGGGTCGGGGCGAGCATGACCGCGGCCCCGGGCACCCCGGCGGGGGTGACGGCGTTCGAGGCGGTCGAGAAGGCGCTGGCCCCGAGGGCGTTGACCGCCGCGAGCCGGAACGTGTACGCCGTCCCGTTGGTCAACCCGGTGACCGTCGTGCTCGTCGGCGCGCCCGTCAGGGTGCGGGTCTCGACGACGGTCGTCCCGGTGCGGACCTGCAGCTGGTAGCCCGTGATCGGCTGCCCGCCGGTGTCGCTCGGGGGCGTCCAGGTGAGCAGGGCCGACCCGTCGGCGCGCGCCGCGACGAGCGAGGTCGGGGTGAGCGGCGGCCCCACGGCCGTCACGGCGGTCGACTCCGTCGCGGGCCCGGCCCCGAAGAGGTTCACGGCCTGGACCGTGAAGGTGTAGGACTGCCCGGCGGTGAGCCCGGTGACCGAGCGCGCCCGGATGCCGGTGCCGATGCCGGTGACCCGGCTGACCTCGGCGCCACCCGACTTCACGACGAGCGTGTAGCTCGTGAAGGTCGGGCTGCCGTTGGCCGGCGCCGCCGTCCACGACACCGTCGCGTTGCGGTTGGTCCCGGCGACCGCCGTGACGCTCGCCGGCGCCGCGGGGGTCCGGACGAGGATCCGCTGGTCGCTGAACTGGAGCGCCTCGATGTTCCGCAGCCGGTCGGTGCCGTCACCGCGGGTCGCGCCACCGACGGCCGGGGGCGTGCTCGTCGTGTCCTGGACGCTGATCGTGCCGTCCGCGTTCGTCGTGATGACGTACGTCCCGCGGGTCCCGAGGAACGTCGCGACGTCGCAGTTGCGGGGCGCGGTCGTCCCGCAGTCGGGGGCCGGGGTCACCGGCGTCGTGATGCGACGGACCGCCACGACCTTCCCGGGGTCGACGAGCCCCTTGAAGATCGCCGACTGCAGCGTCATCCCGCTCGTGCCGGGCCCGAAGGTGCCGGTCTTCGCCACGCCCTCGATGAGGTCGGTCGTCCCGAGCTCGGTCGCGGGGTCGGACGGGTCGGTCCGGACGCTGAGGGCCACCCGCAGCTCCTTGTCGCCGTCGATGACGTCGTCGCCGGCGCGGCCCGTGAAGGTGTCGTTGCCACCCCCGCCGAGGAGGATGTCGCCCTCGCCCCAGACGGGGCCGGTGAGCGGGCAGCTGCCGCTCGCCGACAGCGCGGCCGTCTCCTCGGCGGTGCCGACCCACGACGACACCGGCGGGAGGACGTCGGCCAGGCCGTCGATGCGCGCGAGACCGTCCCGGTCGATGGCGTCGCAGCCGGTGAAGCCGCCACCGCCGACGAGCCGCGGGAACGCGAGGACGTTGGTCGTCCCCTTGATCTTGTCGTTGAGCGGTCCGCCGGAGACCGCCTCGGTCTCCTGCCACCGGTCGCGGTTGGTGATCACCTGGATGGGCAGGCCGCCGAGGTTGTTGTTGATCATCAGGTCGTCGTCGGCGGCGACCGTGTCGTACTGGTGGATGGCCCAGTCGAAGCCTCCCGCACCGGCGTTGCGGTCGACCGCCGCGTTCTGCGCCATGATGTCGTCGCCGCCCTCGGCGTCGTAGTCGTTCTCGCCGACCTGGCCGACGAAGACGTCGTTGCCGGGGGCCGTCTCGGCCGGGTCGTCGAAGAACGGCGCGCCGTGGTCGCCCTGGAGCAGGTCCTGCCCCGTGCCGCCCTGGATCCAGTCGTCGCCACCGCCACCGAAGACGGCGTCGGCGCCCTGCCCGGCGATCACCAGGTCGTTGCCGGGACCGGCGAAGATCTCGTTGTCGTTCGCCCCGCCGTTGAGCAGGTCGTTGCCGTCGTTGCCGTGGACGATGTCGTCACCCGGGCCGGCGTCGATCGCGTCGTTGCCCGGACCGCCCTTCGGCACGTCGGCGCCGTCGGTGTCGGTGATGATGTCGTTGCCGTTGCCGCCGAGGGCCACGTCGTCACCACCACCACCCTCGATGACGTCCGGCCCGTCGCCACCCCAGAAGGTGTCGTTGTCCACGCCACCCGCGACGCGGTCGGCGCCGGAGGTCCCGTCGTAGACGGCCTGGCCGTTGATGCCGGGCGGGTCGACAGTGTTGACCGAGCGGTACTGGATGGTGCCGTCGGGACGACGCAGCAGCAGCTTGGTCTCGTTGCACTCCGAGGCCGGGTCGTCGGCCACGGTGGAACCGCCCGCCGCGTAGCCCGCCGGGGTGCCCGCGAGGTTCGCGAGCTCGAACTTGCAGTCGGCCCGGGCGAACGCGTCGGCCTTGAGCGTCCGCGTCCCGTCGGTGTTGCGCATGATGATCTCGGAGAAGGAGTTCCCCTCGAGCTGCGTGCGCAGGTTCATGCCGGGGGTCCGGGCCAGGTAGTAGAGCCGGTCGTGGTCCTGGAGGTCCTCCATCTGGTTCTGGAAGACGTAGTTGAACGTGCTGCCCAGCATGCCGCCGTTGAGGTTGGTCAGCTCCGCGAGGCCACCGATCCACAGGTCGACGTCGTCGAGCCCGGTCGTCGTCACGCCGGCGGACGTGCTGGCCCAGTCACCCGTGCCAAACATGAAGTCCGCGGCGTCGGCCGGGACCACGTCGGTCGGTGTCGGGTCGACGATCGCCCGGGCGGCGTCACGTCGGGCCGCCGTCGTGGTGGCGGCCAGGATCGACGGGTGGCGGCCGTAGGCGGCGACGAAGTTGACCAGCGACTCGGGGTGCTTGAGGTGCTGGCCGAGGTCGCTCCAGCTCTCGTAGGGCGTGAGCGCGGCGTCGTGCGTCCGGTCGAAGATCTGCCGTCGGACGTCGTTGAGCGGGGGGACGCCGGCGTCGCGGGCCCGCGTGATGTTGAGCGTCGCGAGGTCGAGGGGGAGGCCGAGCAGGTTGTTGCGGAGGGTCTCGGTGACGAACTCGTCGATCTCGTTGCCGGTCTGGTCGGAGGAGCCCATGAAGACCGCCCCGGCGCCCTGCTCGGCCGTCAGCGTGCCCGCCGGGCCTCCGTCGTACAGCGACGGTGGGGAGAGGAAGGCGTCGAGCAGCGGCAGCGAGGCATCGGTCTCGGAGCCGTCAGGGGCCACGACGTGGCGCGAGACGGTCTCGTCGAGCATCGAGTGCCCGAACCGGTACACGGCGTGGGCGAACTCGGCGCTGATGGCCGGGTTCACGTCCGGCGAGTACACGTGGAACGGCCGGATGGCCGGCTGCACCTTGCGGCCGAACTCCTCGAACACGAGGTGCTGGTACTCCATCTCGGTGACGAAGCGGGCGGCCTGGAACAGGCGCTGGCCGTAGGTCCACGACCCGGTGCCGTCGGCACCGGAGACCCCGACCGCCTGCCACTGGGCGAGCGCGGCCCGGCCGGTGGCCGTGGTGTCGCCCTCGAGCGTGGTGCGGATGGCGTCGACGAGCCGGTTGTGCTCCGAGTGGAAGACCTGGTGCACGGAGGTCAGCGCGATGTTCTCGTTGCACCGGCCGTCGCCGCAGGCGGCGTGCGACGCGAGGAGCTCGTCGTCGTAGGTACCCGGCGCGGTCGGCCCGGTGTTCACCACGGAGTCGGCGTCCGGCGTCGGCCAGGTGTCGCCCACGCCGTCGTGGTCGGTGTCGACCTGCGAGGGGTCGGCGTTGTGCGCGATGTCCGTGAGGAACGGGGTGTCGAAGTGCGCGGCGTCGGCGGGGACCGGCACCGGGGTGGCGGTGTCGCCCTCGACCAGACCGCTCGCGGTCACGTACTGCGGCAGGCCGCGGGCCGGGCCCGGGAGGAAGTTGCCGTAGGGGTCGACGGCGAGCATCGGCACGTCGAGCGCGTCCCGGTCGGACAGCTCGAGGCCCAGCAGCTCGCGGGCCTGCTTGCGCACCGCCGCCCACGTCGACTCACCACCGGTCATGTCGGGTGAGCCCGTGTAGGTCTGCCCGGCGCCGAGGCCGTCGAGGAGCTTGCCCGCGGCGACCGCCGCCGGGCTGGTGGAGCCGACCGCGCCGGTGGCGGCGCGGTACTCGCGCAGGAACACCTGGTGCGAGGCGTGCGAGGTGTAGGTCTGGCTCTGGTCGACCCACGGGGTGTCGGTGTTGACGGCCTCCTGCACGTCGTCGGCCGTGCCGAGGACGTGGTCGTCGCCCGCCTGGTTGCGGGCCCGGGTCAGGACCATGAAGCGGCGCGACGCCGGGACCTCGTCACCCGTGCCGGCGCGGCCGTCCGGGCCGAGGGTCACCAGCGGGTCGTCGGCCTTGAGCGGGACGTACACGGTGGCTCCGCCCTTGACCGTCTGGTCGACGCCGTGGTCGAAGAACTGCCCGAAGAAGGTGAAGAGGCTGTTGTACGGCGGGGAGAGACCCACGTCGGTCGTGATGTTGGGGATGAAGAGCGTCTGGTGGCTCGGCGTGCACCCGGGCGGGTCCGCGACGATCGGCGGGTCGGTCGACGGGTCGGGGTCGGTGGTGCAGGGCACGGCCGTCGGGTTGGTGCTCTGCGAGCGCACCGGGTGCCCCGCGGCGGCGACGGCGGCCGGGTTGGTCACCGTCTGGTCGGCGATGAGGTTGCTGATGACACGCGGCTGGGCGTCGACGACGTTGCCGGTCTTCTGCGTGTAGCTCGTGTCGCCGGGGGCGCCGACGGGCAGGCTCGGGGTGATGGGGTCCGCGTCCCGGAAGACCGGTGTGGTCAGCCGGGGGAAGAGCTCGTCGGCCGAGGCGACGCGGAAGGTGCCGGCGGTCTTGAGGTTGTTGCACGAGCCGTCGACCGTCCGCAGACCGTAGGCCGTGAGGATGTCGGGGACCTGCTCGGCGTCCGGGATGCCGTCCCCGGCCTTGTTGAGGAGCGTCCCGCAGGGGTCCGCGGCCGTGAAGGTCGTCGAGTGCCGCTCGGCGATCTTGATCTGCTTGAGGATGAACGCCAGGTCGCCCGTGGTCACGGTGAACCCGGATCCGACCGTCGCCGCGGACGCCGGCGCCACGAGCGCCGGGACGGTGCCTCCCGCCACCGTCGCTGCCACGACGGCGACCACCACGTGTCGCCATCCCCGGCGGGGCCGGCCCGCCGCACGGAGTCCGGGCCCTCGGAGCCCCTGTCGCCTGCTGCTGTACCCGACCATGGCGGTCCCGCTTCCCCGGCGCCCCTGCGCGCCGATCCGGGCAGGGTCCCGCCGCCACCTTGGGGTTGCCTTGGGGTCGTCGCCCCGGCCGGCCGGTAGCGTCGGCGCCGTGGGAGCCGTCATCGACCTCAACGCCGACCTCGGCGAGTCCTTCGGGGCGTGGACGCTCGGCGACGACGCCGCGATGCTCCGGGTCGTGACCAGCGCGAACGTCGCCTGCGGCTTCCACGCGGGTGACCCCACGACCATCCGCCGGACCGTCGCGCAGGCCGCGGCCGCCGGCGTGGTCGTCGGCGCGCAGGTCGGCTACCGCGACCTCGCGGGGTTCGGGCGGCGCCGCATCGACATCCCGCCGGAGGACCTGACCGCCGACGTGCTCTACCAGCTCGGCGCGCTCGAGGCGATGTGCCGGGTGGCCGGCACGCGCGTCCGGTACGTCAAGCCGCACGGCGCGCTCTACACGACGGCCGCGGTGGACGAGGGGCAGGCGCGGGCGGTCGTCGACGCCGTCGTCGCGTGGGACGCCTCGCTCCCGGTGATGGGTCTGCCCGGCTCGGTCCTGCTGACGATCTCGGCGGACGCCGGCCTGGCGACCGTCGCCGAGGCCTTCGCCGACCGCGGATACGACGCCGCGGGCCGGCTCGTGCCACGCCGTGACCCCGGCGCGCTCGTGACCGACCCCGCGCAGGTCGCCGCACGGGTCGTGCGGATGGTGCGCGACGGCGTCGTCGAGGCCGTCGACGGCACGCTCGTCCCCGTCACCCCCGACTCCGTGTGCGTCCACGGCGACACCCCCGGCGCGGTCGCCGTCACTCAGGCCGTCCGCGACGCGCTGGCGGCGGCCGGCATCGGCCTGCGGGCGGTCGTCGAGCCGTGAGCGGCGTCCCCGTGCAGGTCCTGCCCGCCGGGGAGCACGCCGTCCTCGTCGAGGCGCCCGGCCTGGCCGAGGTCCTCGCGCTGGCCGTCGCGGTCCGGGCCGCGGTCGCCCGAGGCGGCGCGCCGTGGTCTGGCGTGACCGACGTCGTCCCCGCCGCCCGGACTCTCCTGCTCGTCGGTGACCGGCTCGACCCGGCCCCCGTCGCGGATGCCGTCCGCACGCTGGCCGCGGTCGTCCACGCCGACGCCTCGACCCCCACCGACGGCGACCTCGTCGAGGTGCCGGTGCGCTACGACGGGCCGGACCTCGACGACGTGGCCCGGCTGACCGGCCTGACCGCCGGGGAGGTCGTCGCCGCGCACACCGGCACGCCCTGGCGCGTCGCCTTCGGCGGGTTCGCGCCGGGGTTCGCCTACCTCGTCGGCGGCGACCCGCGGCTGCGCGTGCCGCGCCGCGACACCCCGCGCCCCTCGGTGCCGGCGGGGTCGGTCGGGCTGGCCGGGGAGTTCTCCGGTGTCTACCCGCGCGCCTCGCCCGGCGGCTGGCGACTCGTCGGCACGACGGACGTCGTGCTGTGGGACGCCGAGCGCGAGCCGCCCGCGCTGCTGCGCCCTGGTGGGCTCGTCCGCTTCGTGGCGGTGGACGGATGACGTCCGCGCTCGAGGTCGTGCGCACGGGGGCGCAGGTGCTGCTCGAGGACGCCGGGCGGCTGGGGCTCGCCGCGGTCGGGGTGGGCCGGTCCGGGGCCGCCGACAGAGGCGCGTACCGGCTGGCCTGCCGGCTCGTCGGGCACCGGGACGACCCGGCGGCGCTCGAGGTGCTGCTCGGTGGGCTCGTCGTCCGGGCGCGGGGCCGCGTGCTCGTCGCCGTCACCGGGGCGGTGGGACCGCTCGTGGTCGACGGCCGGCCGGCGCCCCACGCCGCCGTGCTGGAGCTGCGCGACGGCGCCGAGCTGGCCCTCGGCGCGCCCACCGCAGGCCTGCGCTCCTACCTCGCGGTGCGCGGTGGCCTCGACGTGCCGGCCGTGCTCGGCTCGCGCTCGACCGACGTCCTGTCCGGGCTCGGCCCGGCCCCGGTGCGGCCCGGGGACGTCCTGCCGGTCGGACCCGCGCCGGCGACCTTCCCGCACGTCGACCACGCCGTGGTGCCGCCTCCGGAGCCGGGTGAGGTCGTCCTCGACGCGCTGCCGGGGCCACGCACCTCGTGGGTCGGCGGCCTCGCGGCGGTGACCCGGGGCGGCTGGGTCGTCGGCCCGGACAGCGACCGGGTCGGCGTGCGGCTCCGGCCGGTCGACGCCCCCGTCGAGCGCCTCCCGGAGCACGCGGCCGACGAGCTCCCGAGCGAGGGGATGGTGCGCGGCGCCGTCCAGCTGCCGCCCGGCGGCGAGGCCGTCGTGTTCCTCGCCGACCACCCGGTGACCGGCGGCTACCCGGTCGTCGCCGTGCTGACCGAGGCCTCGGCCGATCGCGCCGCCCAGCTGCGCCCCGGACAGGCCGTGCGCCTGCGCGCGGTCACGACCCCGGCCCGCTGACGCCACCGGCCCGCCGCCCCGCCGACCGCACCCCGGCATCCGTCGGCTCCTCGGCCCCTCCCACCCGTCGAGTGAACAGGACACGCCGTGTGCGCCGGCCCGCAGGCGGCGCGTCCTGCTCACTCGACGGGGTGCACCCGGCCGAGGTGCGCGAGCAGGAGGGACGCGGGGTCGGTCGCCCGCGGCGGCACCGGGGGCGCGAAGCGCGGATGGCGCACGCCGGCCGGCACGCGGCGCAGGGCCACGGGCAGCAGGGCGGCGGCGAGCAGCGGCGGGAACGGCGCCGGCGACCCGAGCGCGGCGGCGACGTCCCACCCGTGCACCGCGACCTCCACCGACGACACCTCGAGCGCCACGTCCGGCTCCAGGCGCCGGTCGCCGACGAGCACCGGCCCCGGACCGCCGTCGCGCACCCACCCCTCGAGGAGGGCGCAGCCCAGCACGCGCAGGTGGTCGGCGAGCACGGTCGGCCGGCGGGAGGTCGGCGGCGGCCCGACGCTCGCCATCCGGCCGAGCGAGAGCTCGGTGACGACCTCGAGGGAGTCGACCATGTGCACGAGGAGGTCGGCGAGCGTCCAGGCGGCGCAGGGGGTCGGCCGGTCGGCGTCGTCGTCGGTGACCCCCACGAGGACGCCGCGGGTCCAGGCCAGCGACCGGTCCAGCAGCTCCACGTCGACCCCCGGACGGCAGTCCGCGGGGTGCACGCTCACTCCCCCGGTCGGGCGGGGACGTCGTCCGGCCCGAGCTGCTCCGGCAGCCCGGCCAGCGCGAAGTACGCGGGGTCGAAGAACACGACGGCGTGCTTGACGAGCGGGCCCTCGAGCTCGAGCACCTGCAGCTGGAAGGGCCGGAAGACGTCGCCGCCCGGGCCCTCCTCGCGCATGTAGAGGCCGAACGCCGGCTGCCCGTTGCACGTCGTCGGCAGCATCGGCATGTCGTAGGTGCCGCCGGGGCACTGGGTGTCGACGAGCTCGGCGATGGTGCGCGGCCCCTGGTACCACCCGGCGAAGGGCGGCATCTCCCAGACGGCGTCCTGCGTGAACAGGCGCGCGATGGCGTCGGGGTCCTTGCGCCAGAACGCGTCGACGTACCGGTCGAGGAGGGCGCGCTGCTCGTCGTCGAGCTCGGCGCGCGGGGCGTCCGGTGTGGGGGCGACGTCGCCGAGGGTCGCGCGGGCCCGCTGGAGCGCGCTGTTGACCGACGCGACCGACGAGCCGGTGGCCTCCGCGACCTCGGCCGCGGACCAGCGCAGGACGTCGCGCAGGACGAGGACGGCCCGCTGGCGCGCCGGCAGGTGCTGCAGCGCCGCGACGAAGGCCAGCCGGACGGTGTCGCGCTCGGCGACGACGTCGGCCGGGTCGGCGGTGCCGAGGAGCGCGGCGTCCGGCATCGGGCCGAGCCACGGGACCTCGGTGCGCTCGTCGAGCGGGTCGGCACCCTCGGAGGAGGCCGTGCCGAGGCCGGACGGCAGCGGGCGGCGGTCCTTGCCCTCGAGCGCGGTGAGGCAGACGTTGGTCGCGATGCGGTGCAGCCACGTGCGCAGCGAGGAGCGCCCCTCGAACGAGCCGTACGCCCGCCACGCGCGCAGGTAGACCTCCTGCACGAGGTCCTCGGCGTCGCTCGGCGACCCCGTCATCCGGTAGCAGTGCGCGAGCAGCTCGCGGCGGTACCGGCCGACGGCGGCGTCGAAGTCGGTGTCGGCGTCGGCGCGGGTGCCCCCGTCGGCCGCGGCCCGGGTCGGTGAGCCCGTGGACGTCATCGCGGTCCTCCTCCCGGCACCCCCGTGGTGCCTCTCAGCCGTACCGACCGGCGTCGGCCGCCGAACTCATCGCCGCGGCGACGATGACTTCCGGCCGGTGTCCCGGTCGATCCCACCATGACGACCACCGATTCCACCACCCTCGACGCCCCCGCGGCCCCCGCGGCGGCGGCCCCGGACGCCCCGGCACGCACCTACCCGGTGCTGCGCTGGCTCGTCGCGGCGACCTTCACCGTCATCCTCAACGAGACCGTGATGGTCAACGCGATCCCCCGCCTCATGGTCCAGTTCGACGTGGGCGCCCGTGCGGCACAGTGGCTCTCGACGGCGTTCATGCTGACGATGGCCGTCGTCATCCCGGTCACGGGCTGGTTCCTGCAGCGGGTCACGACCCGGCAGGCCTTCACCGTGGCGATGTCGGTCTTCGGCGTGGGCACGCTCGTCTGCGCGCTCGCGCCGACCTTCCCGGTCCTCGTCGGCGGCCGGGTCGTCCAGGCGGCCGGCACCGCCGTGATGATGCCGCTGCTCATGACGACGCTCATGACGGTCGTCGACGAGCGCGACCGCGGCCGGGTCATGGGCAACGTCACGCTCGCCATCTCGGTGGCGCCCGCGCTCGGGCCGGCGCTCTCGGGCGTCGTGCTCGCCGCGGCCGGGTGGCGCTGGCTGTTCGGGCTCGTCCTGCCGGTCGTCGTGCTCGTCGGCGTCGCCGGGCTGCGCCGCCTCACCGACGTCGGCGAGGTGCGCGCCTCGCGCGTCGACTGGGCGAGCGTCGTCCTGTCGGCCCTCGGCTTCGGGGCGCTCGTCTACGGCCTGAGCCGGGTCGGCGAGGAGCACCCCGGGGCGGTGCCCGCGTGGGGCTGGGCGCTCGGCGGCGTGCTCGTCGTCGCGGGCTTCGTCCTGCGCCAGCGCGCCCTGACGCGGCGGTCCGAGCCGCTCCTCGACCTGCGCGCCCTGACCCACCGCACGTACGCGGTCTCGCTCGCGATGCAGTCGCTCGCCTTCCTCACGATGCTCGGCGCGATGATCCTCCTGCCGCTCTACCTCCAGGACCTGCGCGGCCTCTCCCCGCTGCAGACCGGGCTGCTCGTCGCGCCGGGCGGCATCGCGATGGGTCTGCTCGGGCCGGTGGTCGGGCGGGTCCTCGACCGGGTGGGGGCGCGACCGCTCGTCGTGCCGGGCTCGCTCGGGGTCCTGGCCTCGCTCGCCGCGCTCTCCCGCCTCACCGACGGGACGCCGTACGTCCTCCTCCTCGCGGTGCAGGTGCTCCTCATGGTCTCGCTCGCGGCGCTGTTCACGCCGGCCTTCACCCTCGGCCTCGGCGCCCTGCCCGCGCACCTCTACGCCCACGGGTCCTCCCTGCTCGGCACGGCCCAGCAGGTGTCCGCGGCGGTCGGCACGGCGCTGACGGTGACCGTGCTCTCGTGGCGGTCGGCGCAGCTGGCGGCGGGCGGCGCCGGCGAGGCCGCGGCGTACGTCGGCGGGGTGCGTGCGGCCTTCAGCGTCGCGGCCGTCCTCGCGGTCGGCGTCGTCGGCCTCGCCCTGCTCCTGCCGAACCGCCTGCCGCCGACGGCCGGCCTCGAGAGCGGGGAGGGCGCACCGGCCGCCCACTGACGCGGCTCCTCGCCCTCCCGGATGCTCCCGCGCCTCCCGCGACCTTCGCGGTGGCGCGGGAGCATCCGGGAGTCAGCACGGCGGACACCGTTCGGGTTCCGAGGTTGCCGCGTCGCCGGACGGGGTAGCCCCGGGGTGCGGTGCGCCGCTGGGGCGGGCCGGGACGAACGGAGTGACCATGGCACAGGACCAGGACGACCGGGCCACGGTGGTCGAGCTCGTGGGGCGCGCCCAGTCGGCGATGCTCACGACGATGACCCCCGACGGCGACCACGTGAGCCGACCGATGGCCGTGCAGGAGACCGAGTTCGACGGGGACCTGTGGTTCTTCGTCGACGAGGGCTCGGACAAGGTGCGCCAGATCCGCGAGAACCCCCGCGTCAACGTGTCCTTCTCCAACGACCGCAAGAGCGAGTGGACCTCCATCAGCGGCCGCGCCGAGGTGGTCCACGACCGGGCCAAGGCCGAGGAGCTGTGGGCCAAGCCGCTCGAGACGTGGTTCCCCGACGGCCTCGAGACCCCCGGCCTCGCGCTTGTCAAGGTCCACGGCGAGACCGCCGAGTACTGGGACGCGGCCACGAGCCGGGTCAAGCAGATGCTGGGGATGGCCCGGGCCATCCGCCGCGACGACCCCGACGAGTTCCCCGTCGACCACCGCACCGTCGAGCTCTGACCCCCGCGGGTGGCCGGCGTCAGCGGATGCCGGCCACCTCCTCGTCCGTGGCGTCCTGCGGGTGCTCCTCGACGCTGCGGGAGTCGGTGAGGGACGAGGCGCCCCAGGTCGCGACGACCCCGACGAGGAGCGCGAGCACGAGGTAGGTCACCCGCTCACCCCGGAAGAACGCGTCGACGAGGTCGCTCCCCCACCGGCCCGCCGGCAGCGACCGGGTGACGAGGAGCGCGACGAGCGTGCCGACGACGGCGACGCCCACGCTGGACCCGACCTCCTGCGCCGTGTCGTTGAGCGCGGTGCCGATGGACGTGCGGTTGGCCGGCATGGCGTCGACGAGGGCGACGGCGCAGGTGGTCATCACCGTGCGCAGGCCGAGGGTGAGCACGACCATCGCCGCCGCCACGGCGGGGTAGCCGTGCGAGACGCCCCAGGCCATCCCGGCGAGCGAGGCCGTGAGCAGTCCCGCGCCGACGAGGCACGCGACCCGGTGGCCGAGGTGCCCGACCAGCCGCTCCGTGACCGGGGTCGCGAGGAGCATCGTCGCGACCATCGGCAGGTTGGCCAGCCCGGCGCGCACCGGGCTCCAGCCATAGGCGTACTGGAAGTGCAGGATCAGCCCGAACATCACGCCGGCCATGGCGATCGACGTGCCGACCTGCGCCAGCGCCGCGCCCCGAACCGTCCCGGTGCGCACGAGCGCGAGGTCGAGCATCGGGGACGGCGTGCGGCGCTCGTGCCGCACGAAGGCGACCACCGCCAGGGCCGCCCCGACGAGCGCGGCCACGGTCCACGCCGAGAGCCAGCCGTGCTCGACCCCGCTGGTCAGCGACCAGCAGCCGAGGCCGATGGCGGCGAGGCTGAGCACCGTGCCACCGAGGTCGAGGCGGTCGTCGGTCAGGTCCTCGCGGCGGTCGGCCGGGACGCCGAGCCGGACGCCCACCCAGGCGAGGAGGGCGATCGGGGCGTTGACGAGCAGCAGCCACTCCCACCGGACGTGCGCGAGCGCGGTGCCGCCGAGCAGCGGTCCGAGGACGAAGCCGGACATGCCGACGACGATCATCACCGTCATCGCCCGCATCCGCAGGGCCTGGTCGCCGAACAGCCGGAAGACGAGCGAGTTGGTGATCGGGGCCATCGCGGCGGCGGCGACCCCGAGCGCGGCACGCACGAGGACGAGCTCGCCGGTCGTCGAGACGGCGGCCACGGTGAGGCTCACGAGGCCGAAGACCGCGAGGCCGACGAGGAGGACCCGGCGGCGGCCGAGCCGGTCGGCCATCGAGCCGGCGGTGAGCAGCAGGCCCCCGAAGGTCAACGAGTAGGCGCCGGTGACCCACTGGAGGGCGGTCGTCCCGCTGCCGAGGTCGCGGCCGATGGTCGGCAGCGCCACGGTGAGCAGCGTGTTGTCGACCATCTCGACGAAGAAGGCGAGGCAGAGGGCGGCCAGCGGCACCCAGGCGGCGCGGAGGGACGGGTACGTGCGGGGCGCGGTGGCCGGGATGGAGGTCATGGCGCCTCCTCTCTGAATCGAACGTCGTTCGGTAGTCGAACGACGTTCGAGACTATAGAACGTTGTTCGGTCCGCGGCAAGACCCCGCGTCCGGGTGTGGTCTCATGGGGGCGTGCCCCCTCGTCGACGCGCCTCGCACTCGCTGGAGTCCGTCCTCACCGAGGCCGTCGCCCTGCTCGACGAGCACGGGGAGCCCGGGCTGAACTTCCGCGCGCTGGCCGGGCGGCTCGGTGGTGGCGTCGGCAGCGTGTACTGGTACGTCTCGAGCAAGGACGAGCTGCTCGACCGGGCCTCGGACCACGTCCTCGCGGGCGTCCTCGCCGACGTCCGCGACGTCGGCGGCGCCGACCCGGTCGACGACCTGCGCACCATCGCCGTCACCCTCTTCGACGCGATCGTCGAGCGCCCGTGGCTCGGTGCCTACTTCATGCGCAACACGCTCGTGCAGCCCAACGCCCTGCGCCTGTTCGAGAAGCTCGGCCAGCAGGCCCTGCGCCTGGACCTCACGCCACGCCAGCGCTTCCACGCGGTGTCCGCGGTCGTCGGCTTCGTCGTCGGCACCGCGGCCGACCTCGGGCAGGACCCCCCGGCCGAGGTGCTCTCGGGCGAGGTCGGGCGCCACGAGTACCTCGACGCCGCGGTCGACCAGTGGCGGGCCCTCGACCCGGTCGAGTTCCCGTACCTCCACGAGATCGCCGACGAGTTCGCCGGCCACGACGACACCGACCAGTTCCGGGCGGGGCTGGACCTGCTGCTCGCCGGGCTGCGTCTCCAGGCCGGCGCCTGACCCCGCCGATCGCAGAAGCTCCCCCGGCACCCGGAGGCTTCCGGGAGCCGAGGGAGCATCCCGGCGAGGTGGCGAGCGGAGCCCGTGTCAGCTCAGGTGGTGCGGCTCGACGTCGCTGCGGTTCTTCTGGTCGCTGCCGGACCTGACCCGGCTCTCGGGGTCGCAGTCGACGCGCCCGCACGAGCCGAGCGGCTCGAACCGGACGACGAGGCCCTTGGACACCGGGCAGTTGCTGCCCTCGGCGACGTGGTCGAGCGGGACGAGGACGTTGCACTCGGGGTAGTAGGCCGCCGCGCAGCCGCGCGCCGTCGGGTACGAGACGACCCGGTAGCCGTGCGCCACCCGCTCGGAGCCGTCGACCCACTCCGAGACGACGTCGTAGAGCTCGCCCTCGCGCAGGCCCAGCCCGCGGATGTCGTCGGGGTGCACCATGACGACGTTGCGCCCGCCGGCGAGGCCGCGGTAGCGGTCGTCGTGGCCGTAGATCGTCGTGTTGAACTGGTCGTGGCTGCGCAGCGTCTGCAGGACGAGCCGGCCCTCGCGCGCCTCGAGCAGCTCGATCGGCACCGACGAGATCTCGGCCTTCCCCGACGCGGTCTCGAAGACGCGCGAGTCGCGGGGCGGGTGCGGCAGGGTGAACCCGCCGGGCCGCTGGACCTTGTCGTCGTAGGCGTCGCAGCCGGGGACCACGTGGCCGATGTGCCGGCGGATGGCGGAGTAGTCCTCGGCCATCGCGGCCCAGTCGATGCTCGAGCCCTCGGGGCCGTCGCCGAGGACGGCCTCGGCCATCCGGCAGACGATCCACGGCTCACCGCGCAGCATCGGGCCGGCCGGCTCGTTGCGCCCGACCGACAGGTGCACCTGCGACATCGAGTCCTCGACGGTCAGCCCCTGCCAGCCCTCGGTCGTGATGTCCTTCTCGGTCCGGCCGAGGCACGGCAGGATGAGCATCCGCCGCCCCGGCAGGACGTGCGTGCGGTTGAGCTTGGTCGAGATCTGCACCCCGAGGCTCACCGAGCGGATGACCTCGTGGACGAGCTCGGAGTCGGGCGTCGCGGCAGCGAGGTTGCCCCCGAGGCCGACGAGCACCCTGACCCGGTTCTCCTGCAGCGCGCGGATGCTGTTGACCACGTCGTGGCCGCGCTGCTTCGGTGGCGTGAAGCCGAACTCGAGGCGCAGCTTCTCGGCGAAGTGGGCGGGCAGCTTGTCCCAGATGCCCATCGTCCGGTCGCCCTGGACGTTGGAGTGGCCGCGCACCGGGCACAGGCCGGCGCCGGGCTTGCCGATGTTGCCCTGCAGCAGAGCGACGTTGGTGATCTCCTTGATGGTCGACACCGCGTGCTTCTGCTGCGTCACGCCCATCGCCCAGCAGAAGACCGTCTTCGACGAGCCGACCAGCAGGTCGGCGACCCGCTCGATCTGGCTGCGCTCCAACCCGGTCGCCCGCAGCACGAGGTCCCAGTCGAGGTCGCGCACGTGCTGCTTGTAGGACTCGAACCCGGTCGTGTACCGGTCGACGAAGTCGTGGTCGACGGCACCGCGCTCGACGAGCAGGGCGCCGAGGGCCTGGAAGAGCGCGAGGTCGCCGCCGAGGCGGATCGGCAGGTACTCGTCCGCGAGGTCGGTGCCGACCCCGGTCAGGCCACGGACCGTCTGCGGGTTGTCGAACTTCATGAGCCCGGTCTCGGGCAGCGGGTTGACGGCGACGATCTTCCCGCCGCCCTTGACGCACTTCTCGAGCGCCGAGAGCATCCGCGGGTGGTTGGTGCCGGGGTTCTGCCCGGCGATGATGACGAGCTCGGCCTCGTGGACGTCCTCGAGGGTCACCGACCCCTTGCCGATGCCGATGGTCTCGGCGAGCGCGACCGAGGTCGACTCGTGGCACATGTTCGAGCAGTCCGGCAGGTTGTTGGTGCCGAAGGCCCGGGCGAACAGCTGGAAGACGAACGCGGCCTCGTTGGAGGCGCGTCCGCTCGTGTAGAGCACGGCCTCGTCGGGCGAGTCGAGCGCCTGCATCTCCTCGGCGACGATGCCGAACGCCTCGCCCCACGTCACCGGCTCGTAGTGCGTGCCGCCCTCGCGCAGGAGCATCGGCTCGGTGATGCGCCCCTGCTGCCCGAGCTGGTAGTCGCTCCACGTGGCGAGCTCGGAGACCGGGTGGCGCGCGAAGAACGCGGGGTCGGCGCGCCGCTTGGTGGCCTCCTCGGCGACCGCCTTGGCGCCGTTCTCGCAGAACTCGGCGAAGCTGCGGTGCTCCGGGTCGGGGTCGGGCCAGGCGCAGCCCATGCAGTCGAAGCCGTCGGCCTGGTTGAGGCGCCGAAGGGTGGTGAGGGTGCGGACGGGCCCCATCTGGCCGATGCCGCGGTTCATCGAGACCGCGACGGCCTCGAGCCCGGCCGCGGCCCTGCGGCGGTGGTGGACGTCGACGTCGGTGGGGGCGACGTCGGCCTCCGGCGCACCGCGCCAGGGCTCGAGCATCCGGGTCACGCGGGAGTTCTCGGCCATGTCCTCACCCTCGCACCCGCGGGCGCGCCGCAGTGGCTCAGGGTCCGTGACGAATGTCAGGACGTCGCAGGTCAGCCGCGCTCCCCGTCGCGCGCTACACCGCAGTACGGGTCGCCACAGCAGCACCTACTGCGGTGTAGTCGGCACCTGGACGGGGGTGGTGGGGTCAGCCGGTCCACTCGTAGGTGACCTCGGGGCGCCCGGTGCCGGCGTAGCGGTTGCCGCGGGCCGCGCGCCCGGCCGTCACGAGGTGCTCGCCGTACCGGCGCGCCGTCACCCGGCTGACGCCGAGCCGCTCGCCGAGCTCGGCCGCCGAGCACGGCCCCCCGGCCTCGCGCAGGGCGACGGACGTGCGCGCGAGGAGGTCCTCGGTCATGCCCTTGGGCACCGCCGAGCCCCCGGCGGGCCGCAGCCGCGAGAAAAGGGTGTCGACCTCGGCCTGCGTGTCGGCCTCGACGCCGCCCGACGCCTCCGCCCGGTAGGCGCGGTAGGCCTCGAGCCGGTCGCGGAGGGTGCCGAAGACGAAGGGCTTGAGGACGTACTGGACGACCCCGAGCGACACGGCGGCGCGCACCATCTCGAGGTCACGCGCCGAGGTGACCGCCACGACGTCGGCCCGGTGCCCGCCGGCCCGCATCGCCCGGACGACGTCGAGCCCCGGCAGGTCCGGCAGCCCCATGTCGAGGAGCACGAGGTCGACCGCGCTGCTCCCGAGGTGCTGCAGGGCGTCGCGGGCCGTGTGCACCGTCCCCGACACGACGAACCCCTCGACGCGTCCCACGTACGTCGCGTGGGCCTGCGCCGCCACCGGCTCGTCCTCGACGACGAGCACGCGGATGGGCTGCTCCGCCGCGCTCACCCGTCCACCCCCGCGCGCACGGGCAGGCGCACCGTGACGGTCGCCCCCGGCGGCTCGTCGATGCGCAGCGTGCCCCCGAGCCGCTGCACGGTGTCGGCGACGAGCGCCAGCCCGATGCCGCGCGACCCGGCCGGCCCGTCGACCGACTTCGTCGAGAAGCCGCGCTCGAGCACCCGCTCGCGCAGTGCCGACGGGATGCCCGGGCCGGTGTCCGCGACGACGAGCTCGACCCCGTCGCCGAGGTCGTGGGCCCCGAGGGTCACCCGCCGGACGCCCTCGACCCCGGTGACGGCGTCGATCGCGTTGTCGACGAGGTTGCCGACGACGGTGACGACGTCGCGGGCCGGCGCGACGTCCGCGGGCCAGCGCAGCCCGGGGTCGACGACGAGCTCGACCCCGCGCTCGTGGGCCTCGGCGGCCTTGCCGAGCAGCAGCGCCGACAGCGTCGGGTCCTCGACGCCGGTGACGACGACGTCGGTGAGCCGCTGCGCCCGCTCGAGCTCGTCGGTCGCGAACTCGACGGCGCGGTCGGGGTGCCCGAGCTCGATGAGCGACACCATCGTGTGCAGCCGGTTGCCCGACTCGTGCGCCTGCGAGCGCAGCGCCTCGGCCAGCCCCCGCGCCGCACCGAGCTCGCCGGTCAGCTCCTCGAGGTCCGTGCGGTCGCGGACGGTGACGACCGCGCCGAGGTCCTCGCCGTCGCGGCGCGCCCGCGCCTTGTTGAGGACGAGCACCCGCCCGCCGGTCACGTGCAGGTCGTCCTCGCGGACGTCGGGGTCCGCCATCGCCGCGACGAGCGGTGGCGCGAGCCCGAGCTCGCCGACGTCGCGCCCGGTGGGGTCCTCGCGCAGCCCGAGCAGGCGGCGCGCCTCGTCGTTGGCCAGCCGCACCCGGCCCCCGGGGTCGACGAGGACGAGCCCCTCGGTCACCGAGTGCAGGACGGCGTCGTGGTGGTCGTGCATCGCCTGGAGCTCGGCCGCCCGCAGCCCGCGGGTCTGGTGGCGCACCCGCCGGGTGATGAGCGTGGTGCCGACCGCGGCGAGCAGGCCCGCCACGACGCCGGCGACGAGCAGCGGCGGCAGCTCGCGGGCGAGCCGCTCGTCCGCGGCCTGCTTGCCGATGCCGACCGCGACGAGCCCGACGACCCGTGCCCCGTCACGCACCGGCACGACCGCTCGCCGGCTCGGCCCGAGCGTGCCTGTGTAGTCCTCGACGACCTCCCCGCCGGCGCGCGCGGCGGCGATGTGCCCGACGAACTGCTTCCCGACCTGGTCGGGGTTCGGGTGGGAGAACCGGATGCCGCTCGGGCTCATGACGACGACGAAGTCGGTGCCGGTGCTGCGCCGCACCCCTTCCGCGAGCGGCTGGAGCACGCCGTCGGGGTCGCCGCCGCGGACGGCCTCGACGACCTCGGGCTCGGCGGCGACGGACTGGGCGACGGCGAGGACCTGTGCGGTCGACTGGTCGGTGACCGCCTGGCGCGCCTGGAGGTAGGCGGCCCCCAGCCCGGCCGCGATGACCCCGAAGACGAGGGCGACGACGAGCAGCGCCGTCTGCCCCGCCACGCTCAGCCCGTGCGACCCGGGCTCGTCCGGCGGCGCGGGCCGGCCCGGGGCACCCTCGCCCGCCCGGCTCACGACCGGGGCCCGCGCTCCCGCGTGAACTTTGCGTACACAACGGTGACGATAGCCGCGTCGTCGAGCACCCTCGACGACGACAGCGCAGGCCCACTGCGTCGGACAAAGGAGTTCACGCCATGACTGCATCCGCGCCCGCAGCGCCGGGTGGCGACACCGCCGCCCCGAAGCGCCGCGACAGAACGCACTTCCTCTACATCGCGGTCATCGTCGCGATGCTCCTCGGCATCGCCGTGGGCTTCCTCTTCCCGGAGTTCGGCAAGGAGCTCAAGCCGCTCGGGACGTTCTTCGTCAACCTCATCAAGATGATGATCAGCCCGATCATCTTCGTGACGATCGTCCTCGGCATCGGGTCGGTGCGCCGCGCCGCGCAGGTCGGCAAGGTCGGCGGCCTCGCGCTCGGCTACTTCCTGACGATGTCGACCGTCGCCCTGGCCATCGGTCTCGTCGTCGGCAACATCGTCCAGCCCGGCGCCGGGCTCAACCTCACCGACGAGCTCGCGAAGTCCGGTCAGTCGCAGGTCTCGGCGGAGGCGGAGTCGACGACCGAGTTCCTCCTCGGCCTCGTCCCCGACACCCTCGTCTCGGCGCTCACCTCCGGGTCCGTGCTGCAGACCCTCCTCGTCGCGATCCTCGTCGGCTTCGCGCTGCAGAAGCTCGGCACCGCCGGCGAGCCGATCCTGCGCGGCATCAAGCACCTCGAGAAGCTCGTCTTCCGCCTCATGGCGATGATCATGTGGGTCGCCCCCGTCGGCGCGTTCGGCGCGATGGCCGCGGTCGTCGGCGCCACCGGCCTCGACGCTCTCAAGAGCCTGGGCCTGATCATGGTCGCCTTCTACGCGACGTGCTTCCTCTTCGTCTTCGGTGTGCTCGGGGCGATGCTCCGCGTCGTCGCGGGCGTCGGCATCTGGTCGCTCCTCAAGTACCTCGGCCGCGAGTTCCTCCTCATCCTCTCGACCTCGTCCTCGGAGTCGGCCCTGCCGCGGCTCATCGCGAAGATGGAGCACCTCGGGGTCTCCCGCCCGGTCGTCGGCATCACCGTCCCGACCGGCTACTCCTTCAACCTCGACGGCACCGCGATCTACCTGACGATGGCCTCGCTCTTCATCGCCGAGGCGCTCGACAAGCCGTTCAGCATCGGCCAGCAGATCGGCCTGCTCGTCTTCATGATCATCGCGAGCAAGGGCGCCGCGGGTGTCACCGGCGCCGGCCTGGCGACCCTCGCCGGCGGCCTCCAGTCGCACCGCCCCGACCTCGTCGACGGCGTCGGCTTCATCGTCGGCATCGACCGCCTCATGAGCGAGGCGCGCGCGCTGACCAACTTCGCGGGCAACTCGGTCGCGACCGTCCTCATCGGCACGTGGACCAACGCCATCGACCGCGAGCAGATGAGTGCCGTGCTCGCCGGGCAGCGACCCTTCGACGAGGCCCGCATGATCGACGACCACGAGGCGGCCCCGCCGGCCGCCGAGGAGCTCGAGCCCGCGGCGCGCTGAGCACCGCCGCACCCGCAGCACCGCCGGAGGGCGGGTGGTCCCCACGGGGCCGCCCGCCCTCCGCCGTGCCGGCATCGGCCGGACGGCCCTTCCCGCCCGGGACGGGCAGCGGCCGGTCCCCGGATGTCCCTACCCTGCGAGTGAACCCGTCGCGCCGACCTCCAGGACCCCTCATGCCCCCGCGCCCCCGCCTGCTCGCCCTCGGCGTGGCCCTGGCCGCGTCCGCCGCGGCCCTCGTCGGCGGTGGCGCCGCCCCGGTGCACGCCGCCCCGCCCGGCGCGCGGACCGGGCCGACCACCGTGAGCGGCACCCTGACCGCCCTCGTCGCCGACGGCTTCGGCAGCGGCACGACGAGCACGACGCTCGCCGTCACCCCCGGCGGCACGGCCGGCAGCCCCGTCCCGCTGACCGGTGTGACGGCGACGGACGAGCACCCCCTCGTCGGGGCCCGTGTCAGCGTCCGCGGCACCCGGACCGCCTCCGGGGCGCTGCGCACCTCCGACGCCGCCCTCGCCGCCTCGGGCACCACCTCCCGCACCGCCGAGCTCGCCCTGCCCACCGGCTCGGGGAAGCGCACCTACACGGTGCTCGCGATCTCCCTGCGCTTCGCCGACCGTCCGTCCGAGGCGCCGGCCTCGCCGAGCACCGTCGCGGCGCGGCTCTTCGGCGCGTCCTCGAGCGTCCGGGCGTTCTACGCCGAGTCCTCGGACCGGCTGTGGACCGTCGGCGGCCGCGCGGTCGGCCCCTACACGGTGACACGGAGCAACCCGTCGAGCTGCGACTTCCGGGAGTGGGGCGAGAAGGCACAGGCCGCCGCCAGAGCCGCGAAGGTCGACACCTCCGCCTACACGAACATCATGGTCGTCGTGCCGCGGCAGGCCTCCTGCGGCTGGGACGGCCTCGCCGAGGTGCCGGGCACCTGGTCCTGGATCAACCAGGACTCCCCCTCGCTGCTCGTGACCGCCCACGAGCTCGGCCACAACTTCGGTGAGCACCACGCCTCCGGCTACCGCTGCACGACGGGGACGACGAACGTCACCCTCGGGGCCCCCTCCGGCTGCAGCGACCCCTCGGGGACGGTGCTGGAGTACGCGGACCCGTTCTCCGTCATGGGCAACACCCATGCCCGCCTGCACCCCGCGGCCGGCCGCGTCCACTTCGGCCAGGTCAAGCCGGTGTCCGTGCCCGCCGGCGAGGCGAGGACCGTGCGCATCGTCCCGTCCGAGACGCCGTCGGGGAACCGCGAGCTGCGGATCCCGCGGCGGGACGGGTCGTGGCTGACCGCCGAGCTGCGCACGACCACCGGGGCGTTCGACACGTTCGCGGCGACGGACCCGGCCGTCCGGGGCGTCACCTTCCGCATCGACCGCGGTGCGGGGCACCAGAGCTGGCTCCTCGACGGCAAGCCCTCGACCTCCTCGTTCGCCGACGCCCCGGTGCTCCCGGGCGGCTCCGTGACGGACGCGACGACGGGTGTCCGGGTCGACGTGGTGTCGGTGACCGCGGCCGGTGCCGTGCTGCGCGTCGGCTCGCGCGTCGCCCCGCGCGACCTCGCCCTCACCGTCAGCGGCTCGACGCTGCAGGCGACGTGGACGGCGCCCTCCGGCGTCGTCGCCTCCGGTGGCTACACCGTGACGGTCGACGGGCGGACCGAGCAGGTCTCGGGGACCTCGTGGTCGGGTCCGACGTGGTCCGGGCGGCACACCGTCGCGGTCCGGGCGGTCGACAGCGGTGGGACCGCGCGGCCGGCGGCCTCCGCCACGATCAAGGTCTCGGCGAGGCTGACGGCCACCCCGGTCCGCCCCCTTCGCTGACGGCGGCCGCGGCCGACCCGGTCCGGTCCGACCGCCCGTCGACGCGGACGACGACCTTGCCCCGGGCGCGCCCGGCGGCGACGTGGTCGAGGGCCCGCGCCACCCCGTCGAGGGGCACGACGTGGTCGAGGACCGGCCGGACCGCGCCGGCGTCGACGAGGCCGACGAGCTCGGCGAGGTCGGCGGCCCGCTCGCGGGACACGTGCATCACGAGGCGCTGGCGCACGAACGGCGAGAGCAGCGCCGCCCCCACCGACCGCTCGAGGCCCCCGAGCCAGCGTCCGGGTGCCTCGCTGCCGACGACGACGAGCGTGCCCCGGGGCGCGAGCACCGCCCGCAGCGTGCGCAGCGACCGGTGGCCGCCGATGTCGAGGACCGCGTCGTAGCGGACGCCCTCGGCGTCGACGTCGGCCTCCTCGTGGGCGACGACGCGCGCCGCCCCGAGCCCCCGGACGAGCTCGGCCTTGGCCCGGCTGCACACCCCGGTCACGCGGGCGCCGGCGGCGACGGCGAGCTGGACGGCGTACGTGCCGACCCCACCGGACGCCCCGACGACGAGGACGCGCTGCCCCGGCCCGACACCAGCGGCTCGCAGCGCCTGGAGGGCGGTGAGGCCCGAGACCGGGAGCGCGGCCGCCTCCTCGTCGGTCAGCGTGCGGGGGGCCGCGGCGAGACGCGGGACCGGGACGACCGCGAGCTCGGCGCACGACCCGTCGGCGGTGCCGACGACGCGGTGGCCGACCTCCACGCCCGTGACGCCGGGACCGAGGGCGACGACGGTGCCGCAGAGGTCACGGCCCGGCACGGGGAACCTCGGGCGGCGCAGGCCGAGGCCCAGGCGGGCCAGGAGCGGGCGCCCGGTCATCACGTGCACGGTGCCGCGGTCGAGGCCGGCGGCGGCGACGCGCACGAGCACCTCCCCCTTGCCGGGCTCCGGGTCGGGGCGGTCGGTGAGGTGGAGGCGGTCGGTGCCCCCGAAGCGGTCCTGGGCGACGGCACGCACGGCTACTCCCTTACAACGTAAGAACGACGGATGCGTCGCACCGTAGCCTTACGACGTAAGATCGCGCAAGACCCCACCCGTGGACCCCTCGGAGACGCCGTGCCGCCCCGCCCCCGCACCGACCGCCCCACGCTCAGCCGTGAGCGCATCGTGGCCGAAGCCGTCGCCCTCGCCGACGCCGACGGCCTCGGCGCGCTCTCGATGCGGGCCCTCGCCGGCCGGCTCGGGGTCGAGGCGATGTCGCTCTACCACCACGTGCCGAACAAGGACGCGCTCCTCGACGCGATGGTCGACGCGGTCTTCGCGGAGCTGCACACGCCGGTCGTGGGCGGCGCCTGGCGCCAGGAGCTGCGCGCCCGGTCGGTGTCCGGCCGGGCGGCCCTGCTGCGCCACCGCTGGGCGATCGGGCTGATGGACGCGCGCCGCTCCCCCGGGCCCGCTGCCGTCGCGCACCACGACGCCGTCATCGGATGCCTTCGCGCGCAGGGCTTCTCGCTCGCCGCGGTCGGCCACGTCTTTGCGCTCGTCGACGCGCACCTCTACGGCTTCATGGTCCAGGAGCTCTCGCTCCCCTTCGCCGGGCAGGAGGAGCTGGCGCAGCTCGAGGCCGAGATCATCGACGAGGCGGTGGCGGCGACCTACCCGCACTTCACCGAGTTCGCCCGCGACCACACGATGCGGCCCGGGTGGTCGTTCGGGGCGGAGTTCGAGGTGACCCTCGACCTCGTCCTCGGGGCGGTCGAGGGCCTCGCGCCGGCCGCGCCCGTCGCACCGGCCGGCCCGGCGGTCCCGCCACCCGTCACGGTCGACGTCCCGGTCCTCGGCGTCGACGGCTGCCCGGCCGGCTGGGTCGGCGCGCTGCTCGAGCCGGGCGCGCCCCGGCCGCGCGTCGTCGTCGCCTCGACGATCGCCGAGCTCGTCGAGACCGTCCGCGAGGTCGCCGACGTCCGGGTCGTCGGCATCGACATCCCGATCGGCCTCCCCGACAGCACGACCCGGGCCGCGGACGCCCTGGCCCGCCGCGCGCTGCCGGGCAAGGCGTCGTCGGTGTTCACCACGCTGACCCGCGAGGCCTACGGCGCTCCCGACCGCGCCGCCGCGGACACCGTCAACCGCGCGCTCAGCGGGCAGGGCGTCGGGGCGCAGGCCTTCGCCCTGCGCGCGAAGATCCTCGAGGTCGACGCGTGGGTCCGCTCGCGACCCACCGTCGAGGTGCTCGAGGTCCATCCCGAGGTCTGCTTCGCCCGGATGTCCGGCGCCCCCCTGCGGCCCAACAAGAAGACCGACGAGGGACGCCGGGCCCGCCTCGACGCGCTCGCGGCCGCCGGCATCGCCCGGCCGTCGGTGCTCGAGGGGCGCGGCTACGCCGCCGACGACGTCCTCGACGCGTGCGCCGTCGCGTGGACCGCCGCCCGTCACGCGGCCGGCGGCTCCGAGCGCCTCCCGGACCCGCCGGAGGTCTTCTCGGACGGCATCACGGCGGCCATCCACGTCTGACCTCCGTCACCCCGGCCGGCAACCCGGTTGGCCCGCCCCCGCCGCCGGTGGGAGGGTGACGGCATGACCGCGCGCGTCTCCCACACCTCCGTCGACTGCCGCAACGCCTACGAGCTCTCCGAGTGGTGGAAGGGCGTCCTCGACTACACCGACCTGCCCGACGACCCCAACGAGCCGGGCCACGAGGAGTGCATGCTCGTCAGCCGCGACCGCACCCACCGCATCCTCTTCATCGAGGTCCCCGAGGAGAAGACGGTCAAGAACCGCATCCACCTCGACCTCGAGCCGGTCGAGGGCAGCCGCGACGACGAGCTCGCGCGCCTGCTCGCGCACGGCGCCACGGAGGTCGCCGACCTGCGCGGCAAGTACGGTCCGGGCACCGGCTGGGTCGTCCTCGCCGACCCGGAGGGCAACGAGTTCTGCATCCTGCGCAACAGCGCGGAGCGCGAGGCCGCCAAGAGCCCCGCGGAATAGCGTCGCGCGCAGCGTCGCTGATCCCCTCGGACACGTGGGCGTACGCCGCCCCGACGCAGCAGGAGGTGGCCATCGTGGCCGACTGGAACCAGAGCATCATCGACGAGTTCCGCAGCAACGGCGGCACGGTGCGGACCATGGGCTTCGGCCGCGGCCTCGTCCTGCTGCACCACGTGGGGGCGCGCACCGGCACCGCGCGCGTCTCGCCCCTCGCCACCGTCCGTGACGGGGAGGACGTCTGGCTCGTCGCCGCCTCCAAGGCCGGCGCACCGGACAACCCCGACTGGTTCCACAACCTGCGCGCCCACCCGGAGACCGAGATCGAGACGCCGGACGACGGCACGGTGCCGGTGACCGCGCGGGTGCTGCCGCCGGAGGAGCGCGACGCCGCGTGGGCCCGCTTCACCGCGATGTCCGAGGGCTTCCGGTCCTACGAGCAGAAGACGACGCGCGTCATCCCCGTCGTCGAGCTGCGCCGCCGCTGACCCCACCGCGCCGCGCCGGCGGCGGAACCCCGCCGGCGCCCCGCGCGCTGACCCCCCGAGAGCCGACCACCGAGGAGCACGCATGAGCCGCTGGACCTTCGAGCAGATCCCCGACCTCACCGGACGCCGCGCTGTCGTCACCGGTGCGAACTCCGGCATCGGGCTGGTCGAGGCGCGCGAGCTCGCCCGGCACGGCGCCGACGTCGTCCTCGCCGTGCGCAACACGCAGGCCGGCGAGCAGGCGGCCGAGCGCATCCGGCGCACCGGCGCCCCCGGCGGGGTCTCGGTGCGCCGGCTCGACCTCGCCTCGCAGGCGTCGGTCCGCGAGTTCGCCGAGGGGTGGGACGGGCCGCTCGACCTGCTGCTCAACAACGCCGGCGTCATGACCCCGCCCCGGTACCGCGAGACCGAGGACGGCTTCGAGCTGCAGTTCGGCACCAACCACCTCGGCCACTTCGCGCTGACGGGCCTCCTCCTGCCGCACCTGCTCGAGGCGCCCGCCGCGCGGGTGACGACCGTGGCCTCGATCGCCCACCACCGGGGCGACGGCGCGGTCTGCGAGGGCAACCCGCGCGAGGGCTACGACCCGCAGACGACCTACGGCCGCTCCAAGCTGGCCAACCTCCTCTTCGCCGACGAGCTCGAGCGACGCGCCCGCGCCGCCGGCGTCGCGCTCACCTCGAACGCCGCCCACCCCGGCGTCTCCGCGACCAACCTCGTCGCGAGCAAGGACGGCATGGGGGCCATCCCCGTCGTCGGCACGATCGGCCAGCTCGGCGTCAGGCTGCTCTTCCCCGGCCCCGAGAAGGGCGCCGAGGGCCCGCTGTACGCCGCGACGGTCGCCCGCGGGGGCACCTACTCCGGCCCCACCGGCATCGGCGAGACCCGCGGGCCGGTCGGCGAGGCCCGCCGCTCGCGCTGGGCGCAGGACGCGACCCTCGGCCGCACCCTCTTCGACCGCTCCGAGGACCTGACGGGCGTCTCCTTCACCCTCTGACCCTCCCGCCTTTCGCGATCGCGTATGAAACCGCCGGTCTTCCCCGGCGGTTTGACACACGTTCGCGGCGGGAGCGGGTCGGGCTGCGCACGCGGGCCGAACCCGTCGGTCGGGGTGTGAGGATGACGGAATGCGCATCCTCCTCACCGGTGGCAGCGGCAAGGCCGGCCGCCACGTCGTCCCGTACCTCGTCGAGCACGGCCACACCGTCACCAACCTCGACCGCGCCCCGCTCGGCCTCGACGGCGTCACCGACCTCGACGTCGAGCTGACCGACCTCGGGCAGCTGCTCTCCACGCTGCGGATGCCCGCCTCCTTCGACGAGCTCGACGAGCCGCAGGAGCGGGCCTACGACGCGATCGTCCACCTGGCCGCGGTCCCCGCCATCCTGCTCAAGGCCGACAACGAGACCTACGCGAACAACGTGCTCTCGACGTGGAACGTCCTCGAGGCCGCCGCGATCCTCGGCATCCGCAAGGTCGTCTTCGCCTCGTCCGAGACCACCTACGGCATCTGCTTCGCGCGCGGCGAGCGCAAGCCCGAGTACCTGCCGGTCGACGAGGAGCACCCGACGGTGCCCGAGGACGCCTACGCGACCTCCAAGGTCGTCAACGAGACGACGGCGCGCTCGCTGCAGCGCCGCACCGGGGCCGACGTCTACGGGCTGCGGATCAACAACGTCATCGAGCCGCACGAGTACGCGGAGCGGTTCCCGGGCTTCCTCGAGGACCCGGCCCAGCGGCGGCGCAACATCTTCGCCTACATCGACGTCCGCGACCTCGCGCAGGCGATCGACCGCTGCCTGGCCACCGACGGCCTCGGCTTCGAGGTCTTCAACATCGCCAACGCCGACCACTCCGTCGCCGCGACGACGGCCGAGCTCGTCGAGCAGTTCTACGACGGGGTCGAGGTCCGCCGCGCGATGGGCGAGCACGAGACCTTCTTCTGCATCGACAAGGCCAAGCGCCTCCTCGGCTACGAGCCGCAGCACTCCTGGCGCGACGTCCTCGACGACCCCCGCGCCGGCTGACCCACTCTTTCGACCCGACTTATTGCGCATCCGCCACCTCGAGCGCCCGGATCCGGGTCCTTTCGCGTGGCGGATGCGCAATATGTCGAGAATGGGGCGGGGCGGGCGCTGTCCAGCCCCGCCACCTCCGCGCCGGTGCGCGCCACGGGACGCCTACGCTGGGGTCATGAGCCTGCGATCGGCGAACATCGAGCGGATCGACGGCGGCCTGTTCGACGTCCTCGTCGTCGGCGCCGGCATCAACGGCGCCGTCTCCGCGGCGGCGCTGGCCGGCCGTGGGGCCTCCGTCGCGCTCATCGACCGGGGCGACTTCGGCGGCTTCGTCAGCCAGGAGTCCTCCAACCTCGTGTGGGGCGGCTTCAAGTACCTCGAGAACTACGAGCTGCCGCTCGTCTTCGGCCTGTGCCGCAGCCGCAACCGGCTGATGAAGGCCTACCCCGACAACATCCGCGAGATCGGCTTCCTCGCCGCGCTCGACCACGGCTCGCCGTACGCACCGTGGTTCGCCGGCCTCGGGGCCACGGCCTACTGGGGCATCGGCCTCTTCGGCACCAAGCGCCCGCACCTCTACGACGCCGACGACGTCAAGGAGCAGGAGCCGGCCATCGACACGACCGACGTCCGCGGCGCCATCGAGTACCGCGACGCCTTCCTCGTCGACAACGACAGCCGGTTCGTCTTCTCCTTCGTCCGCTCCGCCCTCGAGGCCGGCGCCTCCGTCGCCAACTACGTCGAGCTCGTCTCGGCCGAGCGGATCGGCGACCGCTGGGTCTGCCGCCTGCGCGACACCGACACCGGCCGTGAGGTGACGACCGCCGCGCGGGTCGTCGTCAACGCCGCCGGCCCGTTCGTCGACGAGATCAACGAGTCCTGGGACCTGCGCACCGAGCAC
This sequence comes from Phycicoccus sp. DTK01, assembly GCF_017312765.1. NCBI lineage: Bacteria > Bacillati > Actinomycetota > Actinomycetes > Micrococcales > Intrasporangiaceae > Phycicoccus > Phycicoccus sp. DTK01. The sequence continues at coordinate 196,145 of NZ_BOPU01000002.1, read as the reverse complement.
CGGATCGTCTACTCCAAGGGCATCCACCTCGTCGTCCCCCGCCTGACGACGACCAAGCACGACCGCGTGCTGGCGTTCTTCGACGACACCCAGCGCCTCTTCTACGTCATCCCGATGGGCCGCCGCTCGGTCATCGGCACGACCGACACCCGGGTCGACAGCCCGTACACCGAGGTGACCGACGAGGACCGCGAGTTCCTCCTCGAGCAGATCAACAAGCGCCTCGACCTCGCGCAGCCGCTGACCGCCGACGACGTCATCGCCGAGCGCTGCGGCGTGCGCCCCCTCGTCGTCAGCCGCGGCGCGGGCGACCAGGACCAGGCCGACTGGACCTCGCTGTCGCGCAAGCACGAGATCGAGCGCGACGACCACCAGCGCGTCGTCACGGTCCTCGGCGGCAAGCTGACCGACTGCCTCAACGTCGGCGAGGAGGTCGCGGAGGAGGTCGTGCGTCTCGGCATCCCGCTCGAGAAGGACCTCGGCAACTGGTACGGCGAGCCCGCCGCGCAGACCCGCGCCGAGTTCTACCGGCAGGCCCGGCTGATGCGCCTCGACGCGCTGCGGACCAAGCCCGACACCGAGCCGCTGACCGACCGGCTGTGGCGCCGCTACGGCCGGCGCGCCTTCGACCTGCTCGAGGCCATCCGCGCCGACCCGTCGATGGGCGAGGACGTCATGGGCTCGGCCGACTACCTGCGCGCCGAGCTCTACACCGCCGCGCAGCACGAGATGGTCGTCACCCTGGACGACTTCATGCGCCGTCGCTCCAAGATCGACCTCGTCGTGCGCGACGAGGACATCGAGGGCTCCGAGGGGCTGCGCGAGGTCGCCCGGATCCTCTTCGGCGACGACGCCGACCGGCGCCTGGCCGAGTACCTCGACGCCCGCCACCGCGAGCGGCACACCGTGGCCGACGAGGACCGCACCTCGGCCTGAGGCCTGCCCGTCGCCTCCCGGTGATGCCCGGCGCGGCCCTGACAGCGACCCCACAGGCGGGGCCGAGGCCGTCCCGAGGCACCCACCCGAGGGTGGAGGCATGACGACGACGGCGCCGCTCCCGACCACCGCTCCCACGACCGCGTCGGTCCGCGACCTCATCGCGGAGCTCGCCTCGACCGAGGACGCGCTGCGCGGCCGGGCCGGCCACGGCCTCTCGGAGCGCGACCTGCGCGTCGTCCGGCGGCAGGCGGCGGTCGTCCGCGAGCTGCGTCGCCGGCGCTCCCGCCTGCACTGACGCCGGCCGGCTCCTTCGACGGCGGCCGGCGGCCGGTGCCACCGAGCCGCCCGACGGGCCTGCGCGCGACCGACACTCGGAGCATGCAGGCACGCGTCGAGGCTCCTCCGCTGACGGGCCCGCGGACGATGCGCCAGCAGTGGCGCGACATCACGTTCGTCCACTGGGCGGTGGAGCCCGAGCGCGTCGCCCCGCTCCTGCCCGCCGGCGCCCGCCCCGACGTCCTCGACGGCGTGACGTACGTCGGGCTCATCCCCTTCCGGATGCACCGGGCCGGCTTCGGCCGCGGGCCGGCGGTCCCGTGGCTCGGCGACTTCCTCGAGACCAACGTCCGCTTCTACTCCGTCGACGACGAGGGTCGGCACGGCGTGGTCTTCGGGTCGCTGGAGTGCGAGCGCACCCTCGTCGCCGTCGGCGCCCGCGTCGTCTTCGGTACGCCGTACACGTGGGCCCGGATGCGGATGGAGCGCTCCGGCGACGAGGTCCGCTACACCTCGACGCGGCGGCTGCCCGGCCCACGCGGCGCCCGCTCGACGATGCGGGTCCGCGTCGGCGAGGAGCTGCTCGAGCCGGACCCGGTGTCCGAGTTCGTCACCGCACGCTTCGGCCTGCACACGCGCGTCGCCGGGCGGACGGCGTGGGTCCCCAACGAGCACCCGCCGTGGCCGCTGCGCCGGGCCGAGCTGCTGGACCTCGACGACGAGCTGCTCAGGGCCGCCGGGTTCGCCGACCTCGCCGCGCGCCCGCCCGACAGCGTCCTGCACTCGGCCGGCACACGGACCGCGTTCGGGATGCCCCGCCGGCTGCGGACCACCGGGTGGTGACCCCGCTCGTCGCCCTCGCCGCGGTGGCCGCGTGGCACGCAGCGTTCCAGCTGGCCGTCAGCACGCTCGCCTACCCGACCCTCCTCGAGCAGCCGGCCGACCGCTTCGCCGCCGCCCACGACCGGCACTCGCGCCGAGTCCTCGTCCTCGTCGTCCCGACGTACGCCGCCGTGCTCGGCGCCGTCGCGTGGGTCGTCGCCGCCGGGCCGCGCACCCCCGCGGTCCTGCTGGCGGTCGCCCTCCAGGGGGTCGTGCTCCTCCTCACCGCGCTCCTCGCCGCCCCCACCCACGGGGCGCTCGGGCGCGAGGGTCGCACCCCGGCGCTCGCCCGCCGGCTGCGCGCCGTCGACGCCGCGCGCTCCGTGACGGCGCTCGCCGGGCTCGTGGCCGCCGTCGCCGCCCTCGCCTGACCCGCGACCCTCCTCCCCTCTCCCCTCCGCAGCGCCCGTCCTTGCCCTCTCCCCTCGGAGTCGAGGGCGCAGGTGGCTGCCCCAGCGACCGCTTCCGCACTCGACCCCAGGTCTGCGCGGACCCGTCCGGGGTCGAGGGCGCACGTGGCTGTCCCGGCTGCCACTTCCGCACTCGACTCCAGGTCTGCGCGGACCCGGACTGTCGAAGGTCCGGAACAGCGGCTCCGACGCGGGTGTTGGCCCGAACATGCGCATCCTCACCATCGGCGGCCACGGCAAGGTCGCCCGCCACCTGACCCCCCTCCTCGCCGAGCGCTCCCACGAGGTCACCGCGGTGATCCGCAACCCCGAGCACACGGCCGACGTCGAGGCCGACGGCGCCACCGCGAAGGTCGCCGACGTGCAGTCGATGTCGACCCCCGAGCTCGCCGACCTCGTGCGCGGCTTCGACGCCGTCGTCTGGTCCGCCGGCGCCGGTGGCGGTGACCCCGAGCGCACCTACGCCGTCGACCGCGACGCGGCCATCCGATCGATGGACGCCGCCCTCGAGGCCGGCGTCGAGCGCTACGTCATGGTGTCGTACTACGGCGCCGGGCCGGACCACGGTGTGCCGGAGGACGACGCCTTCTTCGCCTACGCGGACGCCAAGACCGCGGCCGACGAGCACCTGCAGGCCTCGGGTCTCGCGTGGACCCTCGTCCGCCCCAGCGCCCTGACCGACGACCCGTCGACCGGCCGCATCGAGACCTCGCGCACCGGTGCGGGCAAGGGGTCGGTGCCGCGCGCCGATGTCGCCCTCGTCATCGCCGAGGTCCTCGCGCGCCCGGGCACGGCGCACGCGGTCGTCGAGTTCAACACCGGCGACACCCCGGTCACCGACGAGCTCGACGCCGTCAGCCGCTGACGAGCGCGGCGCGGACGGCGGCCCGCAGGTCGCCGTCCGCCGCGGTCACGGCCTCGCGCATCCGCGTGTAGCCCCCGCCGCCGCGCGCGAGCCGTTCGACGCCCGCGAGCTCGTCGACGCAGCCGAGCCGACGCGCCACCGGCTGCAGCAGTTCGAGGAGCTCGAGCACGTCGTCGACGACCGGCACCTCGCGGCTGTCCGCATCGACGATGACGATGGCCTCGAGCCCGTACCGCGCTGCGCGCCACTTGTTCTCCTGCACGTGCCAGGGCGGGAGCGGCGCCGGCAGCCGACCGACGTCGAGCTGGTCCTCGAGGTGCACGACGAGGCAGTGCACGAGCGCCGCGATCGCCGTGACGTCGGCGGCGCTCGACAGCCCGTCGCACGCCCGCACCTCGATGGTGCCGAGGCCGAGCGAGGGCCGGATGTCCCAGCGCAGCTCGCTGACGTCGTCGACGACCCCCGTCGTGAACACGTCGTGGAGGTAGGTCCGGTACTGCGCCCAGGACTCGAACTGGAAGGGCAGGCCGGCGGTCGGCAGCTGCTGGAAGAGCATCGTGCGGTTGCTCGCGTACCCGGTGTCGACGCCGCCGGTGAACGGTGACGACGCCGAGAGCGCCGTGAGGTGCGGGTGGTAGGTGAGCAGCGCGTTGACGAGCGGCCACACCTTGGCCGCCGACGTGATGCCGACGTGGACGTGCACGCCGTAGATGACCATCTGCCGGCCCCACCACTGGGTGCGGTCGATGAGCGTCGCGTAGCGCTCGCCGGAGGAGACCTCCTGGTCCTCCCACCGGCTGAACGGGTGCGCGCCGCCGCCGAACAGCGCGAGGCCGCGCTCGTCGGCCGCCCGACGGACCTGGTCGAGCCCGTGCTGCAGGTCCTCCGCCGCCGCGGCCGCGTTGTCGCAGATGCCGGTGACGATCTCGAGGGTGTTGGTCAGCAGCTCGTTCGTGACGGACGAGCGTCCGGCGGAGGCCGACCCGCTGCGCGACCCGCCGTCGTCGAGGGCTGCGATGAGCTCGGGGGCGCGCGAGACGAGGTCGAGGGTGTCGGGGTCGACGAGGCCGAGCTCCCACTCGACACCGAGGGTGCGGCCCGCGGACGGGTGGAACGTGCGGTCGGGGCTCATCGGGGGGTCCCTCCGGTGGTCGAGCACTGGTGCCCGAGCCTACGGGGCGGGGCACCGGGGGCGCCCGGTGACCTGCGCCGACGTCAGCGTCCGAGCTCCTCGAGGGTCCCCCGCAGCGAGCGCAGCTGCCACGCGGTGTCGGCGTCCTCGGCAGGCGCGGCCGCGAGGTCGACGACGTACGCGGCGACGTCGGCGAGGGCCCAGCGGCGCTCGCGCCTGCGCATCCGGGCGGGGGACGGTGTGCGGCCGGTGAGGTCGGCGTAGAAGGCGGCGACGTCGAGGTCGGTGCGGGCCGCGACGAGCCAGAGGTCGCGCTCGGGCTCGGCGCGGCGCGCGGTGTCCCAGTCGACGAGCACGGGGCCGTCGGCGGTGAGGACGACGTTGCCCGGGTGCGGTTCGCCGTGGGTCAGGACGGTGGCGCCGGGGAGGTCCGCGGCGTCCTCGCGCAGCGCCTCGCGCACGGCGGCGGTGTGCGGGCGCAACAACCCGGTGACGACCCCGGCCAGCGGCCCTCCGGCGAGCGGCTCGTCGCGCTCGCAGCGGTCGAGAGCCGCCACGAGCCCGTCGACCCCGGGCAGGGCGGGGTCCTCGGGCCGGGCCGGGGTGCTCGGGGCGTCGAGCGCGTGGAGGTCGGCGAGCAGGCGCACGACCGCCTCGGCGCCCGCGTCGGGCCACCGGTCGGAGAAGCCCCCGGCGGCGCCGTCGAGCCAGGGCTGCACCGACACCGACCACGTCCCGTGACGGTGCAGCAGCGCCCCGTCGGCCGCCGCGACCGGGCCGTGCGCGCCCGCGACGCCGTGGGCGCGGGCCGCCGCGGGCACCGCGTACGCGGCCGCCAGCGCCTCGACGGTCCCGTCGTCGGGGGTCGCGTCTGCGGTGACGAACCAGCGCCGTCCCCCGGCCGCCGTCGCCGCCCAGTGGTGGCTGCCGTAGCCGACCGGGAGGTGGGTCAGCGACAGGGTCGTCGCGTCCCAGCCCCGCCGCACGACGTCGAGGACGTCGGCGTCCGGCAGGTCACGCGGCGGGGACTGCACGGGTCAGTACTCGACGGGGTCGCGCACGAGCGGGCAGGTCATGCAGTGGCCGCCGCCGCGGCCCCGGCCGAGCTCGGACCCGACGATCTCGACGACCTCGATGCCGGCGTCGCGCAGCAGGGCGTTGGTCGTCGTGTTCCGGTCGTAGGTGAAGACGACGCCAGGCTCGACGGCGACGGCGTTGTTGCCGCTGTCCCACTGCTGGCGCTCGGAGGCGTACACGTCGCCGCCGGTCTCGATGACGCGCAGGCCGTCGAGGTCGAGCGCCTCGGCGACGACCTTGGTGAACGTGCCCTCGCCGCGGTCCTCGACCTCCACGCCGGGGTCGGTGTCGGAGGGATGGAGGACGAAGGTGTGCGCCCCGTCCATGACGTTCGGGTAGAGGGTGACGACGTCGCGGTCGGCGAAGGTGAAGACGGTGTCGAGGTGCATCGCGGCGCGCAGCTGCGGCAGGCCGGCGACGACGACCTTCTCGGCCGCGCCCTGGGCGAAGAGGGAGGCCGCCACCTGGGTGATCGCCTGGCGCGAGGTGCGCTCGCTCATCCCGACGAGGACGACGCCGTTGCCGACCGGCATGACGTCGCCGCCCTCGAGGGTCGCCTCGCCCCAGTCGGTCTCGGGGTCGCCCCACCACACGGTCGCACCGGCGAAGTCGGGGTGGAAGCGGTAGATCGCCTTGTAGATGATCGTCTCGTTCTGGCGGGCCGGCCAGTAGAGCGGGTTGAGCGTCAGCCCGCCGTACACCCAGCACGTCGTGTCGCGCGTGTAGAGGGTGTTGGGCAGCGGCGGCAGCAGGTACTCGCGCGCGCCGGTCTGCTCGCGGGCGAGCATGACGAACGGGGTGCGGAAGTCGTCGGGGAGGTCGGGGATCGCGAGCCCGCCGATGAGGAACTCCGCCAGCCGCGCCGGCTCGAGGGTCTCGAGGAAGGCCCGCGTGGAGTCGACGAGCCCGAGGCCGACGTGGTTCGGGACGATCTTGCGGTCGAGCAGCCAGTCGCGCGCCCCGGGGATGGCCATCGTCTCGGCGAGGACGTCGTGGAGCTCGACCACCTCGACCCCGAGGCCGCGCAGCTTCTGGACGAAGTCGGCGTGGTCGCGCTCGGCCTGCCCGACCCACATGACGTCGTCGAAGAGCAGGTCGGCGCTGTTGGTCGGGGTGAGCCGGCGGTGCGCGAGGCCCGGCCGGCAGACGAGGACCTTGCGCAGGCGCCCGACCTCGGAGTGCACCCCCAGCGTGCTGGCGTCGGTCATCGTGCTCCTCGCGGGTGGTGGACGGGCGGCCCGGCCGCGTCGTCGAGCCCGCGGACCGGACCTCGATCCCACCACACCGCCCGGTCCGCCGACCAGTGCGGGACTCAGACGGGCGCGGCGACCTCGGCGTCCGCGGGGGCCGGCGCGACCCGGGGCGGCGGGGCGACGACGACGGCGACGGCGGTCGTCGCGGGGATGGCGAGCACCAGGCCGACGGCGCTGGCCAGCGTGCGGACGACCTCGGCCGTGATGTCCTCGGAGAGGAACAGCTTGTCGGCGCCCTGGCCGGAGAGCGCGATGAGCAGCAGGATCGGCAGCGCGGCTCCGGCGTAGGCGAACACGATGGTGTAGACGGTCGAGGCGAGGTGGTCGCGACCGATGCGCATCGCGGAGGCGAACAACGCCCGGCGGCTGCGCCGGGGGTCGGCGGCGCGCAGCTCCCAGACGGCCGAGGTCTGGCTGATCGTCACGTCGTTGAGCACGCCGAACGCCGCGATGAGGACGCCGCACGCGACGAGGTCGTGCAGCCTCACGTCGGTCGCGAGCGCCTGCAGCAGACCGCTGTTCTCGTCGCCGACGCCGGTCAGCCGGGCGGCGTCGGAGCCGAGGACGCCCGCGACCGCGGTCAGCCCGAGACCGAGCACGGTCCCGAGCAGCGCGGTCGACGTGCGCAGGCTCAGGCCGTGCGTCAGGTAGAGGACGACGAGCATCGTCGCCCCGGAGGCGGTGAGCCCCACCGCGACCGGGTTCGCGCCGTCGAGCAGCGCCGGGGCCACGAAGAAGAGGAGGATCGCCCCGCCGACCCCGAGGCTGACCAGCGCGGCGAGCCCCCGCCAGCGCGCGACGAGCAGCACGAGGACGACGAAGACGGCGGCGAGGACGAGCAGCGGCGGCTGGCGCTCGACCCCGGCGTACGAGTACGCGCTGTCGAGGATCGCCCCCTGCTCCTGCGCCGAGTCGAGCGCGGCGTCCGGCAGCTTCAGCAGCGTCACCGTGTCGCCGGCGCGCAGCCCGGAGCGGCTGACCTCCGGCTGGATGCGCACCGTCTGCTCCGAGCCGTCGTCGAGTCGCACCGTCAGCTGCCCGCAGTCGGGGTCGCCGACCGGTACGTCGTCCGTCGAGTCGGGGGCGACGGCGGGGCAGGGGGCGGTCAGCGAGACGACGCTGCCCTGCGGGAAGGTCGCCCCCTGCACCGCGTAGTCGAGCTGCGGGTTCGTGGGCAGCTCGCCGCGCGGCCAGAGGGCGACGAGGCCGTACGCGGTCGCGGCGGCCGTGAGCAGGACGAGGGCGACGACGACGACCCGCGTCACGAGGGGCGTCGGCGGCAGGCGGTGGGTCGCGTCGTCGGGCAGCGCGCCGTGAGCCGCGGCGTCCGGCAGCGCGTGGTGGTGGCCCATCGACGGGTCAGCGCTCGCCGCGGGTGGCGGTGCGCAGCATCGGGGGCTGGATGTCGGTCGCGGTGCCCCGGCGGTAGAGCAGGGCCGGCCGGCCGCCCGCGGCCGAGACGCCGTGGGCCTCGGTGGGGACGACGAAGCCGTCGGTGCCGAGGACCTTGCGACGGAAGTTGCCGAGGTCCGGGGGCGCGCCCCACACCGCGGTGTAGACGCGGCGCAGCTCGGGCAGCGTGAACGGCTCGGCCACGAACTCCCGTGCGAGGGTGGTGTACTCGAGCTTGGAGCGGACGCGCTCGCGGGCGTCGTGGAGGATCTCGGCGTGGTCGAACGCGAGGGTCGGGGCGTCCGGCCCGCCGTCGAGCACGTCGTCGACCGACCACCAGCGGGCGTTCGCGGCGTCCGAGCCGGGGCTCGGCGCGGGCAGGTCGGGGGCGAAGGCCACGTGGGCGACGGACACGACGCGCATCCGCGGGTCGCGGTCGGGCGCGGAGTAGGTGCGCAGCTGCTCGAGGTGCCCCTCGAAGCGCTCGACCCCCGTCTCCTCCCGCAGCTCGCGCCATGCGGCGGTCTCGGCGTCCTCGTCGGCCTCGACGAACCCGCCGGGCAGCGCCCACGACCCCGCGAACGGCTCGGAGCCACGCTCGACGAGCAGCACCGAGAACACACCGTCGCGGATGGTGAAGACGCCGAGGTCGACGGTGACGGCGAACGGCGGGTGCTCGCTCACGGGGCCACCTCCGCGCCGGCCGCGGCCATCTCGGCCAGGGCCCGCTCGCTCGTCGCGGGGGCGACGCCGGCGTGCATCCCCGGCAGCAGCCGGACCGAGAACCCCTCCCGGCGCGCGTCGAGGACGGTCGCTCGCACACAGTGGTCGGTGGCGATGCCGGTGACGTCGAGGTGCGTGACCCCGAGGTCGCGCAGCAGCGCGGCGAGGGGACGGCCGTCCTCGGTGGTGCCCTCGAAGGCGCTGTAGGCGGCGCTCCCCCGGCCCTTGCGGACGTGGTGGGTCACGGCGGAGGTGTCGAACCCGTTCGCGTAGGCGGCCCCCGGGCCGCTCGAGACGCAGTGGGCCGGCCACGTCGTCACGAAGTCCGGCTCGGTGCCCGGCTGCGCGAAGTGCCCGCCGTTGGTGCCGTGCGGCTCGTGCCAGTCGCGGGAGGCGACGACGGCGGCGTAGTCGTCACGGTGCGCGGCGAGGTGCTCGGTGATGCGGCGGGCGACCTCGTGGCCCCCCTCGACGCCGAGGGACCCGCCCTCCACGAAGTCGGTCTGGACGTCGACGACGACGAGCGCGTCAGCCATCGGTCTCCCCTTCCTGCTCGACGGTGAGGTACGGGCGGCCGGCGGCCACCGACCGGGCCTGCGGGGGCAGCGTGGCCAGCGCCGCGGCGCAGTGCTCGCGGACGGTGTCGAGGTCGGGGACCCCCACCGGGCGCCCGCCGCGCAGGACGGGCACCTGGACGCGGGTGGCGCCGGGCTCCTCGTGGTCGTCGGTGCGGTACCACTCGCGCCGCAGCACCCCGTGCTCGTCGTGGCGGCGCCAGGCGGTCTTGCCGCCGCCGACGGAGATCTTGTCGTGGCTCTTCTTCGCGACCGGCCGCAGCGCCCCACCGGGTCCGGACGCCACGGCGACGAGCTTGTAGACCAGGCTCGCGGTGGGGTGGCCGGAGCCGGTGACCACGCGCGTGCCCACGCCGTAGCCGTCGATCGGCGCGTCGGCGAGGGCGGTGAGGACGAACTCGTCGAGGTCGCTCGTCGCGATGATGCGGGTGTCGCGGGCCCCGAGGCCGTCGAGGAGCGCGCGCGCCGCCGCCGAGGTCTCGGCGAGGTCGCCGGAGTCGATGCGCACCGCCCCGAGCCCCGTCCCCGCGACCTCGACCGCGGTGCGGATGCCCTGCTCGACGTCGTAGGTGTCGACGAGCAGCGTCGTGCTGACGCCCTGGACGGCGACCTGGCTCGCGAAGGCCCCGGCCTCGGTGGCGTGCGCCAGGGTGAACGCGTGGGCCGCCGTCCCGACGGTCGGCACACCGTGCCGGTGGCCGGCGGCGAGGTTGCTCGTCGAGGCGAACCCCGCGAGGTACGCGGCCCGGGCCGCGGCCAGGGCGGCCTCCTCGTGGGTGCGGCGGCTGCCCATCTCGACGAGGGGCCGGCCCTGCGCCGCGAGGACCATCCGGGCGGCCGCGCTCGCGACGGCGGTGTCGTGGTTGAGGACGCTGAGCACGAGGGTCTCGAGCATCACGCACTCGCCGAGCGTGCCGCGGACGCTGAGCACCGGGCTGCCCGGGAAGTAGAGGTCGCCCTCGGGGTAGGCGTCGACGTCGCCGGTGAAGCGGAAGTCGCGCAGCCAGGCCGCGGTCGCGTCGTCGACGACCCCCGCGGCCTCGAGCCAGGCGACCTCCGCGGCGTCGAAGCGGAAGGCCTCGACCATCTCGACGAGCCGCCCGAGGCCCGCGACGACGCCGTAGCGGCGCCCCTCGGGCAGGCGTCGGGCGAACGCCTCGAACACCGCGGGGTGGTCGACGCTGCCGTCGCGGACGAACGCCGTGAGCATCGTCAGCTCGTAGCGGTCGGTCAGCAGGCCGGGGCCGTGGGTCACCGGAGCCTCCTCGGGAAGTCACCGTGACCATAACCGGCGGCGAGCGACCGGGACCACCGCAGCGCCGACCCGGCACGTGCGGGCTTTCCGCGACCCCGTCCTCTCCCGTACCCCAACGACCCCGCACGTGCGGGCTTTCCGCGGCCCCGTCCCCTCCCGCACCCCGACAACCCCGCACGTGCGGGCTTTCCGCGGCCCCGTCCCCTCCCGCACCCCGACAACCCCGCACGTGCGGGCTTTCCGCTCCGGGTCGGGTCAGGGTCGCCCCCGACAGACGCCCGACGGCGCCCGGGCCACGCTCGAGCCATGACCACGACCGCCGCGCGCGACACCCTCCCCGTCGAGGGGCCCGCCGCCGCATCCCGCTCGTCCGTGGCGCGGGGCGGCGTCCTCGCCGGGACCGACCGGGCGACGCCGACGGGCCTCGCGGTGCTCGGCCCCGTCGTGGCCGCGACCGCCCTCACCGTGCCGGCCCTGGTGGCCGCCGGACGGGTCGGGACCGCGACGGTCGACGTCGCCGCGTCCTTCGTCCTCGTGGCCGGCCTGCAGGCCCTGGCCGCGCGCGCTGCGTGGCGGCGCACCCGGGCCGCCGCACGACCCGCCGCGCGCGCCGCACTGCTCGGCCGGCTCGGCTACGCCCTGGTGCTGGCCGCCACGGCCGTGGGGCTGCTCGGCCCCCAGGACCTCGCGGCAGCCCGACCGGCCTGGGCGGCGGGCGCCGGGGTGCTCGGGATCGGCCTGTTGGCGCAGGCGGTCGCGCTGTCGCGCAGCCGGATCGGCCATCCGGCCACGAGATGGGTCGCGGGATGCGCCGGCGTGGCGGCCGTCGCCCTGGCGCTCGTGCCCGGAGGCGTCCCGACCGTGCCGCTCCTGTGGTGCGTCGTCGTCGGGGACCTCGCCGCCGCGGCCGCGCACACGCTCCCTGGTCGCGGCCGGCGTCACCGGCCCTGACGAGGCGCGCCGCGCGGGCATCGCCCTGTCCCGCGGGCATACTCGCCCCGTGGTCGACGTCGCAGCCCCCGCCCCGTCCCGAGCGGCCCGCGCCGCCTTCGGCCTCAACGCCGGTGTCGCGTGGCTGGGGCTCGTGCTCACGCTCGTGATCTCCGGCGCCGGCGGGTACGCCGAGTCGGTGCCGCCGCGCGGCCTCTACGGCCTGCACCCCGACGGGGCGGCGGGCGTGGTCTCGCGGCTGGCCGACACCCTCAGCTACTTCACCATCTGGTCCAACGTCGTCGTCGCGGTGTCGGCGACCCTGCTCGTCCTGCGCCCCACCCGGACGGGCTTCCTGGAGAGGGTGATCCGGCTCGATGCGCTGTTGATGATCACCGTCACGGCCATCGTCTACCAGGTGCTCCTCGCCCCCACCGCCGACGTCGTCGGCTGGTCGCGGCTGACCGACCCGATCCTCCACGTCGTGACGCCGGCGCTGACCGTCCTCGTCTGGCTCGTCGCCGGCCCGCGGGGCTGGGTGACCGGCCGGCTCGTCCCCTTCGCCCTCGTCGTGCCCCTCGCGTGGGTCGCGTGGATGCTCGGGCGCGGGGCGGTCGTCGGCGCCTACCCGTACGACTTCACCAACGTCGTCGCCCTCGGCTACGGCTCGGTGGCGACGACGCTCGTCCTCATCCTCGTCTTCGGGCTCGTCGTGGCGAGCGTGCTCTGGGGTGTCGACGCCCTGCTGACCCGACGCTCCCGCCGGCGCGGCTGACGGGGGCTCAGCCGGAGGGCGTCTCCGCGGCGGCGCGCAGCCGGGCGAGGCCGCGCTCCATGTCGGGGCCGACGAGCGAGTCCATCGACTTCACGAGCGAGAAGACGCGCATGACCGGGGAGAGCTCGCCGCGCATCCGCCACTCGACCCCTGTCCCGCCGGTGGCCTGCGGGGTGAGCACGAACTCGACGCGCGAGCGCGACGGGAAGGGCTTCTCGAACGCGAGGTCGACGTCGACCTGCTCGGGGGTGGAGCCGACGACCTCCATCGTGCCGCGGCCCGCCTTGCGGTTGCCGTCCCACGCGTAGCGGGCGCCGGGACCTCGCGCGGCGCCGGAGTACGTGCGGCGCATCGCCGGGTCGAGCTCCTCCCACGGCGACCACCGCGGCCAGGCGTGGAAGTCCTCGAGCAGCGCGTGGACGGCCGCCGGCGGCGCGCTCGTCGTGGTCGAGCGGGTGACGACGTACGGGGTGCCCATGCGGGCCAGTGTGTCGGTCGACGGGCGACACGTCGAGACCCGGCCGCGGGTCCCCGTGAGCGGACGGGAGTCGACGCTGTCGTCGACTCCTGCACGCCTGCCGGCCGGACCCGTGGGCAGGAGTCGACCCATTCGTCAGTTGATGGACGCGCCCGCCGGCGGGGAAATCGACGAACGGTCGGACGGCCCGCGTCGTCGCAGGTCAGCGACCTGCGCCGGCGTCCCCGACGACGTCGCCGACACCGTTGTCACCCGCCGCCGGGGTTGCCGCCCCTCGCGGCACCGTGGCAATGTAAGCGCTCACACGAAGTTGTAAGCGCTTACAAGGAGGTGGCGCGGTGAGCCGCAGCACGAGCACGCCGGAGCACGCGGGCACGACGATCTACTCGGTCGCCGAGGCCGCGGGCGTCTCCATCGCCACCGTCTCCCGCGTCATCCAGGGCAGCACCGCCGTCGCCGAGCGCACCCGCGCCAGGGTCCTCGACGCCATCGACCGGCTCGACTACGTGCCCCTGGCCGCCGCCCGCTCGCTCGCCGTGCGCCACCACGAGGCGGTCGGCCTCGTCCTGCCCGAGCTGCACGGCCCCTACTTCTCGGAGCTGCTCATGGGCTTCGAGCAGGCCGCGGCGGAGCTCGACCTCAGCGTCGTCCTCGCCCTCGTCGAGCCCGACCGCCCCCTCGACGCCCCGCGCTTCACCCGCCTGGCCGCCGGCGTCGACGGCGTCGCCGTGCTCGGCGGGATCATCCCCGACGACGTCCTCGAGCGGGCCGCCCGCCAGAAGCCGGTGCTCGTCGTCGCGGGCGGGGCGACGACCGGGTTCGAGCGCCTCGCGGCCGAGAACGTCGCGAGCTCGCACGAGCTGACCACCCACCTGCTCGACGCGCACGGCCGCACCCGCCCGGTGTTCGCCGGCGACCCCGCCGTCGCCCCCGACGTCCGGCAGCGCTTCGAGGGCTACGCCACCGCCCTGCTCGAGCGCGGCCTCGAGGTGCCCGCCCCGCTCGGCGGCGGGCTGCGCGAGAGCGACGGCGCCGCGGCGGCCGAGCGCCTCCTCGCCGGCGAGGTCACCGCCGACGCCGTCGTCTGCGCCAACGACGAGGTCGCCCTCGCCCTGACCACCCGCCTCGTCGCGAGCGGCGTCCGCGTCCCCGACGACCTCGCGGTCACCGGCTGGGACGACGTCATGGCCGCCCGCTACGTCCGGCCCGGCCTGACCACCGTCCGCCAGCCGGTCCGCGAGCTCGGCGCCCTCGCCGCCCGCCGCCTGCACGAGCGCATCACCGGCGCCGAGCCGGGCGACCCCGGCCTGCTCGCCACCCGCGTCGTCCTGCGCGGGTCCTGCGGATGCCCAGAGCCGTCCCCGACGGCCGTCTAGACCACACCCTCGCCCCGTCCACCCCACAAGGAAGTGAGTTCGACATGAGACGACGCCCGACGACCGCCCTGGTCCTCGTGGCCACCGCCGCGCTGGCCCTCAGCGCGTGCGGCCGCAGCGAGAGCGGGGCCGGAGCCGCCACCACCGGCACCGACGTCGCGTCCGGCAAGGCCACCGGCACCATCACCGTCTGGGCGATGGGCGCCGAGGGCGAGAAGCTGCCCGACCTCGCCAAGGACTTCGAGGCCCAGAACCCCGGCGCCAAGGTCAACGTCACCGCCATCCCGTGGGACGCGGCGCACGACAAGTTCACGACCGCCATCACCGCGAACAGCACCCCCGACGCCGCGATGGTCGGCACGACGTGGATGGGCGAGTTCGCCGGCCTCGGCGCGCTCGACCCGCTGCCCGGCAACATCGACTCCGCGGGCTTCTTCCCGGGCGCGCAGGAGACGACGAAGGTCGGCGGCACGAGCTACGGCATCCCCTGGTACGTCGAGACCCGCCTCGTCTACTACCGCACCGACCTCGCGAAGAAGGCCGGCTACACCGAGGCCCCCACCACCTGGGACGGCCTCAAGGAGATGGCGAAGGCCATGCAGGACAAGGCCGGCGCCACGTGGGGCATCGGCCTCCAGGCCGGCGGCACCGGCTCGTGGCAGACGGTCATGCCGTTCGCCTGGGGCGAGGGCGCCGCGCTCGACGCCGACGGCAAGTACAGCTTCGACACCCCGCAGCTGCTCAAGGCCGTGCAGTACTACCAGTCGTTCTTCACCGACGGCATCTCCGACAAGGCCGCCCCGGCGCAGCCGACGACCGAGCCCGACTTCGTGAGCGGCAAGGTGCCGATGTTCATCTCCGGGCCCTGGATGATGTCCGCGGTCGAGAAGGTCGGCGGCGAGGGGTTCAAGGACAAGTACGCCGTCGCGAAGATCCCCGCGGGCAGCGCCGGCTCGTCGTCGTTCGTCGGCGGCTCGGACTTCGTCGTCTTCAAGAACAGCAAGCAGCGCGACACCGCGTGGAAGTTCGTCCAGTTCCTCGCCGACCCCGAGACCCAGGCCAAGTGGTACGGGATGTCCACCGACCTCCCCTCGGTCCAGTCCGCCTGGGACGACTCGGCCCTGTCGGGCGACGACAAGCTCGCCGTGTTCGGCGACCAGCTCGAGACCGCGAAGGCGCCGCCGTCGTTCCCCACGTGGGAGCAGGTCGTCGCGTCCTTCGACTCCGAGCTCGAGAAGGTCACCAAGACCGGCGCCGACCCCGCCGCCGCGCTCAAGACCGTCCAGCAGCAGGCCGACTCGATCGGCACCGGTCAGTGACATGACCACGACGACCGCCCCGCCGGCTCCCGCCGGCGAGTCCACCGCCCCGGGCGGCGGCCGGCGCACCCGCGCCGCCGCCCGGCGCGAGGGGCGGGCCGCGTGGATCCTCGCCCTCCCGTTCAGCCTGCTCTTCCTCGCGTTCACCGCGTGGCCGGTGCTCCAGTCGCTCTTCATGAGCATCACGGACACCCGCTCGCGCGACCTGCGCACCCCGTTCGCCGTCGACGTGACGGGCCTCGAGAACTACACCAAGGCGCTCTCGGACCCGCTGTTCCTCCAGTCGATGCGCAACACCGCGTACTTCGTCCTCGTCGGCGTGCCGCTGACCCTCACCGTCGCCCTCGCCGCGGCCGTCGCGCTCAACCGCGGCATCCACCGGCTGCGCTCGGTCTTCCGGCTCGGCTTCTACACGCCGGTCATCACCTCGATCGTCGCCGTCGCCGTCGTGTGGCGCTTCCTGCTGCAGACCGACTACGGCCTGATCAACACCGTGCTCGGGTGGGTGGGCATCGACGGCCCCAACTGGCTCGGCGACCCGAGCTGGTCGATGCCCTCGCTCATCCTCATGGCGACCTGGCGCAACTTCGGGACCGGGATGATCATCTTCCTCGCCGGCCTCCAGGCCGTGCCGTGGCACCTCCACGAGGCCGCCGCCATCGACGGGGCCTCGGCGTGGCAGCGGTTCCGGCACATCACGCTCCCCCTCATGCGCCCGACGATCCTCTTCGTCTCGGTGACGACCGGCATCGGCTACCTGCAGTTCTTCGAGGAGCCGTTCGTCATGACCAACGGCGGACCCCTGAACTCGACGATCTCGATGTCGATGTACACGTACAAGCAGTTCGGGTTCGGCAACTACGGCTACGCGGCGGCGATCAGCTACATCATCTTCGTCCTCGTCGCGGTCGTCACCGCGATCCAGTTCCGCCTCCTGCGAGAGGAGCGCTGACCCGATGCTCACCGCCAAGCGCACCAACTGGTGGCTCTACGGAGCCCTCACCGTGGCCCTCGTCGCCGTCGTCGCCCCGTTCGTCTGGATGGTCCTCGGCTCGTTCAAGTCCGAGGGCGAGCTGCGCCAGTCGCCGCCCACCTGGTGGCCGCAGACCGCGTCCCTCGACAACTACACCCAGCTGTTCAGCCGGCTCGACTTCGGCGGCTACTTCACCAACTCGGTCGTCGTCGCCGTCGTCGTGACCGCGGGCAACCTGCTGTTCTGCTCGATGCTCGGCTACGCCCTGGCGATGCTCGAGTTCCGTGGCAAGAGAGCGCTGTTCGTCATCGTCATGACGACCCTCATGATCCCCGGCGTCGTCACCTTCGTGCCGCTGTTCGTGCTCGTCGCGAACGCCGGCCTCGTCGACACCCTCCCCGGCCTGTTCCTGCCGTTCCTCGTCAGCCCGTTCGGCGTGTTCCTCATGCGCCAGTTCATCCTCGGGCTGCCCAGGGACCTCATCGACGCCGGCCGTGTCGACGGCGCCGGCGAGCTGCGGATCTTCGCGCGGATCATCCTGCCCCTGTGCGGGCCGGCCCTCGCGACGCTCGGCATCCTCACCTTCCTCGGCAGCTGGAACAACTTCCTCTGGCCCCTCGTCGTGGCGCAGACCGAGGACACCTACACGCTGCCCGTCGCCCTCGCGCTCTACAGCACCGGCCAGAACAGCACGCAGTACGGGCTGCTGCTCGCCGGTGCCACCGTCGTCGTCCTCCCGGTGCTGCTCGTCTTCATGGTCTTCCAGCGCCGGTTCATCGAGGGCATCGCGACCACCGGCATCAAGTGACGACCGGACCGTCCGGCGCCACCCACCGACCCCCGTCAGGAGAGATCCCGATGACCCCCCGTCCCGCCTCCGCCCCCGTCCCGGCCTCGCGCCGCCAGCTGCTCGTCGGCGGCGCGGCCGCCCTCGGCGGCCTCGTCGTCAGCGGCGCCGCCGCCCAGCCCGCCGCAGCCGTGACGCGTTCCGGCGCACCGTCGCTCGTGCACGGACCGGACCACCACCACGCCTGGGACCCGCGCGCGGTGCGTCGCTGGGCCGCCGACACGTGGCGCTCCCTCGTCGCGATGACCGACGAGCGCACCGGCCTCCCCGCGGACAACATCACGGAGTCCCTCGCCGCGGGCGACCGCAGCGGGTACACCTCTCCGACGAACATCGGCGGCTACCTGTGGAGCGCCGTCGTCGCCCGCGAGCTGGGCATCATCACGCCCGGTGAGGCGACCCGCCGGGTGCGGCGGACCCTCTCGACGCTGCTGCGGATGGAGCACCACGAGCCGAGCGGCATGTACTTCAACTGGTACGACGAGACCTCCGGCGCCGTCCTCACGACCTGGCCGGACTCGGGGGACCCGGTGCAGCCGTTCGTGTCCAGCGTCGACAGCGGCTGGCTCGGCGCCGCCCTCATGGTCGTCCGCGAGGCGGTGCCCGGCGCCCGTCGCGACGCCGACCGCCTCTTCTCCCGGATGCGCTGGGACGTCTTCTACGACCCGGCGGGCCCGCGCCCCGGCGGCCTCATGCACGGCGGTTTCTACGTCACCGAGCCGGCGGACACCTCCGGCGTGACCAAGGGGAACCACCTCGGCGTCGGTGACGACGTCTGGCTGACCAACCACCACTACGACACCGCGGTGTCCGAGACGCGCATCACGAGCTACCTCGGCATCCTCACCGGGCAGGTCCCGGCGAAGCACTGGTTCGCGTCGTGGCGCACCTTCCCGGCCACGTGCGACTGGTCGTGGCACGAGATGCAGCCGGTCGGCGAGACCCGCACCTACCTCGGGCTCGACGTCTACGAGGGCGCCTACACCTACCGCGGGATGCACGTCGTCCCCGGCTGGGGCGGGTCGATGTTCGAGGAGCTCATGCCCGACGTCTTCGTCCCCGAGGCCCGGTGGGCGCCCCGCTCCTGGGGCCGCAACCACCCGCTGCACGTCCGGGCGCAGCGCGAGCACGGCCTGCTCGAGGCGAAGTACGGCTACTGGGGCTTCTCCCCCTCGTCGAACCCCGCAGGCGGCTACCGCGAGTACGGCGTCGACGCCCTCGGCCTCAACCCCGACGGCTACTGCTCCGACCAGGAGAGCACCAACTACGACCCGGGCTTCGGCACGTGCCGCGAGGCGACCAACCCGAACCCGACCTTCGGCGACGGCGTCGTCACCCCGCACGCCGCGTTCCTCGCGATGATGCACGAGCCGCGCGAGGCGTTCGCCAACCTCTCGGGCATCGAGAAGGAGCTCGGCGCGTACGGGCGCGGCGGGTTCTTCGACGCCGTCGCGGTGCGCTCCGGCACGATCGCCCGGCGCTACCTCTCCCTAGACCAGGCGATGGTCATGGGCGCGGTCGGCAACGTGCTGTGCCGCGACGTCATCCGGAAGGCGTTCTCCACCAGGGCGGTCGAGAAGCGGCTGCGTCCCGTCATCGGGATCGAGGAGTTCGGGGCGGGGGTCGCGTGAGCACCTCGACCGAGACCCCGGTGGTCCACCACGCGGCCACCGACGACACCCCGGCCTGGCGCGACCTCAACGGCAACGGCGTCCTCGACCCCTACGAGGACCCGCGCCTGCCGGTCGACGAGCGCGTCGAGGACCTGCTCGGGCGCCTCTCCCTCGAGGAGAAGGCCGGCCTGATGTTCCACACGGTCATCGAGGCCGGGCCCGACGGCGAGCTGCTCGAGGCGCCCGGCGCCATCAGCAAGTCTCCGACGAGCGAGGTCGTGCTGCGCAAGCACCTCTCGCACTTCAACGTCCACGCGCTGAAGGACGCCCGGCAGGCCGCCCGCTGGAGCAACAACCTCCAGCGGATGGCCGAGCGCACCCCGCACGGCATCCCCGTGACGGTGAGCACCGACCCGCGCCACGCGTTCATCGAGAACGCCGGCGTCTCGTTCGCGGCCGGCTCCTTCTCGCAGTGGCCCGAGCCGCTCGGGCTCGCCGCGCTGCGCGACCCCGCCCTCGTCCGGCGCTTCGCCGACATCGCCCGGCAGGAGTACGCGGCGGTGGGCATCCGCGAGGCCCTGCACCCGACGCTCGACCTCGCGACCGAGCCGCGCTGGGCCCGGCAGGCCGGCACCTTCGGGCAGGACCCCCGCCTGGCCGGCGACCTCGGCGTCGCCTACCTCGAGGGGTTCCAGGGTGGCCCGGAGCTCGGCGCGGGCACGGTCGCCTGCGTGACGAAGCACTTCCCCGGCGGCGGCCCGCAGAAGGACGGCGAGGACGCCCACTTCCCCTACGGCCGCGAGCAGGTCTACGAGGGAGGGCGGTTCGCCGACCACCTCGACCCGTTCCCGCGCGCCATCGAGGCCGGGACCGCGGCGATCATGCCGTACTACGGGATGCCCGTCGGTCTCGAGATCGACGGCGAGCCCATCGAGGAGGTCGGGTTCGGCTACAACCGGCAGGTCGTCACCGGCCTCCTGCGCGAGCGCCTCGGCTTCGACGGCGTCGTGCTCACCGACTGGGAGCTGGTCAACGACAACCACGTCGGCGACCAGGTCCTCCCGGCCCGCGCCTGGGGCGTCGAGCACCTCGACCCCGCCGGCCGGATGGAGCTGCTGCTGCACGCCGGCGCCGACCAGTTCGGCGGCGAGGAGTGCGTCGAGGTGCTGCTCGACCTGGTGCGCTCCGGCCGCGTCCCCGAGTCGCGCGTCGACGAGTCGGCCCGCCGGCTGCTGCGGGTCAAGTTCCGGCTCGGGCTGTTCGACGACCCGTTCGTCGACGAGGACGCCGCGACCACGGTGCTCGGCAACGACGAGTTCCGCACCGCTGGCTTCGAGGCGCAGGCCCGCTCGGTCACCGTCCTCGTCAACGAGCCGGCGGCCGGTGTCGACGGCGCCGCGGCGCCGACCCTGCCGCTGCGGCCGGGCACGCGCGTCTACGCCGAGGGCGTGGGTGCGGACGACCTCGTCGCGGCCGGTCTCGCGGTCGCCGCCTCCCCCGAGGAGGCCGACGTCGCGCTCGTCCGGCTCCAGGCCCCGTTCGAGGCCCGCGACGACCTCTTCCTCGAGGCGTGGTTCCACCAGGGCTCGCTCGACTTCCCGCCGGGCCTCGTGAGCCGGCTCTCGCGCGTCGCGGCGCAGTGCCCGCTCGTCGTCGACGTCTCCCTCGACCGCCCGGCGGTGCTCACGCCGCTCGTCCCGCTGTGCGCCGCGCTCACCGGGACCTACGGCAGCAGCAGCGCCGCGCTCCTCGCCGCCCTGACCGGGGCGATCCCGCCGGTCGGCCGGCTGCCCTTCGACGTCCCGGCGTCGATGGACGCCGTGCGGCGCCACCCCGAGGACGTCCCCGGCTTCGGGGACGACGCCCTGTTCCGGTTCGGCGACGGTCTGTCACTGGGTCCCGCCTGACCGAGCCGGCCCGGGGCATCCCCGGGGAATCCCGGGCTACACCGCAGTACGTGCGGCCACAGCGACACGTCCTGCGGTGTAGCCCGCGGCACTGCCGCGACGTCTTCCGCGGCGGCGCCGGGAGGAGGACGATGGGCTCGGGTGCCGGGGACCGTCGCCACCACCCCGGCACCCGGCCCGTCCCGGTGACGACCGACCGAGGAGGCGGCCGTGAGAGCGCACCCCGGACACCACATCGTGCTCGCCGGAGAGCGGGTCGACCAGCCGGCGAGGGCCGGTGAGGTGCTGACGGCGGGGCCGGGCGGCGACCCGCCGTGGACCGTCCGCTGGGACGACGGCCACACGAGCACCCTCTACCCGGGCGCGGGGGCCGTCCTGCGGGTGAGCGAGGAGGACGCGCCGCCGGCGGACGTCGCGACCCGGCCGGACCTCGGCACGATGCGCCAGTGGAGCGTGCGGGTCACGCTCTTCGAGCGCGGCGACGACACGACCGCGACCGTCGCCCTGCTCGCCGACACCCCCGACGCGCTGACCGCCCACGGCCGCAGCCACCGGTCGCCGCGCGACGCGGCCGACCCGCACATCGGCGACGCGGTGGCCGTGGCCCGGGCGCTGCGCGTGCTCGCCGACCGGGTGATGGCGGCGACCGAGCACGACATCGAGGTCCGGACCGGCGAGCACGACGTCCACGTCCGGGCGCGGTGACGTCCGCGGCACCTGACCACCTCCTGAGGACCGCGAGACCTGTGGGGCTTCCGTGACTCCTGGGACGGGTGTGACACTGCGCGGGTGACCGTCCGCCTGCGCGCCCGCTCGACGGCACGCCTGGTCGTCGCCGCGCTCGTCCTCGGGCTGGCCGGGACGGCCGCGACGACCCCGGCCCACGCCGACGACCCGGTCGTGCCCGGCGCGAGCCAGGTGCGTGCGGCCCGGGAGGCCGCCGCGAGCGCCGACCGGGAGGCGACCCGGCTCGCGGGCGAGCAGGCGGCGCTCGCCCGGCGGCTCACCGACCTGCAGCTCGGGGTGGCCCGCGCGGTCGACGCCCAGCGCACCGCCGAGCAGGACCTCGCCCGCGCGAGCGCCCTCGCCACGAAGGCCGGCGACGACCTCGAGCGCGCCCGCGCCGCGCAGGTGGCCGCCCACCGCGACGTCGCCGACGCGGCCGTGCGCGCCTGGACGAGCGAGGGCGAGGTCAACGCGCTCGAGCTGCTCCTCACCGGGTCACCGGAGTCGATGGCCGACGCGCAGGTGGTGCTCGACCTCCAGGGCCGACGCACGAGTGCGGCGCTGATCCGGGCAGCGGGTGCGGCGGCCGCGGGGGCCGCGCAGTCGGCGCACCTCGACGCCGCGCGCGAGGGGCAGGCCACCGCCACCCGGCGCGCGCAGGAGGCCAGGCAGGCCGCGGAGCGCGCCGAGGCCGACGCGGCCCGCGCGGCCGCCGCCCTCGCCGCCCGCGCCGAGGCCCTCGACGCGCAGGTCACCGCGCTGCGCGCCCGGGCCGCCCGGCTCGCGACCCAGCGCGCGACCGGCCTGCAGGCGCTCGCCCGGGCCCGCGCGCGGGCGGAGGCGCAGGCCCGTCGCCGGGCCGCGCGCGAGGCCCGCGCGGCCCGCGACCGCGCCGCGCGGGGCGGCGCCTCGACGCCGGTGGCCGGAGCGGGAGGTGGCTCCCCGGCGAGCGCCCAGCGCACGGCCCGCTCGCTGCTCGGCGCCCACGGCTGGGGCGGCGACCAGTACGGCTGCCTCGTCGACCTGTGGAACGGCGAGTCGGGCTGGAGCTGGAGCGCGACCAACCCCTCGTCGGGCGCCTACGGCATCCCCCAGGCCCTGCCGAGCTGGAAGATGGCGAGCGCCGGGTCGGACTGGCTGACCGACCCGACGACGCAGGTCCGCTGGGGGATGGACTACATCCAGCGGGCCTACGGCTCGCCGTGCGCGGCGTGGAGCGCCTGGCAGGCCCGCTCCCCGCACTGGTACTGACCCGCGGGCGACCGACCACCCCGTGGACACCGCCCGACCGGGGCGCGAGCACCCCCTTGCCCGCGCATCCCGCGGGAGTGACCGTGGGGTGATGGTCCCCTACACGCACGGACACGCCGAGCCCGTCCTGCGCTCGCACCGGTGGCGTACGGCCGAGAACTCGGCCGCGCACCTCCTGCCGCGGCTGCGTCCGGGCCTGCGCCTGCTCGACGTCGGCTCGGGACCGGGCACCATCACCGCCGACCTCGCCGGGCTCGTGGCCCCCGGCCGGGTCACGGCGCTCGAGGCGGACGACGCCTCCCTCGCCCTCACCGCCGCGGAGCTGCGCCGGCGCGGCGTCGGGGCCGACCTCGTCGTGGGCGACGTGCACGACCTGCCCTTCCCGGACGGCTCGTTCGACGTCGTGCACGCCCACCAGGTGCTCCAGCACGTCGCCGACCCCGTGCAGGCCCTGCGCGAGATGCGGCGCGTCTGCCGTCCTGACGGGGTGGTCGCCGCCCGGGACGCCGACTACGCCGCCTTCGCCTGGTGGCCGCGGCCGACGGGCATCGACCGCTGGCTCGACCTCTACCGTGACGCCGCCCGGGCCAACGGCGGTGAGCCCGACGCGGGTCGCCGCCTGCTCGGCTGGGCGCTGGAGGCCGGCTTCCCCGCGCCACACGTGACCGCCTCGACCTGGTGCTTCGCGACCCCCGAGGACCGGGCCTGGTGGGGTGGCTCGTGGGCGGACCGGATGACGGGGTCGCGGCTGGCCGACCAGCTGCTGCGCGAGGAGCGCTGCACCGCGGCCGAGCTCGAGGCCGTCGCGGCGGACTGGCGGGCCTGGGCCGACGCGCCGGACGGCTGGTTCACCGTCCTCCACGGCGACCTGCTCGCCTCCCCCTGACGCCCCTCGCCGCGCCAGACCTCACGCGTATCGGGTCATCCGATACGGGTGCGCTTCACCCCGGAACGGTTCTCGGGTGAAGCGCGGTCGTATCGGGTCACCCGATACGCAGGTGACTCGTGGGAGGACCCGGGGGGACGCCCGAGGGCCCGGCTCCGTGGTGGAGCCGGGCCCTCGGGCGGTCAGCGAGACTTCACTCGGGGACGTAGTCGAACTCGTCGGGGTTGGGGCCGGTGCGGCCTTCCTCGCCCTGGTCGAGCGCCGAGATGCGCGAGACCTCGTCCGGGGTCAGCGAGAAGCCGAAGATCTCGAAGTTCTCACGGATGCGCTCGGGGGTCACCGACTTCGGGAAGACGATGTCACCGCGCTCGATGTGCCAGCGCAGCGTGACCTGCGCCGGGGAGACGCCCTTGGCCTGCGCGATCTCGGTGATGACCGGGTCGCCGAGGACCTTGCCCTGCGCGATCGGCGACCACGCCTCGGTCGCGATGCCGTGCTCGGCGTCGGCCGCGCGGACGGCCTCGTTCGTGAAGTACGGGTGGACCTCGACCTGGTTGACGGCCGGCACCACACCGGTCTCGGCGACGATGCGCTCGAGGTGCGCCGGCTGGAAGTTCGAGACACCGACGGAGGCGGCGCGCCCGTCCTCGACGAAGGACGCCATCGTGCGCCACGTCGAGACGTAGTCGCCGTCGTAGAGCGTCGGGAGCGGCCAGTGGATGAGGAAGAGGTCGATCTTGTCGAGCCCGAGCTTCTCCATCGTCTCGCCGAAGGCGCGCTTCGCGTCGTCCGGGCGGTGGAAGCCGTTGTTGAGCTTGGAGGTCACGTAGATCTCGTCGCGCGGGATGCCGGAGGTGCGGATGGCCTCGCCGACCTCCGCCTCGTTGCCGTACATCTCCGCGGTGTCGATGTGGCGGTAGCCGATCTCGAGGGCGCGCGTGACGGCCTCTGCGGTGTCCGACGGCTCGATCTGGAACACCCCGAAGCCGAGCTGGGGGATGGTCGTGCCGTCGTTGAGCGTGATGCGGGAAACGGTCATGCAGGGTCCAGCGGTCAGCGGGCCGTGGGTATTCCGCTCACCGCCGGTGTGGAATCCGTGGCGCTCGGACGCCCGGGAGGGGGTCGGACGGGTGAGGATGTCTGTCATGGACCGACGGGACGACTACGCGCTGGCCCGCGGCCGTACCTTCCTCAACCACGGCTCGTTCGGGGCCACGCCCGCGACGGTGCTCGACGCCGCCCGCGAGGTCCGGGCCGACGCCGAGGCCGACTACCCGGGCTTCTACCACCACCGGCTCTTCCCGCAGCTCGACGCCAGCCGCCGCGCCGTCTGTGCGCACCTCGGCGTGCCCGAGGACCGCGGCGTGTTCGTCCGCAACGCCACGACGGCGATGCAGACGGTGGTCGACCACCTCGCGCTGCGCCCCGGCGAGCAGGTGGTCGTCACGAGCCGCGAGTACGAGGCCACCGTCGCGCTCATGGGTGTGCTCGCTGCGCGCGGGGTCGACGTCGAGGTGGTCGACGGTCGGCACGAGGGGCTCGTCGAGCGGCTGCTCGACGCCTGCGGCCCGCGCACGCGGGCGGTGGTCGTCAGCCACGTCACCTCGCCGTGGTCCCAGGTCAACGAGGTCGACCGGCTCTCCGCCGAGCTCTCGCCGCGCGGCGTCGCGACCGTCGTCGACGGCGCCCACACCGCCGGCCAGCTGAGGATGCCGGTGCGGCGTCCGGGGGTCTTCGTCTGCCTGACCCTCCACAAGTGGCTGCACCTGCCCAAGGGCGCGGGCTTCCTCGTCGTGCCCGACGACGCCGCCGACGACCTGCGCCCGGTCGTCACCAGCTGGTACTCGCAGTCCGGGTCGCTGACGGAGCGGTTCGCCTGGGGCGGGACCGACGACGTGGTCGCCCACCTCGTCGCCCCGACCGCCCTCGCCTACCACCGCGAGCTGCTCGACGACGGGCTGGTCGACCACTGGGAGAAGCTGACCGGGCACGCCGAGACCCTCCTGCTCGCGCTGCCCGGCACGAGCGTCCTCGCCCCGGCGCCGCGCGCCCCCGCGATGGTCGCGGTCGGCCTCCCGCCGGTCGACCCCGAGGAGGCCCTGCGCCGGATGCACGCGCGCGGCGTCGACCTCTGGTGCGCCGGCACCGACGAGGGCCCGGTGCTCCGGCTGTCCGTCGCGCCCTACACGACCCCGGAGGACGTCGACCACGGCGTCGGCGTGCTCGAGGAGGTCCTCGCCGGGATGCCGTGGCGGGCCGCCTGAGCCGCGCATCGTCCGTAAACCGCTTGCCGCGCCGGCTGCCTGCGGCGTTGACTGCCCGCATGACGTCCGTCCCCGGTCCCGCGTGCCGTTGAGCGACCGGTCCGTCGCGTACGAGCGCGCCGGCCGGCCCGAGGCATCGACCGTCGTGCTCCTGCACGCCGGGGTCGCCGACCGGCGGATGTGGGACCCGGTGTGGGACACCCTGACCGACGCGCACGACGTCATGCGGCTGGACCTGCGCGGCTTCGGCGCCTCGGACACCGCACCCGACGGCAGCGTGTGCCACCGCGACGACGTCGCGGCCCTCCTCGACGAGCTGGCCACCGGCCCGTGCCACCTCGTCGGCGCGTCGTTCGGCGCCGGGGTCGCGGCCGAGGTCGCCCTCGAGCGACCCGACCTCGTGCGCTCGCTCGTCCTCGCCCCGCCGGGCGGCAGCCTCCTCGTGACGATGACCGAGGACCTGCGGGCCTTCGTCGAGGCCGAGCGCGCGTTGCTCGCGGCCGGCGACCTGGACGGCGCCGTCGCGCTCAACGTCCGGACGTGGCTCGTCGGCCCCGGACGCACCGACGCCGACGTCGACCCGGCCTCGCGCCGGGCCGTCGCGACGATGCAGCGGCGCGCCTTCGAGGTCGAGGCGCTGCTCGGCGACCTCGACGTCGACGAGCCGGAGCCGCCCGCGGTCGAGCGCCTCTCGCGGCTCGAGGTGCCGGTGCTCGTCCTCGTCGGTGGGCACGACCTCGCGACGGTGCACGACGCCGCGGACCGCGTCGTCGCGGGCGCGCCCGACGTCGGTCGCGTCGACTGGGCGGACGCCGCGCACCTGCCCTCGATGGACCACCCCGAGCGCTTCGCCTGGCTGCTGCGCGAGTGGGTCGCACGCCTGAGCTAGCGGTTCACCGCCCGGCGGGTCATCCCCCGGTGACGCCGGCGAGGGCCGACCCCTCCCAGTGCCGCAGCAGGTCGGCCGGGTCCGCGTACGTCTCGACGCAGCCGGCCTCCCGCAGCTCGGCCGCGCTCGTGCCTCCGCACTCGACGCCGACGCACGGCATCCCGGCGCGGCGTGCGGCCTCGGCGTCCCAGACGGAGTCGCCGACGAACACCGCCTCCCCGGCGCCCAGCCCGATGCGCTCGAGGGCGACGTCGAGGATGTCGGTGTCGGGCTTGCTGCGCTCGGCGTCGGAGCTGGTGGTGCTCTCGTCGACCCAGTCGTCGGCGTCGAGCGCGCTCCGCAGGGCGTCGAGGTCGGTCCGGCCCGCGGACGTCGAGAGGACGACAACCATCCCCGCCTCGTGGCAGTGCCGCACGAGGTCGCGGGCGCCGGGCAGCGGGACGAGCCGCTCGTGCCACGCCGCGAACAGCGCCGCGTGCGAGGCGACGACCTCGTCGGCGACCGCCTCGTCGTCCCCGTCGAGGAGGTGGCCGACGATGCGGTCCGACCCGAGGCCGATGGCCCGGTGGATGCGGTGCATCGGCACGACGTGCCCGTGCTCGCGCAGGGCCTGCCACCAGCACGTCGTGTGCGCGTAGGAGGTGTCGACGAGGGTGCCGTCGACGTCGAGGAGCACGGCGCGGGGGGCAGTGGGCACGGAGGGCCTCCGGTGGGGTCGGGGACGGGACACCGGAGGGCTACCCGGCCCGGCGGGCCTGCACGCACGACGGGCGCGGCGGATGTGCGCAGCCGCGCGGTCAGGCCTCGACCTGCGCCACCTCGTCGGCCTCGGGTCGGCGCTCGTCCACCAGCGCCTGCCACCACGGGGTGCGCAGGAACCCTCGGGTGACCGTGAGGAGCTCGAGGCTCGCCTCCCAGCCGAGGACGCCGTCGATCGTTCCGAGCTCCTGGGTCAGGAAGGTGAAGACGTCGCTCGTGGAGGGGAGGATGAGCTCGCACATGAGAGAGCAGTCCAGCGTGGCCGCCAGGTACCGGACCCCGACGAAGTCCGCGAGGCGTCGCGCGACGGCATCCAGGCGCGAGGGCGTGACGGAGACGGTGAGGAGGATCTCGGCCTCGAAGCCCAGCGCGGGCGCCGAGACGAGTGTGAGCACGACAGCGCAGCCACGCTCGGTCATCGTCTCGAGCCGGCGGCGCACCGTGCTCTCGTTGACCCCGATGGTCTCGGCCACCGCGCGGAAGCTCGCCCGGCCGTCCTCCTTGAGGACCTCGAGGATCTGCCGGTCCGTGTCGTCGAAGTGCGACGGGTCGCACACGTGCAGCGCCGCCGCCGCCTCGTCACCCCGCTCCTGCCGCGCGAGGACTCCTTGGAGCCAGTGCTGGGACACCTTGTACTGGTGCAGCACGAGGTCGGTCCGGCAGGACTCCACGCCGTCGATCATCTGGATCTCGTCGACGAGCCGGGAGTGGAGGGCGTCGGCCTTGGGGATGACGATCTCGGCGACGAGGTCGTTGGCGCCGGTGACGAGGCAGAGGAAGCGCAGGTCGTCCCGCTCGGCCAGGACGCGCGTGACGTCCATCTGCCGACCCGCCCGGCACCGGATGCGCAGCACGAAGAGGTCCGAGGCGTCCGGGGTGTTGATGGCGTGGCTCACGCCCACGGCGACGACGCCCTTGCCGATGAGCTGCTGGCCACGGCGGGTCACCGTGGCGAGCGAGGAGCCGACCCGGTCCGCGATCTCCGTCCAGCTCGCCCGCCCGTCGGCCTGCAGAGAGGCGATGATCCGCCGGTCCAGCTCGTCCACCGCGGCGACACCCCCTGTCACGTCCGGCACCTCACGCCGGGGCGGGGTGCCCGAGCGCGTCCTGGAGGAAGGACCGCACGATACTCCGGAACTTGTCGGCCTCCTCGACCTGCGGGGAGTGCCCGGACTCCTCGAAGACGACGAGACGGGCGTCCGGCACCAGGTCCGCGATGCGCTCGCTGCAGGCCACCGGGGTGATCCAGTCGTCCCGGCCGACGAGCACGAGGGTCGGGCAGGTCACCGAGCCGAGACGACCCGTCACGTCGTAGCGGGGCATGTTCTCGGTGAAGGCCCAGTTGTGCGTCCGGTAGCGGTAGGGGGTCTGCTCGACCTTGCGGGCGACGGCCTCGGGGTCGTAGACGTGGTCGTAGAGCGGGAGGATCTCGGCCCAGCAGTCGCGCAGGTCCTCGTCGTCCCGCACCGCACCGTCCATGATCCGTTCGAACTTGGCCAGGTCGAGGTCCACGCGCGCACTGGAGAGCGCGTTGGCCCGGGCCAGCTCCTCGTTGGAGGAGTCCGGCGAGGTGTCCCGCAGGACCATGGCGAGCAGCCGGTCGGGGTGCCGGACCGCGTACTCCATCGCGATGAACCCGCCGTAGGACCCCCCGGCGATGACGAAGCGCTCGGCGCCCGCCCACTCACGCAGGGCATCGACGTCCGCCACCCACTGCTCGTGCGTGAACGGCTCGTTCCCCTCGCTGCGACCGGACCCGCGGGCGTCGAAGACGAGGACGCGGTAGGTGTCGGCCAGCGGCCCGAAGCTGGCGCGCGGCTCGGCCATGCTGCCCAGGCCCGGCGCGCCGTGGTGGACGATGAGCAACGGGGCACCCTCGGGGCCCGTCAGCTCGACCTCGAGCCGGTTTCCGTTGATGTCGACCTGCATGGGGTACCTCTCGGTCAGGCGACGACGATGTCGTCGAGGGCGGTCGGGAAGGTGGTGAGCGGCTCGGCAGCAGAGGACCCGACGAGGACGGAGTCCGAGATGCGGTACCCCGCGTGACCCGGGACGTAGAGACCCGGTTCGTTGGACAGGACGAACCCCTCTCGGATCACGGTCGGGTCACCGTCCTCCAGCCAGGGCGGCTCGTGCATGCCGAGCCCGATGCCGTGACCCTGCCGGTGCTGCAGGTACTCGCCGAGCCCGGCGTCGTGGATCACCGCCAGGCAGGCGGCGTTGGCCTCCGCGCAGGTGGAGCCGGGTCGGATGGCTCGCAGCCCCTCCTGGTGCGCTGCCCGGACGGTCTCGTAGTAGCGGACCTGTTCCGCCGTCGGCTCCCCGAGCAGGAAGGTGCGCTCCCCCTCGACGAACCTGCCCCCGACCGCGCACCCGAGCGAGAGCATGAAGGTCTCGCCGGGGGTGAGGCGGTGCTCCGACGGAAGCCCGTGCGGCCGGGCGCTGTTGGCCCCGGAGTAGACGAGCCCTCCGGCGAGGAAGCCGGTGACGACGACGTCCGAGTGCTCCGCGTACATCGTCCGGGTCCCCACCGCCCCGACGTGCGCCGCCAGCTCGGCCTCACTGGGCAGGTCGCCCCCGTCCGCGAGCGCGTCGCGCACGAGCTGCACCCCTGCCTCGAGCATGCGGTCGGTGATGCGCGCGGCCTCGCGGTGCAGGACCACCTCCTCGGGCCGCTTGACGCTCCGGCACCGGGCGACGACGTCCGTCACCCGGGGCTCGACCGCGGGCAGCGTGCCCTCGAGCAGGGCGACACGACCGACGGAGGTGCTGGGTGCGATGCCGACGGGGCCGGCCGCCACCCGGTCCGCGAGCAGCGAGAGCGGCTCGACCACTCCCGGGAACTCGGGGTAGACGACGAGGTCGGCGGCCGTCCCCTGCCACACGGCGTGCTCCTCCTCCAGCCGGGGCAGGAGCAGGACGGCATTCCCCTCGACGGGGAGCCACACGACGACCGGTCGCTCGCCGGGGTGGTGGAAGAAGCCGGTGAGGTAGGCGACGTCCTCGGGGTGGTCGAGGAGGAGGCCCACGAGCCCCTCCTCCTGGGCGGCGGACCGGACGTCCGCCTGCACCCGGACGTGGGCCTCGGCCCCCAGGCGTTGGGAGAAGGCCACGTCAGTCCTCCCTGGCCCGCGGGTTGCGGGCGTCGTTGTAGGCGATGGCCACGAGGGTCGCCGCGATGACGAGCAGGAGGATGGCCGCGGAGGGGAAGAGGGTGGTCCACCACGCGGTCGTCATCGAGCCGGACTGCTGGGACTCGTAGAGCACGCGACCCCAGGACCAGCTCGACGGGTCTCCGAGACCCAGGAAGGACAGGCCCGCCTCGGAGAGGACGGCCCGGCTGGCCGTGAGGACCACGGTGACGCTGATGACCGGCGCCACGGCGGGCAGCAGGTGCCGGCGCAGGATCCACAGGTGGCGCCCCCCGAGGACGCGGGCCGCGTCCATGTAGGGCAGCCCCACGACGGCGAGGGCCTGGGAGCGCACCACCCGCGCCACCTCGGGCCAGGAGAAGAAGGAGATGACGAGGATGATCGTCGACAGGGACGGCCCGGCGAGCGCGGCGACGAGGATCATCAGCGGGAGGACCGGGAGCGACAGGGAGAGGTCGACGACCATGCGCAGGAGGGTGTCGACCCGGCGGACGTAGGCCCCGAGCACCCCGACGACGACGCCGAGCGCGATGGCGAGCGCCGACGCCGCGACGCCGACGAACATCGAGACCCGCGTTCCCCAGATGACCTGGGCGAAGACGTCCCTCCCGAGGTTGTCGGTCCCGAACCAGTGCGCCGCGGACGGCGGCGCGAGCACGTCGGCGCTGAAGCCGCTGGGGTACTCCGCGATGAGCGGTGCCAGGGCAGCCATCAGCACGAGGACACCGAGAATGGCCGCCGCCCCCAGCCCCATCGGGTTGCGCCGGAACGCGTCCCACGTCGCACGTCCGGCCGCCTCGCCACGCTCGACGGGCTCGGCGGCGCCTCCCGCAAGGTCTTGCTCGAGGGCCGCGGTCATGCGTTCCTCACTCTCGGGTCGAGCAGACCGTAGGCCAGGTCGGTCAGCATGTTCGCGACGACGACCGTCGCCGCGAGGAGGAGGAAGGCCCCCTGGAGGACCGGGAAGTCGAGACGGATCACGGACTCGTAGATGGCCCGGCCGACGCCGGGGTAGGCGAAGATCGTCTCGGTCAGCACGGACCCTCCGACGAGGAAGCCCAGCTGGAGCCCGAGCAGTGTCGTGGTCGGCAGGAGCGCGTTGCGCAGCCCGTGCTTCCACACGACGAGCCGCTCCGGGGTGCCCTTCGCGCGGGCGAGGGTGCAGAAGTCCTCACCGAGCGCGTCGATCAGGGTGGAGCGCAGCGTGAGGACGTAGGAGCCGAGCGAGACGAGCACGAGACTCGTCAGCGGCAGCACGAGGTGACGCAGCACGTCGAGGTACCACGCGCCGCCGTACACGCCCTCGGCGTACGCGCCCCCGATCGGGAACCACCCGAGGACGAGGCCGAACACGTAGAGCAGGAAGATCCCCACGCTGGGGACGAAGAGGGACTGACCGGTCACCCCGATCACCTGCACGACCCGGTCGAGCGCCCCGTGGGCGTGGGTCGCCGCGGTCACCCCGAGCGGGATGCCCACGAGGACGGTGAGGACCACGGCCGAGCCGGCGAGCAGGACCGTCCACGGAAGCCGCTCCAGGAGGATCGCGCTGACCGGCTGGGCCTGGCTGAAGGACGTCCCGAGGTCACCGTGCAGCAGCTGACCGAGGTACTTGGCGTACTGGACCACGAGGGGGTCCGTCAGCCCGTACTTGGTCAGCAGCTCCTGGCGCATCGCGGCATCCATGTTCGTGCTGGCGATGGCGGTGGCGGGGTCTCCCGGGAGGAGCCGGAGCAGCAGGAAGGTGATGGTGACGGCGAACCAGAGCGTCACGAGCCCGTGGCCGACGCGCTTGGCGACGAAGACCGCGATGGGCGGCATGGGGTCTCCCCTCGGGGTGGGGGTGGACGGCGCCCGGGGGGCGGGCGCCGTCCACCGGCGGTCACGGGGTGCGGGTCACCCGGGCGAGCGACTCGGGGTCGATGATGGAGAGCAGCTCGCTCGGCTTGGTGACGAAGCCGGACCAGTCGGACCGGTGCGCCACGTAGAGGTTCTGCACGTACATCACGTTGTCGATCATCTGGTCGTGCACGTAGGCGGCCGCCTGGCGGACGAGCACCTTCTGCTGATCCGCGTCGACCGTCGCCTGGGCCTGCTGGATGAGGTCCGTCAGCGCGGGGTCGTCGACCTGCGAGTAGTTGATCGCGCCCTTCGGCAGGTACTGCAGGGCCATGTTCGAGACCGGCTCGTCCATGATCGCGAAGGAGCCCGCGTAGATGTCGTAGTCACCCTCGGCGGTCTTGGCGAGGTAGGTGTTGCGGTCCAGCCCCTGGAGCTCGATCGTGATGCCGGCCTTGGCCGCGCCCTCCTTGACGATGGACGTCCAGGCCGAGACGACCGGGTCCTGGAGGGAGTAGATCATCCGGAACGTCGGGTTCTGCACGCCGGCCTCGGCCAGCAGCTGACGCGACTTCTCGGGGTCGTAGGCGTACTCCGTGAGGTCCGGGTTCGCGTACTGCTTGAGCGAGTCCGTGATGGGGCTGCTGTTGGCGGTGACGGCCTGCCCCTGGACGGCGACCTCCCTGATCGAGCCGTAGTCGACCGCGTGCGCCAGGGCCTGCCGGACGCGGGCGTCGTCGAGCGGGGCGCGCTTCATGTTGTAGGTCATGTGCGTGAACCCCAGGCCCGGGACCTCGGCCACGTCGATGCCCTCGGTGGACTGCAGGCTGCGCACCTGCGCGGGCGGCAGGGCGTTGGCGATGACGTCGACGTCACCCTTCTTCAGGGCGAGGATCTCGGTGTTGACGTCGGGGTAGACCTTGAACTCGACGGCGGCGAGCGTGGGCTTGCCGTTCGGTGCCAGCGGGTAGCCCTCGACCCGTTCGAGGGTGTAGCTCTGACCCTTGGCCACGGTCTTCAGCCGGTAGGGGCCGGCGCTCACCCAGTCGGCGTCGTTGGCGAAGTCGTCGATCGTGGCGTGCTTCGAGAAGACGTGCTCGGGGACGACCGTCATCCAGAAACCGACCTCGGGAACGACGATGCTGTCCGGACGGGTGAGGGACACCTCGACCCTCGTGTCGGACACCGCCTTCGCCGTGTCGACACTGCCCATGAAGCCGTTGACCACGCCTCCCTTGGGGTTCTGGGTCTTGATGGTGTTGATCGTGTACGCCACGTCGGCCGCGGTCAGCTTCTCGCCGTCGCTCCACGTGAAGTCGTCCCGGATGTCGTACCACCCGGTGCGCCCGTCGTCGCTGTAGCCCCAGGAGGTGGCGAGCGAGGGCTGCTTGCTCCCGTCGGCGGCGATCGTCAGGAGGCGCGGGTACATGAGGTCGGTGACCCACGAGTCCGTCCGCGAGTTGCCGAGCATCGGGTTGAGGTTGACGACGTCCGTCGTCGTGGCGATCCGGAGGGTGTCCGCGGCGCCCGAGGTGCCGGACGCGCTGCCGCCCTCCTCCGGCCCGCTCGGGGCGCACGCCGCCAGGGCGAGCGCGGCCGCGGAGGCCACCACCCCGGTGAGGACCGTTCGGCGGCGCATCAGAACCACACCTCCTCGAGGACACGGACGATGTTGCCGCCGACGACCGCGCGGATCTCGTCGTCCGAGTACCCGTGGCCGACGAGCCAGCCGATGATGTTGTGGAAGCACTCGCCGGGGTTCTCGAGCCCGTCGACGTACGGCTGCTTCTCGTACTCGACGTGGCCGTGCGCCTGGCCGATGGACAGGTTGCTGCTGAAGGCGTCGTGGAGGCCGACGTGGTCCCCGAAGAGGGTGTCCGGCCCGAACGCGACGTGCTCGATGCCCACGACGTCGACGAGGTGGGTGAAGTGGTCCATGACGGACTCGAGGGAGTGCTCCGGGTGCTGGGGCGACAGCGTCGTGTGCGGAGCCGCCTCCAGCCCGATCACCCCGCCGCGCTCGGCCATCGCCTTGATGACGGCATCGGGCTTCATCCGGTTCGTGGGCCAGACCTCGCGCGAGCCGCAGTGCGTCATGAAGACCGGCTTCGTCGAGTGCTTGATGACGTCGAGGCTGGTCCGGTCCCCCGAGTGGGAGAGGTCGATGGCGAGACCGAGCTTGTTCATCCGGGTCACGGCCCGCTCCCCGAAGTAGGTCAGCCCGCCGTCCCCGCGCTCCTTGAGGCCGGAGCCGAGGTAGTTGGCCTCGGAGTAGGCGATGCCGATCTGCCGCACGCCGAAGCCGTAGAGGATGTCGAGGCGGTCGACCTCGTTCTCGATCATCGTCGCGGCCTCGAGCCCGAACACGAGGGCGAGCCGGCCGTCCTCCTGGGCCCGCCGGATGTCCGCCAGCGACTCGCCCTTGACGACGTAGTCCTGGTGGGCGAGGTCGGCCATCCGCATGCCCAGGTCGTGCAGGACGTCGACCCACTTCCAGCCGCCGTCACTGCTGATGCAGCAGGTGCCGTCCATGACGTTGTCGAACACGGCGGTCATCCCCGAGCGGGCGAGACCCTCGTAGCCGGTCAGCTCGCGGCCGGTGCGGATGTACGCGCGAAGGTCCTGGTGGAGGTTCTCGGGGAAGAGCGACGGGTGGTCGTGCAGCGAGATGACCATCGACTCGGTGAGCAGCCGCTCGGTGCGCTCCTGTTCGGCCGTGGTGAGATCGAGCCCCGTGTAGGCCGGGACCCTCCCGACGTCCGTGGCCATCGGGATGTCCGGGAAGTCGACCCCCGGCTCCAAGTAGCTGTAGGAGCGGTAGGACTTGTACTGCGGGGACGGGTCGAGCATGAGGCTCCTCCGGGCGGCAGGGATTGACGATTACAGGCGAAGTGGCGACAGAGTTGCAAGAAAACCGCATGTAAGTCAATGGGTACGAGAAAAATCGGCTCAGACTCTTCCGGTCGTCCACGGGGTCCGGCATCATCGGGGTGCCACGTCCCGAGGAGGGCCATGACCACCGCACCGCTCGATGCCTCACCCCGTCACACCCCGTCGTCCGACGTCCCGGCCCTGCGCCTGCGTGGGCTGTCGGTGACCTTCCGGACCAGGCGCGGCCCCGTCCCGGCGGTCCGGGACCTCGACCTCGACGTCCGCCGGGGGCAGCTCCTCGCCCTCCTCGGCGAGTCCGGGTCGGGCAAGTCGGTCACCGCCCGGGCGGCCCTCGGCCTCCACGACCCCCGTCGGACCGAGGTCCGGGCGAGCGCCGTCGAGGTCGCCGGCCACGACGTGCTCGGCGCGACCCCGGAGGAGCTGCGCCGGCTCCGCGGGGCGACCGTCGGCCTGGTGTTCCAGGACGCGCTCTCCGCGCTCAACCCGGTCCTCACCGTCGGGCACCAGATCGGCGAGCTCTACCGCCAGCACCGCGGCGCGTCCCGGCGCGCTGCCCGCGCCCAGGCGGCCGAGATGCTCGCCCTCGTCGGCATCCCTGCCGCGCACCAGCGGGTGGACGACTACCCGCACCAGTTCTCCGGCGGCATGCGGCAGCGCCTCCTCATCGCGATGGCGATCGCCCTGGAGCCCGAGCTGCTCATCGCCGACGAGCCGACCACCGCGCTCGATGTCACGGTCCAGGCGCAGGTCCTCGAGCTCATCGACCGGCTCCGCGCCGAGCTGGACATGGGGGTCCTCCTCATCACGCACGACCTCGGCGTGGTGTGCGAGGTCGCCGACGAGGTGGCCGTCATGTACGCCGGTCGGATCGTCGAGCGCTCGTCGGCCGACGATCTCTTCGCCGGACCCGCCCACCCCTACGCGGAGGCCCTCATGCGCTCGGTCCCCCACGTCGACGCCCTGGGGCGCGATCTCGCGGTCATCCCGGGGACCCCTCCACGACCCGGCGCACTGCCGACCGGGTGTGCCTTCCACCCGCGGTGCGACTGGGCTGTGGCCGCCTGTCGGACGGAGCGGCCACCCCTGCTCGACGTGGCACCGGCCCGGTCGGCGGCCTGCCTGCGGTCCGAGGAGGTGCTCCGTGCCCACGTCTGAGCCCGTCCTCGTCTGCGACGACGTGAGCAAGACCTTCGTCACCGGCTCTCCGGGCTTCGGTCGGTCGAGAGTGAGCGCCGTGCACCGCGTCTCTCTGACCGTCGCCCCCGGGGAGTCGCTCGGCATCGTCGGAGAGTCCGGGTGCGGGAAGACGACCCTCGCCCGCATGCTCGTCGGCCTCGAGCGCCCGGACACGGGGAGCATCCGCCTCGGTGGGCGCGACGTGACCAGCGCGCGCGGGCGGGAGCGCCGGGCCCTGAGCCGGGAGGTGCAGATGGTCTTCCAGGACCCCTACACCTCGCTCAACCCGCGGATGACCGTCCTCGACCTCGTGTCCGAGCCGCTCGTCGTCCACGGGCTGCACCGGGTCGCGGACGAGCGGCGCGAGCGCGTCGCCGAGCTCCTGGGCTCCGTCGGCCTCTCGCCGGACATGATGTCGCGCTACCCGCACCAGTTCTCCGGTGGACAGCGGCAACGGATCGGGATCGCCCGCGCCATCGCGCTGGAGCCGTCGGTGCTCGTCTGCGACGAGCCGGTGTCGGCCCTGGACGTCTCGGTCCAGGCCCAGGTCGTCAACGTGCTCCGCGGGCTCCAGGAGCGCCTCGGGCTCGCCATCGTGTTCATCGCGCACGACCTCGGGGTCGTGCGCCACATGGCCGACCGGACCGCCGTCATGTACCTGGGGTCCGTGGTCGAGGACGCCGACTCCGCCACCCTGTTCGAGCGGCCGACGCACCCCTACACCCAGACGCTGCTCTCGGCCTCGCCGCGCATGGACCGGTCCCGGCGGGCCCTCGGTGAGCGGCGCGCACCACTGGGTGAGCCCCCGTCACCGACGAACCCGCCGCCGGGTTGCCGGTTCCACACGCGGTGCCCGCTGGCGACCGACGTCTGTCGGACGGAGCGCCCGCCTCTGCGTCCCCGCGAGTCCGGCGGCGCGGTCGCATGCCACCACGCCGAGGAGGCGGTCGGCGCCGTGGTGTGAGGCAGACTCGGGCCGGTGACCCCTCCTCGCCCCGTCGGCCGCCGTCTCGTCCTCGGCGCGGGTGTGGTGGGTGCCGTCTCCGCCCTCGTCGCGTGCTCCGGCCAGGACCCGGCGGCACCCCCCGCCGACCACCACGCGAGCGGCGGCCCCGGCGCCGAGCCGGCCGTGGCCCCGACGCCGAGCGTGGAGCCCGCCGGCCGGGTCCTCCCGGTCGGCTACTCGCCCGAGGGGATCGTCCTCGACCCCGCGAGCGGCCTGCTCGCCGTGGGCGTCCGTCGCCCGGACCGCCTCGTCCTCCTCGACCCCACGACGCTCGCCGTGCGTCGCACAGTGGACGTCCCCGGCACGGTGCGCCACCTCGGCCTCACCGCGGGCGGCGGGACGGTGCTCGTGGCCAACGAGGCCGCCGACGAGCTCGTCGAGGTCGACACCTCGACCGGGCGCACCCGCACGACCCCGGTCGGCCACGTGCCCCACGACGCGACGGGCGCGGAGGGCGGCGACGTCCTCGTCGGCGACGAGTTCAGCGGCTCGATGAGCGTCGTCCGGGACGGCCGGGTCGTCCACACCTTCGACGACCTGCGCCAGCCGGGCGGCGTCGTCGCCGACGGGCGCACGGCCCTGGCCGTCGACGTCGCCGACTGGTCGCTCACGAGCTACGACCTCGACCGGATGACCCGGGTCGCCCGGGTGCCGGCCGGCGCGGGGCCGACGCACGGCATCCTCGCCCGGCCGGGGCTGGTCGCCGTCGCCGACACCCGGGGCGACGCGCTGCTGCTGTTCTCGGTCGACCCGCTGCGACAGGTCGGGTCGCTGGCCCTCGCCGGCAGCCCCTACGGCCTCGCCGCCGACGCGGAGGGCGGCCTCGTGTGGGTGACCCTGACCGCGCTCAACGAGGTCGTGGGCGTCGACGTCTCGGGGTCGGCACCGCGCGAGGTCGTCCGGTACCCGACCGTCCAGCAGCCGAACACCGTGGCCGTCGCGCCGGGGTCGCGCACGCTGTGGGTCGCCAGCCGCACCGACGGCACGGTCCAGCGCGTCACCCGCTGAGGCGGGCGGCCCGCGCCGCGAGGGCGTCGTGCCGGTGGGCGTTGCCGTGGAGCGCGAGGTAGCGCTCCCCGAAGCGCGCGAGGAGGTCGTCGTCGAGCCGGCGGACGGCCCCGGGCGGGTAGCGGTAGTCCATGGCGGCGGTGACGGCGGCGCTGTCGATGTCGCGCAGGACCTCGCTCAGCTCGTCGAGGGAGGCGATGCCGAGCTCGAGGAGCAGGCCGGCGATCCACTCGTAGTGGTCGGTGCGCGACCACCCCGCGCTCGAGTACCGGCCGGCGAGGAAGGTCGCGAGCTCCTGGGCGCTGATCCGCGGGTCGAGCTCGTCGCCGGCGTCGACCCCGCTCGTGCCGAAGCCCGCCTGCAGCCGGTCGCGGATGGTCTGGAACTCGCGGTCCGCGAGCTCGAGGAGGCCGGCCGCGAGCGTGAAGCGGCGGTCGAGGTCGGGCACCTGCTCGGGCGGGACCGTCCCCTTGTAGCGGATGTCGTGCTCGAACTCGGCCCACGCGTGCTGCAGCACGGTCCGCAGCTGGACGGACGCGCACCGCAGCGGCTCGTAGCCGGCGCCGGGCTCGGTCGAGCGCGTCACGAGGAGGTGGCGGCTCGCGTAGCCGAAGCGGCCGGCGGCGGCGGTCTCGACCCCGAGGTCGCGGTCGTCGAGGACGGTGAAGTGCTCGGCGAGCAGGTCGGCGACGGCGTCGATGTCGCGCTGCACGTAGGTGATGACGCGGACGCCGACCTGGTCGGTCACGGCGACGAGCGGGTCGGCCGCGCCGTCGGCGGCGAGCACCCCGCGGGCCTTGGCGGCGAAGGAGGCCACCGACTTCGTGCGTCCGGTGACGCTCAGGTAGTTGATGCCCGCCTCGTCGATCGTCGCGGCGACGTCGGCGACGAACTGCTCGGTCGCGGGGACGAGCCGCGGGCGGGAGGCCGTGTACCCGGCCACGGCCCGGTCGACGTGGCGCAGGGACATGCGGCCCACTGTCCCACGCCGGCCCGCTTCCCCGACCGCACGACGCCCCCGACCGTCATCCACCCCACTGATTGCGAGTTCCGCCGCCGACACACCGCACCACCGGCGCGTCGACCGGCCGAACTCGCAAGAAGTCACGACCCGGGGACTGATTGCCCATCCGCCACCT
Organism: Phycicoccus sp. DTK01; assembly: GCF_017312765.1. Taxonomy (NCBI): domain Bacteria; kingdom Bacillati; phylum Actinomycetota; class Actinomycetes; order Micrococcales; family Intrasporangiaceae; genus Phycicoccus; species Phycicoccus sp. DTK01. Next base: position 156,161 of record NZ_BOPU01000002.1, on the reverse strand, counting down.
CACCACCCCCGCAAACCCGCCCCACAGGTGGCGGATGGGCAAGAAGTCGCGCGACCAGAAGACTCAGACGCGAACCCACCCCACTGATTGCGAGTTCCGCCGCCGACACACCGCACCACCGGCGCGTCGACCGGCCGAACTCGCAAGAAGTCGCGACCCGGGGACTGATTGCCCATCCGCCACCTCACCACCCCCGGAAACCGGCCCCACAGGTGGCGGATGGGCAAGAAGTCGCGCGACCAGAAGACTCAGACGCGAACCTCCGCACTCATTGCGAGTTCCGCCGCCGACACACCGCAGCACCGGCGCGTCGACCGGGCGAACTCGCAAGAAGTCGCGACCCGGGGACTGATTGCCCATCCGCCACCTCACCACCCCCGCAAACCGGCCCCACAGGTGGCGGATGGGCAAGAAGTCGCGGAGGGGGTCAGAAGCCGCCGTCGCGCGCCATGTTGTTGAAGCGCGAGTAGTGCCCCTGGAAGGCCAGGACGATGTCGGCGGTCGGCCCGTTGCGGTGCTTGGCGACGATGACGTCGGCCTCGCCCTCGCGCTCGGGGTCCGAGCGGTCGCGGTGCAGGAGGATGACGACGTCGGCGTCCTGCTCGATCGAGCCCGACTCACGCAGGTCCGACATCTGCGGGCGCTTGTCGGTGCGCTGCTCGGGGCCACGGTTGAGCTGCGAGACCGCGATGACCGGCACCTCGAGCTCCTTGGCGAGCAGCTTGAGCGCACGCGAGAACTCGGCGACCTCCTGCTGGCGCGACTCGACCTTCTTGCCGCTCGTCATCAGCTGGAGGTAGTCGATGACGATGAGCTTGAGGTTGTGCTGCTGCTTGAGCCGGCGTGCCTTGGCCCGGATCTCCATGAGCGACATGTTCGGGCTGTCGTCGATGAACAGCGGCGCGTCCGAGATCTTGCCCATGATCCGGGCGAGCTTGGTCCACTGCTCCTGGTTCTTCAGGCCGCGGCGCAGGTCCTGGAGCTGGATGGTCGCCTCGGCCGAGAGGATGCGCATCGTGATCTCGGTGCGGCTCATCTCGAGGGAGAAGACGGCCGCGGCCATCCCGTGCTTGATGGCGGCCGCCCGGACGATGTCGATGCCGAGCGTCGACTTGCCGACCGCCGGTCGCGCGGCGACGACGATCATCTGGCCGGGGTGCAGGCCGTGGGTCAGCTCGTCGAGCTCGATGAACCCGGTCGGGACGCCGATGAGGTCGTCGGTGCGACCGGAGGCGGCCTCGATCTCCTCCATCGTCTCGTTGAGCAGCTCGCCGAGCGCGTGGTAGTCCTCGCCGCCGCGCTTCTCGGCGACCGAGTAGACCTCGGCCTGGGCGCGGTTGACGATGTCGTCGATGTCGCCCTCGCCCTGCGCGTACCCCATCTGGACGATGCGCGTCCCGGCCTCGACGAGGCGGCGCAGCACGGCCCGCTCGTGGACGATCTCGGCGTAGTAGCCGGCGTTGGCGGCGGTCGGCACCGACTGGATCAGCTGGTGGAGGTACGCCTGCCCGCCGACGCGGGTCAGGTCGCCGCGCTTGGAGAGCTCGTCGGCGACGGTGATGGCGTCGGCCGGCTCGCCGCGGCCGAAGAGGTCGAGGACGGCGTCGAAGATCGCCTCGTGGGCCGGCCGGTAGAAGTCGTGGGCCTTGACCTCCTCGAGGCAGTCGGCGATGGCGTCCTTGTCGAGGAGCATCGAGCCGAGGACCGACTGCTCGGCGTGGAGGTCCTGCGGCGGGACCCGCTCGTCCGGGCGGTCGCTGGGAACGGAGAAGGCCTCGCTCAGCTCCGCGATGCTCACCCGTGCGCCCCTTCCTGGACCGGTCCGTGCGACCCCGAGCGGACCGCCTGCGCGACGTCCGTCGGCCTGGTGCTCACCCCACCAGAAGGCACCGACACCGGGACGTCCGAGTCACCGTAGGACCTGCGGGCGGCGACCTCCAACCCCGGCGCCGAACGGCTGTGGACAGAGTGTGGACAAGGTGGGGAAAACGCCGGGCGGAGTTGTGCACCGTCGGTGGAGAACCCTGTGGACGACGCCCCGACGGACCGCACCGCACGGCCCTGACCTGCGACGTCTCCGTCCACCCCCTGTGCGCGACAGAAAGTTTCGGGCGTGTCACGGTCCACAGGCGACGGGAGGCATCTGCATCACGTCATGGCCCGCCCGACCTGCCGGACACCGGTGTCAGCCGGTGCGGCCGTAGCGCTCCGCCGCGCGGGCGCGGGCCTTGGCCGCCTCCACCTCGCGGTCCTTGGGCGGGGCCTGCGTGACGAGCGCGTCGAGCAGGTGCGCGGTGGCGTGCGCGACCTCGTCGACGGCCCGGGCGAAGGCTTCCTCGTTGGCCTGCGACGGCCGCGTCGACCCGCTCACCTTGCGCACGTACTGGAGCGCGGCGGCCCGCACCTCCTCGCTCGTCGCGGGCGGCTCGAAGTTGTGGAGCTGGCGGATGTTGCGGCACATGGCGTCCACGCTAGGCCCGCCACCGCGTGGCCGGAAGGGGTCAGGACAGCCTCACCTGCCGTGTGCGCGCGCCCCGGACGGGCCATGATGGGTGCCGTGCGGACAGTCACGCTCGACCAGCTCGGCCGCCACCTCGCCGCCCTCCCGGGGGTCCCCCGCGTCGTCGTCTCCGGCAACGTGGCCGTGCCCTGGGAGGCCGTCCGGGTCCTCGACGAGGGACGCCAGGAGTACGTCCTCCACGCCCTCAACGCGCCACCGGGGATCCCGGACCGGCCCGGGGTCACCGCCGAGACCTGCTTCGTCGGCGGCGGGATGCGCCGGCACTCGAACCTCTCGTACGTCCCGAGCCGGCTCTCGCTCGTCCCCGTGCTCTACGGCGGCCCGCTCGCCCCCGACGTCGTCGTCGTCCACTGCGCACCGCCGCGCGACGGGATGCTCTCGCTCGGCATCGAGGTCAACGTCCTCCCGGCGGCCATCGACGCCTGCCGCGCCCGTTCCGGCCTCGTCGTCGCGGTCGTCAACGACCGGATGCCCTACACCGGCGGCGACGCCCTGCTCCCGGTCGAGGCGGTCGACCTCGCCGTCGAGGTCTCGGCGCCCCTGCCGACGCACCAGCCGCTCGTCCCCGACGACGACAGCCGGCTCATCGGCGAGCGCATCGCGGCGCGCGTCCCCGACGGCGCGACCATCCAGGCGGGCATCGGCGGCATCCCGGACGCGACGATCGCGGCCCTGACCGGCCGGCGCGACCTGCGCGTGTGGACCGAGATGTTCTCCGACGGCGTCGTCGCCCTCGACCGGGCCGGCGCGCTCGACCGCGACCACCCGCTGACGACGTCGTTCCTGTTCGGCTCCCAGGACCTCTACGACTGGGTCGACGGCAACCCGCGGGTGCGGATGACCAGGACCGAGACGACGAACGACCCCGGCCTCATCGCCCACCAGCGCCGGATGACCTCGGTCAACTCCGCGCTCGAGGTCGACCTCTTCGGCCAGGCCAACGCCTCGCGCATCGACGCGCGCATCCACTCGGGCTTCGGCGGCCAGACCGACTTCGTCGTCGGGGCGCTGCACTCGCCGGGCGGGCAGTCCTTCATCGCGCTGCGCTCGTGGCACCCGAAGGCGAACTGCTCCACCGTCGTCCCGCTCCTCGACGAGCCCGTGACGAGCGTGCAGCAGACCGCGATCGTCACCGAGCAGGGCGCCGCGGAGCTCTTCGGGTACGACCAGCGCGGCCAGTGCCGGCACATCATCCGCGACGCCGCCCACCCCGACGTCCGTGACGAGCTGTGGGAGGAGGCGCGCGCGCTCGGCCTCGCCTGAGCGCCCCCGCACCCCCTCCTCCGCCCCGTCCCGTCCGCCAACGCGTGTGGAACCGCCGGGCGTCCCCGGCGGGTTCACACGCGTTCGCGGAAGAGGGGGCCCGGTCAGCGGGGCGCGCCGGTCACCATCCACCGGTCGGTGCGCACCCGCAGCCAGAGCAGGGTGCCGCGCACCGCCATGAACGCCGTGAAGGCCAGCCAGAGCCAGATGAGGGCGTGCTCCTGCCCGAGGACGCTGCCCCCCTCGAGGAGCCAGTCCGCGGCCGCCCGCACGCCGAGGGCGACCGGGACGTAGGCCACGAGCGTCGCGACCATCGCCACCGCGAGCCAGCGCCCGTCGCCCGCACCGATGAGGACGCCGTCCACGACGAACACGAACCCCGACAGCGGCTGCTGGAGCGCAACGACGGTCAGGCCCGCCGCGACGGCCGCCTGCACGGCCGGGTCCGGCGTGAACCACGCCCCCACCCACGGGCGGACCGCGAGGACCAGCACCCCGAGCACGACACCGCCGAGCACGCCCCAACGCACCATGAGCCGCGTCGCCGCCCGCGTCCGCGCCACGTCGCCCGCACCGAGCGTGCGCCCGGTGATGGCCTGCGCCGCGATGGCGAGGGCGTCGAGGGCGAAGACGAGGAACGACCAGAGCGTCGCGGTGACCTGGTAGGCCGCGAGCGGCACGTCCCCGAAGCCGGCGCCGACCCACGTCGTGAGGAGCAGCACCGCGCGCAGCGCCAGCGTGCGGACGAGCAGGGGCACGCCGCCGCGCGCTGCCGCGAGCACGCGGCCGGGATGGGCCCGCAGCGGCAGGCGGGCGCGCCGGGCCTCGCGGACGAGCACCGACCCGAGCGCGAGGGCCATCCCCCACTGCGCGAGCACGGTCCCCCACGCTGACCCGGCGATGCCCCAGCCGAGCCCGTGGACGAACCAGAGGTTGAGCAGCGCGTTGGCCCCGAACCCACCGACCGCGACGACGAGCGGGGTGCGGGTGTCCTGCAGGCCCCGCAGCACCCCGGTCGTCGCGAGGACGACGAGCATCGCGGGGAGCCCGACCGCCGAGACCGCGAGGTAGGTGGTGGCCTCGTCGACGACGGCCGCGGAGGCCCCGAAGGCGCCCGAGAGGTCCCGGGCGAGGAGGGCGACGAGCAGGGCGGTCGGGACGCCGAGCCCGACCGCGAGCCAGGTGCCGTCGAGCCCCGCCGACACCGCACCCTCGCGCGAGCCCGCCCCGAGCCGGCGCGCGACGACGCTCGTCGTGCCGTAGGCGAGGAAGACGAAGACGTTGGCGGCGGTCAGCAGCACGGCGCTCGCGACCCCGAGGCCGGCGAGCGGCTCGACGCCCAGCCGCCCGACGATGGCCGAGTCGACGAGGAGGAAGAGCGGCTCGGCGACGAGGGCGAGGAAGGCCGGCAGGGCCAGGCGCAGGACCTCGCGGTGCTGCGACGGGGAGGTGTCCTCGGGCGGCGCGCTCACCCCGGCACTCTCGCACGGGACCGGCCGCGGCCGGTGGCACGCCCACGGCGCGCGGAAGGGCCCCGCGGGACGTACCCGCGGGGCCCTCCGTGCGACGCGTGCGTCAGCTCTGCGCCGGAGCCGAGACGAGCACCGAGCCCGTCCCGAGGACCGCACCCTCCGTGGAGAGCAGGTTCATCTCCCCGAACAGCTGACGACCGTTCTCGGCCGCGGCGTCGGGCGAGATGGCCCCGTTGACCGTGACCGAGGCCCCACCCGCGAGGGTGACCGAGCCCGACGGCACGTCGAGCGTGCCGAGGGCCGGGCTGAAGAACACGTCACGGTAGTCGTACTCCGTCGTGCCCGCCGGGACCGAGTAGCCGTCGATGACGACGGTGTAGGTGCCGGGCGCCGGGTTGGCGATCGAGACCGCCTCCTCCGAGTCGCCGTCGGCCGACTGCGCCACCTGGTTGCCGTCGGCGTCGTAGACCGTGAGGTCCAGGTCGGCGCTGAGGTCCGAGGTGTTGCCGATCGCCGCGTCGAGGCGGGTCGCGCCCTCCGGCACGACGACCTCGTACGTGGCCTGGTCGCCGTCGGCGATGGTCGCGCGCTCGGCGTGGGCCGAGCCGAGCGAGCCGCCGCGCGGGTTGACCGTCACGGTGCCGAAGTCGTTCTTCACCGTCCAGGAGACCGGGGTCGACTCACCGACGGGGGCGTCGACGGTCTGGGTCTCCGGGTCGACCGTGAGGCCCTGGACGGCCGCGGTCAGCACGAACGGGTTGTCGAGGAACGGCGAGGTGCGCCGCGACTCGACGAGCAGCTCCCACACGCCCGGGATCGGGTTGGCGTAGGCCCGGGACTGCGGCTTGCAGGTGGCCGGGTCGCTGTAGTTCGTGTAGCAGAACGGCGTCGACGTGGTGTCGACCGGGACGCCGTACGGGTTGAACGCGATCCAGCGGACCTGGCTCTTCGTGGCGATGCCCGACAGGTTCACCTGGAGCGCCTTGGCGCCCTCGGGGACCGTGACGAAGACCCGCTTGAAGAGGTTGCGCTCGACCGTGCCGCGGGTGACCGTCGAGTACGACGGCTTCGTGACGTCGGTCGAGGCGACGACCGCGAGCATCACGCGGTGGTCGACCAGCCGGGTCGTCGGGTCGTCGATCTCGAGGATCGCCGAGTGCAGCCCACGGGTCTTGACCTTCGTGGTCACCGGGATGGAGACCTCGCCGCCGCGACCGATGCGCACCGAGGACGGCGCCGAGAAGGTCCCGTCGTTGCCGATGATGCGGACCGTGTGCTTGACCCGCTGCGAGGTGCCCGTCGTCCGCGCGACCTCGACGGTGTACCGCTTGGTCTGGCCCACCTTGAGGCCACCCTGGCCGGCGGGGCAGTCGACGTAGAGGCCGGTGCCCTGGTTCGGGGTCGTGAGGAAGCCCGAGAGGGCGGTGCAGACCGGGGCCGTGGTGGTGTACTCGCCGCGGACGTTCGACCGCTTCTTGAGCAGGTTCCACGCACCGGGGACGTCGGTCTGGCCGGTGCCCTGGCCGACCGCCTCGAGCTTCTTCTGGTAGTCGGCGCTGGTGTACATCGACTCACGCAGCTGCTTCGGGGTGATCGGCGTCTGGGTCTGGAAGCCGGCCGAGAGCAGGAGCGCGGCGGAGCCGGCGGCCTGCGGGGAGGCCATCGACGTGCCGTTGAACATCGCGTAGCCGATCGGCAGCGTGTAGCCGGCCTCGGCGAGGTCGGGCTGCTTGAGCCACTGGGGCACGGTCGAGATGGCCGAGCCCGGCGCCATGATGTTCGGCTTGAAGCCGCCGTCCTCGCGCGGGCCGCGCGAGGAGTAGTTGTGCAGCGCGAGCTTGCTCGACACCTGCGAGCCGTAGTTGGCCAGCCAGGTCTCCTTCGAGACCGAGGAGGCGACGCTCACGACGTCGGTCGCGACCGACGGGTCACCGACGGTGTTGATGCCGGCGCCGGAGTTGCCGGCCGAGATGAACAGCTGGACGCCGAAGACGTCGATGAGCCGGTTGTACAGCTCCGCCCGGGCGTTCGCGCCGTCGTTGAGGGCCGGGAGGCCACCGATCGACATGTTGACGACGTCGACGCCGCGGTTGGCGACGAGGTCGACCATGCCGTCGGTCAGCGCCGCGTTGGTGCAGCCGCCGCCCCAGGTGCAGGCGCGCGAGGAGACGATCTTGGCGCCGGGCGCCTGGCCGTCCATCCTGCCGCCGAACAGGCTGTGCCCGGCCGCGATGCCCGCGACGTGCGAGCCGTGCGCGTCCTCGACGATGCCGATGTTGACGAAGTCCGCGGTCGTCCCGACGTAGGGCCCGCCGTAGGGGCTCATGTCGACGTCCTCGCGGTACTCGACGACGAACGGCATGCTCTCGACGATGTCGGTCGACGGGTCGTCGACGCCGAAGTGGCCGATGTCGTACTTCTCGTTGTACGGCCGCATGAGCTCGTCGGCGGAGAAGACGTTGTCGAGGTTGCTGTCGACCCAGATGTCGTGGGTCGTCGCGTCGTAGAGGATGCCGAACCGGTCGGTGGTGTCTCCGTCGCGGTTGACGTCGCCGCCGGGCTCGCTCGCCGCGGTGATCGACTCGGAGAAGCGGCTGAAGTAGAAGGAACCGCTCTTGGGCGCCCGATAGGTGCCGACACCCGTGAGGGTGAACGACGGGGTGGCCTCCACCTGCGTCAGCATCGGTCGCCAGGTGGCGTCACCGTCGAAGATCGGGTCGGTGGCCGTCACCCAGTCGACGATCTTGCGCTCGCCGGTGGAGGTCGTGGCCAGGGCCGGGTGGTCGAGGTCGACACCCGAGTCGAGGACACCGATGGTCACGCCGCGGCCGTCCCACTTCGGGTTGGCCTTCTTGAAGTCCACGGACCCGGTCTCGCGGGTCGGCATGTACGGGTTGGCGTTCGGCGTGGACTTCCCCGGGCCCGCGAGGGTGCGCACGGCGCCGGCCTTGCCCTCGGCCCCCGGCGTGGGGAGCTTGACCGACTCGTCGAGGTCGACGGCGCGGACCTTCGCGAGCGCCGCGACACCCGGGACGGCCTTCGTGGGGACGCTGGCCCGCACGTAGCCGACCTTGTCGTTGGTCATGCCGACGAAGCCGCCCTGGGCGCGGATGGACGCGGCGACCTGCTTCGTCGTGCCCTTGTCGACGGCCATGATGAGGGTGACCCGCTTGGTGCCGGCCGCCTCCGCCTTCTCGAGCAGCTGCACGTCGTGCTGGCCGAGCTTCTTCTCGGTCGTGGTGGCCGAGGGGGTCTCCTTGACCTCGGTCTTCTGGAGAGTGGCCTGGGGGGCCTTCTCGCGCAGGAGACCCGGGTCAGCGGGCCCCTTCGCGACGGCGCCCGAGGCTCCGAACGACCCCGTGGTGAGGGCTGCGGCGGCCAGGCCGGCGAGCGCGACGCGCCCCGACCTGTGGGAGAGGGGATGTCTCATCGGTGTCCTGTCTTCCCCGCGACGCACCTGCCTGCGTCTGAACAACGGTGGCGACAGGCAACCACGGATCCGGCGCTGTGGGAATAGGGCAGAGGGCAACCCACGCGATTCTTTGCCAACTGCTGACCCGCAGGTCACGAGCGGGTCGGCCGACGGCCCCGTTCGCCGGCTCAGCCGTGACCGAGGACGGCCACCGCGGCCTCGCGCCGCGGGTCGCCGGCCGCGCTGAGGGCGCCGTCGGCGTGCCGGTACGCGGCCCCGACCCCGCCGAAGTACATCGAGAGGGCGCCGTGGTCGGTGGCCGCCAGGCCGGCCCGGTGCACCGCGGCGGTGATGGCCGGGTCGGACTCGTGCTCGACGACGGGCCGGCCGCCGGCGTCGAACCGGACGTGCAGCCGCGGCGCCTCGATGGCGGTCGTCAGGTCCGCACCGTGGAGGCACCCCTGGCCAAGCACCTGCATGAGGGCGGTCGTGATGCGGTCGGCCCCGGGGGACCCGACGGCGATGACGCGGCCGTCGGCGGTGCGACCGGTCGTCGGTGCCATGTTCGACGCGAGCCGCGTGCCGGGCGCCAGCGCGTGGAGGCCGAGCCGGTTGAGCTCCGGCTCCCCGAGCGCGTTGTTGAGGAGCATCCCCGTGCCCGGCACCGTGATGCCGGCGCCGTAGCCCGCCGACACCGTGACGGCGCAGGCGAGCCCGTCGGCGTCGACGGCCGAGACGTGCGCGGTGGAGGCCGAGGTCGGCAGGCCGGCGAGGCCGTGGCGGTCGACCGAGGACAGGAGCGCGTGCCCCGCGGCGTCGAGGTCGGGCGAGACGTCGTGGACCTCGAGCCGGTAGCGCAGCACGGCGAGCTGGACGGCCAGCACGTCGTCCCAGTCGTAGGAGCCGCGCCGCGCGAGCTCGCCGAGCATCACGGCGAGCATCGGACCGCCCACCGACGGAGGCGGGTTCGCGGCGAGGTCCCAGTCGCCGACGGTGCGGCGCACCGGGTCGCGCTCGAGGACGCGGTAGGCGGCGACGTCGTCGGCGGTCACGAGCCCACCGTGCGCGGCCATGTCGGCGACCATCGCCCGACCCACCTCGCCCGTCGTGAGGACGGAGGCGCCGTCGCGCCCGACGAGGTCGAGGACGTCGGCGAGCAGCGGGTTCGTCGTGACGTCGCCGGCGCGCAGCGGCGAGCCGTCGTCGCGGGTGACGACCCGGTGCGCCTCGGGGTCGGCGCCGAAGAGGCTGCCCGCGACGAAGCCGAGGTAGCGGGCGGCCGCGCCCCCCATCGGGTACCCGTCGCGGCAGGCGGCGGCCGCCGGGGCCACGACGTCGGACCATCCCGCCAACCCGAAGCGGGTCACGACGTCCTCGCACGCCGACGCGGCGCCCGGGGTCGCCACCGACCCGTGGCCGGCGAACATCGTCACGCCGCCCCCGTACTCGGTGTGGACCTCGCGCACGCCCTGCCCGAACGCCTCGCGGGACAGGCCGCGGCCCGGCATCTCGACCGTGCCGTCGACGAGGACGGGCTCGCCGGCGGGGCCCCAGACCGACACGAAGGCACCGCCCCCGAGCGAGACGATGCCCGGCTCGGTGGCCATCGCGGCGAGCGCCGCGGCGACGGCGACGTCGACGGCGTTGCCCCCGGCGTCGGCGAGGGCCCGGCCCGCCGCGAGCGACACCGGACCGGTCGCCGCCAGCGCCACCTCACCCATGGAGCGGCATCCTGCCACCGCCCGGACCGCTCGCGTGGCCGCCGTCCGTGACCGGGCGGTAGCGTTCGGGAGCATGAGCCGCCCGCCCCTCGCCGTCGTCGCCGGGACCGGCTTCTACGACCTCGAGGCCCTCGAGGACCGCACCGAGGAGACCGTCGACACCCGGTGGGGCCCGGCGCGGGTCACCCGCGGCCGCTGGCACGGGCTGCCGGTCGTCTTCCTCACCCGGCACGGCCCGGGCCACTCGGTGCCGCCGCACCTCGTCAACTACCGCGCGAACATCCGCGCGCTCGCCGACCTCGGCGTCGAGGACGTCGTGGCCGTCAACGTCACCGGCTCGATCGACCCCGACCTCGCCCCCGGCGACCTCGTCTGCCTCGACGACTTCCTCGACCTCACGAAGCAGCGGCCGCTCACCTTCTTCGACGGTTCGGGCCCCGAGGGCGTCGTCCACGTCGACGTCTCGGCGCCCTACCACCCGGCGCTGCGCCGCGAGCTGCTCGACGCCGCCGCGGCGGTCGGCCGGCCGATGCGCGACGGCGGGGTCTACGCCGCCTTCGAGGGGCCGCGCTTCGAGACCGCCGCCGAGATCCGGCTGGCCCGCCTCGCCGGCGGCGACGTCGCCGGGATGACCGGCGTCCCCGAGGTCACCCTCGCCCGCGAGGCCGGCCTGCGCTACGCGGCGGTCTCGCTCGTCGTCAACCCCGCGACCGGGGTCGGCGACGCCGACGAGCCGATCACCATGGCCGAGATCGACGCGGTGCTGGCCCGCAGCCGCGACGCGGTGCTCGCCGTCCTCGACGAGCTCGTCCACACCCGGGCCACGTTCAGCGAGGAGGACGCCGGATGAGCCGGCTGGTCATCGACGGCGCCGCGTACGTCGTCACGGTCGACGACACCGACACCGTCCTGCGGGACACGACCGTCGTCGTCGAGGACGGCACGGTCACCGAGGTCCGGCCGGCGGCCGACGGCCCGGTCGACGGCGACGAGGTCCTCCAGGCCCGCGGCCGGCTGCTGATGCCGGGCCTGGTCAACCTCCACACCCACCTGCCGATGACGCTGCTGCGCGGGCTCGCCGAGGACGTCGACCTCCAGGGCTTCCTCACCCGCGTGTGGGCGGCCGAGGGCGCGGTGATGGACCCACCGACCGTCGAGCTCGGCGCGACGCTCGGGGCGCTGGAGTCGCTGCTCGGCGGCTGCACCACGCAGCTCGACATGTACTTCCACCACGAGGCCGCCCACCGGGGCGCCGTCGCGGCGGGCAGCCGGCACGTCATCGGCCCGGTCTTCATGGACGGCCCCGGCCCCGACGGCCTCGCCTGGGAGGAGCGCCTCGCCCTGATGCGCGCCTGGCCGGCGGCGATGGCGGCGCTCGGCGGCCCGGCGGTGCCCGTGTCGGCCATGCCGCACGCGACGTACACCTGCTCCCCCGAGAACCTCGCCGAGGTGCTCGCCACGCTGCGCGAGGTGCGCGACGGCGGGCCCGCCCTGCTGACGACCCACGTCTCGGAGAACGCCGCCGAGAACGACGACGTCGCGGCCCGCTACGGCGCGACCCCCACCGAGGTCCTCGCCGGGGCCGGCTGGCTCGACGGCGACCTCCCGCTCGTCGTCGGCCACGGCGTGCACCTCTCGGCGAGCGACCGCGAGCGCCTGGCCGCCGCGGGCGCCGCCGTCGCGCACTGCGCCGGCTCCAACCAGAAGCTCGCGAGCGGCGCCCTGCCGTGGGAGGCGGTGCGCGAGAGCGGGGTCCGCCTCGGCATCGGCACCGACGGCTGCTCGAGCTCGAACGACCTCGACATGTGGCAGGCGATGCGCCAGGCCGCGCTCCTGGCCCGCCTGACGAGCGGCCGTCCCGACGTCGCGAGCGCCCACGCCGTGCTGCGCGCGGCGACGATGGACGGGGCCCGGGCGCTCGGCCTCGGCGACGTCGTCGGGTCGGTCGAGGTCGGCAAGCGGGCCGACCTCGTCCTCCTCGACCTCGAGAAGCCGCACCTCACGCCGGTGCACGACGTGCACGCGCTCCTCGTCTTCGCGGCCGGTCGCGCCGACGTCACCGACGTCCTCGTCGACGGCGAGGTCGTCGTGCGCGACGGGCGCAGCACCCGCGTCGACACTCCTGCCCTCCTCGCGCGCGCCCGCGAGGTCGGGGCCAGCGCCCGGGCGGCCGCGGAGGCCTCGTGAGCGCGGCGGCAGGCGTCCTCCAGGTCGACCCACCGGACGAGAGCGCCGAGGAGGTCATCGACCGGCTGGGCATGGTCCCGATCCCGGAGGAGGGCGCCTGGTACGTCGCCGGGCCCCGGACCCAGGGCCTCAACGCGATCACCGTGCTGCTGACCAACCGGCCCGACGGGTTCTCGGCGATGCACCGGCTCACGATCGACGAGGGCTGGCAGTGGCTCGGTGGCGCGCCGGCCGCGCTGCTGCGGCTGCGGCCCGGTGGATCCGGCGTCCTCAACTACGTCGGGGGGGAGCACTCTCAGGTCCTCGTCCGCAGGAACACGTGGATGGGCGCGACGACCCTCGGCTGGTGGACGCTCCTGTCCTGCTGGTGCGCCCCGGCCTTCCGTCCCGAGCACTTCGAGCTCGGCCGCCGCGACGACCTCGTCGCGCAGTACCCGCAGTTCGGCGAGGAGATCCGCACCCTGACCCGCGAGCAGCCGGTCGGGCGGATGCGGTGACCGCACTCGTCACCGGCGCGAGCGGCGGGCTCGGCGCGGCCGTGGCCCGGGCCCTCGCGAGCGCCGGGCACGACGTCGCCGTCCACTACCGCGGCGACGAGGCGGGGGCACGCGCCGTCGTCGCCGGCGTCGAGGGGCTGGGCCGGCGGGCGCTGGGCCTCCACGCCGACCTCGACCTCGAGGCCCCCGCCGACCTCGACGCCGCCTGCGCCGACCTGCTCGGGCGCTGCACCGACGCGCTCGGCGCCCCCGACGTCGTCGTGCTCAACGCCTTCCCCCAGCACCACCTCGCGTGGGACGACCTCGACGCCGCCGCGTGGGACGGCTACCACCGGGCCGGCCTGCGCCCGACCGCCGTGCTCCTGCGCCAGGCCGCGGCCGGGATGGGCGCCGGCGGCGTGGTCGTCGTCGTCGGCTCGATCGAGGGGCTGCGGGCGATGCCGACCCACGCCCCCTACGCCGTCGCGAAGGCCGCGCTGCACCACCTCGTCGGGGCGGCGGCGCACGAGGCCGGGCCGCGCGGCGTGCGCGTCGTCGGGGTCGCGCCGGGCCTGGTCGACCGTGACGGGCTCGCCGAGGCGTGGCCCGAGGGCGTCGCGCGGTGGCGGGCGGCCTCGGCGCTCGGGCGGCCCGTCGACCCCGACGAGGTCGCCGCGACCGTCGCCTTCCTCGCCTCACCGGGCGCGTCCGGCATCACGGGCACCACCGTCACCGTCGACGCCGGGTGGTCCGCCGCGCCCGGGTGGTGAGGGACGGGGACCTCTGGTAACGACCCCGCAACGAAGCCCGGCGGCGTGCGGCGAGAGGCGTTTCTGGCCGTAGCATCTGCTCGTCTGTACAGCCCTCTCGAGGAGATCCTCCATGAAGTCTTCGCGTTACCTCGTCGCGGTCCCCGCGGCGCTCGCCCTGGCCCTCGCGGGCTGTGGCGGCAGCACCGGCACCTCCGGGTCCGGCAGCTCGGCCTCCGGCTCGGCCGCGGCCGGCGCCCCGACCGACGACTCGAACTGCGCGAGCGCCGACGTGTTCTGCATCGGCCTGGTCACCGACACCGGCAAGGTCGACGACAAGTCGTTCAACCAGTCGGCGCACGAGGGCGCGAAGGCCGCTCAGGCCGAGACCAACGGCTTCTACAAGTACATCGAGACGCAGGACGCCAAGGACTACGCGGCCAACATGGCCCAGTTCACCAACAAGAAGTACGACGTCGTCGTCACGGTCGGCTTCCTCATGACCGACGCCACGGTCGCCGCGGCCAAGGCCTCCCCCGACACCAAGTTCATCGGTGTCGACCAGGGCTACCCCGAGGGCACGACCGAGAAGAACCTCACCGGTCTGATCTTCCCCGAGGACCAGGCCGGCTACGGCGCGGGCTACCTCGCGGGCCTGATGACCAAGACCAACAAGCTCGGCCAGGTCCTCGGCCTCGAGATCCCGCCGGTCCAGAAGTACGCCAAGGGCTTCGAGGCGGGCGCCAAGGCCGCCAACCCGTCGGTCTCGGTCACCACCGTCTACCACCCCGCCGGCGACAACGCGTTCAACGACCCGGTGTGGGGCGGCGGCGAGGCGCGCAAGATGCTCGCGCAGAACGCGGACATCATCTTCGGCGCCGGCGGCAACACCGGCAACGGCGCGCTCCAGGAGGTCGCGAAGGCCTCCGGTGCGGGCACCGACAAGTTCTGCATCGGTGTCGACACCGACCAGTGGGACACCGTCCCCGCCGCGCAGCCGTGCCTCATCACCTCGGCCGAGAAGCTCATCTCGAAGGGTGTCACCGACACCATCAAGACGGCCAAGGACGGCGAGTTCTCCGGCATCCAGACCCTCGGCCAGGCGGGCCTGTCGTCGTTCCACGACTTCGACGCCACGATCCCCGAGGACGTCAAGACCAAGGTCGCCGACATCGTCAAGCAGATGGAGGCCGGCACGCTGAAGACCGGCGTCACCCTCTGACCGACGCGGTCACCGGTCAGCGCCGCTGACCACCCGCCCGAGGGGGCGGGCATCCCGACCGGATGCCCGCCCCCTCGGCACGTCGGTCGCCGTCGGCGCCGCCCCGCCCTCGGCCGCCCCGCCCTCGGCAGAACCTGCCCAGAGCACGCCCGCGCGTCGGGCACCCCCGCACTTCCGCCCACCGGGCCCTCGGGCCACACTGTGGGCACCCCGAGTCATTGGAGACCCATGTCCGACACCCGCACGGCGGAGAAGACTCCGCCGCCGCCCGCCGAGGATCCGCAGCAGCGCGACCGGGGCGGGGCTCTCGCGTTCCTCGTCAGCCACCAGAGCGGCGTCGTCATCGTCGTCGCCCTCCTCATCTCGCTCCTCGTGGGCGCGGCGCTCATCCGCTACCAGGGCGTGGACCCCTGGTACGCGTACACGACGCTGTTCAAGGAGGCCTTCCAGAACGACGCGTACACGCGCACGCTCCAGAAGACGGCGCCGCTCGTCCTCACGGGGCTCGCGGTCGTCCTGCCGCTGCGGGTCGGGCTGTTCAACATCGGCGGCCAGGGACAGTTCGCCACCGGCGCCATCGCGGGCGCGTGGGTCGCCTACGCCGCGGGCGGGGCGGGCTGGCTCGGCGCGCTCCTCGGCATGCTCGCCGGGCTCGTGGCGGGCGCGCTCGTCGGGGTCCTCGTCGGCGTCCTCAAGGCCTGGCGCGGGGTGCACGAGGTCATCTCGACGATCATGCTCAACTACATCGTCGCGGGCGTCACCTTCTGGCTCGTCGTCGGCCCGCTGCAGGCGGAGTCCTCGAAGACCAGCGGCATCCCGCAGACCGAGGCGATCCCCGAGTCCAGCCAGATCGGCGCCGTCGGCGGCGTCCCGGTCGGGTTCCTCGTCGCCGTCGTCCTCGCCGTCGCGTGCTGGTGGATGCTCACGCGCACCACCCTGGGCTTCAAGCTCAACACCGTCGGCGCGAACAAGAGCGCGGCCGGCTACGCGGGCATCTCGATCCCGGCCATCACCGTCCTCTCGCTCGCGCTCGGCGCCGGCCTCGCCGGGCTCGGCGGCGCCCTCGAGGCCGAGGGCACGCTCTTCCGGTTCGAGCCGGCCATCGTCGGCACGCTCGGCTTCGACGGCATCACCATCGCGCTGCTCGCCCGGGCCAACCCGCTCGCGACGATCCCGGCCGCGTTCCTCGTCGGCATCCTGCGCACCGGCGCCGCCGGCCTGCAGTTCGCGACCCAGACGCCCGACCTCCCGAGCGGCATCACGCCCGAGATCGTCGACGTCCTCCTCGCCGTCATCCTCCTCATGGTGTCGATCCCCGTCCTCGGCAAGTGGCTCTTCCGCAGCCGCGCCGCCAAGGTGAGCGTCGCCTCGACGAGCTGGGGGAGCTGAGCATGGCCTGGGTGCAGAAGAACCGCACGACGCTGGCCATCGCGGCCGCCGTCCTCGTCGCCTCGTACGTCTTCTACTACGCGAAGAACGACATCGCGCCGTCGATGTTCGGCGCCGCGTGGGGCTACGCGATCCCGCTCGTCCTCGCCGCGCTCGTCGGCGTCATCGGCGAGCGCTCCGGCGTCGTCAACATCGGCATCGAGGGGCAGATGCTCCTCGCCGCGTTCGCCGGCTTCTTCGGGGCCGCCTACAGCGGCTCGATGATCGTCGGCGTCCTCGCCGGCATCGGCACCGGCCTCATCGCCGGCGGGTTCCTCGCGTGGACGACCGTCCGCTGGCGGATGGACCAGATCATCGCCGGTGTCGTCCTCAACATCATCGCCACCGGCATCACGTCCTTCTACCTCAAGTCGGGCCAGACCCTGCCGGGCGTCATCCCCAACGTCGACGTCCCGGTGCTCGGCAGCATCCCGCTCATCGGCGAGACGTTCTTCAGCGGCCGCAGCGCCATCGCGCTCGTCGCCATCGCCGCCGCGGTGCTCGTGCACCTCTCGCTGTTCCACACCCGCTGGGGCCTGCGCACCCGCGCGGTCGGCGAGTACCCGTCGGCCGCCGACACCGCCGGCATCAACGTCGAGCGGCTGCGGATCATCAACGTGACGCTCGCCGGCTCGCTCGCCGGCCTCGCCGGGGTCTACCTGTCGATGGACGCCTCGAGCTCGTTCGAGCGCGGCATCACCGCCGGGCGCGGCTTCCTCGCCCTCGCGATCATGATCATGGGCGCGTGGCGGCCGCTGCGGGCCTTCGTCATGGCCCTGTTCTTCGGCTTCGTCAACGCGATCGCCAGCCAGCTCCAGCAGTCCGGGCTCGGCCAGGGCGAGGGCACCGGGTTCTTCCACGGCATCGTCGGCGCGATCACCGCGCCGCAGATCCTCGGCACCCTCCCCTACGTCGCGACGCTCGTCGTCCTGGCGCTGGCCGCGGGCCGGGTCCGCGGGCCGGCGGCGGCCGGCCAGCCCTACGTCAAGAAGGACCAGTGATGAGCGACCCCACGCCCACCGAGGGCACCCCGCGACCGGTCGGGCACGACACCTCGCGCGAGCACCTGGCTGCCCACGTCACGAACGAGGCGATCCTCGACCTGCCGCCGGAGCAGTCCGGCTTCGGCGAGGGCAACGTCGGCGAGGTGCTGCTCGACATCGACGGGCTCTCGAAGTCCTTCGGGTCGGTCCGCGCGAACCGCGACATCAGCCTGAGCGTCCGGCGCGGCGAGATCGTCGCGCTGCTCGGCGAGAACGGCGCCGGCAAGTCGACCCTCGTCAACCAGATCTTCGGCCTCATCACGCCCGACACCGGCACGGTCGCGGTCAAGGGCGACACGACGCCGATCAAGGACCCGAAGGACGCCATCGCGCGCGGCATCGGGATGGTGCACCAGCACTTCCAGCTCGTGCCCGTCATGACGGTCGCCGAGAACATGGTCCTCGGCCACGAGACCACGCGCGGCGGCGGCGTGCTCGACCTCGAGGCGGCGCGGCGGATGGTCCGCGACCTCTCGCAGCGCCACGGCCTCGCCGTCGACCCCGACGCCGCGGTCGAGGACCTGCCGGTCGGCACCCAGCAGCGCGTCGAGATCCTCAAGGCGCTCTCGCGCAAGGTCGACCTGCTCATCCTCGACGAGCCGACCGCGGTGCTCACGCCGCAGGAGACCGACGAGCTGCTCGGCGTCATGAAGGAGCTCGCCGACTCCGGCACCTCCATCGTCTTCATCACGCACAAGCTGCGCGAGGTGCTGGCCGTCGCCGACCGCGTCTACGTCCTGCGCCAGGGCCAGGTCGTCGGCGAGGTCGCGACCAAGGACACCGACGCCCGCGGGCTCGCGACGATGATGGTCGGCCGCGAGGTCGTCCTGTCCATCGACAAGGCGGCGGCCACGCCCGGCGAGACGGTGCTCGAGGTCGAGGACCTCCACGTCCGCGACGACCGCGGGCTCGGGGCGGTCAACGGCTTCAGCCTGACCGTGCGCGCCGGTGAGATCGTCGGCGTCGCCGGTGTCGAGGGCAACGGCCAGCGCGAGCTCGTCGAGGCCCTCGCCGGGATGCGCAAGGTCGACTCCGGCCGGATGGCGCTGGGCTCGCTCGACCTCACGAAGGCGAACCCGCACCAGACCCACCACGCCGGTATCGGCCACGTCCCGGAGGACCGCGAGAAGCACGGCATCGTCGGGTCGTACTCCATCGCCGACAACCTCGTCCTCAACGAGTTCGACCAGGCGCCGTACGCGAAGGGCGGCGTGCGCCAGTTCGACGCCGTCCGCGAGAACGCCGAGCGGCTGCGCGAGGAGTTCGACATCCGCTCCAGCGGCGTCGGGCAGAGCGCGGGGTCGCTCTCGGGCGGCAACAAGCAGAAGGTCGTCGTCGCGCGCGAGATGTCCTTCGAGCCCAAGCTGCTCATGGCGGCCCAGCCCACGCGTGGCGTCGACGTCGGGTCGATCGAGTTCATCCACCGGCGGATCGTCGAGGCCCGGGACGCGGGCGCCGCGGTCCTCCTCGTCTCGGCCGAGCTCGACGAGATCCTCTCGCTCTCGGACCGGATCGCCGTCGTCCACGGCGGCGCGGTCGTCGCCGAGATGGACGCGAAGGACGCGGACCGGACGGAGATCGGCCGCCTCATGGCCGGCGACCACTGACCTGCGGCACTGCGTCAGGCACCACGACGACAGACACCACGACGACCCCCGTCGGCCCCGGCCGGCGGGGGTCGCGCACATCCGGTCGAGGTGAAACCCGACCACGACAGGGTCCTCAATCACCTCGACCCGATGTCGCGCCGTCCATCCCGACTTCTTGCGAGTTCCGCCGCTCGACGCGCCGCTGACGGGCGGGTCGAGCGGCGGAACTCGCAATCAGTGCAGGTGGGGGTCGTGGCTGATCGCTTCCTGAGAAGCGACCCTACGATGCCGTAACTTACGGATGCGTAGGTTACGCTGGCGTACGTGAGCACCACCACCGACCGAGCGACCCCCCGCGGGGCCATGCGGCCGCGCCTCGGGGCGCACACCGACGGACCCCTGGGTGGCCTCGCCCGCGGCGCCCGCCGGGTCGCCGAGGCCCTCGCCACCCCGCTCGTCCCCGCCGACTACCTCGACCTCCTCGACCCGATGCGGGCCGGCGCCGACCTGCGCGGGCGCATCGTCGAGGTCCGTCCCGAGACCGACGACGCCGCGACGGTCGTCATCCGCCCGGGCCGCGGCTGGCGCGGGCACGTGCCCGGCCAGTACATCCGGATCGGCGTCGACATCGACGGCGTCCGCCACTGGCGCGCCTACAGCCTGACCCACCGCGCCGACGGCACCGCCGCGGCCGGCATCCCCGCCGGGTGCGTCGCCATCACGACCAAGGCGATCCCGGAGGGCAAGGTCAGCACCCACCTCGTGCGCCATGCCACCCCGGGCACCCTCGTGATGCTCGACCAGGCGACCGGTGACTTCACCCTCCCGACGCCGGCGCCGGCCAAGGTCCTCTTCCTCACCGCCGGCAGCGGCATCACGCCGGTCATGGGGATGCTGCGCAACCACCTCGGCGAGCTCGCCGACGTCGCGCACGTCCACTGCGCCCCCTCCGAGCGCGACGTGATCTTCCACCGCGAGCTCGCCGGGCACCACGCCGACGGTCGGCTCGCCCTCAGCCTCAACCTCGACGAGGTCCACGGCGTCCTCGACCTCGCCCGCCTCGACACCCTCGTCCCGGACTGGCGCGAGCGCGAGACCTGGCTGTGCGGCCCGACCGCGCTGCTCGACGCCGCCGAGAAGCACTGGGCGGACGCCGGGGTCCCCGAGCGCCTCCACGTCGAGCGCTTCCGCCCGAGCGTCGTCGAGCCCGGCGAGGGCGGCACCGTCACCTTCGCCCGCAGCAGCCGCATCGTCGAGGCCGACGGCGCCACGGCCATCCTCGACGCCGGCGAGGACGCCGGCGTCCTCATGCCGAGCGGCTGCCGGATGGGCATCTGCTTCGGCTGCGTCGTGCCGATGCGCTCCGGCGCGATCCGTGACCTGCGCACCGGCGAGGTCACCGTCCACGAGTCCGACGAGCCGCTGCCGGTCCAGACGTGCGTCAACGCCGTCGCCGGCTCCTGCGAGCTCGACCTCTGACCACCCGACCGCCCTCCCGACCCCTCCACGGAAGGACCACCCCATGACCCTCGCCCCCGAGCGCACCCCCGCCCACGGCTCGAGCAAGCCGCACGGCATCAACCCGCGCCTGCGCGTCGCGTCCGACGCCCCGCGCCCCCAGCGCCCCGCCCTCAAGAAGTCCGGCCGCCCCAACCCGGCCGCGCACCTGACCCCCGAGCAGATCGAGGGCATCGGCCACGAGCTCGACGCCCTGCGCAAGCAGGTCATGGACTCCCGCGGCGAGCGCGACGCGGCCTACATCCGCAAGGTCATCAAGGTCCAGCGCTACCTCGAGATGGGCTCGCGCGCCGCGCTGCTCTTCAGCGGCGTCAAGGTCAAGGGCTTCCGCCCGGCCTGGTGGATCGGCACGGCCGGCCTCTCGGTCGCCAAGATCCTCGAGAACATGGAGATCGGCCACAACGTCATGCACGGCCAGTGGGACTGGATGCGTGACCCGAAGATCCACTCGACGGCGTGGGAGTGGGACAACGCCTCGCCGGCCAGCCAGTGGAAGCACAGCCACAACGAGATCCACCACACCTTCACCAACGTGCTCGGCCGCGACAACGACCTCGGCTACGGCATCCTGCGGGTCGACGAGGACCAGAAGTGGAGCCTCTTCTACCTCTTCCAGCCGATCTGGCACGTGGGCAACGCGCTGCTCTTCGAGTACTCCATCGCCGCCTACGACCTCGAGCTCGGCGGCTACCTCGCGAAGAAGCACCGCCTGAGCGAGGAGGACAAGGCCGAGTTCCGCAAGAACCGCGACGAGGTGCTCGCGAAGATCCGCCGCCAGGCGACGAAGGACTACCTCGTCCACCCCGCGCTCTCGGCCGTCACGGGCTCGGCCCGCACGACGCTCACCGCGAACGTCGTCGCCAACCTCGTGCGCAACGTGTGGACCAACACGGTCATCATCTGCGGCCACTTCCCGCCCGGCATCTCCACCTTCGAGAAGACCTCGATCGACGGCGAGACCCGTGGCGAGTGGTACCTGCGCCAGATGCTCGGCTCCGGCAACATCTCGGGCACCAAGGCGATGCACGTGATGACCGGCAACCTCAGCCACCAGATCGAGCACCACCTCTTCCCGGACATGCCGAGCAACCGGTACGCCGAGATCGCCCCGCAGATCCGCGACCTCATGCAGCGCCACGACCTGCCCTACGTCACCGGCAGCCTCTGGAAGCAGGCGGCGTCGGTGTACTGGAAGGTCGTCGAGCTCTCGCTGCCGAACAAGGTCGAGGGTCGCCGCCGTCGCGACATCATCCGTCTCGAGCTGAAGAAGGCGCAGCGCCGCCGGAAGACCCGCCGCTGAGCGGGGCGTCGCAGCGAAGGTGAGGGGTCGGCCGGTCGGCCGACCCCTCACCCGTCCGTCGTGCGGGCGACCGCCCGCGCATGGCATGGTGGCCGGGCGCCGTCCCCTGCCCGGCGCGGCCTGCGGGCCCGACCGCGCCACCGGCGCGACCACCCCGAGGAAGCACCATGAGCACCAGCCCCACCCGTACCCGCCTCGTGCGCGCGCTCGCCTGCACCGCGCTGCTCACCCCGGCCGCCGTCGTCGCCGCCGAGCCCGCGAGCGCCGCCACGGCCGCCCAGATGCAGACCGAGGTCATCACGCTCGTCAACGCGCAGCGCGCCAAGGTCGGCTGCGCCCCGCTGCGCACGAGCACCGCGCTGCGCAACGCCGCGGTCCTGCACAGCACCGACATGCGCACGAAGAACTACTTCAGCCACACCTCGAAGGACGGCCGCAGCCCCTGGGACCGCATCCGGGCGCAGGACTACGCGTACGGCTCCGCCGAGAACATCGCCGCCGGCCAGCGCACGCCCAAGGCCGTCGTCACCGCGTGGATGAACAGCGCCGGCCACCGCAAGAACATCCTCAACTGCGCCAACAAGGCCGTGGGCGTGGGTGTCTCGCAGGGCGGCGGCGACTACTACATCTACTGGACGCAGGACTTCGGCACGCGCTGACCCCGGCGCCGCCGCGCCCGGTAGCGTCCGGGCGGTGGTCCTGCTCGGTGGTGGCGTGGTCGCGGCCGGGCTCATGGCCCTCGCCGCGGTCGTCATCGGCTACTCCAAGACCGCGCTGGGCGGCTTGGCCGTCGTCGCCGTCGCGATCTTCGCCACCGTGCTGCCGGCCCGGCAGTCGACGGGCGCCATCCTCGCGGTGCTCGTCGTCGGCGACCTCGTCGCGGTCGCGCACTACCGCCGCGACGCCGACTGGTCGCTCATCCGCCGGCTCCTGCCGGCCGTCCTGCCCGGGCTGGTGCTCGGGTCGCTGTTCCTCGGCGTCGTCGACGACACGACGCTGCGCCGCAGCATCGGCGCCATCCTCCTCGTGCTCGTCCTGCTCCAGCTGTGGGTCAAGCGGCGCAGCGACGGCGGTGGCAGCGACGTCCACGAGCGGCGCCCGGTCGCCTGGGCCGCCGGGACGGGGGTCGGCTTCGCGACGATGACGGCCAACGCGGCGGGGGCCGTCATGACGCTCTACCTGTCGGCCTCGGGCATCGACAAGCGGCGCTTCGTCGGGACCAACGCCTGGTTCTTCCTCATCGTCAACCTCGTCAAGGTGCCGTTCTCGGTCGGGCTCGGGCTGCTGCACCCGGCCGACGCCGGCCGCGCCGCGCTCCTCGCGCCGCTCGTGCTCGTCGGCGGCCTGCTCGGCTACGCGACGGTGCGGCGCATCGGCCAGCGCACCTTCGACGTGGCCGTGCTCGTGGCCTCGGCGGTGGCGGCCGCCGCGCTGCTGCTCTGACGCGGGCGGGCCGGGGCGCCGGCCGACCAGGTCCGGTCGGGTCCGGTCAGAAGTGGGTGGTGACGGTCGTGCCGACGGTGGCGAAGTCGTAGACCCACTTGGCGACCGGCACCGGCAGGTTGATGCAGCCGTGCGACGCGGCGTACCCGAAGGAGTCGCGCCACGGCGCACCGTGCAGCGCGTACCCGCGGTGGAAGAACGAGGTCCACGGGACGTCGGGAGTCTCGTAGTTCGTCCCGTCGGCGTTGGCGCCCCGCATCGTCATCAGCGGGTTCTTCAGGTACACCTGGAAGGTGCCGACGACGGTCGGCGTCGCGCTCGCGCCGTTGACCATCGACACCGGCCCGTAGACGACCTTCGCGCCGACGTAGGCGGTCATCGTGTGGCGGCTCAGGTTGACGTCGATCCACTTCTCGCCGACCGCGGCCGGGTAGGCCAGGTGCTCCGCGCCGGGAGCGACGGTGCGCTGCTCCCACGTGGCGGGGACGGTCGTGTAGCCGAGCTTGCCGGCGTACTTCTCGTGCGCGCCCAGCGCCGCGAGGACCTTCTCGGCGAGCGCGCCGGTGTCCTTGGCGGTCCGGCCGTCGACCGCCTCGGTGACGACCCGGCGAACCGCGCCGTCGGCGTCGACGTACCGCAGGCCGGTCGTCGGCGAGCGCTTGGCGTCGGCGGCGACCGAGTCGACCCAGGCCCGGACCTTCGCGGCGTCGACCTCGGGCGCGCCGATGCCGTCGGAGGTGGTGGGGACGGTGACCCACGACGCCTTGCGCGCTGCGGAGGCCGCGTGCTTCTCGGACCCGTCGCTGATGCTCACCGGCGTACGGACTACGGCGTTCGCCGCGGCCGCGGCCTTCTCGGCCTCGGCCGTCGTCACGGCCGGCGTGCGCTCGACGAGGTCGACGTGGGCGGTCGCGGGCTCCATCGCGCGGGCGGCACGCTCGAGGACGTCCTGGAAGCTGGCCGGGTCGACGGTGCGGCCGGGGACCGCGGGGACGACGGTGAAGGACTTCTTGCTCGACGCGAGGCGCACCTGCGCGTCGCGCCCCTTCTCGCCGGCCTCGCCGACGAGCCCGGCGACGGCGCGCTGCACGGCCGCGTCGTCGGTCGTCACGACGGCGGCGACGTCGTGGTGCGACACGAGCGAGCGCGCGTAGGAGGACCAGGTGCGGTGGTCGGCGGCGAGCACGGCGTCGACGGTGGCGTCGACGTCGACCCGGTAGCCGACGTCGGCCGGGTCGACGGACCGGGTGGTGCCGTCGGCGTCGACGGTGACGCGCAGGGCCTCGGCCCGCTGCCGGACGGCGGCGGTCAGCTCGGCGCGGGTCATCCCGGTGACGTCGACGCCCGCGACGGTGCTGCCGGGGAGCGCGCGGTCCTGGTAGTGCGCGGCGTAGGCGGTGCCGGCGCCCCCCAGCGCCAGCGGGACCGCCACGGCGGCGGTCAGCAGCAGGGTCCTGCGCGTGCTCATGTGTCGTCCGTCCTCGTCCCCGGTGACGCGCGCAGAGGTCACGCGCCGTCCCTCATGATGGAGCAGCCGTCGCGATCGGGCCACACGGCAGCGGCCCCGAGGGCGTCACGAAGTGACAACGATGCACCCACGCCCCACGCGCCCCAGCCACCCCACACACCCGCGTCCCCGTCGCGCGCTACACCGCAGTAAGTGTCGCCACAGCGTCACTTACTGCGGTGTAGCCGGGACCGCGGGGCGGGTCAGACGTTCTGGGGGAAGCCGAGCTCGATGCCGCCGTGGCTCGGGTCGAGCCAGCGCGAGGTGACGACCTTGCCGCGGGTGAAGAAGTGCACGCCCTCCATGCCGTGGGCGTGGGTGTCGCCGAAGAGGCTGTTCTTCCACCCGCCGAAGGAGTAGTACGCCATCGGCACGGGGATCGGCACGTTGATGCCGATCATCCCGACCTCGACCTCGTGCTGGAAGCGCCGGGCCGCGCCGCCGTCGTTGGTGAAGATCGCCGTGCCGTTGCCGTACTGGTTGGCGTTGATCAGCTCGATGGCCTCGTCGTAGCTCTTCGCGCGCACGACCGACAGCACCGGTCCGAAGATCTCGTCGGTGTAGACCGACATCTCGGGGGTCACGTCGTCGAAGAGCGTGGGGCGCAGGAAGAACCCGTCGCCGTCGGCGTCGACGTCGCCCTCGCGCCCGTCGACGACGAGCGTCGCGCCCGCCTCGACGCCGGCGTCGAGGTAGGACGCCACCTTGTCGCGGTGCTGCTTGGTCACGAGCGGGCCCATGTCGCAGCCGCGCGTGCCGTCGCCGGTGACGAGCTTGCCCATCCGGTCCTTGATCTTCCCGACGAGCTCGTCGGCGATCGGCTCGAGCGCGACGAGCGCGGAGATGGCCATGCAGCGCTCGCCGGCCGAGCCGAAGCCCGCGTTGACGGCGGCGTCGGCGGCGAGGTCGAGGTCGGCGTCGGGCAGGACGACCATGTGGTTCTTCGCGCCGCCGAGGGCCTGGACGCGCTTGCCGTGCGCGGTCCCGGTCTCGTAGACGTACTTCGCGATCGGGGTCGAGCCGACGAACGAGACGGCGCGCACGTCCGGGTGGGTCAGCAGCGCGTCGACGGCCTCCTTGTCGCCGTGGACGACGTTGAGCACGCCGTCGGGCAGGCCGGCCTCCTTCCAGAGGGCCGCGACGGCGTTGACCGCCGACGGGTCCTTCTCGGAGGGCTTGATGACGACCGCGTTGCCGCAGGCGATGGCGACGGGCACGAACCACAGCGGCACCATCGCGGGGAAGTTGAACGGGCTGATGACGGCGACGACGCCGAGGCTCTGCCGGATGGAGTAGACGTCGACCTTCGTCGAGGCGTTCTCGGTGAAGCCGCCCTTCATGAGGTGCGGTATGCCGCAGGCGAACTCGGCGACCTCGAGGCCGCGGGTCACCTCGCCGACCGCGTCGGAGAGGACCTTGCCGTGCTCGGCGGTGATGAGCGCGGCGATGTCCTCCTTGCGCTCGTCGAGCAGCTGGCGGAACTTGAACAGGACCTGCGTGCGCTTGGCGAGCGAGGCGTCGCGCCACTCGTCGAGCCAGGCCTGCTTGGCTCGGCTGACGACGTCACCGACGACCTGCGCCGAGGCGAGGTCGAGGACGCCGGTCTGCGCCCCGGTGGCCGGGTTGTAGACGGGGCTCGTACGCTCGGCGGTGCCCTCCCACGGGGTGCCGGCGACGAGGTGGGTGATGCGGGTGGGGGTCGAGCTCACGGGTATCGGTCCTTGTCCGTGTCAGTGGTGGATTCAGTGTGTCAGGTGCGGCCGCGGATGTGGAGTCCGCGCCCGCGTCACGGAACGGCGACGGGATCAGCAGCCGAGGCGTAGAGCGCCGGCCGCTCGGCCAGCGTGACGGCGACCGGCGCACCGGACGCGAGCGAGGCCATCCCGGCGGTGCTGACGGCGGTCGCGGCGTAGCCGTCCCACGCCGAGGCGCCGACCGCGCCGGTGCCCGAACGGATGCCGTCGACCCAGGCCTGGACCTCGAGGTCGTAGGCGCGGGCGAACCGGGTCCGGTAGTCGGCCGGGACGACACCGCCCCACGCCCCCTCGCCCCCGGCCGTGCTCGTACCGAGCAGCGCGGTCGAGTGCAGCCCCGCGGTGAGCGAGCCGCGCTCGGCCACCGCCTCGAAGCGCACCTCGTAGCCGACCTGGCTGTTGACGAACACCTCGTTGGTGACGAGCCCGCCGCCGGCCATCCGGAACAGGGCGACCTGCGGGTCGAGGACGCCCTGCGCGGCGTGCGACGTCGGGGCCGGCGCGAGGACCGTGACCTCGACGATCTCGTCGTCGAAGAGGAAGCGCGAGGAGTCGACCTCGTGGACGAGACTGTCGCGCACGATCATCTCGGAGCGAAAGTCGGCGTTGGGGACCGACCGGTTGCGGTGGACGTTGTGCAGGACGAGCAGCCGCCCGCGGTCGCCGGCCGCCAGGAGCGAGCGCACCTGGGCGTACTCGGGGTCGAATCGCCGCATGAACCCGACGGTGACCAGGCGCCGCCCGAGCGCCGCCTCCGCCTCGACGAGCCGCAGCGAGGACGCGTCGTCCATCGTCAGCGGCTTCTCGCAGAGCACCGGCTTGCCGGCCGCGAGGCACGCGAGGACCTGCTCCTCGTGGACGAAGCCCGGCGAGGCGACGACGACGGCGTCGACGGCGTCGTCGGCCACGAGGTCGAGCGGGTCCTCGTGGGCGCGCACCCCGAGGCGGTCGGCGAGCTCGTGGGCCCGCGCGTGGTCGGGGTCGGCGACGGCGGCCAGCGTGGCACCGGCCACGCGGGCCGCGAGGCGCTCGGCGTGGTCGGTGCCCATGAGGCCGACGCCGAGCACCCCGACGCGGACGGTGGACGGGCTCATCGGGCGGTCTCCTTCGGGAGGGTCGGGGCGAGGTGGTGGCGCTGAGCGGCCTTGGCCTGGCGGTACGCGGTGGACGCGCCCTGGGTGGACGCGAGCGACGAGACCTGCGCGACGGGGACGTCCCACCACGACTCGCTCGACGGGGCGTGGACGCGCGGGTCGGTCTCGACGTGGATGACGACCGGGCCGCCGTCGCGCGGAGCCGCCTTGGCCTGTGCCAGGGCGGCGACGAGCTCGTCGCGCGAGTGCACCTCGATGACGTGGGCGCCGAGGCTGCGGGCGTTCGCCGCGAGGTCCACCGGCAGGTGTCCGCCGTCCAGCCGGCCCTCGGCGCCCCGGTACTCGTACGAGGTCCCGAAGCGCTGCGAGCCCAGGCCCTCCGACAGCGACCCGATCGAGTGGAAGCCGTGGTTCTGGACGAGCACGACGACGAGCTTGACCCGCTCCTGGACGGCGACGACGAGCTCGGTCGGCATCATGAGGTAGCCGCCGTCGCCGACCATCGCGACGACGTCGCGGGTGTCGTCGGCGAGCGCGACGCCGAGGGCGCCGGGGATCTCGTAGCCCATGCAGGAGTAGCCGTACTCGACGTGGTAGCCCTTGCGGTCGCGCACCCGCCACAGCTTGTGCAGGTCGCCGGGCATCGAGCCGGCCGCGCAGAGGACGACATCGCGCGGGTCGGTGTGCTCGTTGACGACCCCGAGCACCTGGCCCTGGGTGAGCAGGCCGGGCGCCAGGGCGTCGGTGACCTCGGCGGGCGGGTCGTAGGTCGCGTCGACCTGCGCGTCCCAGGCGCGCCACAGCCCGGCGACCTCGTCGGTGTAGGCGTCGTCGACCCGGTGGCCGGCGGCGGCCTCGGTCAGCGCCTCGAGGCCCGAGCGCGCGTCGGCGACGAGCGGGATGCCGCTGTGCTTGCCGGCGTCGAACGCGGCGACGTTGAGGCTGACGAACCGGACCCCGGTGCGCGCGAACGCGGTCCGCGAGGCGGTCGTGAAGTCGGACCAGCGGGTGCCCACGCCGATGACGAGGTCGGCCTGCGCCGCGAGCGCGTTGGCCGCGGTCGTGCCGGTGGAGCCGACGGCCCCGACGAGCTGCGGGTGCCCGTGCGGCAGAGCGCCCTTGCCCGCCTGCGTCTCGGCCACCGGCACCCCGGTGGCCTCGGCGAAGGCGGCGAGCGCGGCCTCGGCGCCGGAGTAGTGCACGCCGCCGCCGGCGACGACGAGCGGCCGCTGCGCCGACCGCAGCGCGTCGGCGACGTCGGCGACCCGCGAGGGCTCGGCCGGCGGCCGCGCCACGTGCCAGACGCGCTCGGCGAACAGCTCGACCGGCCAGTCGAAGGCCTCGGCCTGCACGTCCTGCGGCAGCGAGATGGTCGCCGCGCCGGTCTCGGCAGGGTCGGTGAGGACGCGGCAGGCGCCGAGGAGCGCCGCGGGCAGCTGCTCGGGCCGGTCGACCTGGTCGTAGAAGCGCGACAGCGGCCGGAAGGCGTCGTTGACGCTGACGTCGGCGGCGTACGGCAGCTCGAGCTCCTGGAGCACCGGGGCGGCGACGCGCGTGGCGAAGGTGCCCGAGGGCAGCAGGAGCACCGGGATGCGGTTGATGGTCGCGAGCGCGGCCCCGGTCAGCATGTTCGTCGAGCCGGGGCCGACCGAGGCGGTGACCGCCCACGTCGTCAGGCGGTCGCGGTGCTTGGCGTAGCCGACGGCGGTGTGGACCATCGCCTGCTCGTTGCGGCCGAGGACGTAGCGCAGGCCGGGCTCCTTGCCGGCCTCGGCGGCACGCAGCTCGTCCTCGAGGAGGGCCTGCCCGACGCCGGCGACGTTGCCGTGGCCGAAGATGCCGAGGCACCCGGCGAAGAGGCGCCGGCGCTCGCCGTCCTGCTCGGTCCACTGCTGCGCGAGGAAGCGCACCACCGCCTGCGCGACGGTGAGGCGGACGGTCTCGGGCGCGGTCATCGGCTGCCTCCCAGGGGAAGTCGGGGGTCGAAGGGCTCGTCGGGCCAGGACTCCCGCACCCAGGCGTGGGCGGGGTCGTCGCAGATGCGCCAGGCCCGCTCGGGGCCGGGGCCGGCCATGACGTTGAGGTAGTAGAGGTCGGCGTCCGGGGCCGCGACCGCCGGACCGTGCCAGCCGTGGGGCACGAGGACGACGTCGCCGGTGCGGACCTCGGCGACGACGTCGAGGGGCCGCTCGTCGCTCGAGCCGTAGACCCGGAGGTAGCCGACGGGGTCGGTCCCGCGCGGGTCGGTCGAGCGGGTCTCGACGTAGTAGACCTCCTCGAGCTCGGTCTCCTCGCCGGGCCGCTCGACGTCGTGCTTGTGCGGCGGCCAGCTCGACCAGTTGCCGGCGGGTGTGACGACCTCGCAGACGAGGAAGGAGTCGGCGTCGAGGACGTCGGGCAGGCCCATGTTGCGCACCTCGCGGCTGGCCCGGCCGGCGCCGCGCAGCTCGACGGGGACGTCGGCGGCGGCCAGGTGCCGGAAGGGCCTCGGGGCGTCGGCCTTCGTCGCCGGGGCGCCGCAGAGGGCGACGCGGGAGGGCCCGTCGGCCGTGCCGGTGACCCGCAGGCGAGAGCCGCGGCCGGCGTAGACCACGTCGGTGGGGCCGTCGAAGACCGAGGCGCGGCCCGCGAGGTCGACCGCGTGCGTCGTGCCGTCGGCCTCGGTCACCTCGACCCGGACGGACCCGACGAGGGGGACGACGAGCGTCTCCTCCTCGCCGGCGTCGTGCTCGACCGCG
Source organism: Phycicoccus sp. DTK01 (assembly GCF_017312765.1). Lineage (NCBI taxonomy): Bacteria > Bacillati > Actinomycetota > Actinomycetes > Micrococcales > Intrasporangiaceae > Phycicoccus > Phycicoccus sp. DTK01. The sequence continues at coordinate 125,724 of NZ_BOPU01000002.1, read as the reverse complement.
GCGCCGTCGAGCGAGGCGACGCGCAGCGTCGTGTGGCGCCAGCCCGGGACCGGCGAGGAGGACGTCGGCGTGACGGCCACCCCGAAGTCACCGTCGACGGCGCTGCCGAGCGGGCGGACGTAGGCCTCGTTGTCGCGACCGGTGCTCATGACGCCCCACCGTGGACGAGGTCGGCCGCCACGTCCACCGCGGCGGCGACATCGCCCTCGCGCGGGTAGAGCAGCGCGCGCCCGACGACGAGCCCGCGGACCGACGGCAGCCCGAGGGCGTGCCCCCAGGACGCGTACGTCTCGGCCGGCGCGCCGGCGGGGTCGCCGCCGAGGAGCAGGGTCGGCAGGGTCGTGGCGTCCATGACCCGCTCGAGGTCGTCGACGACCGGCAGCTTGAGCCACGTGTGCGCGCTGCTGGCGCCGAGACCGGAGGCGACGTGCACGGCGCGCACCATCGACTCGGCGTCGAGCAGGTTGCGCACGCGGCCGTCCTCGCGCACCGACCAGAACGGCTCGACCATCGCGAGCAGCCCGGCGTCGGCGAGGTCGGTGACCGCCTGCGCGCACGCCTCGAGGGTGCGGACCGAGCCGGCGTCCTCGAGCGCGATGCGGGTGAGCATCTTGCCGCCGTCGAGCCCGAGCCGGCGCACGGCCTCGGCGGTGTAGGCGGTGAAGCGGTCGTCGAGCTCCCACGAGGCGCCCTGCAGCCCACCGCGGTTCATCGAGCCGATGACGACCTTGCCGTCGAGCGCGCCGAGCAGCAGGAGGTCCTCGAGGATGTCGGGGGTGCCGAGCACGCCGTCGACGCCGGGTCGCTCCAGCGCGGTGACGAGCCGGCCGAGCAGGTCCGTGCGGCTGGCCATCGCCATCGGGTCCGCGCCGACGCCGAGCGCACCGCGGGCGGGGTGGTCGGCGGCGACGAGGAGCAGGCGGCCGTCGGCGGGCAGCAGCGGGCGCAGCCGGCGCTCGTCCCACAGGCGGGCCACCTGCTGCGGCTCGCGGGCGCGCACCTCGGTGAGGCGGGCGAGGTCGGCGGGTCCGACGCGGCGGGCGGTCACGGCGGTCACCTCCCGGCCCCGGCGAGCGCGGCCTCGACCTCGTCGCTCGTCGGCATCGCGGTCGAGCACTCGAGCCGGCCGGCGACGATGGCGCCGGCGACGTTGGCGAAGCGGACGGTCCGCTCCAGGTCCCAGCCCTCGAGCAGCCCGTGGACGAGCGCTCCCCCGAACGCGTCGCCGGCGCCGAGCCCGTTGACGACCTCGACGGGGAAGGGGGCGGCCTCGACGCGCTCGTCGCGGGTGGCGGCGAGGACGCCGCGGGGCCCCTGCTTGACGACGGCGAGCTCGAGCCCGCGCTCCAGGAGGGCGTCGGCGGCGCGGTGGGGGTCGGTCTCGCCGACGGCGACCTCGCACTCCTCGAGGTTGCCGACCGCGACGGTCACGTGCTCGAGCGCCCGGCCGACCTCGGTGCTCGCCTCGGCCGGGTCGGCCCAGAACATCGGCCGCCAGTCGAGGTCGAGGACGGTGTGGCGGGCCCGGCCGCGCGCCGCCCACGCGGTGTGGTGCGCCCCGCGCGAGGGCTCCTGCGAGAGCCCGGTCACCGTCGCCCAGAAGACCCGGGCGTCGCGCACGGCGTCCAGCGGCAGGTCGTCGTCGGTGAGGAGCAGGTCGGGAGCGGTCGGCCAGCGGTAGAACGAGAGCGGGAAGTGGTCCGGCGGGTGCACCTCGCAGAAGGTGACCGGCGTCGGCGGCCCGTCGCCCGCGTGGACGGCGATGGCGGCCGGGTCGACGCCGAGCCGCTCGGCCTCGCGACGTACGTAGCGGCCGAACGCGTCGTCCGCGACCTTGGTGACGAGCAGGGCCGAGTGCCCGTGCCGGGCGGCGGCGACGGCGACGTTGGTCGCGCTGCCGCCGAGGAACTTCTGGAAGGTCTCGACGTCCTCGAGGCCCACCCCGTGCTGGAGCGGGTAGACGTCGACCCCGGTGCGCCCGATCGCGACGAGGTCGGGGGTGCTCACGGGCGGTCCCCGAGCCGGTCGGCGACCCCGACGACGTGCGCGACCGAGGCCCGGACGTCGGCGGCGGGGTCGACCCCGGTGGCGTCGGGGTCACCGGAGAGGACGGTGTCCTGCTCGAGGACGTACCAGCCGTCGTAGCCGGCCGCCTCGAGCGAGCCGATGATGGCGGCGACGTCGACGTCGCCCTCGCCGAGCGGCACGTACATCCCGGCGCCCACGGCGTCGGTGTACGAGAGCTCGCCCGCGCGCACGCGGTCGGCGAGGTCGAGGCGCACGTCCTTGAGGTGCACGTGCCCGATGCGGTCGGGGTGCTGCGCGGCGACCGCCACCGGGTCGCCACCCCCGATGAGGAGGTGCCCGGTGTCGAGGCAGAGGGCGATCCGGCTGCCGGCGAGGACCCGCTCGGTCTCGGTGCCGCTCTCGACCATCGTGCCGACGTGCGGGTGGAGCGCGGCGAGGAGGCCGCGCGCGGCGGCGGCGTCGCTGATCCGGTCGAGGTTGGCGAGGAGTGTCGCCCACTGGTCGTCGTCGAGGTCGGGGCGCTCGTCGTAGCCGTCGGCGCCGGTGGCCGCGGCGATGACGACGACGCCGGCCTGCGCGGCGACGAGGCCGGTCATCGCCTCCTCGACCGCGGGGAGGGGGTCGACCGCGGTGTCGTGGAGGACGACCGGCACGAACTGCCCGACCGCGCGCAGGCCGGCGGCCGCGAGCGTCTCGGCCTTCGCCTCGGGTGCGTCGGGGAGGAAGCCGTCGGGGCCGAACTCGGTGGCGGCGAGGCCGACCTCGCGCATCTGGGCGAGGACGAGGTCCGGGGCCAGCTGGTGACCCCAGCCGGGGACCTCGCAGACGCCCCAGGAGATGGGGGCGCCGGCGATGCGCTGGGCGACGGGTGCGGTGGTCATCGACGGTTCCTTCAGGTGGTGGGGATCTCGGACAGGGCGACGGTGCGGTCCTCGGCGAGGGCGAGCGTGGCGGCCTCGACGACGCGTGAGGCCTCGAGCGCGTCGCGGACGGTGCAGGGGCTCGGCGCCGCGCCGCGGGCGACGTCGAGGAAGGCGGCGAGCTCGGCGCGGTAGGCCGGCTCGAAGCGGTCCATGAAGGCCTCGTGCACCGGCCCCGCGGGGAAGCTCACGCCGTCCTCGACCGAGCGCAGCGCGAGGCTGTCGTCGAGGCCGACGGCCACCGAGCCCTCCGAGCCGACGACCTCGAGCCGGACGTCGTGGCCCTGGCCGGAGTAGCGGGTCGTCGTGAGCACGGCGATGGTGCCGTCGTCGAGCGTGAGCAGCGCGGCGGCGCTGGCGACGTCGCCGGCGGCGGCGAAGAACGGCTCGCCCTTCGTGCCGCCGACGGCCTGGACGGTGAGCACCTCGCGGCCGGTGACGAAGCGGACGGCGTCGGCGTCGTGCACCGCGCAGTCGCGGAAGATGCCGCCCGAGGTCGGTACGTAGTCGGGGTGCGGCGGGCGGCGGTCGGACGTCGTGGCCCGCAGGGTGTGGACGAAGCCGAGCTCGCCGGACGCGACGGCCTCGCGGGCCCGCCGGTAACCGGTGTCGAAGCGCCGCTGGAAGCCGACGTGCACGGGGGTGTCGGCGCCCTCGACGAGGCGCACGAGCTCGAGCGTGCCGTCGAGGGTCGCGGCGAGGGGCTTCTCGACGAAGACGGGGACGCCCGCCTCGACGCCGGCCCGCACGAGCGGGGCGTGCCCGGGGGTGGAGGTCGCGACGACGAGGGCGTCGAGGCCGGAGCCGACGAGCTCGTCGATGCCGACGGCCTCGGCGACGGGGAGCGTCGCGGCCACCTGCGCCGCGCGGGCCGCATCGGCGTCCGCCACGACGAGCGCCTCCACGCCCTCGAGCCCGGCCAGCGTGCGGGCGTGGAACGCCCCGATCCGTCCGGCTCCCGCGAGTCCGACCCTCATCCGACCTCCTTTGTCAGGACATACTGACACGACGCGGCGCCGGCTGTACAGTCCCCTCCATGGCGGCGCGACAGGTGACGGTGCGGATCGACCGCACCTCCCCCGTGCCGCTGTGGCACCAGCTGGCCGAGCAGCTCGGCGGGGCGGTGCGTGACGGCGTCCTCGCGCCCGGCGACGCGGTCGAGAACGAGCTCGACCTCGCGAGCCGCCTCGGCCTCTCGCGCCCCACCGTCCGCCGGGCGATGCAGGACCTCGTCGACCGCGGCCTGCTCGTGCGCCGCCGCGGCATCGGGACGACGGTGGCGCCGACGCGCGTGCACCGCCGGGCCGAGCTGTCGAGCCTCCACGACGACCTCCTGCGCACCGGCCGTACCCCGGGCACGACCGTGCTCTCCCTGGAGATGACGCGCAACGACGAGGCCGCCGCTGCGTTCGAGCTGCCCTCCGACACACCGCTGCTCGGCATCGTTCGGCTGCGGACGGTCGACGGGCGCCCGCTCGCCGTCCTCCACAACTGGCTGCCACCGGGCCTGTCGGACCTCACCGCCGAGGAGCTCGAGGCCACCGGCCTCTACGCCGCACTGCGCACCCGCGGCGCCGTGCCCGTCGTCGCCCGGCAGTCGGTCGGCGCCCGGATGCCGACCCCCGAGGAACGGCGGCGGCTCGCGCTCAAGGGCACGAAGCCGGTCCTCACGATGGCCCGCACGGCCTTCGGGGCACACGGCGAGCCGGTCGAGCACGCCAACCACTGCTACGACGCCGACGGCTACACGCTCGAGATGACCCTCGACGAGCGCTGACCCCCGGCGCCTCGGTCAGTCGTCGAGGTCGTCGACGACGTGCCGCAGGTACCGGCGCGGGGCGTCGAGGAAGCCGCGGTGGTGCGCCACGAGGTCGAGCTCGTCCCACGTGCTCGGCCGGATGCCGTGCTCGCCGAGCTCGAGCAGGTGCGCGCCGGGGATGGCCGCGAGCACCGGCGAGTGCGTCGCGAGGACGACCTGCGTGCGCGGCCGGCGGGCCATCTCGGTCAGCTCGGCGACGAGGTGCAGCTGCGCCGAGAACGACAGCCCGGCCTCCGGCTCGTCCATCACGAAGAGGCCCTCGCCGCGGAAGCGCCGCGTGCCGAGCAGCGCGACGAAGGACTCGCCGTGCGAGAGGCCGTGGAAGAGCGGGTCACGGCTCCACGGTGAGTCCGCGCGCGAGGTGTCGAGGTAGGTGAAGAGGCCGTGCATCGTCTCGGCCCGCACGAAGTAGCCCCAGCGCGGCGCCCCGGGGTCGCGGACGACGCGCAGCCACTCGTGCAGCGGCGACTCGCTCGCGTGGGTGCGGTGCGCGGCGCCGGTCGAGCCGCCCTCCGCGTTCATCCCGACGGCCATCGCGAGCGCCTCGACGAGCGTCGACTTGCCGGAGCCGTTCTCGCCGACGAGCACCGTGCAGCGGGCGAGGTCGACGCCGTGCGCGAGGACGTGCTCGACCGCGGGCACGGTGCGCGGCCAGACGTCGGGCGGCGGGAGCTCGACGGGGTCGGCGTGCTCGAGCCGGCGCGCGGGCAGCCCCTCCTCCCAGCTCCCGTGCCTCGCCACGCAGGTGACGCTACCGACGCGCCCCGACATCCGGACCTCGCCGCGGCGGCGGTCGCTGGGCGGGCAGGGGGCGGACCGGCCCTCGCGGGTCCGTAGGCTTGTCCTCCGTGACCGAGAACCCCACCACCGCCCTTCCCGAGGCCGAGCTGCCCGAGCAGATGCGGGTCCGGCGCGAGAAGCGCGACCGGCTGATCGCCGAGGGCGGCCAGGCCTACCCCGTCGCGGTCCCGCGCACGCACTCGCTCGCCGAGGTCCGCGAGCAGTGGGCGCACCTCGAGACCGGCGAGGAGACCCAGGACGTCGTCGCCGTCGCCGGCCGCGTCGTCTTCGTCCGCACCACCGGCAAGCTCGCCTTCGCGACGCTCCAGGAGGGCGTGGGCACCCGCCTCCAGGTGATGCTCAGCCTCGCCGAGGTGGGGCAGGAGGCGCTCGACGCCTTCAAGCGCGACGCCGATCTCGGCGACCACGTGTGGGTCGAGGGCAGGGTCATCTCCAGCCGCCGCGGCGAGCTGTCGGTGATGGCGACCCGCTGGGGCGTCGCGAGCAAGGCGCTGCGCCCGCTGCCGACCCTCCACAAGGAGCTCTCGGAGGAGTCGCGGGTCCGCCAGCGCTACGCCGACCTCGTCGTGCGCCAGGAGGCCCGCGACATGGTGCGCACCAAGGCCGCCGCGCTGCGCGCCGTCCGCTCCGTCCTCGACGGCCAGGGCTACCTCGAGGTCGAGACGCCGGTGCTCCAGCTGGTCCACGGTGGGGCCGCGGCCCGGCCGTTCCGGACGCACCTCAACGCGTTCGACCAGGAGATGGTCCTGCGCATCGCCCTCGAGCTCAACCTCAAGAAGGCCGTCGTCGGCGGGGTCGACCGCGTCTACGAGATGGGCCGCATCTTCCGCAACGAGGGCGTCGACGCGACGCACTCCCCCGAGTTCACGATGCTCGAGGCCTACCAGGCATGGGGCGACCAGCGCTCCATCGCCGGCCTCATGCGCGACCTCTACCTCGGCGTCGCCGACGCGCTCGGGTCGCGGCAGGTCGAGACGCCCGCGGGCACGGTCGACCTCGACGGAGAGTGGCGCTGGCTGCCCGTCTACGAGGGCGTCAGCGAGGCCGTCGGCGAGGAGGTCACCCAGGAGACCTCGAAGGAGACGCTGCTCGCGCACGCCGAGCGGCACGGCGTCGAGGTCGACCCGGCGCTCGAGAAGGACAAGGTCTTCCTCGAGCTGCTCGGCGAGCTCGTCGAGCCCGGCCTGCTCCAGCCGACCTTCCTCTGCGACTACCCCGCCATCGCGCAGCCGCTCGCGCGGCCGCACCGCGACACCCCCGGGCTCATCGAGGCGTGGGACCTCATCATCGCCGGCGTCGAGCGCGGCACCGGGTTCTCCGAGCTCGTCGACCCCGTCGTCCAGCGCGAGGTCCTCACCGCCCAGTCGCTGCGGGCGGCCGGCGGCGACCCCGAGGCGATGCAGCTGGACGAGGACTTCCTGCGCGCGCTCGAGTACGGCGCCCCGCCGATGGGGGGCCTGGGCCTGGGCGTGGACCGGCTCATCATGCTGTTCACCGGCGCGAACATCCGCGAGACCATCCTCTTTCCGCACCTGAAGCCGGAGGCCTGATTCCGATGGGTTCGATCGTCCCTTATCTCGTCGCGATCATCCCGACGATCGTCGCGGCGGCATTTTTCTACGTCATCGTCAAACGCATCATGGAGGCCGACCGCAACGAGCGCCTGGCCCAGAGCAAGTTCGAGGCCGAGCAGGACCGGCAGGCGGCCCGTGAGGCGTCCGCCGAGCACGGAACGACGACGGAAAACGACGAAAAGACCGACTGAGGAATGTCTCGGACTTTCCTTTCCTTTACCTGCGCTTTACCCTGTGGGAGAGACGCCGCGCACCTTTGTGCGGCATGCTCGGACCACCCCTGACATTCCCTTCTGCATTCGGAGGCACGACACCATGGCCAAAAAGGTCCAGGTCCTTCTCGTCGACGACGTCGACAAGGAGTCCCCTGCCGACGAGACGGTCACCTTCGCCCTCGACGGCGTCAGCTACGAGATCGACCTGACCAGCGACAACGCGAGCAAGCTGCGCGACGCGATGGCGGTGTGGATCGGTCACGCCGAGCGCACCGGCGGGCGGCGCAGCGCCTCCCGCGGCGCGGCCAGGAGCAGCGCCGGCAGCAAGCGTGACGTCTCGGCGATCCGCGAGTGGGCACGCGGCAACGGCTACGACGTCAGCGAGCGCGGCCGCATCTCGAGCGAGGTCCAGGAGGCCTACGACAAGGCGAACTCCTGAGCCACGGCTCGCCCGGCGCAGCGGCGGCACCCGACCCGGGTGCCGCCGCTGCGCGCATGTCCGCCCGCCACGCGTGGCTGCGGTTCGTCGTCGGGGGGCCGGCGCTGCCGCACGATCTCGGCGTCGACCCCGACCCGTGGCGTGAGGGCCTGCGGCGGATGCACGCGCGCTGGTACGACGGCGTGGCCCCGCCCTCGGTCGCGGCGGTGTTCGTCCTCCAGTGGCTGCTCCAGGTGCCGGCGCACGCGGCCGCGCACGCCGCCGCGGCCGGGCCCGTGCGAGCGGTCCTCGACGGGCTGACGTTCTCGCTCGCCCCCTCGCTGGTCCCCGACACCGTGCGGCTGGCGGGGCTCGTCGCCGACCCCCGGGAGCTCCCGGCCCGGCTCGATGCCGCCGAGGCCGACTTCCGCGCCGTCGCGACGCCGGTCGCCGACGGCTACCGCAGCCCGGTGCGCCTCGGCCCGCACGTGCGGGCGGCGCTCGTCGACGACATGTGGGCCGCCGCCCGGCGTGAGGCCGAGTCGGCGGCCGGGATGCTCCGGCCCGGCGGCGTCCCCCGCGCGTCGTGCTGCCTCATCTACGCCCTGCCCGGGTGCGTCGAGTGCGCCGGCTGCCCCCGCCTGCGCCGCACCCCCTCCCCTGATCCGACCCCTCCCCCGCCCTGAACCCTCCATCGACCCCGCCCTCGACCCCCCTTCATCGACTTCTTGCGAGTTGAGCCGCTCGACACACCGTCCGACGGCGCGTCGAGCGGCGCAACTCGCAAGAAGTCGGGGTTCTCCTTGGGTCGGCGGCGGGGGTCGGCCGATCGGACCGTCCTCGCGCGGCTGAGTACCGGTGCTCACGCCGGTCCGTGCCGGGCGCCGCCATGCTCGCGCCATGACCACCGCTCTCGCCGCCCTGCCGCGCACCGCCGCCCTCGCCGTCCTCGCCTGGGCGGCCCTCACCCTCGTCGAGCGGCTCTCCGGCCCCACCGTCGGTGCGAACATCGGGGCGGGCCTCGCCGCGATGCTCGCCGTCGCCGTCGCCGCCCTCGTGTGGGGCACGGTCGACGGGCTGCGCGCCCGGGCCGCCGGTCCCGTGCTCGCGCGCTGGGGCGTCGTCGCCGTCCTCGCCGTGCCCGTCTTCACCGCGGCCGGCCAGCTCGGCGCCCCGACCGCGTTCGACTGGGGCCTCTGGGCGACCGAGACCGTGGTCGGCGGTTGGTTCTGGGCGGTGCTCGTCGCCGTGCCGGCCCTGACGGGCGCTGCGGCCGGGTCCGCGCTCTCGGGCCGCCGCACCCCGACCGCGCCCACGACCCCCCGCCACCGCCCCGCCTGACGCGACTGGTTGCGAGTTCCGCCGCCCGACACGCGGTCCAGCGGCGTGTCGAGCGGCTCAACTCGCAAGAAGTCGATGGGTCAGCGTCGACGTGTTGCCCATCTGCCACCCGCCCCGGACCGGATCGGGCCCTCGGAGGTGGCGGATGGGCAAGAAGTCGGGTCAGGGGAGGCGCACCCAGCGGGCGCCGTCCCACCGCCACGTGACGCCGCGCGTGCTCGTCTCCGTCGGCAGGGCGGCCGGGTCCGGCGGACGCGGGACGACGACCGGCCGGTCGTCGTGGACGCCGGCCGCCTCCGCCGCCGCGGCGGGGAGGGCAGCCGTCCCGACGAGGGCGACGGCGGTGGCCGAGGTCAGGGCGCCGACGAGGCGCAGGCCGGTGGAGCGGAACGGTCCGGAGCGGGTCGAGGAGGTCATGGCTCCAGCCTCCGACCGGCCCGGATGACCCCGCTGTCCGTTCCCTGTGCCCCTCCCCTGACCGCGCACCACCCGACTGATTGCGAGTTCCGCCGCCCGACACGCGGTCCGACGGCGTGTCGAGCGGCTCAACTCGCAAGAAGTCGATGGGATCGGGTCAGGGGAGGTCGGCGAGGAGGTCGCCGTCGCGCTCGACCCGCTCGAGCACCTCGTCGAACATCAGCTGGGCCAGCGTGCCGTCGTCCTCGGCGCCGGCCTCGACCTCGTCCCAGGTGCGCGGCGCCGCGACGTGCGGCAGCTCGCGCCCGCGCAGCGAGTACGGGCTGATGGTCGTCTTCGCCGCGACGTTCTGGCTCCAGTCGAGGAACACCTTGCCCGGGCGCAGCGACTTGGTCATCTTCCACAGCACGAGCTCGGGGTGCTTCTTCGTCATCTCCTGCGCCAGCTGCTGCGCGAGGTCGCGCACCTGGTCGGAGGTCAGGTCGCCGCCGAGCCGCGCGTACAGCTGCATCCCCTTGCTGCCCGAGGTCACCGGGTGCAGCTCGAGGCCGAGCCGCTCCAGCCGGTCGCGCACGAGCAGCGCGACCCGGGCGCACTCGCGCAGGCCGGCCGGCTTGCCGGGGTCGAGGTCGATGACGAGCCGGTCCGGGTGCTCGGGCGCGCCGTCGTCGTCGACCGTCCACTGCGGGACGTGCAGCTCGAGGGAGTTGAGGTTGACGAGGTAGGTCAGCTCGGCCATCCCGGGCACGAGGGGGTAGCGGACGTCGTCGACCTGCACTCCGGGCAGCCACGACGGCGCCCCGGAGGGCATGTTCTTCTCGAAGAACATCTGGTCCTCGACCCCGTGCGGCCAGCGCACGCGCGTCACCGGTCGGCGCGCGAGGTGCGGCAGGAGCACGCCGGCGACGCGCGCGTAGTAGTCGAGGACCTCGCCCTTGGTCGTCTCGGTGGCGGGGTACATCACCTTGTCGAGGCTGGTCAGCTTCAGCCGCCGCCCGTCGACCTCGACGCGCGTCACCTGCGGGACGTACCGCTCAGCCACCCTCCTCGACCTCCTGCAGCTCGTCGGGCGTGAGGTCGGCGCGCACCCCGAGGAACGTGGGTTGGCGCAGCCGGTGGTCGGGGGTCAGCTGGAGCGTGCGGACCTCGACGACGACCGCCGGCTCGACCCACGTCGTCCCCGAGGCGTCGATGCGGGGCACCTCGTCGGCGAACGGCGGTGCGTCGCACTCGTGCCGGCGGACCCGGCGCAGCAGCGCCTCGCCGGCCGACCCCGCGAGCCCGGACCCGACCCGCCCCGCGTACCGCCAGCCACCCTCGCCGTCGGGCAGCCCGACGAGCACCGCCCCCAGCCGGTCCGCCGACGACGCCCCCGACCCCACCTCGGGCCGCCAGCCCCCGACGACGACCGAGTAGGTGCGCCGGTGCGCGACCTTGCGCCAGTCCGGCGAGCGCCGACCGGGCAGGTAACGCGCGTCCCGCCGCTTGCTGACGACCCCCTCGAGCCCCTGCTCACCCGTGACCCGCAGCAGCACCGCGCCGTCGTCGTGCACCTCGGGCACCCGCCACGCACGCCCGTCGAGCTCGAGCTCCTCGAGCAGCCGCCGCCGCGCCGACCAGGGCTGGCCGGTGAGGTCCTGCCCGAAGAGCCGCAGCAGGTCGAAGACCATGAGCGTCACCGGCCGCGAGCGCGCCAGGCGCTCGGCCTGCGCCCGCTTCGTGACGTGCATCCGCTCGGTCAGCGCGTGGAAGCTCGGCAGCCCCTCGTCGAGGGCGACGACCTCGCCGTCGAGCAGGAGGTCGTCGTAGGTGCCGGCGAGCGCGTCGAGCTCGGGGAAGGCCGCCGTCACGTCGCGCTCGGTCCGCGAGGTCACCGTCACCGACCCGCTGCGGACGTCGGCGAGCACCCGCATCCCGTCCCACTTCACCTCGTGCACCCACGCGTCACCGCGCGGCGGGGCCTCCGCGGCGGTCGCGAGCATGGGACGCATGGGCCCATCCTGCCGCCCGCGGGCCCCGGAGCGCCCCGGGCACGGGTTAGCGTCGCGCCATGGAGGCCGCGGGCGCCGGACCCGTCGTGCTCGTCGAGGGCGAGAGCGACGCCGTCGTCGTGCGCACGCTGCTCGCCGGCCGCGGCGTGCCGGCCACCGTCGTCCCGATGGGCGGGGTCACCAACCTCGCCCGCCACCTCGACGGGCTCGGCGGCCCCGGTCCGGGCGTCCTCGCCCTCGTCGACGCCCCCGAGATGCGCTTCGCGGTGGGCGCGCTGCGTCGGCACGGCGTCGTCGCGCGCGACGTCGAGGAGCTCGCCTGGCACGGCGTCTTCGTCTGCGACCGCGACCTCGAGGACGTCCTCATGCGCGCCCTGGGCGCCGACGCCGTCCGCGACGCGCTGGCCTCGATGGCCGAGCTCGGCGCGTTCGAGTCGATGGCCCGGATGCCGTACTGGCGCGGGCGCCCGGTGCTCGAGCAGCTGCACCGGTTCGCGGGCTCGGGGTCGGGGCGCAAGGCCCGGCTGGCCGCCCGCCTCGCCGAGCGGCTCGACGCCGACGCCCTGCCGGACCCGCTCGGGGCGCTCGTCGACGCCGTGGCCGCCCGCGCCTGACCGCCGACCCGACCCGCCGCGGGCCCTCCCCCGCCGGCGCCGACCGTCCTAGGCTGGGTGGACGTGCCGGGGGCACCCGGGGCGAGCGACGAGAGGACGGGACCGACGATGCGCGCGATCTGGAAGGGCGCGGTCTCCTTCGGGCTGGTCAACGTGCCGGTGCGGCTCTACTCGGCGACCGAGAACCACGACGTGCAGTTCCGGCAGGTGCACCGCGAGGACGGCGGGCGCATCCGCTACCGGCGCTTCTGCTCGATCGACGGGGAGGAGGTGAGCTACGACGACATCGCCAAGGGCTACGAGACCGAGGACGGCGACATGGTCGTGCTCACGGACGACGACTTCGCCGACCTCCCCTCGCGCTCGAGCAAGGAGATCGGCGTGACGAAGTTCGTCCCCGCCGACCAGATCGACCCGATGTGGCTCGACAAGAGCTACTACCTCGAGCCCGACAAGTCCGCCACCAAGCCGTACGTCCTCCTGCGCGACGCCCTCGAGAGCGAGCAGCGCGTCGCCGTCGTCACCGTCTCGATCCGGACCCGCATGACGATGGCGATCCTGCGCGTCCGCGACGGCGTCATCGTCATGCAGACGATGCTCTGGCCCGACGAGGTGCGCGCTGCCGACTTCGCCGCCGTCGACGAGCAGCACGCCACCCGCCAGGAGATGGACATGGCGAAGATGCTCATCGACCAGCTCGCCGGCGACTACGACCCGGCCGAGTACGAGGACGACTACGCGCTCGCGGTCAAGGAGCTCGTCCGGGCCAAGGTCGAGGGCGGCGAGGTGCGGGTCTCCGCGCCCGAGGAGGAGGAGTCCGGCGAGGTCGTCGACCTGCTCGCCGCGCTGTCGCGCTCGGTCGAGCGGGCCAAGGCCTCCCGTGGCGAGGCGCCGTCGTCCGGCGGGGGCCAGGGCTCGACGGTGTCGAAGAGCTCGTCCGGGAGCACGAAGAAGGCCGCGCCCAAGAAGTCCTCGACGACGAAGAAGGCGGCGTCGAAGAAGTCCGCCGCCACGAAGAAGTCTGCGGCGAAGACGGCGAAGAAGGCCGAGAAGAAGGCCAGCTGACCCGCACCGGACGGTCCGCCACGCCGCCGCGCGCCTACGATCGGGTGCGGCGCCGCAGCGCCGCGCCGCCCCGGGCGACGACGGAGGGACCGATGACGAGCACGCTGCGCCGCGCCGTGGCCGGCTCCGTCGTGTCCGCCCTCGTCGCGCTCTCGCTCGTCGTCGCGGCCCCGGTCGGCCCCGCCGCTGCCGCCGAGGAGGGGCTCGCGGTGTCGGCCGTCAGCCGCTACCGGCTTGACCCGGCGGCCGACCTCGTCCGCGCCACGATGACCCTCGACCTGCGCAACACGAGCAAGGACACGAAGGCCGACGGCGGCGTCTACGCCTACTTCTTCGACGCCTACACCGTCCCGATCCCGGCCGGCGCCACCGACGTCCGCGCGTCGACCGGGGGCAGCCGGCTGTCCGTCCGGACCTCGGGCACCGACGACCCGAGCACCCAGACGGTGCGCATCGGCTTCCCGGCCCTGCGCTACGACCAGCAGCGCCGGATCGTCCTGGAGTTCGACGTCCCCGGGGCGCCGCCGCGCTCGGCCAACAGCACGCGGGTCGGCCCCGGCTACGCCACGTTCGTCGCGTACGGCCCGGGCGACGAGGGCCGCAACCGCGTCGAGGTGATCGCCCCGTCGGCGATGTCGTTCGCGAGCACCGTCGACGGCTTCGACACGGCGCGCTCCGGTGGTACGGCGACGTACACCGCGACGGAGAACACCTTCGAGGGCGGTCTCTGGGCGACCGTGTCGCTGCGCGACCCCGCCCAGGTCACGGAGCGCGTGGTCGACGTCGGCGACCTCTCGCTCACGCTGTCGGCCTTCCCCGACGACGAGCAGTGGTCGCGCTTCGTCGCCGGCCGGGTCGAGGAGGGCCTGCCCGTCCTCGAGCGCCTCGTCGACACCCCGTGGCCCGGCGGGCTCCAGCGCATCCGGGAGGATGCCTCCCCGTCGCTGCGCGGCTACGACGGCTGGTTCGACCCGACCGGTGACGAGATCGTCGTCGGGGAGCAGCTCGACGACGACCTGATCTTCCACGAGCTGACCCATGCGTGGGTCTCCGCCGACACCCTCGAGCAGCGCTGGCTCTTCGAGGGGCTCGCCCAGGCCGTCGCCGAGCGCGCCGTCGACGAGACCGGGGGCACGCCGCGCGAGCACCGCTCCGTCGGCCCCGATGACCGCGACGCCGTCCCCCTCAACGAGTGGAGCGGGGACGCCGGCAGCCGCTCCGCCGACGTCGACGCCTACGCCTACCCCGCCTCCTACCGCGTGATGCACACGCTGCTCGCGGACACGACGGACGCCGAGTTCGCCGCCGTGGTCGGCGCCGCCGTGCGCGGCGAGCGGGCGTACGACCCCCCGGGCCTCGTGACCCCGAGCGGCGGGCGCACGTCGTGGCAGGACTGGCTCGACCTCGTCGAGGACCGGGCCGGGGTCGAGGGCGCGCCCGAGCTGCTCTCGACCTGGGTGCTCACGAAGGAGCAGCGCGCGCTCCTCGCGCCCCGCGAGCGCGAGCGCACGGCCTACCGAGCGCTGGACCGCGCCGACGGCCCGTGGCTGCCGCCCGAGGGGCTGCGCGACGCGATGACCGTCTGGGACTTCGACCGGGCCCGCCAGGTGCGCGAGGCGGTCGCCCCGCTCGGCCCCGACGTGGCCGCCGTGCAGCAGGCCTCGGCCCGCACCGGGCTCGCCGTCCCGCCGAGCGTGCGCGAGGCCTACGAGCAGGCGGCCCTGGACCCCGACTACCGCGAGCTCGCGTCCACGCTGCCCGCGACGGCCACGGCCCTGCGCGCGGTCGGGTCCGCCCGCGACACCGCCGCCCGCGAGCGCGACCCCCTCTCGGACGTCGGGACGACGCTGCTCGGCGTGCGGGAGCGGGCCGACGCGGCGCGCACCTCCCTCGCCGACGGCGAGGTCGGCCGGGCCACCACCCTCGCCCGCGAGAGCACCGAGCGGGCCGGGTGGGCCCTCCCGCTCGGGCTGGGCCTCCTCCTGCTCGGGGTCGTGCTCGTCGTGGGCACGACGACCGTGGTCGTCGTCGCGGTCCGCCGGCGACCCGAGGGGCGGCACGCCCACGCGCTTCCCGAGCGCAGCGTCGACCCCGCGCTGGACCCTTCCTCCGGTCGCTGAGGCTCCCGGCGGCCCGCGCCGCCGCAGCGCGACGGGGTCAGAGAACGCGGAGCATCCGGGTGTTGCCGAGCGTGTTCGGCTTGACCCGCTCGAGGTCGAGGAACTCGGCGACGCCCTCGTCGTAGGAGCGCAGGAGCTCGGCGTAGACGGCCGGCTCGACGGCCTGACCCTCGATGGCCTCGAAGCCGTGCCGCGCGAAGAAGGCGGTCTCGAAGGTCAGGCAGAACAGCCGCGACAGGCCGAGCTCGTGAGCCCGCTCGACGAGCCGCGTCATCAGGGCGCTGCCGACCCCGAGCCCGAGGACCGAGCGGTCGACGGCGAGGGTGCGGACCTCCCCGAGGTCCTCCCACAGGACGTGCAGGGCCCCGCAGCCGACGACCTGCGGCGGCGTCCCGTCGGCGCCGTCGGTCTCGGCGACGACGAAGTCCGCCACCGACTCGTAGTAGGCGACGGCCTCCTTCTGCAGCAGCACCCGGGCCTCGGCGAGCGGGGCGACGAGCGAGCGGATGGCGCGGACGTCGGCGGTGCGGGCGGGCCGGACGCGCACGCCGGTGCGGGACGTGGCGACGGCGTCGGGCGCGGCGTCGGAGGAGGCCATCCCGGCAGCGTAGCCGCGGCTCGCCGGCGGGTGGCGGCGGTGTCCGGACAGGGGCGCGGCCCGCCACCGCAGGGGTGGTGGCGGGCCGCTGCAAGGGCCCCGGAGGTCCTTGCTGCGTTCAAGTCTGCACAATCCGTCCATCCAGTGGGGTAAAGACCGGGTAAGGATTTCGCGGCGCGAACCCCGTTTTCGACGGAATCCGTGGGTCCGGCGGCGGCGTGGCCGGACGCTCAATGTCCCCCGGACACACCGAGGGCGCCCGACCATGTGGTCGGGCGCCCTCGGGGAGGCTCGGTCAGCCCTCGGCGGCCTCGGCCGCGACGACCGGGAGCTCGATGCCCCGGCTGTGCGCCGTGCCCTGGAAGGTGAACGTGTCGTCCTTGGTCTCGCCGGTCGCGTCGACCGCGACGATCTCGCCGGACTTCAGCTCGTTGAAGAGGATCTTCTCCGAGAGGATGTCCTCGATCTCGCGCTGGATCGTGCGACGCAGCGGACGCGCACCGAGCACCGGGTCGTAGCCCTTGGTGGCGAGGAGGTTCTTCGCCGCCGGGGTGAGCTCGATGCCCATGTCCTTGTCCTTGAGCCGCTTGTCCAGCTTGGCGATCTCGAGGTCGACGATCTGGACGATCTCGGCCTGCGAGAGCTGCGGGAAGACGATCGTGTCGTCGACGCGGTTGAGGAACTCGGGACGGAAGTGCTGCTTGAGCTCGTCCTGGACCTTGGCCTTCATCCGCTCGTAGTCCGAGCGGGTGTCGGGCCCGGCGGAGAAGCCGAGCGTGCCCTTGGAGATGTCCCGGGTGCCGAGGTTGGTCGTCATGATGATGACCGTGTTCTTGAAGTCGACCATCCGACCCTGGGAGTCGGTGAGGCGGCCGTCCTCGAGCACCTGCAGGAGGCTGTTGAAGATCTCCGGGTGGGCCTTCTCGACCTCGTCGAAGAGGACGACGGAGAACGGCTTGCGGCGCACCTTCTCGGTGAGCTGGCCGCCCTCCTCGTACCCGACGTAGCCGGGGGGCGAGCCGAAGAGGCGCGAGACGGTGTGCTTCTCGCTGTACTCCGACATGTCGAGCTGGATGAGGCTGTCCTCGTCGCCGAAGAGGAACTCCGCGAGCGTCTTGGCCAGCTCGGTCTTCCCGACGCCGGTCGGGCCGGCGAAGATGAACGAGCCGCCGGGGCGACGCGGGTCCTTGAGGCCGGCCCGCGTGCGGCGGATGGCCTGCGAGAGCGACTTGATGGCCTCGTCCATGCCGACGACGCGCTTGTGCAGCTCGTCCTCCATGTGGAGCAGGCGGCTGGACTCCTCCTCGGTCAGCTTGAAGACCGGGATGCCCGTCGACGCGGCGAGGACCTCGGCGATGAGCTCCTCGTCGACCTCGGCGATGACGTCCATGTCGCCGGACTTCCACTCGGCCTCGCGCCGCGCCTTCTCGTTGCGCAGGTTCTTCTCGTCGTCGCGCAGGCGCGCGGCCTTCTCGAAGTCCTGGCCGTCGATGGCCGACTCCTTCTCGCGCACGACCGCGGCGATCTTCTCGTCGAACTCGCGCAGGTCCGGCGGTGCGGTCATCCGGCGGATGCGCAAGCGCGCGCCCGCCTCGTCGATGAGGTCGATCGCCTTGTCCGGGAGGAAGCGGTCGTTGACGTAACGGTCGGCCATGTTCGCCGCCGCGACGAGCGCGCCGTCGGTGATGGACACCCGGTGGTGCGCCTCGTACCGGTCGCGCAGGCCCTTGAGGATCTCGATGGCGTGCGCGAGGGTCGGCTCGGCGACCTGGATCGGCTGGAAGCGGCGCTCGAGGGCCGCGTCCTTCTCGATGTGCTTGCGGTACTCGTCGAGCGTCGTCGCCCCGATGACCTGCAGCTCGCCGCGGGCCAGCATCGGCTTGAGGATGGAGGCCGCGTCGATGGCGCCCTCGGCCGCCCCGGCCCCGACGAGGGTGTGGATCTCGTCGATGAACAGGACGATGTCGCCGCGGGTGCGGATCTCCTTGAGGACCTTCTTCAGCCGCTCCTCGAAGTCACCGCGGTAGCGGCTGCCGGCGACGAGCGCGCCGAGGTCGAGCGTGTAGAGCTGCTTGTCCTTGAGCGTCTCGGGCACCTCGCCCTTGACGATGTCCTGCGCGAGGCCCTCGACGACCGCGGTCTTGCCGACGCCGGGCTCACCGATGAGCACCGGGTTGTTCTTGGTGCGGCGGGAGAGCACCTGCATGACCCGCTCGATCTCCTTCTCGCGCCCGATGACCGGGTCGAGCTTGCCCTCGCGCGCGGCCTGCGTGAGGTTGCGGCCGAACTGGTCGAGGACGAGGGAGCCCGCGGGGGTGCCCTCGGCGGGACCGCCCTGGGTGCCGCCGGCGCCCGGGGCCGCGCCCTCCTTGCCACCCTGGTAGCCCGAGATGAGCTGGATGACCTGCTGGCGCACGCGCGAGAGGTCGGCGCCGAGCTTGACGAGCACCTGGGCCGCGACGCCCTCGCCCTCACGGATGAGGCCGAGGAGGATGTGCTCGGTGCCGATGTAGTTGTGGCCGAGCTGGAGCGCCTCGCGCAGGCTCAGCTCGAGGACCTTCTTCGCGCGCGGCGTGAACGGGATGTGACCGGTCGGGGCCTGCTGGCCCTGGCCGATGATCTCCTGCACCTGCTCGCGCACCGCCTCGAGGCTGATGCCGAGGCTCTCCAGGGCCTTGCTCGCGACACCCTCACCCTCGTGGATGAGGCCGAGGAGGATGTGCTCGGTCCCGATGTAGTTGTGGTTGAGACCGCGCGCCTCCTCCTGGGCGAGCACGACGACGCGCCGGGCGCGGTCGGTGAACCGTTCGAACATGGTGCTTCTCCTGACGTCGAGTCCCCTCGATGCTAGTCGCGCTGCCTGTCGGTGGCGCCCCCGTTCCTCACGGAGGGGGGTGCGCGTCTACGAGGTGGTCAACGTCGTGAGCACGCAGGCCTGTTCCGCGTTCGCCCACGGCGTAGCGCCGGCCGGCCTCGGCGGCCGCCGTCCCACCCGCCCCACGCGCCTCCACATTTCGGGGTCACCCCGAAATGTCCACCGGGCGGGGCTTCGGAGCCGGGGTCTCGCGGACGAACCGGGGTCTCGACCCGGCCGGGGTGGTCCCGCCCTGCCGGGGTGCCAGGACGCACCGTCCGGGCGAGGTGACGGCGGCGAGGGGACATCGGTGCGGCCGGGCGAGGTCAGGGCGGCATGACGAGGTGGGGGCGACCCCGTCCCGCCGGGGTGGCCCCGCCGTGCCGGGGTGCCAGGATGCACCGTCCGGGCGAGGTCAGGGCGGCGAGGCGACATCGGGGTGGCGAGGCGACATCGGGGCGGCGAGCGGCAGCCGGGCACGCCGGCGTCGTCGGTCACCCCGGCCTCCTGCCGACCCCACGGTCCCCACGCGTATCGGGTGACCCGATACGGCCGCGCTGTACCCCGGAACCGTTCCTGGGTGAAGCGCAGGGGTATCGGGTCACCCGATACGCGTGTGACTCGTGAGGGGGCTGGGCGGGGTCAGCGGCGGGAGCGTGTGCGCTCGGCGTGCGCGCGGACCTTGGCCCGGTTGCCGCACCAGGCCATCGAGCACCACCGGCGCCGGCCGGAGGTGTCGAGGAAGACCCACCCGCACCCCAGCCCGGGGCACGCCCGCACCCGCGCCACCTCCGGCCGGGTCACGAGGTCGGCGGCCACCCAGGCGAACGCGTCGGAGGGGCGGTCGAGGTCGTCCGGCGAGATGCCCTGCACCCGCCAGCGCGCCGGGTGGCCGGGGACGAGCTGAACCCCGGTGGCCGCCGACCGGGTCGCGACCGTGAGCGCCCCGACCGCCTCGCCGTCGCTCGGGTCGAGCGCGGCGTCGCGGATGACGGCCCGGACGGTGCAGGCCCGCTCGAGCGCCGCCGCGGCGGCCTCGGGCTGGCGGTGGGCGGCGCGCCGCAGCCGCTGGACGTCTCCCACCGGCAGCAGGTCGAGCTCCCCCGCGAGCACCGCGAGGTGGTCGTAGGTCTCGAGGTAGTCGCTCGCGTGCGTGCCGTCCCACCCGGAGAAGGTGTTGACGAGCTCGAGCGCCGGGTGGCCCGCCACCGGTCGGGGCAGCACGAGGCCGTCGACCTCCACCCAGTGCTGCTCAGCCACCCGCAGAGCGTATCCGTGGGCTACGGTCGAACCTAACCGCTCACAGCGCATTACCGGTTAGGAGACCGTCATGACGACCACCGCCACCCGCACCACCACCCGCCGCACCCTGGCCGCCCTCGGCGTCGCGACCCTCCTCGGAGCCGGCCTCGCCGCGCCGGCCGCGAGCGCGCACCCCGGCCCGGGCCACCACGACGGGTCGCCGTGGACCCCGTACCGCACCGAGGAGGTCGTCGTCCCGGCCGCACGCTCGACCTGCGGCTTCGACACGCGCATCACGCCGCTGCGCGACGAGGAGGAGTACCGGACGACCTCGACCTGGCCCGACGGGACGCCCCGCACACAGCTGTTCCGGGGCGCGCTGGTCGAGCGCTACACGAACCTCGCCACCGGTGCCTCGGTCGTGCGCGACCTCAGCGCGACCGCCGTCTTCGCCTACCGCCCCGACGGCTCCCCGGAGTCGCTGACCTCGCTCCACGGCGCGTTCGGCACGACGATGCCGCCCGGCAGCCGCCCGGACACCGGCCTCTACGTCCTCGGCGGCCGCGGAACCCGCGTCGTCTTCGAGGCCGACGGCACCCGCACCTTCACCCTCGGCCGGCACGGCACGGCCGAGGACGTCTGCGAGGCCATCGACTGACCCCGCCCGCTCAGCGACGTCGCTGGCAGCGGCCGCACCAGAAGAGGTTGCGCCCGGCGACGACCTGGGTGCGGATGCGCGAGCCGCACCGCGGGCACTCCTCGCCGGCCCGCTTGTAGACCTGCGAGGTGCGCTCGGTCAGGTGCGGCCGCTCACCGCGCCCGAGCGCCGCCTCGACCTCGAGCACCTGCTCCTCCACCGTGACGATGCGCCCGGTCGCGACCCCGAGCGGCATGAGGCGCACGAGGTCGTCCCACACCAGCCGCCACGACGCCGGCTTCATCGCCCGCCCCTCGGTGAACGGCGAGAGGCGGTGGCGCCAGAGCACCTCCGAGCGGTACACGTTGCCGACCCCGGCGAGCACCGCCTGGTCCATGAGCAGCTCGCCGACGCTCCGGCTCGAGCGCTGGATGCGCCGCCACGCGCGGTCGGGGTCGGCGTCGGGGCGCAGCGGGTCGGGGCCGAGCCGGTCGAGCACCGCCGCGACCTCGTCCGGGGTGACGACCGCGCAGAGGTTCGGGCCGCGCAGGTCCGCCACGTGCTCGGGTGTGGCGAGGCGCATCCGCACCGCGCCGACCGGCGCGACCTCGGCCGTCCAGTCGCGCCCGTCGACCCGGAAGGTGCCGATGAGGCCGAGGTGCACGTGCACCCAGCGCTCGCCCTCGAACTCGAGGAAGAGGTGCTTGCCGCGCGAGGTCGCCGCGAGCAGCTCGCGCCCCGTCACCTGCGCGGCGCCCTCCTCGAAGCGCCCCTGCGGGCTCGTGACCTCGGGGCGGGTGCCCGCGAAGGCCGCGTGGAGGTCGCGGGCGAGCGCGAACAGCGTGTGTCCCTCGGGCATGGGCCCATCCTGCCCCGGCCCGTCGACCGGCTCAGCCCAGGCGGGCGAGCATCCCCGTCATCTGCTCGACCTGCTTGGCCTGCGTGACGTTGATGTCGGCCGCCAGCTCCTCGACGCGGGGGTCGCCCGCCGAGCGCGCGTGCTGCCCGACCATCTCGAGCGCGCCCTCGTGGTGGCGGACCATCAGCCGCAGGAACAGGCGGTCGGCCTCGGCGCCGCGGGCGGCCCCGAGCGCGGCGAGGTCGGCCTCGGACGCCATCCCCGGCATGCCGCGGTGCGCGGAGTGGTCCTGGATGCGCGGGTTCTCGGCCTGCGGGGGGACGTCCTGCCCGCGCTGGCGCAGCCAGGCCGCCATCGCGTCGATCTCGGGCTCCTGCTCGTCGCGGATGCGCGAGGCGATGCTCGCGACCTGGCGGTCGGAGAGGGCCGCCGACGCGGTGTCGACGAGGACGATGGCCTGCGCGTGGTGGACGACCATGTCCTGCAGGAACCGGGTGTCCGCCGGGGTCGCGCTCGTCGTGACGACCGGCGTCGCGGCCGGGCCGGTGAGCGTGGCGTTCGGCTCGCCGGGCTTCCCGGGCTGCAGGACCGGGACGTCGCCGGGGGACGCGGTGACCGCCGGCGTCGCGTCGCCGCCGCTGCAGCCGGTGAGCAGCACCGCCGCGAGGAGGGCCGGGGCGGCCGCGGCGCGCAGCACCGCACGACGCGCGCTCGGGGCGTGGGGGCTCGGCATCGCGCCACTGTAGGCGCGGACCGCGGACGTCACCAGTTGGCGGAGAGAACCCCCGACCTGTCATTTTTTGACCCGGACTTTGCCCCCTACCTCCCGGTAGCCCGCCATCGTGGGCCGTTCCACACCGCCAGGGGTGCGCACGGAGGGAACGTGTCGGGCACCCCACGACGAGGGAGACACCACATGGGAGCACGACGACGCCTCGGCGTCATCGCCGCGGGAGGGGTGCTGGCCCTCACCGGGGGCGTCGGCGCGGCCGCCGCGGGCGACGGGGTCGGGCTGGGAGGCCTGGACCTGCAGCCCGAGCAGATCGGGTACTCGAAGAACATCGAGCACCTCGCCAACGTCCCGCACACCGGGCCGTTCACCGGTCAGTTCGGCACCGACATGGCCTTCCAGGGCGACCGGGCCTACGTCGGGAACTACCAGGGCTTCATCATCTACGACATCTCGAACCCGAGGAAGCCGCGGACGCTCGCCCAGGTCAACTGCCCCGGGTCGCAGAACGACGTGTCGGTCTCGGGCGACCTGCTCTACCTCTCGACCGACAGCTCGCGCAGCGACTCCTCGTGCAGCTCGGTCGCGCAGTCGGCGACCGTCAAGTCCTCGTGGGAGGGCATCAAGGTCTTCGACGTCAGCAACCCGCGCGCCCCGAAGTACGTCGCGGCCGTCGAGACCGCGTGCGGCTCGCACACCAACACCCTCGTGCCGGGCAAGGACGCCGACTACGTCTACGTCTCGAGCTACTCGCCCCGCGCGGAGTACCCGGACTGCCAGCCGCCGCACGACGCGATCTCCATCGTCAAGGTCCCGAAGAAGAAGCCGGCCTCGGCGGCCGTCATCGCCGCGCCGAACCTCTTCCCCGACGGTGGCAACCCGGGTGGCACCAACCCCGCGGGCAACTCGTACTCGGCGACGACCGGGTGCCACGACATCACGGCCTACCCCGCGAAGAAGATCGCGGCCGGGGCGTGCATGGGCGACGGCATCATCATGGACATCAAGAACCCCGAGAGGCCGAAGGTCATCGAGCGGGTCACCGACACCGAGAACTTCGCGTTCTGGCACTCGGCGACGTTCAACCAGGCCGGTACCAAGGTCGTCTTCACCGACGAGCTCGGCGGCGGCGGCGCGGCGACCTGCAACGACGAGGTCGGCCCGACCCGCGGCGCGAACGCGATCTACACGCTCTCGAAGAAGAACCGGCTGACGTTCGCCTCGTACTACAAGATCCCGCGCAACCAGTACGACACCGAGAACTGCGTCGCGCACAACGGCTCCATCGTGCCGGTCAACGGGCGCGACGTCATGGTGCAGTCCTGGTACCAGGGCGGGGTCTCGCTGTGGGACTTCACCGACGCGAAGAACCCGCGTGAGCTCGGATGGTTCGAGCGCGGCCCGCTGGAGCCGGCGAACACCGGCGGCACGTGGTCGGCGTACTACTACAACGGGTACGTCTACAGCTCCGACATCCAGAAGGGCTTCGACGTGCTCGAGCTCAAGGACAAGAACCTCAAGCAGGCCGCGAAGGTCCGCCTGAAGGAGCTCAACCCGCAGTCCCAGCCGGTGTACTCCGGCAAGGGCGGCGGGCACCACCACCACTGACGCCCGTCGCACGGCAGCGACGGCCCGTCCCCATCCCGGGGGCGGGCCGTCGTCGTCGTGGTCGGCCCGACCCGGTGACAGTGAGGCCCGGGGGTCAGTCGGTGAGCGTGACGAACAGGTCGTCGATGCGCCGCAGCTGCTCCTGCCGCGTCTGGCGGATGCCGGCGAGGAGGGCCTCGAGCTCGGCGTCGGCGGAGGCCGGTCGGCCCTCCAGCAGCGCGAGGGCCTTCTCGTGGTGGGTCATGAGCAGCCCGAGGAGCAGGCGGTCGGCATCCGACCCGCGGGCGGCCGCGAGGTGCTCCAGCTGCGTGCCGGAGACGAGCGCGGCAGCGGCCCCGGCCCCCTCGTGGGCGACGCGGCGCGGGTCCTCGACCTCGGGCGGGACCTCCTCGCCGCGCGCCCGCAGCCACCGCGCGGTGTCGTCGAGCTCGCGCAGCCGCTCGGCGCGGACCTCCTCGGCGAACTCGGCCACGGCGGGGCGGTCGAACGCGCGGACGGTGTCGACGAGGACGACCGCCTGGGCCTGCTGGGCGACGAGCGAGCGGGCGAGGGCGGAGTCCTGCGGGCTCGCCGTCGTCGGCCGCCCGGCGTCGGCGCCGTCGGTCGTCCCGTCCGCCACGCCTTCGGGCACGGCCGCGGGCGCCGGGGCCGACAGGGCCCCCGACGTGCGCTCAGCGCCACCGGAGGAGCAGCCCCCGAGCAGCACCACGGCCACGACGAGACCCGTCAGCAGCCGACCGGGACGGGCCGTGGGGGCGGGAAGCACCCGGACACCCTACGCATCCTCCCCGGGCGCCACCCCCGGGAGGGGTGGTCTGAGAGGGGCCTGAGCACCGCTCGCCGATGCGCCGTCACGCGGCCCCCGTCGGACCGGGGACGGGTCTAGCGTCCCGGCGTCCGGTCACCACCGAGAGGACCTCCCATGCCGAACCGATCGCTCTCCCGCCGCGGCCTCGCCGCCACCGCCGTCGTCTGCTCCGCCCTCGTCGGGGGTGGCGTCGCGTACGCCGCCACGACGCCCGAGCCCGCCATCAAGACCTTCACCCCGCGCTCGGCCGACCAGGTGACGAACATCGACGTCCTGCGCCAGCAGATCCGCAACTACTACGGCGACCCGCTGGGCACGGGGACCTTCGGGCCGGACTCGAACTACGTGCGCGAGGCCACGTCGGTGGCCCGCGACGCCGGCCGCTGGCTCTCCGCGCGTGGCCACGAGCGCGGCGAGGACCGCCACCACCACCGCGGGCAGAAGGCGATCGTCCTCGACGTCGACGACACGACGCTCACGACCTGGAACTACGAGGTCGCGAGCAACTGGGCCTACAACCCGACGACGAACGGCGAGTACGTCACGGGCCAGCGCTTCCCGGCGACCCCGGGCATGGTCGACCTCGTGAAGAAGGCGAAGCGCGAGGGGTACGCCGTCTTCTTCCTCACCGGGCGCCCCTCGTCGCAGGAGGCCGCCACGCTCGGCAACCTCACGTCCGACGGTGTCGGCGTCGACGCCGGCTACCCCGCGCCGACGACCCTGCGCAACGGCGAGGACGGCCTCTTCACCAAGCCCGACGTGTCGGCCTACCCCGGCTACCTGCAGAAGGCCTGCACCGCCGACCCCGGTGGCAAGTGCACGACGATCCACTACAAGTCGGCGACCCGTGCGCACATCGAGTTGCTCGGGTACGACATCGTCGCCAACCTCGGCGACCAGTACAGCGACCTCAAGGGCGGGTACGCCGACCGCACCTTCAAGGTGCCGAACCCGAACTACTACCTGCCCTGATGCTCCGGCGGCCGGGGGTGTGAGGGCCCCCGGTCGCCGGCGGTCGGGCCCGCGTGCGCCGACGTGCCGCGGATCCGCTCAGGCCGGCAGCCGGTAGCCGCCGGCGCCGTCCGGCTCGACGAGGCCGTCCTCGACGAGCGAGGCGAGGCAGCGGTCGACCTGCCCGAGCGCGCCGGGGTCGGTCCGGGCGAGGCGCTCGAGCACCGTCGCCTCGAGGACCTCGCGGCCGACGGGGTCCGCGCTCTCGCGCAGCACCTGGACGAGGGCGCCGCGCACCTGCCGGTCGGTGCCCTCCCACGCCTGCCCGCGCCGGGGCGGCCCGTCGTCGGGCGGGCTGCCGGCGGCGACCCAGGCGCAGACGTCCTCGAGCGGGCACCGGCCGCACTCCGGCCCGCGGGCGCGGCAGACGAGCGCGCCGAGCTCCATGACGGCGACGTTCCAGCGGGCCGAGGTCGCGGCGTCGTCGGGCACGAGCGAGGCGGCCAGCCGGGTCTCGGCCGCCGTGAGCGAGGGCGAGGCCATCGCCCGTCCCTCGACGGCGCGGGCGAGGACCCGCCGCACGTTGGTGTCGACGACGACCGCGCGCCGGCCGAAGCCGAAGGCCGCGACGGCCGCCGCGGTGTACGCCCCGACCCCCGGCAGCGCCCGCAGCGCCTCCTCGTCGGCGGGCAGCTCCCCGCCGTGCCGCTCGACGACGGCCACCGCCGCGTCGCGCAGCCGCAGCGCGCGCCGCGGGTAGCCGAGGCGCCCCCAGGCCCGGACGACGTCGCCGGGGCTCGCCGCGGCCAGCGCCGCCGGGGTGGGCCAGCGCTCCATCCACGTCCGCCACACCGGCTCGACGCGCGCGACGGGTGTCTGCTGCGCCATCACCTCCGAGACGTGCACGCCCCACGGCGTCGTCGACGGGTCGCGCCAGGCGAGCGGGCGGGCGTGCTCGTCGAACCAGGCGAGCACGTGGCGGTGGAGGACCTCGCGGTCCGGCGCCGGGGCCACGTCAGACGTAGCGCTCGAGGATGCTCGTCTCGGCGAGGCGCGAGAGGCCCTCGCGGACCAGGCGCGCCCGGCCCTCGCCGACGCCGTCGACGTCCATGAGGTCGTCGATGTTCGCCGCGAGCAGCTTCTGGAGGGAGCCGAAGTGGACGACGAGCCGGTCGACGATCGCGCCCGGCAGGCGCGGCACCTTCGAGAGGAGCCGGTGCCCGAGAGGGCTGACCGAGGAGTCGAGTGCGTCGCCGACGACGGTGAAGCCCATCGCCTTGGCCCCGCCGGAGGGGTCGAGCAGCTCGGTGGAGTCGATCGCCGTGAGGTTCGCGACGGCCTCCTCGAGCGTGAACCCGGCCTTGGCCTCGTGGAGGTAGTCGCGGATGACGAGCCCGAGGTCGTCGGACAGGCCCCCGGTCAGCTCCTCGAGCTGCAGGCTGAGCAGGCGGCCGTCGGTGCCGAGCTGGACGACGTACTCGGCGATCTCGTCCTTGATCCGCCGGACCATCTCGAGGCGCTGGAGGACGTTGGCGACGTCACGGACCGTCACGAGGTCCTCGATCTCGAGCGCCGACAGCGTGCCGGTGACCTCGTCGAGGCGCGACTTGTAGCGCTCGAGGGTCTGCAGTGCCTGGTTGGCCCGGGACAGGATGGCGCTGGAGTCCTCGAGGACGATGCGCCGGCCGGCGATGTAGAGCTGGATGATCCGCATCGACTGGCTGACCGAGACGACGGGGAAGCCGGTCTGCTTGGCGACGCGCTCGGCGGTGCGGTGCCGCGTGCCCGACTCGCTCGTCTCGATGCCGGCGTCGGGCAGCAGCTGGGTCGCCGCGTGGAGGATGCGGGTGACGTCACGGTCGACGACGACGGCGCCGTCCATCTTCGCGAGCTCGCGCAGGCGCGTCGCGGAGAACTCGATGTCGAGGGGGAAGCCACCGGTCGCGATCTGCTCGACGATGCGGTCGTGGCCGAGGACGATGAGCGCGCCGGTGCGGCCGCGCAGGATGCGCTCGAGGCCGTCCCGGAGCTCGGTGCCGGGCGCGACGGCGCCGAGGGTGACGCGCAGCAGCTCGTCGTCGGTCGGTGACCCGGCCATCCGTGCTCCTCCTGCTGCGTCCGTGGGCGTGCGTCTCGTGGGGCCCGTGGGCGGGATCCCGCTGGATCCTATCGGCCGGGCGGTCACGGCACGGTCTCGATCTGCGGGAGCTCGCAGCGGACCGTCCCGCCGGGGCGCCGGGCTCAGGGCACGGGGACGTCGTGCAGCGCCCGCCCGACGGCCTCGGCGACCGTCCCGACCTCGAGCACCGACAACCCCTCGGGCACCGGCCCGGCCCCGAGGACCCCGCTCGGGACGACGGCCCGGGTGAAGCCGAGCCGCGCGGCCTCGGCGAGGCGGCGGTGCGCGCCGGTGACCGGCCGCACCTCGCCCGCGAGCCCGACCTCGCCGAACGCGACGGTGCCGGGCGGGAGCGGCCGGTCGGTGATGGCGCCGGCGAGCGCCAAGGTGATCGCGAGGTCGGCGGCCGGCTCGGTGAGCCGCACCCCGCCGACCGTCGAGAGGTAGGCGTCGCTGCCGCCGATCGGGGCCTGGGCCCGCTTGTCGAGGACGGCGAGCACCATGTTGACGCGGGCGGCGTCGAGCCCGCTCGTCGCGCGGCGCGGCGTGGCGAGCGAGGACTGGGTGACGAGGGCCTGCACCTCGGTGACGAGGGGGCGGCGTCCCTCGAGGGTGACGGTGACGCAGGTGCCCGGCACGGCGGCGGTGCGCCCGGAGAGGAAGAGGCCGCTCGGGTCGGCGAGGCCGACGATGCCGACGTCGGAGAGGTCGAAGCAGCCGACCTCGTCCGTCGGGCCGTACCGGTTCTTGACCGCCCGGACCAGCCGCAGCCGCGAGTGCCTGTCGCCCTCGAACTGCACGACGACGTCGACGAGGTGCTCCAGGACGCGGGGGCCGGCGATCGAGCCGTCCTTGGTCACGTGCCCGACGAGCAGCACGGCGATGCCCCGCGCCTTCGCCGCCTGGATGAGGGAGGCCGCGACCTCGCGCACCTGCGCGACGTTGCCGGCCGACCCCTCGACCTCCCCGCTGGAGATGGTCTGCACCGAGTCGACGACGAGGAGCTCGGGCTGTACCTGCTCGACCTGGCCGAGGACCGTCGCGAGGTCGGTCTCGCTCGCGAGGTAGAGCGTGCGGGCCATCGCCTCGATGCGCTCGGCGCGGGCGCGCACCTGCGCGGCCGACTCCTCGCCGCTGACGTAGAGGACCGTGCGGTCACCGTGCTCGGCGGAGCGGGCGGCGCGCCCGGCGACGTCGAGCAGCAGCGTGGACTTGCCGATGCCGGGCTCACCCGCGACGAGGACGACGGCGCCGGGCACGAGACCGCCACCGAGGACCCGGTCGAACTCGGGCACCCCGGTCGGGCGGGCGACCGCGTGGCTGACGTCGACCTCGCCGATGGGGGTTGCAGGGCGCGCGACGGTGCTCGCGGCGGTCGTGCGGACGGTGACGGCGCCGACCTCGGCGACGCTCCCCCACGCCTGGCACTCGCCGCAGCGGCCGACCCACTTGGCGGTCTGCCAGCCGCACTCGGAGCAGCGGAAGGCGCCGGCGCCCTTCGCGCGTCGTGTCGTCGTCCCGGCCATGGCGCCCAACCTACGGCCCGCCCCCGACACCGCCCCGCACCCCGCCCGTCGGCACACCAGCACCCCCGGGTCCGGGCTCTTCTCCCGGCGACCTGCGCGGGTCCGCGTGCGGTCGCACGCGCAGGAGCGCATCTCGCGGGGAGAAGGGGCCGGGATGCGCGAGGGCCCCGGACCGCACGTGCGGTCCGGGGCCCTCGGGGCGAGCCGGGTGCGGCTACTCGCGCGTCGGGACGCTGCGCGTCTCGGACGGGTCGGGCGTCGCCGCCGGGACCGTGGCGCGCAGCCCGTCCGTCGTGCCGTTGCCGTACGCCTTCTCGCGCAGGTCCGGCGTGCGGGCGATCTGGCCGGCGATCTCGTCGGCGAGCAGGCGGCGCTCGGCCCGCTCGGTGCGCCCGTGCTCGGCGAGCAGCGCCCGCGTGATCGACATGACCATCCCGATCATCACGAGGCTGAACGGCAGCGCGAGGAGGATGGCGGCCGTCTGCAGCGCGGTCAGCCCGCTGTCGCCGCCGGCGACGAGCAGCGCGATCGCGACCGCGCCCTCGAGCACGGCCCAGAGCACGCGGCTCCAGGTGGGCGGCTCGGGGTCGCCACCGCTGGCGAGCATGTCGACGACGAACGAGCCCGAGTCCGAGCTCGTGACGAAGAAGACGACGACGAGGACGATGGCGACGATGCTGAGCAGCGAGGACCACGGCAGGCCGCCGAGCATCTGGAAGAGCGCCGCGTCGGTGTCGACGGCGCCGTCGGGGCCGACGAGGCCGCCCTGGCCGAAGATCTCGCGGTGGATGCCCGAGCCGCCGAAGATGGCGAACCAGGCGAAGGTGACGACCGTCGGCACGAGCAGCACGCCCGTGACGAACTCGCGCACCGTGCGGCCGCGCGAGATGCGCGCGATGAAGACACCGACGAACGGGGCCCAGCTCATCCACCAGCCCCAGTAGAACGTCGTCCAGCCCGAGAGCCACGACGTGCCGTCGTCACCCTGGAACGAGAGCGTCCGGAAGGAGAGGGTGAAGAAGTTCGTCAGGTAGCTGCCGACCGAGGAGACGAAGTCGCCGAGGAGGAAGACGGTCGGGCCGAGGACGAGGACGAGGAGCATGAGTGCGCCCGCGAGCCCCATGTTGAGGTTCGAGAGGTACTTGATGCCCTTGTCGAGGCCGGTGACGACCGAGGTCGTGGCCATCGCGGTGATGGCGACGACGAGCGCGACGAGCAGGCCGGTCGTCACCTCGCCGACGACCCCGAGGTAGGCCAGGCCGGCACCGACCTGCTTGACGCCGAAGCCCAGCGAGGTCGCGACGCCGAAGAGCGTGCCGACGACGGCGATAACGTCGATGGCGTCCCCGAGGCCGCCCTGCACGCGCTTGCCGAGCAGCGGCTCGAGCGCCCAGCGGATGGAGACCGGGCGGCCCTTGCGGTGGATCGCGTAGGCCATCGCGAGGCCGACGACGACGTAGATGGCCCAGGCGTGCAGGCCCCAGTGCAGGTAGGTCGCGTCGGTGGCGGCGCGGGCCCGCTCGGCGGCGGTCTCACCGGTGCCGGGCGGGGGCGAGGCGAAGTGGTTGAGCGGCTCGGCGACGCCCCAGAAGACGAGGCCGATGCCCATCCCGGCCGCGAAGAGCATCGCGAACCAGGCGGTCAGCGAGAACTCGGGCGCCTCGTCGTCCTTGCCGAGGACGACACGGCCCATCG
Source organism: Phycicoccus sp. DTK01 (assembly GCF_017312765.1). Classification (NCBI taxonomy): domain Bacteria; kingdom Bacillati; phylum Actinomycetota; class Actinomycetes; order Micrococcales; family Intrasporangiaceae; genus Phycicoccus; species Phycicoccus sp. DTK01. The sequence goes on along the minus strand of NZ_BOPU01000002.1, from coordinate 94,774 downwards.
GGGAGACGGCGATCCAGACCGAGAAGAGGACGAAGCCGCTGACGACGAGGATGTAGTACCACCCGAGGTCGCCGACGACGGTGTTGTTGAGCGTCGAGAAGAGCTCACCCATCTGCTCGGGCAGCGCGAGGGCGAGGACGACGAAGGTCGCGATGATGGCCAGGGCGGGCCAGAAGACGCGCGGGGCGGTGATGCGGCGGTCCGAGCGCGGTGGCTCGGGGGGCATGGCGGCTGGTGCGTCGGGTAGGGGTCGTTCGGGTGCGGACACGGTCTTGCTCCTCCGGGGACGGCGGTCTGGGGCACGGTCGGCGATCGACGCTAACGGCGCCCGGGGGCGCCTGGCCAATGCCTCGCGCCGTCGCGCGGCTGCGGACGCGCGCTCGCCGCGCGGGCTCCGGTGTCCCGGAGCGCGGTTGGGCCGGAGGTCACGATCCGGTCTCGGGCCCCCCCGGGACCCCGTCGAGTGAGCAGGACACGCCGTCTGCACACCGGCCCGGACGGCGTGTTCTGTTCGCTCGACGGGTGGGTGGGGATGCACGAGGGCCCCGGACCGCTGGTGCGGTCCGGGGCCCTGCGTGCTCGCGAGGTGTCGGCGTCAGCCGGCGACGACCTCGAGGGAGACGGTCGCCTGGACCTCCGGGTGGAGGCGGACGAGCGCGGTGTGCGTGCCGGTCGTCTTGATCGGGGTCGGGACCTCGATGCGGCGACGGTCGAGCGACGGACCGCCGGCGGCCTGGACGGCCTCGGCGATGTCGGCGGTGGAGACGGCGCCGAAGAGGCGGCCCCCGGTGCCGGCGTGCGCGGTGACGGTGACGGCGTTGGCCTCGAGGTTGCCCTTGATGGACTTCGCCTCCTCGAGGGACTTCACCTCGCGGGTCGCGCGACCCTTGGCGATCGAGTCGACCTGCTTCTGGCCGCCCTTGGTCCACGCGGTCGCGAGACCACGCTTGAAGAGGAAGTTGCGGGCGTACCCGTCCTTGACGTCGACGACGTCACCGGCGGTACCGAGGCCGGTGACCTCGTGGGTGAGGATGACCTTCATCTGTCTGGCTCCTTCGGCGGGTCAGCGGGACGAGCTCGAGTACGGCAGGAGCGCCATCTCGCGCGCGTTCTTCACCGCGTTGGCGATGAGGCGCTGCTCCTGGACGGAGACGCCGGTCACGCGCCGGGCGCGGATCTTGCCGCGGTCGGAGATGAACTTGCGCAGGAGCGCGACGTCCTTGTAGTCGATGTTCTCGACCTTCGCCGCCTTGAGCGGGTTGGCCTTCTTCTTCGGCTTGCGAATGGCGGGCTTGGCCATCGTGGTGCTCTCCTTCTGCCGGCCGGAGCCGGCGGATGAGCCCCGGTCACCCGGGGATGGTGTCTGTCTGTGTCGTGTCGACCGTCAGCGGGCGGGGTGCCCGGCGTCGGTCAGAAGGGGGGCTCGTCGTAGCTCGGGGCCTGACCCCAGCCGCCGCCCTGCTGGCCACCCTGCGCGGGCTGCTGCTGCTGCGGGGCCTGCTGGCCACCGCCCCAGCCGCCGCCCTGCTGGCCGCCGCCACCCTGCTGGGGGGCGGAGCCACCGGTGGCCCACGGGTCGTTCTGCTGGAAGCCACCGCCACCGCCGCCGCCGAAACCGCCGCCACCCTGGCCGCGCTCGGCCTTGGTGACCTTCGCGGAGGCGTACCGCAGCGAGGGGCCGACCTCGTCGACCTCGAGCTCCATGACGGTGCGCTTCTCGCCCTCCTTCGTCTCGTAGGAGCGCGACTTCAGCCGGCCCGAGACGATGACGCGCGTGCCGCGGTGAAGCGACTCGGCCACGTTCTCGGCCGCGTCACGCCAGATCGAGCAGCGCATGAAGAGGGTCTCGCCGTCCTTCCACTCGTTCGACTGGCGGTCGAACGCGCGGGGGGTCGACGCGACGGTGAAGTTGGCGACCGCGGCACCCGAGGGGGTGAAGCGGAGCTCGGGGTCGGCGGTGAGGTTGCCGATGATCGTGATGACGGTGTCGCCTGCCATGACGGGCGTCCCTTCGGGGGTTGGTCGTGGGCTGGTGACGGAGTGCTCAGGCGCCGGGGCGCAGGAGCTTCGTCCGCATGACCGTCTCGTTGAGGCCGAGCTGGCGGTCCAGCTCCTTGGCCGTCGCCGGCTCGGACGTGAAGTTGACGACGGCGTAGATGCCCTCGGCCTTCTTCTTGATCTCGTAGGCCAGGCGGCGCCGGCCCCAGACGTCGACGGTGTCGATCGAGCCACCATCGGTGGTCACGACCTTGAGGAGCTTCTCCAGCGACGGCTGGATGGTCCGGTCGTCGAGCTCCGGGTCGAGGATGACCATGAGTTCGTACTGACGCATGTGCTAACCCGCCTCCTTCGGTCTCAGGCGGTCACGGTCTTTCCGTGACAGGAGGGTATGCGGTGTCGCCCACAGCCCCCCGTGGTTCGTCCACAGGGTGCCCGGCGGGCAACCGCTCCAGCCTACCGGCAGCGCGGCCGGGCTCCCAATCCGTGCGGGAGGAGGGGTCCGGCGCCCCCGTCCCCCAGGTGGCGCGGGCCCACACGACCCAACCCAGACGACCGAGCGCGAGGAGCCGCAGCGCGAGCGCCGTGGCGTACCAGCCGGCGGGCAGGCCGTGCGCGGGGTCGGTGGCGGCGGCCAGCCACGCGAGGAGCGCCACCGCGTGCACGACCTCCGCGCCGGCCCAGAGCAGCTGGTCGCGCCACGGCACGCCCGCGAGCGCGAGGAAGGGCACGAGCCACAGCGCGGCGCCCACCGGCAGCGCCGGCGCGGTGACGAGGGCGACGACGAGCGCGAGCACGACGACGTCGGCCACCGGGGGGCGGGCCCGGTGCCGCAGCAGCAGCCCGGCGAGGACGGAGGCGAGCAGCATCCCGAGGACGGCGAGCCCCGCGACGGCCGCCCCGGGGAGGGGCCGCCCGACGAGGGAGGGGAGGAACCAGGGCGAGCCGGGCCCGGCCCCGCCGGTCCACCACGCGGCGACCGGGCGCCCGAGCAGGCCGGGGTCGAGGGCGGCGGCCGGGCCGGCGACGAGCACGACGGCCGCGCCGGCTCCGGTGAGCAGGCGGCGCACGTCGGCGCCCCGGGCGAGCAGGGCGAGCGCGAGGAGCGGGGCGAGCCCGGACGGACCGCCGAGCACGGCGAGCCCCGCCAGCGTCCCGGCCACGGCCACGCGTCCGCGGCTGCCCGCCCAGACCGCGAGCACCGCGCACGTGACGGGCACGAGGTCGGTCGAGGTGAGGACGGCGAGCCCGAGGACCGGCGAGAGCGCGAGCGGCAGCGGGTCGGCCAGCGGGTGGCGGCGCGTGGTCCCGACGAGGACGACGACCGCGGCGAGCAGCAGCGCCGCCGCGACCGTCCACAGGACCAGCACCCAGCGGTGCTCGGGCATCCCCGTCCCCGGCGCGGCGGTGCGCAGGAACCCGACGGCGAGGCGCTGCAGCAGCGGCAGGTCGGGCGTCCCGGTGCCGGCGAGCAGCGGCGAGGCGCACTGGCCCCACAGCGCGGTCCGTCCGTCCCACCCGGTGGTGGCGCAGGCCGCCTGGCGCAGCGCGGCGAGCCCGACCGGCAGCGCGAGGAGCGCGACGACCGGTGCCAGCGCGGCCACCCCCCGCGCGGCGGCGGGGGCACGAACACCGCGCCGCCCCCCGAGGGCCGTCAGGAGACGGGCGGGGAGCGGCGCGGCGGGGTGGCGGTCACTGGCCACGGTCGCGGCCGGGGTCAGCCGGTGTTCTGCGACGCGTTCGGCGACGGGCTGCTCGACGGTCGGCCGGGGACGGTCGGCAGTCCGGGCGACTGCGTCGGCGTCGGCTGGTCGGTCGGCGTCGGCGGGTCGCTCGGGGTCGGGGTCTCGCTCGGCGTGGGCGTCTCGCTCGGCGAGGGCTCGGCCGAGCTCTGCGTCGGCCGCGGCGCCTGCGTCGTGCGGGTCGGCTGCGGGGGCAGGACGTCCCGGTTGATGTAGGCCGGCTGCGGGAACTGCTCGATGTCCGTCTGGTCGAGCGCGGCCTTCATGTACGCCGTCCAGATGCGGGTCGGGAAGGTGCCACCGGTGATGCTGCCGGCGTTCGGCAGGTTCTCCATGAGGAGCTCCTTGCCGGTCTCGTCGTCGGAGCGGTAGAGCGCGACCGCGGTGGCCAGCTGCGGCACGTAGCCGTCGAACCAGGCCGAGCGGAAGCTCTCGGAGGTCCCGGTCTTGCCGGCGGCCGGGCGGCCGAGGTTCTGCCCGACGTAGCGGGCGGTGCCGCCGTTGACCGGCTCCTGCATCGCCGTGATGACGTCGGCCATGAGGTCCTCGTCGAAGACCCGCTTGGTCTTGGCCTTGGCCTTGACGACCGGCTGCTCGTCCTTGGGGAAGCGGATCTCCTTGACGATGTACGGCTCGGAGCGCACACCCTGCGCGGCGATCGTCGCGTAGGCGTTGGCCATGTCGAGGACGGTCACGTAGTCGGTGCCGAGCACGTCGGCGACGTTGGGCTCGAGCGGCGAGCGCACGCCGGCGTCCTCCGCGGCCTGCATCGTGTTCTTCGCGCCGGCCTCGATGTTGAGCTTGGCGTACACGGTGTTGACCGAGTGGCCGGTCGCGGTGAGCAGGTCGATGTTGCCGAACTGCTCGTTGCCGAAGTTCTTGACCCGGCCACGGCGGGAGTTCTCGTTCGACGCGTTCGGGTCGGCGAACTCCTCGAAGTACTGCGGGCTGTAGCCGGGGAAGGTCGAGCGGATGCTCGCCTTCTTCTCCTGCAGCGCCGCGATGAGGGTGAAGATCTTGAACGTCGAGCCGGCCTGCATCTTCGCCTGCGTCGCGTTGTTGAGCGGCCGCTTCGCGAAGTCCTCGCCGCCGTAGAGCGCGACGATGGCGCCGTTGCCGGGCTTGATCGAGACCAGGCCCTCGTGGACGTCCTCGACGTCCGGGCGCTCCTCGCGCACGGCCTTGACCGCGTCGTTCTGGCGGCCGCGCTCGACGGTGGAGGTGATCTTCAGGCCGCCGCGCTGGATGTCGTTCTCGCTCAGCTTGTACTTGCTGACGAGCTCCTTCTTCACGAGGTCGACGATGTAGCCGTTGGTGCCGCCGAGCTGCTTGGGCGTGTACTTCTTGATGCCGTCGAGCGTCTTCTCGACGTCGGCCGCCTCGCGGTCCTGCGGCGAGAGCCACTTCTTGTCGACCATCGCGTCGAGGATGTAGGCCGAGCGCTTCTCGGCGTTCGCCTTCTGCTCCGCCCCGAGGGTCGGGTCGTAGAACGAGGGCCCACGGATGACGGAGGCGAGGATCGCGGCCTCGGCCGGGGTGAGGTCCTTCGCGTTCTTCTTGAAGTAGGCCTGCGAGGCGGTCTGGATGCCGTACGCGCCGCGGCCGTAGTAGATCGTGTTGAGGTAGTTGGTGAGGATCTCGTCCTTGGACTGCTGCTTGTCGATCTTCAGGGAGATGAGGATCTCCTTGGCCTTGCGGGTCAGCGTGCGGTCCTGGGTGAGGAAGTAGTTCTTGACGTACTGCTGCGTGATCGTCGACCCGCCCTGCGTCGCCTGCCCGCCCTTGACCGCGACCCAGACGGCGCGCGCGATGCCCGTCGGGCTGATGCCGCTGTTCTGGTAGAAGTCGCGGTCCTCGGCGGCGAGGATCGCGTGCTGCATGTTGGGCGAGATGTCCGCGAGCGGCACGGACTGGCGGTTGCCGCCCTCGTCGGACAGGCGCGCGAGCACGGTCTTGCCGTCGGAGTAGTAGACGGTGCTGGCCTCGGCCGTCACCATCTCGTTCGGCTGCGGGATGTCGGTCATCGCGTAGGCGACGAAGAACCCGGCCATGCCGAGGACGAACGCCCCGAGGCCGGCCCAGACGACGCGGCGCAGCCAGCGGCGGGTGCGCGAGGTCGTCGGGGCTCCGGCGGCGCCGGAGCGGGCGGTGGGCCGTCGCTTGGCGTCGGAACGGGTGCGTGGCTGTCGTTGGCTCATGGGCTTCCGGGGCAGGGAACGGGGGGACAGTGAACGACGCGGCTCGCGCCGCGTCCACCCGCCAGTATGACCACGCAGGCTGGGAAATCCCCAAGAACGGACGCTCCGGCGGTCCGTCGACGTGCCCTGCCACCGCGACCGCGGGCCCGCCCGCCGCTCGCGCCCGGTCCGTCGCGCCACCCCGTACGAGATGTATCGCCCCGATATATCTGTGTTACGTTCGAGGTGACAAGGTCCGAGTTTGTCCGGTCGGCCGGCGACAGTGGTGAGGAGGAGCAGCAGCCCGTGGTCTCGCGTCGCGCCCAGCTCCTCGAGCTCGCCGTCCTCGGCCTCCTCCACGAGGGGCCCACGCACGGCTACGACCTGCGCCGGCGCCTCAACACCGCCCTCGGGCCGTTCCGGGCGCTCTCCTACGGCACGCTCTACCCGGCGCTCAAGGGCCTGCTGGCCCGCGGGCTCATCGCCGAGGCCACGGACGCCCCCCGCCCGGGCAAGCGCCCGCGCGTCGTCTACGAGCTGACCGCCGCCGGCAAGGAGCACTTCGCCGAGCTCGTCGCCCGCACCGACGCCTCCTCGTGGGAGGACGACGGCTTCGACGTGCGCTTCGCCTTCTTCGCCCGCACCGAGCGCGAGGTGCGCCTGCGCATCCTCGAGGGCCGCCGCTCCCGCCTCGAGGAGGACCTCGAGCGGGTCCGCGAGCGCTCGGCCCGGCACCGCGAGCGGCTCGACTCCTACACCGCCGCCCTCCAGCGCCACGGCGAGGAGACGACCGAGCGCGAGGTCCGCTGGCTCTCGGAGCTCATCGACGCCGAACGGCGCCACCCCACCGACCCCGGCCCCCAGCCGTAGGCGGTCTCCGGTCCGCGGCTCGTCCGCGGCCCGGCGCCCGTCGCCCCACCCCCTCCACCACCGACCCACCAGGAGAAGCCATGGGTTCCATCCGCGTCGCGATCGTCGGCGTCGGCAACTGCGCGTCCTCGCTCGTGCAGGGCGTGCACTACTACCGGGACGCCGACCCCGCCACCACCGTCCCCGGCCTCATGCACGTCCGCTTCGGCGAGTACCACGTGAGCGACGTCGAGTTCGTCGCCGCGTTCGACGTGGACGACAAGAAGGTCGGCAAGGACCTCTCCGAGGCCATCAACTCCTCCGAGAACAACACCATCACCATCGCCGAGGTACCGACGACGGGCGTCACCGTCCAGCGCGGCCACACCCTCGACGGGCTCGGCAAGTACTACCGCCAGACGATCGACGAGTCGGGCGCCGAGCCGGTCGACGTCGTCGCCACGCTGCGCGACGCGCAGGTCGACGTGCTCGTCTCCTACCTCCCGGTGGGCTCGGAGCAGGCCGACAAGTTCTACGCCCAGTGCGCCATCGACGCGGGTGTCGCCTTCGTCAACGCGCTGCCAGTCTTCATCGCCTCCGACCCGGAGTGGGCCGCGAAGTTCGAGGCCGCGGGTGTGCCGGTCATCGGCGACGACATCAAGTCGCAGGTCGGCGCCACGATCACCCACCGCGTGATGGCGAAGCTCTTCGAGGACCGCGGCGTGCAGCTGGACCGCACCTACCAGCTCAACGTCGGCGGCAACATGGACTTCAAGAACATGCTCGAGCGCGAGCGCCTGGAGTCCAAGAAGATCTCCAAGACGCAGGCCGTCACCTCGAACCTCACCGGCTCGCTCGCCGGCAAGACCGAGGACCGCAACGTCCACATCGGCCCGTCGGACTACGTCGCCTGGCTCGACGACCGCAAGTGGGCCTACGTCCGCCTCGAGGGTCGCGCGTTCGGCGACGTCCCGCTCAACCTGGAGTACAAGCTCGAGGTCTGGGACTCCCCGAACTCGGCCGGCATCATCATCGACGCCATCCGCGCGGCGAAGATCGCCAAGGACCGCGGCATCGGCGGCGCCCTGCTGTCGGCGTCGAGCTACCTCATGAAGTCCCCGCCGGAGCAGCGCCCCGACGAGGTCGGCCGCGCCCGCCTCGAGGCCTTCATCTCGGGTGACGAGGAGCGCTGAGGCACGTCCTCCCCCCGGCCCATCGCGGGCTACACCGCAGTACGTGACGCTCTGGCGGCAGTTACTGCGGTGTAGCAGGCACCGGGCTCGCGCACGATGGGGCGGTCTCCCACACCGGGAGGCCGCCCCGTCGGCGTTCCTCCGCCGGGGTCGAGGGCGGAAGAGGTTGCCGGGGCTGCCGCTTCCGCACTCGACTGCGGGAGGCGTGCGGGTCGAGGGCGGAGGGGGTTGCCGGGGCTGCCGCTTCCGCACTCGACTCCGGGATAAGGCGAGAGGGTCAGGCCGGGGTGGGGTCCTCGCCGCGGCGGCGGGGCAGCGAGGGCAGGCGCAGGCGCCGCCACCAGCGCACGCGCGGGCCGGTGCGCTCGCGCTGTACCCACAGGGGACGGGGGTCGGCGTCGGAGCGCAGCCGCGCCCAGCGGCTCAGGCCGGCGCGCATCGTCGTCCGCGCGGCCTCGGCCTGGGCGTGCAGGGCCGTCGTGGCCTCCGGGTCACCGTCACCGGGCCCGAAGACGACGGCGTCGACGGACGCCGCGACCTCGCTCACCGCCACCGCACCCTCCGGCGCGGTGGCGTACGCGGCCGCCTCCCCCGGCTCCGCCTCGGGCACCGAGCGCAGCGCGACCGCCGCGTCGATGCCGTGCGCCTGCTCGCGGCGGGTCACCCCGCGCGGCACGGCGACCCCGAGGGACCGTGACTCGGCGACGAGGTCGCGCCACACCCACGCGGCCCGGCCGGGCACCGGCCCGAGCGAGGCGTGCCGGCGCCGGCGCCGCGCCTTGAGCAGGCGCAGCACCACGACGTAGAGGGCGACCAGGAGCAGCAGCGCCGCGACCCCGGCGAGGACCTGCAGCCACAGCGGCCAGGCGGTGACGTCGAAGGGGTTCTTCTTGCGCTTGGTGACGTCGGTGGCGTTCTGGGCCTGGTCGGGGCCCTGGAGCACCGACGGCGGGCTGACCCCCGCGGGCGGCGGCACCTGGGCGCCGACCTTCTGCTCCTCGGTCTTCAGCTGCTGCTCGCTCGGCGTCTTGTCGCGGCTCGGCACGAAGGACCGGTAGTCCATCGGGAACCACGTGCCGTCGTCGAGCTGGACCTCGACCCAGGCGTGGACGTCCTTGCCACGGACCTCGCCGCCCGCCTGCGGGATGCCGCCCATGACGACGCGGCTGGGGATGCCGAGCCGCTGGCCGACGAGCGCCAGCGTCGCGGCGTACTGCTCGTCGTTGCCCGCGAGCTTGCTCGAGCCGGCGAACCGGGTGAGCCGCGACACCGCGTGCCCGGGCAGGTAGACCTTCTCGAAGCTGTTCGGGGTGCCGCCGTCGGTGTACGTGCCCTCGGTGCGCATCGCCGTCGCGAAGGCGCGCAGCTTCGACCACGGGCCACCCTCGGCGCGGCTGGTCAGCGCGTCGATCTTCGCGTCGAGGAAGTCGGTGTCGACGACGCTCGAGGCGCCGGTGCGGACGTCGAGGTCCTCGGGCAGGGTCGTCGCGGGGGTCGGCGGCACGAGGGCCGTCATCCGGTAGGAGTCGCCGCCGAGGAGGCCGGCCGGCACGACCGCGGTGTCGGTGGCGGTGTTGAGCCAGAGGGCGTCGGCGAGGTCGGTGGCCCGCGGCCCCTCGAACTGGATGCGGGTCGGGTCGCCGACGGTCGGCAGCCAGACCGAGCGGTAGCCGCCGTCGGGCACCGTGACGTCGACGTCGACCTCGCGCCCCTCGGCCCCGGTCGGGGCGATGCGGGAGCCGACCTGCTGGAAGGGCGTGCCGTCCGCGGTGCGGTCGGCCGCACCCCAGACGAGGCCGTCGTACCGGTCGAGGGTGGCGAAGCGGACGGGCGTGCCGGCCGGCAGCCCGGTGACCCGCAGGACGACCTGGTCGTAGAGCTTCGCGTCGTTGGGCTCGGTGTACTGCCGGTACCCGGGCAGGGGGCTCGCGAACTGCGAGACGACGAACGGCGGCACGAGCCGCTCGCGCACGACCTCGCGGGTGGCGGCGGCCGAGGTGCCGGGCAGCAGCGGCCCGGCGAAGGCGCCGGCGACGAGGGCGACCACCGCGAGGACGCCGGCGGTCGCGAAGCGCACCCCGCGGCCGGCGCCGTTCTGCACCGGCGGGCGCGTACGGTGGGCACGGACGACGAGCCACGCCACGAGCACCGCCGCGAAGCCGACGCCCTGGACGAGCAGGGCCGCGGGCTGCGTCGTCCCGAGGGCGATCGAGCCGGCGAGCAGGGCCAGCGGCGCCACCGCGGTGAGCGGCACGTTGGCCCAGCGGCGCGCGAACCCGAGGGTCGTCGCGCCGCCGAGGAGGCCGGCGAGCCACGGCAGCGCGAGGACCGGCCCGCGGGCGTCGACGGGCGGCAGCAGCGTCAGCCACTTCTTCCAGCCGGTGACCGCCCAGGTCGCGAGGTCGACGAAGGTCTGCCCGGTCGGGACGAACCCGGCGAGGAGGTTGTCGCGCACCGCGAGCGGCCCGCCGAGGAGGAAGTAGATCGCGACGAGGACGGCGAAGGTCGTCAGCGCCATCCAGCGCAGCGTGCCGGCGACGTGCCCGACGACGAGGCCGAGGACGAGCCCGGACCACGCGGCGACGACCCACTCGACGCCGAGGAAGCCGGTGCGCATCCCGAGCAGGGCGATGCTGCCGAGGACGAGCGCGAAGGCGAGGTCGACCGACGCGTCGCGCCCGGGGACGAGGCTGCGCCACACCGACGGTGCGTCGGCGGCGCGGCGGCGGGGGCGCCGCTTCTCGCCGCCGCGCAGGGCGGTCGCCAGGCTGGGCTGCCGGCCGGTGCGGCCGGCGCCATCGGTGGACGGCTGGTCGGTCATGCGAGCGCTCCGGAGAAGAGGACACGGCGGACGTCGGTCAGCTCACGGACGTGGAGGATGACGATGGACCCGAGGCGGCGGACGCCCACGGGCACGTCGGGGTCGACGACGAGCGCGACCTTGACGACCTCCGGCTCGAACTGGTCGAGGGTCCGCTGCACCTGGATGAAGGGCCGCTCGACCCCGGTGACGAGCACCGCGATGCTCGCGTCCGGCGCGAGGGCGGCGGCCTGACCCACCGAGCCGTAGAGGTCGAGGGGGCCGACCTCGGCGCGGGCCAGCGCGTCGAGGGTCAGCGGCGCGGTCGTGCGGGACGCGGTCTCGCCGTGGCAGACGACGGTCGTGTCCTGCTCGTCGAGGATGGAGCGCAGCGCCAACGACGCGGCGCACGAGATCGCGAGCTCGACGTCGTCCTCGTCGTTCGTGTACACCTCCGGCGTCGTGTCGACGACGATCGCGAGGTGGCTGCGGCGGGTGTCGAGGAACTGCCGCACGAGGAGGCGGCCGTGCTTGGCCGAGGAGCGCCAGTGCACGTAGCGGCGGTCGTCACCGGCCTGGTACTCGCGCAGCGCGTGGAAGGCGAGGTCGGACATCGACAGGTCGGGCGTCACCTCGCCCTCGAGGTCGCGCAGCAGGCCGGCGCCGAGGTTGTCGAGCGAGATCGTCCGCGGGTGGACGTAGAGCTCGGAGCGCTCGGTCCACTGCACGGTGCGGCGCACGAGCCCGAACGGGTCGCCGTGGACGGTGGTCGCCGGGCCGACGGGCACGACGCCGCGGCGCGAGGTCGGGACGACGAAGAGCTCCTCGTGGGTGCGCCCGGCGGACAGGGCCGGCAGCGTGAAGCGCGCGGCGGTGCGGCCGACCGGCAGCTCGACGAGCAGCGGGAGCATCCCCCGCTTCGAGGTGTTGGTGACGGCGATGCGGCCGGTCGCGGGGTCGCCGACCGTGACGCGGGCCGGCTCGACGTCGGCCCGGATGCGGACCTTCGCGCGGTCGAGCGCCAGCAGCACGCAGGCGATGACGAGGACGAGGCACGCGGCGGCGACCATCCCGAGCTCCGCCCAGGCGAACCGCGCCGTCATCCACCAGGCGAGCAGGCCGACGACGAGCACCGTCCAGCCGAGCGGCGAGACCCAGCGCAGCACCTCGACGACGGGGTGCCAGACGCGGCGGGTCTGGTCGGCGATCGGCTTGATGCGCTCCCCGGTGAGGACGAGGATGCGCGCGCCGGTGTCGGTGAGGGCGCTCGGCACCTGGACGCGGGGCAGCGTGACGGTCCGGGTGCTGCCGTCGGCCTTCGTCTGCGTGCGGGTGGCCGCGCGCGCCGCGGGGCGCGAGCGGCCGGCGTCGTCCCGGCCGGGGCCGGTGGTGCGCAGGCGGGGCAGCGAGAGGCGGCGGCCGGCGCGGGGTCGCCCGGACCCGCCGGAGGGTCGCCGGGCGGAGCGCGAGGTGGCCCCCTCCGCGGCGTCGTCCACCGGGCGTGCGGCACCGCCCCCGGCGCCGCGCGGCGCGGGGGGAGGCGTGAGGTCCGAGCGACGGACCGTCGACTCGGCGTCCTCGGGCAGCCCGGTGGGGTCGCTCATGCGGGGTCCTCGCGAAGTATCTGGAGGAGCGAAGCGGGGGAAGAACTTCGTGGGGCGCCTCTCATGCGGGGACGCGCTCCGTGGGCGGCGCCACCTCGGCGAGGATCTGGTCGATGACCTGCTCGACGGTGATGCCGGCGAACTGCGCCTCGGCGGTCACGAGGAGGCGGTGGTTGAGCACCGGCTGCGCGAGGAGCTTGACGTCGTCGGGCACGACGTGGTCGCGGCCCTGGCTGATCGCCCACGTCTTGGCGCAGCGGACGAAGGCGAGGCAGCCGCGGACCGACAGGCCCAGGCGGATGCTCACGTGGCGACGGGTCTCCTCGGCCAGCCGCGAGACGTAGTCGAGGATCGCGTCGTCGACGTGCACGCCATCGGCGAGCTCGGCCATGTCGCTGACCACCTGGGCGGTGACGACCGGCTCGAGCGAGCGCGTGCGGTCACGGGTCGCGGCGTCACGCAGGACCCGGACGGTCGCGTCGTGGTCGGGGTAGCCGAGCGTCGTCTTCATGAGGAAGCGGTCGAGCTGCGCCTCGGGGAGGCGGTAGGTACCGGCCTGCTCGATGGGGTTCTGGGTCGCGATGACCATGAACGGCTCGCCGACCGAGTGGCGCGTCTTGTCGACGGTGACGTGGCCCTCCTCCATCACCTCGAGGAGCGCCGACTGGGTCTTCGGCGAGGCGCGGTTGATCTCGTCGGCGAGGACGATCGTCGCGAAGATCGGGCCCTCGTGGAACTCGAAGACCTTGCTGTTGGGGTCGTAGATCGTCACGCCGGTGACGTCGCTCGGCAGCAGGTCCGGCGTGAACTGGATGCGCGAGTTCGTCCCCTTGACCGTGCCCGCCATCGCCCGCGCGAGCTGCGTCTTGCCCGTGCCGGGGAAGTCCTCGAGCAGGAGGTGGCCCTCGGAGAGCATGCAGGTCAGCGCGAGGCGGATGACGTGCTCCTTGCCGAGCACCGCCTTGTCGACGTTGGCGACCATGGCGCCGAAGGTCTGCGAGAACCAGGCGGCCTGGTCGGTGGTGACGGTCATGCGGAGGGTGTCCTTTCGACGGAACGGGGGATGGAGGGGCTCACCACGGGGTGGGCGCTGACTCGTGGCACGTGCCGCCCCGGCAGAGTCGCACGATGACGGGGCCGTTGCCGTCGTCGAGGACATAGCCCTGCGAGCTCCAGTTGGAGCGGTTCGTGCTCGAGCCGGTGCCGTCGCCACTGACGTTGAACGGCGTGCTCGAGTGGAACCCGGGCGACGGCGAGGCCCGGCTGATGAAGTACACGTCCCACCCGCCGCCACCGCCGGGGAAGTCCTTGACGTCGAACGAGACGCGGGGGCAGGCCTTCGTCGTGCAGCTGCCGGTGGCGTTCGGGGGGATGTACCCCGGGGTCTTGCGGACGTTGTAGACCGACGGGTCCGGCGGCGGCGGGGCCGGGACGGTGACCTGGCGCGAGACCGGGTCGGACCATCCGGCGTCGGAGTGCGCCTCGACGGTCAGCGTGTAGGTACCCGGGCCCTTGCTGATCGAGTGCTGCGTCTTGTTGCCGCCGAAGGTGCCGGTGTCGGCGCCGGAGAGCCGCACCTGGTCGATCGGGCGGCCGTTGGTCGGCAGGTTCCAGGTCCAGGTCGCGCCGGTCGTGCCGTCGTTGCGCCCGTCGAGACCGGAGGGCGAGAGCGTCGGGCCGTAGGGGGTCGCGTTGGTCGACGCAGGGTTCGAGGAGGCGCCGGCCGAGTTCTCGGTGCGGACGGCCACGTTGTACGCCTGGGTCGGGCTGGTGTCGAGCGGGCCGATGTCGAAGGTCACCTGCGAGCCGGGCGCGCACCCGCACTGGTGGGTGCCCGAGGCGCCGTTGGCCGACCACCGGATGACCGAGAAGGACGCCGCGCGCGGCTGCCCGACGGTGACGGTCACGCGGATCTTCCGGTCGGCGGCGGGGGTCGACGCGGTGACCGACGGGTCGGACGGGACGCCGTTGGAGGTGAAGGACGACGAGTTCGTCCTGTGCCCCTCGAGGTCGGCGCCGTTGGTCAGCGTCACCGTGTAGCGGTAGTCGCGACCGTCGTAGGGGACGACGACCTTCGTGGTGCGGCGGTCCGGGGCGAGGGTCTCGACGGCGGTCCAGCCGCCCCCACCGACCTGCTGGTAGAGGGTGTAGCCGGTCGTCGGCGGGCCGTTGGGGCTGCCCTGCTCCCACGAGATGGTGAGCGTCGCCGAGTCCTGGGCCGGGCCGGGGCCGCTGGCAGTGATCTTCGGGGCCGCCAGGGCCGGCGGCGTGCCGGCGGACTGCATCGTCACGGCCGGGCCGAACTGGCCCGCGCCGAGCTCGTTCCACGCCTGCACCTGCACGTCCTGCTCGGCCATGTTGTCCAGCCCGGTCACGGTCGCCTGCCGGGTGGCGGCGGCGACGTCCTGGGTCTTGGTCTGCCCGGTCGAGGAGATGAGCCGGACGACGTACTTGCGCAGGGCGCTGCCCTCGTTGACCGGCTGGTCCCAGGCGATGGTCAGGGTGCCGTCGCCACGCGAGACCATCCGGACGCCGGACACGGCCTCGGGCAGCCGGTCGGGGCGCACGGCCGCGCTGGGCGCCGACGGCTCCCCCTCGCCGATGCCGTTCACCGCGGCGACGGTGAAGGTGTAGTCCTGGCCGTTGGTCAGGCCCTGGATGGTGCACGGAGACGCCGAGCAGGTCTGCTCGCCCGACGAGCCGCCGCTCCAGCGCACGACGTAGCCGGTGACGACCGACCCGCCGTCGTACGTGGGCGGCAGCCAGCGGACGCGCGCCTGCCCACCGGCGTCGCGGTCGGCGACGGCCTGCACCTGTCGCGGCGGGTCGGGCCGGCCGAGCATCGTCACGGTGACCCGGCCGGAGGTCTCGCGGCGCGGGCCGTCGGTGACGACGAGGCCGATCGACGCGGTCGGCGAGGGCCGGTCGCCGGCGGTGAGCGTGAGGGAGCAGCCGTCGGAGGAGGCGGTGATGCCCGAGCCCGACTCGACGGTGGCGCTGACGATCTCACAGGTCGGGGCGAAGAGCGGCGAGTCGAGGTAGCCGGAGACGTCGACGGTGCGCGACTGCCCCTCCTCGAGCCCGGAGACCGAGATGGGGCGCAGCCGGGCCGGGCCCTGGGCGTCGGCGCCGACGACCCGGACGGTGAGGGTCGACGGCTGCGTCATCCCGCGCGAGGAGATCTCGACCTTGCCGGTGGAGGTCTGGGCGTCGGCGTCGGCGTGGAGGGTGAGGCGGCGGTTGCCCTGGCCGTCGACCTCGAGGTCGGCGTCGGCCTCGGTCTGCCAGCGGGCCTCGAAGTCGATGTCGTCGAACGTCATGCCGACCGGGAGCCAGGCGTGGCAGACCGTCGGGATGTCGACCGTGCGGTCCAGGCCGCCTGCGGTGACGGTGACGGCGCCGTCGGGGCAGCGCAGCAGCGGGACCAACGGCCCGACCTGCACCGGCACCGACACGTACGCCGTGCCGAAGTCCTTCTGGTCCACCGCGCTCTGGTCGGTGACCTCCAGCATCACCGCGGCCGGGCCGACATACCCGTTGGAGGAGGTCAGCTGCAGGGTCCGGTTGTCGGTGAGGCTGACCGAGAGGTTCTCCGCCGGGGAGGCCGAGACCGTCGAGGCCGTCGTCACCGACACCACCCGACCGCGCGGGGAGCGCACGTAGTCGCCCAGGTTGACGGTCTTGGACGAGTCGGGGTCCATCGTGATGAGCGAGCCGGCCACGACGAACGGCTGCCCGTTGGCGCCGGTCGGGACGTGGATGAGCGCCATCGCCTCCTCGTCGTCCTCGTCGACGATGACGTACGGCACCGAGTAGGCGTGGTCGAGGATCTTGACGCTGACTCGCCCGTCGGGCGTGACCTGCGCGTCCGGGGAGAGGACCTCCTTGACCCGCAGCGTCGCGGGGTCGGAGTCGACGTCGGTGTCGTTGGCCAGCGCGTCGACCACCGTCGAGGTCTCCCCCGGCTTCGGCGCCGCGACGTCGTCGTTGGCCACCGGCGGGTTGGTGTAGCCGGCCACCGGGCGCACGAGCACCGTGGCGCGGGAGGGGTCGAAGAGCCCGTCGCTGATGCCGTAGACGAGCTGGTGGAGGGACGAGGTGTCCTCGGGGACCTTCGTGCGGACGGTGTGGTCGGCGTCGACCGTCCACTTCTTCAGCTCGCCGGCGGGGTTGAGGCCCTCGGTCTGCACGTCGACCACGTCGCCGCGGGCGATGAGGTCGTTGACGAGCGGCTTGACGGTCACCGTCTTGCCGGGCGCGGCGAAGACCTCGTCCGGCACCGCCACCGGGGGCTGCGGGTCGCCGGGCTGCACGACGCCGACCCGCACGAACGCGCGGCTCGTGGCGCCGAAGCGGTCGCGCACCTCGTAGGTGATGACCTCGGTACCCGCGGCGAGCGGGAAGGCCTCGTACCGGATGGTGGTCGGACCCGTGCCGACCACGCGGCCGAGGCGCAGGTCGACCGGACCGCCGTCGCTGCCGACCACGCCGGTGACCGACACCGAGTCGCCGTCGGGGTCGACGCCGAACGTCGGGATGGTCATCGTCAGGGGGTCGCCGGCGGTGACCGTGGCCGTGAAGCTGCGCGCGACCGGGGCCTGGTTCACCTGCTGCGCGGTCGGGAGAGGGTTGACCTGCACCCGGACCCGCGCGGTCTGGGCGCGTTCCTTGCTGCCTTCGGCGTAGGCGGCGTACTCGATCGTCACGAACTTGGGGGCACGGAGGCCGCGGGCCTCGGGCACGTAGCGTACGACGTTGCCGGAGGCGAAGGCGCGCTGGGCGTCCCCCTTGCTGACGACCTTGACCGAGCCCGGGTCCAGGCGCAGCGGGATGCCGTCGGCCATCGTGTCGTTGTCCAGCACCGGGATGCTCACGGTGTCGCCCTCGCGCACGGTCGCCTTGTCGTCCTCGACGAGGGGGAGGGAGTCGGCGAGCGGACCCTGCTGGAGCACCTCGACCTGGCCGGTCGTGCGCTGCGTGCCGTCGCTGACCGTGTACCGGATGGTGCCACGGCGCCCCTCGGTGCCGGCGGGCGCGGGGTCGCGGGCCTCGAGCCGGACCCATCGGCCCTGGTAGATCGAGGGCTGGAGCCACTGCGAGTCGTCGGTGGTCTCGACGGCCGCCGTCACGAGCACGTCACCGCGGGGCGAGTAGTCGTTGGCGAGGACGTCGACCATCGCCGGGGCCTGGTCGTGCAGGGTCGCGTTGTCCGGCACCGAGACCGGCGGTGCACCCTCGGGCGGGGCGGTGAGGTCGACGCGGATGCGGCCGGGCGCGGCGCCGGCGCCGGTGACGGCGGAGTAGCTGAGCTCGAACGTCCCCGGCGCGTTGCCGGTGACCGTGACGGTGCCGGTCGCGAGGTCGGTGTCGACCTGGAGCGGACCGACCGGCCGGACCTCGGAGCGCAGCCGCAGCGACGCGTCGGGCTCCCCCGGGTCGGCGCCGGCGATGTCGTTGCCCAGCGGCTCGACCTGCAGCGGCTTGCCGACGACACCGCGCACGGCATCCGGCTGCGTGCGGGGAGCGACGAACGTGCTGTCGCCGTTGGTCGACAGGACGCGGGCGTTGACGCTGCCCCTGGTCTCACCGCCGCGGCCGTCGCTGACGACGTAGCCGATGGGCTGTCGGCCCTCCTCGCCCGGGGCGGTGACGGTGACGCGGCCGCCGCCGTCGACGACCGCCCCCTCGACGTCGGCCCGCGCGGCGAGCGTGTCGTTCTCGGGGTCGCGCCAGTCCGCGAGGACCGGCACCGACAGGCGCTTGCCGGCGATGACCGGGTACTGGCGCTGCGCGAGCTCGGCGCCGCCACGCCGCAGCTGCGGGGGCGAGTTGACGTCGTCGCCGACCACGCGGACCGTCACCTTGCCGGCGGTCTTCGACGTCGCCC
This sequence comes from Phycicoccus sp. DTK01, assembly GCF_017312765.1. Classification (NCBI taxonomy): domain Bacteria; kingdom Bacillati; phylum Actinomycetota; class Actinomycetes; order Micrococcales; family Intrasporangiaceae; genus Phycicoccus; species Phycicoccus sp. DTK01. Next base: position 76,524 of record NZ_BOPU01000002.1, on the reverse strand, counting down.
GGCCGTTGTTGACCTTGTACGTGAACTCGAGCTGCTGGTTCGCGGTCCCGGCGGGGACGGAGAGGTCGATGGCCTGGCCGTCCGACGAGACGGTGGCGGTCGCGCCGCGCATCGTCGGTGCGGTGACGTCGCGCTGGTCGATCGCGAGCACGGACCCGGCGACGTCGGTGTCGTTGTCGAGGACGTGCAGCTTGCTCGTGCGGCCGGGGCGGACCTTCTCGGAGTCGTCGACGGCCTTCGGCGGCTGCTGCGCGGACGCCTCGTCGACGAGGTTCTCGTCCTTCTTCTGGTTCTTGTCGTCCTGACGCGTCGGCGGGGTCAGCGCGTCCCAGTTGTCGATCTTCGTCGGCTTGTCGTCGAGGTCCCAGACCCCGCCGTCGTCGAGCTCGTTGAGCACGACGAGCCCGCGGTTGACCCGGAAGGCCACGCCCTCGCGGATGGGGTCCTCGGAGCCGGTCGGGAGCGTCGCGGTCGGCTCGTCGCCGGTGCGCCCGCAGTTGGCGCCGTAGAAGACCTGCGTCTGCTCGGCCCACGCCGCGTGGACGCAGCCGCCGAGGACGACCGGCCGTGTGACGAGGGTCGCGCCCGGCACGCGGTTGACCCGCTCGCCGATGACGACGCCGCCCGGCGAGAGGCCACCGTCGAGCGGCACCTGGACGGCGCGCTGGGCGGACTCGACGACGACCGTGTCGGCGTCCGGCCCGGGCACCTGGAGCGCCGCGAGCCGGGAGCCGTCGGCGGTGACCTGCGCGTCGACGCCCTCGGGCTCGTCGGCGGTGTAGACGCGGTCGGTCTCGGGGTCGTAGGCGACCCAGTCCGCCCCGACGGCGGTGATGTCGGGGTGCGGGCTGCGCAGCGCCGAGGGCGTGGTCGTCGGCTTCGCGAAGCCGGTGGGGGTCGGGGCGATGGTCGTCACCGTGCCGTCGGCGCCGGAGACCGCGTGGACGACGCCGTCGAGGCCGACCGCGACCGCGGCGCTCCTGCCGACCGTGGCGACGGGCTTGGCGCCGACCGCGACCCCGGGCAGGTCGGTCGTGCCGGTGCGGGTGTCGACGCGCTGCGCGTAGAGCTTGCCGCTCGCGGGGTCGAGGAGCGCGAGGGTGCCGCCGCGCAGGTCGACCGGCTGCGGCGTGAAGCGACCGGACCGCTCGTCGACGGCGGGCACGGTGGCGGCCGGGTCGCCGGCGGTCGAGGTGCGCGGGTCGAGGGGGAAGAGCTCGCCGCCGGCGGTCGAGACGCCGAAGACCGCGGCCCCATCCTGGAGCACGTCGAGGCCGCCCCCCGTGCCGCTGTCGGTCGCGACCCCGGTCTCCAGCTGGCCGATCGGGATGTTGGCCTTGGCGAACTTGGCCTGCTGCGCGGAGCTGACCCAGACGCCGGCGTCGTTGAGGTCGGCCTCGTGGACGGTGGTGCCGTCACTGGCGACCGCGGCGTACCCGAGGCCGGCGGCGACGAGCGCGACGACGACGGTGCCGGCGGTGCGCCGGCGCGCGCGGCTGCGCGCACCACGGACCCGCGCGGCACCCACCCGTGTCACGTGCGGCTCCTCGTCCTGTGCTGGTCTGCTCCCCCGAGCGGCCCCGTCCACCACCCCGGCCCGTCCAGAGTAACCAGAGAACGCGGGGCATCAGGCCCGGTCCGGAGGGGAGCACTCCCCGAGTGCTGCCGGGCATCCGGGCCCGTCGGGCGTCGTCGATACCCCCACGGGTGCCGGTCGGTGACGAGTCCGCAGGTCAGCCGCCCGCGCCGGCCCTGTCGCGCGCTACACCGCAGTAGGTGTCGTGCTGGCGACCGTTACTGCGGCGTAGCCCCGTCCGAGAAGCGGTGATGCGGTCGGATGCCCCTCCGCGCCGGCGCCCTGTGCCCGCACGTGCGGGGTTATCGCTGTCAGAACCCGAGCCGGACCACGAAAAGCCTGCACGTGCGGGTTTCTGAACGACACGGGGGTTCGTCCGCGAAACCCCGGCTCGGAAGTCTTGTCTCGTCGACATTTCGGGGTGACCCCGAAATGTCGAGGCGCGTGGGTCAGGGGGTGGGGGCGGCGCCGGGCTCGGGGAGGAGGCGCAGGTCGACCTCGGTGACCATCCGGGTCGAGAGGGCGTGCTCGACGAGCCGCGACTTGCGGTTGCTCGCGAGCTTGCCGGGCCCACCGTGGAGGCCACGCGTCCCGGCGTCGGCGAGCTTCTGGCAGACGTTGTCGAGCTTGCGGTTGAACTTCGTCGTCGTCCACCCCAGGCGCGCAGCGGCGTCGGCGGACGAGGGGATCTGTCCCCCACCGGCGTACGTCGTACGCAGGAAGCTCTCGCAGAGTGCGACGACGAGCAGCTTCTGGTCCGGGGTCATGGAGATCCGGCCGACGGTCGTCTGCGCACCGGAGTCCTCCGGCTCGGTCTCCGCCGCGGTCTCGACCGACACGAACGGGGTGTCGTCGACGAGCACGTCGAAGTCGTACGTCGTCGGCCCGGCGGTGAACCACACGGTGAACGCCTCGAGCGCGAGCGGGATGCGCGCGCCGGGGCTCAGCCAGGCCTGGAACAGCCCCTTCTTGTCGGCCACCGTCGCGGTGAGCGTGGACCCGACGTTGGTCAGCCACCAGAGCCCGTGCTCGTGGTGCACCTGGAGGAAGACGCGGTGCAGGTACGGGTTGTCGTCGACCTCGACGTCGGCCACCCGGCCGATCGTCATCGGGCGGTCCTCCGGCGCCACGTACAGCTCGCCGCAGTAGTCGACGGTCACCCCCATCGGGTCGTCCTCTCTCGCAGGGAAGTCGGCATCGACAGGCTAGGCGTCACGGCGCGGTCTCGCAGCGCACGGGCGAGAGGGGGGACGTCACGCCGGAGCTCCGCGACACCTGCACCTGGGCGCACACCGTCTGACCGGAGCCCGCCTTCGCGGTGTAGCGCGGACCGTCCTTGACCGTGATGATCTCGGCGTCTGCCACCCCGCCCTCGTTGTCCGCCAACCGGATCCGGAAGAAGTCACCACTCTCGGCGCCGACGTAGTTCCACGTGAAGGTGACGCCGGAGCCGGACCCCCGGGCGTCGATGGCGGGCTGCTCGGGGTAGTCGACCGCCCGGCTCGGGGCGGCGGTGCGCGTCAGCGTCCCGGCGGCACTCGGGGTCGGCGCGGCCTCCTCGTCACCGCGGCCGAGGGCCCACACGACGACACCGACGGTGACGGCGACGAGCGCCGCCAGCACGCCGAGCACGACGCCGCCGCTGACGGTCGTCGGGGCGTCGTCGTCCTCGTCGTCCTCGGGATGCGCGGCCGTGGGAGCAGGGGCCGCCGGCGCCGGGACGGACACGGCGCGGATGCTCGTGCGGTCGTGGTCGTCGGCGCCGCGCGCGACGGGCGACTCGGCGACCGTCGTGTTGCCCTGCTCGTCGAGGACGACGACCGCGGTCGGCGCCAGCCGCTGCTCGCGCTCGACGGCCTGGAGGCCGCGCGCCAGCTCGATCGCGCTCTGCGGGCGGCCGTCCGGGCTCTTGGCCATCGCGTGCGCGAGCAGCCGCTCGAGCGAGACGGGCACGTCGGCCCGGCCGGTGGCGGGCACCGGCGTCGCACGGATGCGGGGCATCAGCGCGTAGGCGGAGTTGTCGCCGCCCGGCTGCTCGAAGGGCGAGCGCCCCACGAGCAGGTGCCACAGGGTGGCGGCGAGCGAGTAGACGTCGCTGCGGGCGTCGCCGTTGGACATCCCGTAGAGCACCTCGGGCGCGGACCACGGGACGGAGACACCCACGTCCTCGTCGACGTCCTCGGCGTGGCCCCCGCGCCCCGCGATGCCGAAGTCGGTGAGCCCCGGCTGCCCGTACTGGCTGACGAGGACGTTGGCCGGCTTGATGTCGCGGTGGACGATGCCGGCCCGGTGCGCGGTCTCGACGGCGCTGGCCAGCTGGATGCCGGTGCGCAGCACCTCCTCGACCGTGAGCCGCTCCGCCTTGGCCCGCTGCGCGAGGTTCGGCGGCGGGTAGTACTTCATGACGAGGTAGGCGCCGCCGTCGGCCGTCTGCTCGGACCGGAAGACCTGGACGATGTACGGGTGGTCGGCGAGCTGGGCCATCGTGTTCGCCTCGTCGACGAACTGCCGCCGGATGCTCGCCGTGAGGCCCTGGCGCTTGAGCACCTTGACCGCGACGTTCATCCGCGGCGACTGCTGCTCGTAGAGGTAGACGTCGGCGTAGCCGCCCGAGCCGAGCGGGCGCACGAAGGTCAGGCCCGGGATGACCGGGGCGTCGGCTGGGGTCATCCCTCGACCTCGTAGGTCAGCGAGACCTCGTCGGCGAGGGTGATGACGGCGCCGGGCTCGATGCCCTGGTCCTCGGTCGGGCGCAGGCGCACCGGCTCCTCGCCGGGCAGCGCGACCGTGGTGCCGTTGGTCGACCCGAGGTCGCGGACGAGGACGTGCCAGCCCTCGAGGACGACCTCGGCGTGGTTGCGGCTGATGTCGCGGTCGACGCCGCCGACGCGCACGAGGTGGGGACGCTGCGCCGCCGGGAGCTCCTCGTTGACCCGCGGCGAGCGCCCGAGGAGGACGCCGCGGTCCAGCGGCACCGAGCCGCCGGTCGAGATGCGCAGGACGCCGAGGGTCGGGCGCGGGATGGGGGTCGGCTGCTGCGGCGGGATCTCGCGCCGGCAGGTGCGGCACCGGCCGGCGTGCGGCGGCGAGTGGTGCCCGGCGGGGCAGAGGACGGCGAGGACGACCGGGCGGTCGAGGTCCTCGTCGTGCCGGGGCAGCGCGGCGCGCGCGGTCGTCACCTCCGGGGCGGCGTCCGGGACGGAGGTCGCGGCGAGCGGGGCCGGGACCGGCTCGGGGTCGGGGGTCGGTTCGGGCTCGGCGTGGTGCTCGGGCTCCGGCTCGGGCACGACCGTGCGCTCGACCGGCGGGGGCGGCGGCCCGGCGGGCGGCGGCGGGGGGACGTGCGCGGCGGCTGCGGCGGCCTCGGACGGCGCTCCGCCGGGGCGGCGCCACGGCACGGAGTCGATGATCGTCCGGTCCGGCGGCGGGGAGGCGGGCACCCGCTCGGCCGGGGTCTGCCCGGCGGAGTCCTCCGGCGGGGGGAGCGTCAGGTCGGCCGGCGGAACGACGGGCTCGAGCTCGGGCTCGGGCTCGGGCTCGGGCTCGGGCTCGGGCTCGGGCTCGGGCTCGGGCTCGGGCTCGGAGGCAGCCTGCGCATCGATCGACACATCCGACGATTCCTGCACGTCCTCGAGCTCAGGCCCGACCTCCGGCTCCGGCTCCGGCTCCGCATGGTCGGGAGTCGACACATCCGACGATTCCTGCACGTCCTCGAGCTCAGGCCCGACCTCCGGCTCCGGCTCGGCGTGGTCAGGAATCGACACATCCGACGATTCCTGCACGCTCTCGAGCTCAGGCCCGACCTCCGGCTCCGGCTCGACATGGTCGGGAGTCGACACATCCGGCGAGTCCTGCACGTCCTCGACCTCGGGCCCGCCCTCCGCCCCCGGCTCGGGCACCGGAAGGACGGCGGCAACCGTGCCGGCGCGCAGCCGGGCCGGCCGGCGCCACCCACGGGCGACCTCGGGCTCGGGCAGCACCGCCGAGAGCACGACGTCGGACGCCGGCGCCTCGAGCACGACCTCGCGCCAGGGCAGCCGGTCCTCGGCACCGACGACCGAGCCGTCCGGCAGCGCCGCCGTGGCCACGCCACTCAAGAGCACCCGGACCCCGTCACCGTGCGCGGTGGCCAGCGCGAACGCCGGCATGACGAGCAGCCCGCGCGAGCACAGCAGGTCGAGCAGCTGGAGCATCCCCTCGGAGGCCGCGTTCTCGAGCGCCTCGCGGTGCCGGTCGGCGACCTCGACGACGGCCACGACGTCGGCCCCCCGCACCTCGACGAAGCCGTCCGGCACCGAGGTTCGCACGTCGGTCACGGTCGGCTCCTGTCAGGGTCGGTGCAGGCCGGCGCGCGGTGCGGTGTCCGCGTCGTCGTCGTCCTCTCCGGGGTCGACGGCCACGACCACGACGGACACGTTGTCGCGTCCCCCGGCCCGCACGGCGGCACCGACGAGCTCGTCGGCTGCTGTCTGGGGGTCAGCGTACTGGCGCGCCAGCACCATGATGTCCCGGTCGTCGAGCTCGTTGCTCAGCCCGTCGCTGCAGATGACGAACCGCTCCCCCGGCGTCGGCGCCAGCACCCACACGTCCACCCGGGGCGCGGGGTCGGTGCCGAGCGAGCGCGTGATGACGTTGCGCAGCGGGTGCGTCGCGACCTCCGACGGGTCGAGCAGCCCGGCGTCCACGAGCTCGCGCACCTCGGAGTGGTCGCGCGTCACCTGGTGCATCCGGTGGTCGGCGAGCCGGTAGACCCGGGAGTCGCCGACGTTGAAGACGACCCACTGCTCGCGCCCGCCGGTGTCGATGACCACGACGCCGGTCGCGGTCGTGCCCATGCCGCGCTTCGCGGGGTCGGCATCGACGGTGTCGAGGATGCGCCGGTTCGCCTCGCGCAGCGCGGCGCTCACGTCGTCGGCGCTGGTCGGCGGGTGCTCCTCGAGCTCGCCGAGCGTCTCGACGACGATGCGGGAGGCGACCTCGCCGGCGGCGTGGCCACCCATCCCGTCGGCCACGGCGAACACCCGGCTGGCCGCGACGAGGCTGTCCTCGTTGTGCTCGCGCACCCGGCCGACGTCGGTGGCCCGCCCGGAGCGCACGAGCATCGAGCTGCCGCGCAGCACCCGCCCGGCCCTCACGCGTCCACCCCGTCGACGACGACGGACTCGAGGACCTGCTGGAGGAGGTCGTAGTCGTCGTCCAGGCCCTCGCCCGACACCCGGCCGCGCACGTGCACCGCCGAGACGGCGTCGTCGTCGGCACCGACCACGGCCACGAGGTGCACCTCGACGACGGCGCCGTCGGCGTCGTCGCGAGAGACGTTGTGCGCGGTCCACTCGCGGTCGGCGATCTCGACGAGGAACACCTCCTCGACCTCCCCCGATGCGCCGGCGGCCGCCGTGGCGACGGAGGACGCGACCGTCCCGGCGACGGCGTCCGGCGCCTCGACCCGGTGCCGGACCTCGACGACGACCTCGTCACCGGCGCTGCCCCGGCCGACGACGCGGACGAGCGCGTCCCCGGGCGGCGGGCACGCCCAGCCGTCGGGGACCTCGAGCCGCAGCGCGGGCGGCGCCGGGCGGACCCGGGAGGGATACGCGACCACGGGCATCAGACGGTTCCCCCTCGGACGGCGGCAGGTGACCGACCGAGCCTAGACCGCGCCGCCGACCCCGACGATGGGGAGCGCTCCCCGGCGGTCGGTCGACGACGACCTCGCGGCACGCCCCCGAGCCGGACCGGCACCCGCCGGAGGACCGCCTATCATGGGCGCGCGTCGTCGGGGTGACGGCGCAGGTCACCACCCGGGGGAGAGGAGCAGTCCGGCATGCGCCTGGCCCGAGCCGTCCCCGTGCCCGCCCGCGAGTGGGTCCGCGCGCACGTCCCCGACCCGGTCTGGCGCCAGATCCGCGACGTCGCCAACGGGCGCACGCTCCCCCAGCGGGCCGTGCGCGACCTGCGCGAGACCTCCGCGAAGGCCCGCGTCGCCCAGCACCGCCGCGGCTGGAGCGCGGTGACCGTCGCCGGGCAGGTCTACGTCGCCAAGCAGGTCGAGTCCTTCCGCGCCGGAGACGTGCTCGACGCCAACCTCGCGGTGGTCGCCGACGCCTTCGAGGCCGCGGACGTCCCCTACTTCGTCCTCGACGCCGAGCCGGGCACCCGCCGCGTCGTCGTCGTCCGGCAGCCGCACCGGGCGCAGGCCCTCAGGGCGCTCGCCGCCGCGTGCCGCGGTGACGTGGTCTACGTGGGCCGGGTCGGGGGCCAGCAGGTGCGCGGCGTCCGGGTGGTGCGCCCGCAGACGCTTCCGCGCCGGGCCAAGGTCGTCCGGGTGTTCCGCGCGTACGCGAGCCCGGACGGCCACTTCATCGGCGGGCCGGCGCTCGGCTGCGACCTCGAGTTCTGGCCGGTGGCCTCCTCGGACCGGCCCGCGGCCGAGAACGGCGAGCCGATCCCGGCCGGCACGCTCGTCGCGCCCCGCGTCAACCGCTGGATCGACCTCATCACCCCCGACGAGCAGGAGACGACGCCGCGCCGCATCGGCGACACCGAGCGGCCGACCCTCGCCTCGGTCCGCCACCCGCACGTCCAGTCCGTCCAGTTCCCGGTCGACGTCGTCTACACGTGGGTCGACGGCAGCGACCCGGCCTGGCTGGAGCGCAAGGCCCGCACCCTCGAGCAGCGCGGCGGCGACGCCGGGGAGCTGCACGCCCTGGCCACCAACCCCAGCCGCTTCGTCTCCCGCGACGAGCTGCGCTTCTCGATGCGCTCGCTCGACATGTACGCCGACTGGGTGCGCCACGTCTACCTCGTCACCGACGACCAGGTCCCGGAGTGGCTCGACACCGACAACCCGCGCATCACCGTCGTGTCGCACCGCGAGCTGTTCGGCGACCGCGGCCGGCTGCCGACGTTCAACTCGCACGCCATCGAGACCCAGCTGCACCACATCGAGGGCCTGAGCGAGCAGTACCTCTACCTCAACGACGACGTGTTCTTCGCGCGCCCGGTCAGCCCCACGCACTTCTTCGTGGCCAACGGGCTGAGCACGTTCCACATGTCGAAGGCGAAGATCGGCCTGGGCCACCCCTCCGCCGAGGACGCCCCGGTGATGAGCGCCGCCAAGCGCAACCGCGACCTGCTCGCCGAGGCGTACGGCGTGACCATCGCCAACAAGTTCTGGCACGTCCCGCACGCGCTGCGCCGCTCGACGATGACCGACCTCGAGCAGCGCTTCGCCGACGAGTTCCGCGCCACCTCCTGCGCGCAGTTCCGCAGCCCGATGGACCTCTCGGTCGCCGCCTCGCTCGGGCACTACTACGGCTACCTCACCGGGCGGGCCGTCCCCGGCCGGCTGCGCTACTTCTACGCCGACATCGCCAAGGACGACACGCCCGCGCGCCTCACCGGGCTGCTCGACGAGCGCAACTTCGACGTCTTCTGCCTCAACGACCACGACTCCAGCGGGATGGACCCCGCCGCGCAGGCGAAGATCGTCCGCGACTTCCTCCAGGCCTACTTCCCGCTCAAGAGCTCCTTCGAGCGCGACTGAGCGGGGCCCTGCCGCCGCACCGCAAGGAACCCCCATGTCGTCCACCTCTCCCCCGGCCTCGACGGTCGTCCACCACGAGATGCAGGACTGGACGGCGCTCGTGGCGCCGGGGCTGTCGCCGCTCGGCGCGCGCCGGCGCAACCTCGTGATGGTGTCCGAGGCGCTCACCGCCGCCGGGGTGCGCCACTTCGCCGTGCGCGGGCTGCACGACCTCGCCAGCGCGGTGGGCGTCGACGACGTCGACCGCGAGCGCGCGCTCGACGCGCTGGCCGGCCTCGCCGCGAGCCCGGTCGCCTACGTCCGTCAGGTCGTCCCGCACGACGTGGGCCAGCACCGCCTGATGGACGGCTCGGACCCCGCCACGTGGCGGCGGCTCGCGGACGCCCGGGTCCTGCGCCTGGCGTGGTTCCAGACCGACGCCGCCGGCGCCACGGTCCTCGGCCCGGACCACGGCTGCGACGTCGAGTTCTGGACCCGGGGCGACCACGGCGACCTCGTCGGGCCGCGCCCGAACCGGGTGAGCCTGCGGCTGGCGGACGCCCCCCTGGTCCCGGTCGACGCCGACGCCTACTCGCGCCTGGCACCGGTGCCCGCGACGTCGGGGTCACAGGTCCCCACCCACCCGGACATGGCGGTCCGGCTCCCGGAGGACGTCACCTTCCCGATCGACCTCGTCTACACCTGGGTCGACGGCACGGACCCCGCGTGGGGCCGACGCCGGGCCGAGACGCTCGGCGAGGCCTACCACGCGGAGTCGTCCTCGTCGGCGCGCTACCTGAGCCGGGACGAGCTGCGGTACTCGCTGCGCTCGGTCGACCAGTACGCGCCGTGGGTCCGCAAGATCTTCGTCGTCACCGATGACCAGCGGCCGGCGTGGCTCGTCGACCACCCGCGGGTCGAGGTCGTCGACCACCGCGAGGTCTTCGAGCGGGCGTCGTGGCTGCCGACCTACAACTCGCACGCCATCGAGAGCCAGCTGCACCACATCGAGGGCCTGAGCGAGCACTTCCTCTACCTCAACGACGACATGTTCTTCGGGCGGCCGGTGGTGCCCAACGCGTTCTTCCACGCCAACGGCCTGAGCATGCACTTCCCGTCGATGTCGCGGATCCCCCAGGGCCCGATCACCGGGCTCGACACCCCGGTCGACGCCGCGTGCAAGAACAACCGCGCCCTGCTCGAGCGGGACTTCGGCCCGGTCATTGTCCAGTCGATGCAGCACGTCCCCTACGCCCTGCGCCGCAGCGTGCTGGAGGAGATGCAGGAGCGCTACCCGCAGGCCTACGAGGTGACGGCCGCCAGCCGCTTCCGCAGCCCCTCGGACCACTCGTTCACGTCCTCCTTCCACCAGTACTACTCGTTCCTCACCGGCCGGGGGACCCGCGGGTCGGTCCGCTACGGGTACATCCAGCTGGCGGTGCCCGACCTGTCCGCGCGGCTCCAGCGGCTGCTCGCGCGGCGTGACTGGGACACGTTCTGCCTCAACGACGCCTTCTCGGCCGACGAGGAGCTCGAGGCCCAGACCCGGCGCCTGCGGGAGTTCTTCGAGGCCTACTACCCGGCGCCGGCGCCGTGGGAGGCAGGGGCGGACGCGTCGTGAGGATCCAGTTCCTCATCCAGAACTACTACGGCGTCGGCGGCACGAACACCGCGGTCCACAACCTCGCGCTCGGCCTCGCGGAGCGGCACGAGGTCGAGGTCGTCTCGGTCGTGCGGCGGCAGGACCACTGCCACCAGGACCCGGCCGGGAGGTACACGGTCCGCCCCCTCCTCGACCTGCGCCGCGGCCGACCGGACGCCACCGACCTGCGCCTCACCGAGCGCTCCCGGCTCGTCCCCCCGGACGAGGAGTACTACGGCCAGTACAACGCGCTCACCGACGAGCGGATCGTCGAGCACCTCGCGGCCGGTCGCAGCGACGTCGTCATCGGGACGCGTCCCTCGCTCAACCTCCTCATCGCCCGGCACGGCCACCCGCGCGCGCTGCGCATCGCGCAGGAGCACATGACGCACGACCTCATGGCGCCGGGCGTCGTCGACGCCCTGCGCGCCGCCTACCCGGGGCTCAGCGCATCGGTGACCCTCACCGCGAGCGAGGCGACGTGGCTGCGCGGCCTCGTCCCGGGGCACCGCGTCGAGACGATCCCCAACGCGGTCCCGGAGGCCGTCGTCGCCCCCTCCACGTGCGAGCAGCCCCTCGTCGTGGCCGCCGGGCGGCTCGACGTCGTCAAGCGCTACGACGTCCTCGTGCGGGCCTTCGCGCTCGTCGCCGACGAGCTGCCCGAGTGGACCCTGCGCATCTACGGGGACGGCGAGCGCCGCGACGCGCTGCGGGCGCTCGTCGCCCGGCTCGACCTGCACGACCGGGTCCTGCTCATGGGCCGGGTGGCCCCGCTCGAGGTCGAGTGGGTCAAGGGGTCCGTCGCGGCGTCGAGCTCGACGCACGAGTCGTTCGGGATGACGATCGTCGAGGCGATGCGGGCGGGCCTGCCCGTCGTGTCCACCGACGCCCCGGTGGGTCCGCGCGAGATCGTCACCGACGGAGAGAACGGCTACCTCGTGCCCGTCGGCGACGTCGAGGCCCTCGCGGACCGGCTGCGCGTCCTCATGCGGGACACCGCCCTCCGGCAGCACATGGGCGCGGCCGCCGAGGCCTCCTCGCACCGGTTCCTCACCCCCGCCGTCGTCGACCGGTACGAGGCCCTGTTCGACGAGCTGGCGGCCGACATCCCGCGCCGCCCCTCGATGCGGTCGGTCCGCTCGGTGCTCGAGCGCCTCACCCGACGGCGCGACGAGCCGGTCGCCGGGCCCGTCGACGCATCGCCCCCCAGGGCGAGCGTCGTCGCCGAGCACGGCAGGCTGCGCGTGCACCCCCCGGCCGGCTGGACGCCCGGGTCGACACTCCTGCTGAGGAGCCGCGTCGACCGGTCGAGGCGGACCTACCCGTTCACCGGCCCGCCGGAGGCCCCCGTCTGCGAGGTGGCCGAGGCCCTGCCGGACGGGCGGTGGAACGCCTACCTCGTCGAGGGCAAGGAGGCCGTCCGCCTCGACGCCTTCATCGACGCCCGGGCGCTGCTCGCCCCGCCGCAGGAGCGGGGGCCCCTGAGCGTGCTGCTGCCCTACCGCACCGCCGACGGCTTCCTCGCCGTCCGCTCGTGGACCCGGGAGTCGCACGTCGAGTGCACCGGGACCCGGTTCGAGGGCTCCGTCCTCGTCCTCGACCTCGAGCCGCACGGTCCGGCGTGGGACGAGGACCCCGGCGTCACGCTCCGCGCGGTGCGCCGGGGCGCCGTCGAGGTCGACGTGGAGGTTCCCCTCGAGGCGAGCGGTGCCACGTCGTTCACGGGCCGGCTGCCGCTGCGCGACCTGGTCGACGCCCGCCTCACCCGGCACGACGACTGGGACCTGTGGGTGGTCCGGCGCTCCGGCGCCCAGGTCCGGGTCGCCCGCTTCCTCGACGACGTCGCCGAGCGCAAGGCCGTCTACCGCCACCCCCGGCTCACCTTCCACCCCGACGAGGGCTCGACCCTGGTCGAGACGCACCCGGCGTCGACGGTGGCGGTGCAGGTCTACTGGACGGTCGACAGCGAGGTGTCGGTCTTCGTCGCCGAGTAGGGCTCGAGGAACGAGCCGGGCGCCCGGGTCAGGCCGCCGCGGACGTGAGCGCCGGCCCCGGGAGCCAGACGTCGGCCTCCCCGGTGCCCGGGTCCGTGGTCGTCGGCTCCGGCGTGCTCGGCGGCGGGTCGGTGGCCGGCGGCGGGGTGGTCGGGGTCGGGTCCGCGCTCGGCGTCGCCCCGCCGGTGGGGGTCGGGTCGACGTTCGACGGCTCCGGCTGCGGCGCGACCGGCCCGGTGCCACCGCCGGTGCCCGTGCCGCCCGTGGTGCCGCTGCCCGCGGGGGTGCCGGCTTCCGTGGTCTGGGAGGGCTGCGGGGCGTCCGGCGTGGCGGCCTCCTTGCCGGTGAGGAGCCGGTAGACCTCGCGGCCCCACAGCTCGTCGCCGGCGCTGGACATCACGAGGGGGTCGCGGCCGGAGACGTAGGAGTCGGCCCGGCCGGTGTCCTCGAAGGCGGCGGCGATGTCGAGGGTCGGCAGGTCCGACTCCTCCGCCCAGTCGCTGACCGCCTCGCGGACGTCCTGCTGGCCGTCGCCGGCCGTCGGCGCCTGGAGCGTGACGAGCACCCGGGCCTGCGGCAGCTGCCGGCGGACGGCCTTCGCCGTCTTCTCGAGCCGGCCGGCGACCTTGTCGGCGGAGTCGTTGCGGCCGTAGTTGAGGATGACGAGGTCGGCCTCGACGGGCACGAGCAGCGGGAGCCGGGGCGCGGCGTAGTCGGCCTTGACCCCGGCGCGGCTGGCGTTGCGGATGGAGATCTTCGACCCGGAGGAGCCGTAGGAGCGCTCCTTGGCGTAGACCGTCGGGTCCGAGGGGTCGAGGCCGCGCAGCTCCACCCGGTGGTCCTGCCCGAGGAGGGCGGCCATGACCCCGACCCACTCGGCGTCGCCGTCGCTCGTCTGGTCACCGAGGACGGCGAGGCTGACCGGCTCGCCGCTGGTGATGAGGCTGCGAGCGCTCGGCGGCGAGGGCGCCTCGGTCGGGTCGACGGTCGTGCTCGTCGAGGGGCTGGCCGACGGCGACACCGCCACCGTCGCCTCCGTCTCGGGGGTCTCGCGGTTGCTCGTCATCGCGACGACCCCGACGACGAGCCCGATGTTCACCGCGACGGCCACGAGGCCGAGCGCGACATCGGTCCCCCGGAAGCGATTCACACGTCAATTGTGCCGCACCCGGCCCATCGGCCCCAGCCGGTCGGTCTCCTCTACCCTTGATCACCCGGGGTGGAGCCACACGGGCCGCACCCGTCCGACGGGTGGAGGACACGGTGCGACGGGCCGGCCGATCGCAGGACCTACGGCGACTCCTCTGGCACGTCCGCCGGGGTGGTCTGGGCCAGGCCCGCCGCCACCTGACGCGCCGCCGCCTCGACGCGGCCCGCCTCGAGGGCTCGGTGCACGTGGGGCCGGACGGGCTCGAGGTGCCGCCCTGGCCGCTGCCCGAGCGCGCTCCCCGGCGCCCGGACCTGCGGGTCGGCGTCGTCCTCGACGACTTCTCGGCCCTGGCCTACCGCTACGAGTGGGACCAGGTGGCCCTGACCCCGCAGGGCTGGCGGGCGCAGGTGGTGGAGCCGCGACCCCTCGACCTGCTCTTCGTCGAGTCGGCCTGGCACGGCAACGGCGACGCCTGGCAGTACCACCTCGCGGGCCCGAGCGCCCCGCGGCCGGCGCTGGTCGAGCTGGTGGCGTGGTGCCGCGATCATGGCGTCCCGACGGTCTTCTGGAACAAGGAGGACCCGGCCCACTACGACGACTTCCTCGCCACCGCGCGGCTGTTCGACCACGTCCTCACGACCGACGAGGGCCGGCTACCGGCCTACCGCCGCGACCTCGGGCACGAGCGGGTCGGGCTGCTGCCGTTCGCGGCACAGCCTGCGGTGCACAACCCGGTGCGCCTGCCCCCGGACCAGCACCAGTCCCGCGACCTGTTGTTCGGCGGGATGTACTTCGCCCACAAGTTCCCCGAGCGCCGCGCCCAGATGGACCTGCTCCTCGGGGCCGCCGAGCGCGTCTCGGCGCGGATGGGCACCGGGCTCGAGATCTTCTCCCGCTACCTCGGCGGGGACGAGCGCTACCAGTTCCCCGCGCCGCTCGATGCCCGCGTCGTCGGCTCCCTCGACTACGCCCGGATGCTCACCGCGACCCGGGCCTACAAGGTCGTCCTCAACGTCAACTCCGTCGTCGACAGCCCGAGCATGTGCGCCCGCCGGGTCCTCGAGGCCAGCGCGTGCGGCACCCCCGTCGTCTCCGCGCCGAGCGCGGCGATCGACCGGGTCTTCGCGGGCGACGAGGTGCTGCGGGTCGCGACGCCCGAGGAGGCCGAGTGGACGTTGCGCGCCCTCGTCGGCAGCCCGGAGATGCGCGACCGGACGGTCCACCTGGCCCAGCGGCGCATCTGGGCGGCCCACACCTACGGCCACCGCGTCGACGACGTGCTCGCCGCGACCGGGACGGCCACCCGGCGCCGCGCGCGGCCCACGGTCAGCGCCCTCGTGTCGACCAACCGCCCGCAGCAGCTCGACCACGTCCTGAGCATCCTCGGAGCGCAGGTCGACGTCGACCTCCAGGTCGTGCTCCTCGCGCACGGCTGGGACCTGCCCGCCGACGTGGCCGAGCGGGCCGCCGCGCACGGCGTCACGGACCTCGTCATCCTCACCGCACCGTCCGGGCTGACCCTCGGCGAGTGCCTCAACCGCCTCGTCACCGCGGCGGACGGCGATGTCGTGGCCAAGGTCGACGACGACGACCTCTACGGCCCGCACTACCTCTCCGACCAGCTGTACGCGCTCGACTTCTCCGGGGCGGAGGTCGTCGGCAAGCAGGCGCACCACATGTACCTCGAGGGTCAGGACGTGACGATCCTGCGCTTCCCGGACCGCGAGCACCGGTACACCGACCTCGTGATGGGCCCGACGATCGTCACCGGGTGCGACGTCGCCCGCGCCCACCCGTTCGCCGCCGTCGGGCGCGGCGAGGACACGGGTTTCCTGCGCGACGTCGTCGCCGGCGGGGGCCGGGTCTACTCGGCCGACCGATTCTCGTTCCTCCAGATGCGGCATACTTCGGGGCTGCACACATGGGAGGCCGGTTCGACCGAGCTGCTTGCAGGGGCCCGTGTCGTGGGATACGGGCTCATGCGGAGCCATGTCGTCTTCTGATTGGGGAACCCGAGCGTGAGCTCAGACACC
Source organism: Phycicoccus sp. DTK01 (assembly GCF_017312765.1). Lineage (NCBI taxonomy): Bacteria > Bacillati > Actinomycetota > Actinomycetes > Micrococcales > Intrasporangiaceae > Phycicoccus > Phycicoccus sp. DTK01. Next base: position 60,604 of record NZ_BOPU01000002.1, on the reverse strand, counting down.
GTCGCCGTCATCGGCCTCGGCTACATCGGCCTGCCGACCGCCGCCATCCTCGCCACGAACGGGGTGACCGTGGTGGGCGTGGACGTCAGTGACCGGCACGTCGACGCGGTCAACCGCGGCGAGGTGCCGTTCGTCGAGCCGGACCTCGCGACCCACGTCGCGGGCGCCGTCAGCCAGGGCACCCTGCGTGCCCAGAAGGACACCCCGGCCGCGTCGATCTACGTCGTCGCGGTGCCGACGCCGTTCAAGGACGACCACGCCGCCGACCTGTCGTACATCGACGCGGCGACGGACGCGATCATCCCCCAGCTGCGCGGCGGCGAGCTGCTCATCCTCGAGTCCACCTCCCCGCCCGGCACGACCGAGCACATGGCCGAGCGCGTGCTCGCCGCCCGCCCGGACCTCTCCCTCGACGGCAGCGACGACCGCCCCGTCGTCCAGTTCGCGCACTGCCCCGAGCGCGTCCTCCCGGGACGCGTGATGATCGAGCTCGTCACCAACGACCGCATCATCGGTGGCCTGACGCGCGAGGCGGCCGAGCGGGCCCGCGACCTCTACGCGATCTTCTGCCGGGCCGAGCTGCACCTGACCGACGCCACCACCGCCGAGATGGCGAAGCTGACGGAGAACTCCTTCCGCGACGTCAACATCGCGTTCGCCAACGAGCTCTCGGTCATCGCCGATCGCCTCGGCATCGACGTCTTCGAGCTGATCGACCTGGCGAACAAGCACCCGCGGGTCAACATCCTCCAGCCGGGGCCGGGTGTCGGCGGGCACTGCATCGCGGTCGACCCGTGGTTCATCGTCAGCGCCGCCCCGGAGGAGTCGCGGATCATCCGCACCGCCCGTGAGGTCAACGACGACAAGCCGGAGCTGGTGCTCGCCAAGGTGGCGGAGCACGCGGCTCGCTTCGAAGGGCCGGTCATCGCGGCGCTCGGCCTGGCCTTCAAGCCCGACATCGACGACCTGCGCGAGTCGCCGGCCCTGGCCATCACGCGCCGGCTGGCGGAGCGCCACCCCGAGGCGCGTGTCCTCGCCGTCGAGCCGAACGTCGACGAGCTGCCCGGGTCGCTGACCGGGTTCGACAACCTCGAGCTCGCCGAGACGACAGCGGCCCTCGACGCCGCGGACGTCGTCCTGCTGCTCGTCGACCACCGCGAGTTCAAGCAGCTCGACCGCTCGCTGATCGCCGGCAAGGACGTCGTCGACACCCGCGGCGTCTGGCGCTGAGCGGATGACACCCCGCGGCCGCACGACCATCATGGACGGGCAGCCGTCGGCTGCGGCCACCCGTCCCCACACGCTCTCGACCCCTCCAGGAGGCGTGGCATGACGTCACGGCAGCGGATCCCGATCGTCCTGGCCACCGGGCTCACGGCCGTCAGCTACGCCACCTTCGTGGTGCTCCTGCTCGTCATCGGCGCGCGGAGCGACGACGCCCTCCTCGCGCTCGGCGTGGTCGGCCTCGTGGCCCTCGTCGCCACGGCGCTGGCGGCGGCCGTCCTCGTGCAGGACTTCCGGCGCAGGGCCAACGCCCAGGCCACCCGCTCCGCCAACCTCGAGCGCCGGCTCGCGGGCGTCACCGCGACGACCGCGTCGGCCGAGGCCCTGGCCCTGCTCGAGGGCCGTCTCGCCGAGCTGGACGCCCGCCTCGCCGCTCACGCGCAGCGCGCTCCCGCCGACCCCCGGGTCGACGGCCTCCTCGCGCGGCTGGACGAGCTGGCGGAGCGGGTCATCGCGGCCGAGCAGCGCCCCGTCGCCGACACCCGCGTCGACCAGCTGACGGCGCGCGTCGACGGCCTCGAGGTGGCGGGTCGCACCCCCCACCCGGTGACGACCGAGGACGTCTACGAGCTGACCGAGTCGCTGGCGACCGTCGCCGAGCGGACGGGCCTCCCGCTGCACGACCTCCTGAGCCGTCGGCAGGCGACCCAGCAGGTGCGGGCGGCGGTGGCGCACAGCGCCCCGCTCGACACCATCCGTCTCCTCGACGCCCACCCCGACCTCGTCAGCAACCTGAGCCTCACCGAGTCGCGCCGGCTGATGAAGCGCCTGCGCCAGCTGGGCTTCATGAGCCAGGCCGTCGTGCTGATGCGGAGCATCGCCGAGCGGTTCGGCAAGCCCGAGGACGCCCACGCCGCGGCGCTCATGGCGTCCGAGATCGACCTCTACAGCGGACGGGTGCTGCCCGACGTCGCGATGCCGCCGCTCGAGGGCCCGACGAACCCGACCACCGTCATGCACGTGGTCGGCAGCGCGATGCCGGACCGCCAGTCCGGGTACACCCTGCGCACGCAGTACACCGTCGAGGCCCAGGCGCGCGCCGGCGTGACGCCGGTCGTCGTCACGCAGTCGGGCACGACCGGACGCCCGAGCGAGCGCACCGAGACCTACGTCCACGGGGGCGTGCGCTACTTCTCCCTGCGCGGTCCGCTGCGCGGCGCCGTGACGTGGCACGAGTGGATCGAGGCCAACGTCGTCGCCCTGGCCGAGGTGGTCGCCATGGTCCGGCCCGCGGCCCTGCACGTGCACTCGGACTTCATCAACGCCGTCATCGCCCACCCCGTCGCGCGCCACTACGGCATCCCCCTGGTCAACGAGACCCGTGGCTTCTGGGAGGAGAGCTGGCTCTCGCGCACGGCGACGGCCGAGGGCTGGAACGACCTCGACGACCTCACGACCCGCGTCGGCCTGCCCGACGTCTACCGGCTCCGCCTCGAGCAGGAAGCCCGCATGCGCAGCGTGTCCTCGGCGGTCGTCACGCTGGCCCGCGTCATGCGCTCGCACATCGACGACGTCGCGGCGGAGCTCGACCTCCCCGTGCCCGCGGTGAGCATCGCGCCCAACGCGGTCGACGCGGACGAGTTCCCCGTCGTCGAGCCGAACCTCGCGCTGCGCGAGGAGCTCGGGTTCGAGCCCGGGACCCGGGTCGTCGGCTACATCAGCTCCATCGTCGAGTACGAGGGCATCGACACCCTCGTCCGCGCGATGGCCGACGTCGAGGTCGCCCTCGACGCGCTGCGGGTGACCGAGCCCGAGCCCGGCAGCGAGGACGAGGACGCGGAGCCCGAGGCGGACGCCGTCGCTCCGGTCGCGGTGGAGACGCTGGCGCAGCGCCTGCGCCGCCACCACCCCACGCTCGACGACGAGTCGCTCGAGCTCTACGCGGACGACCTCGCGCAGCGGCTGGCCGACCTGGCAGGGACGCCCGTGCGGCTGGTCGTCGTCGGTGACGGGGCGGAGCTGCCCAACCTGCAGGTCCTCGCGCAGAGCCTCGGGACCTCGAGCATCACCTTCACGGGGCGGGTGCCCCACGACACCGTGCTCGGGTACTACGCGGCCATCGACCTGTTCGTCGTGCCGCGCAAGCGGGCGGCCGTGACGGAGCTGGTGACCCCGCTCAAGCCGTACGAGGCGCTGTCCACCGGTCGCGCCTGCCTCTTCTCCGACGTCGCGGCACTCGCGGAGATCGCCACCGACAGCGGCGCCGCCGAGCTCTTCCGGGCCGACGACGTCCGCCACCTGGCCCTGACGGTCGCGACACTGCTGACCGACCCGGACCGCATGGCCGAGATGTCGCGTCGGGGTGCCGAGTGGGTCCGTCGGGAGCGCACCTGGGACCACAACGCGTCGGTGTACCTCGACGTCTACCGCTCCCTCGGCCTCGAGCTCCCGGAGGGGCGACCCGCCGACGAGCAGCAGAGCGTCGCTCCGTGGTGACCCTGCCGCAGCGTGACCTCACCCGCTGGCGTCGTCCCGAGCACGTCTACGGTGACCTCGCCGACATCGAGGCCCGCCGAGGGGAGCACGTCGTCTCGGTGCGAGCCGGCGACGGCCCCCGCCTCGACGCGATGGTGGACTTCGTCGGGTCGGACGTCACGTTCGTGTCGTTCCACGCGGCGGTGGCCCGCGACGGCCTCACCATCCCCCACTTCACCGGCGCCTCCCTCGCCGCCCGGCAGGCCAACCGGATCCTCGTCTCCGACCCGTGCCTCGCCGAGGGAGTCCTCCTCGCGTGGTTCGCGGGCTCGACGTCCGTGAGCCAGCAGCGGATCCACGAGTTCATCCGTCGTCTTGTCGAGCTGTCCGGCGCCCGCCACACCGTCTTCTTCGGGGGGTCCGGTGGTGGGTACGCGTCCCTCGACATCGCCCCGACGCATCCCGGCAGCGTCGCCGTGGTCGCCAACCCGCAGACGAGTGTCCTGCGCTTCTATCCCCGGTGGTGGCAGCCCTATGCCGCCCAGTGCTGGGGAGCGACCGGGTCGGAGGACGACATGGCGGAGGTCCTTCGCCGTCACACCAGGGACATGGTCGAGGTGTACGGGGACGACCGACCCGACGTCGACGTCGTCTACCTGCAGAACCGGGCGGACGAGCACCACGTCGAGAACCACCTCGGCCCGTTCCGTGAGGCGGTCGGTGACCGTCGCCTCCGGCTGGTCGAGGGGGACTGGGGCCCGGGCCACGCGCGGCCTCCGCGCGACCTGATCGCCGACGTCCTCTCCGACGTCTTCACGCGCCTCCGCAACGGCTGAGCGCGCACGACCCGGGCGCGGGTCAGGACCTGGCCAGCCGCCGGGCGTGCTCGACGTCACCCGCGAGGACGGCCAGGCGGAGCTCGGTGAGTGCGGTCTGGGGACGCCCTGCTCGCACCTGCGTCATCCTGCGGTGGGCGTCGTACGACGTGGGCTCGAACGCCGGGTGCTCCCGGTGTGCCTCGAGCGCCTCCAGGTTGGTCGTGAAGCCGTCCGTGTCCGTGAGGGCGCGCTCGAGGCCGACCAGGTCCAGGTCGACGGGCTCGCGCGCTCGCCGGATGGGTGAGCGCAGGAAGTTCAGGGTCTCGTAGCGCAGCCCCTTCGCCTGCCGGATGTGCTCGAAGAGCCCGGCCCCCCGACGATGGCGGGTCAGCGCCCAGAACCGTGTGTGCAGAGGATCCCTGAGCAGCAACGGCGTGTGCAGCGACGATCCCTCGAACGCCACGACGGTCTCGGCCGACGAGATCTCGGACAGCTGCTCCTCGATCGGGTGGCGCTGTGGGTGGAAGACCGTGAAGCCGTGCTCCTCCATTATCCGATCCGCCTCCCGCTCCGCACCCTCCGGGAAGCCGGCCACCCCGGTCCGGGTGAGGAACAGTCGCTTGCCGGGGACGGGAGGCGCCGGCGGGACGACCCCGATGCTCTCGACGAAGCCGGGCGTCACGTAGTCGCCGATGCACACTCCGGGAAAGGGGAACACCACTCGCTCCCACCGCGCCGGTTCCGTCAGGAGGATCTGGTCGTTCTGCACGCCGACCAGGTCGAGGACCTGCTGCTGGTAGGGCCGCAGCCGACCCGGGCTGTCCCACACGACCGGCAGCTCGGGGTGGCGCTGCGCGTACCAGACGCGGGCGAGCCCCTGCGTCAGGAAGTGCCCCCACGAGCTGTGGGGCCGCCCCAGGTAGACGACGGTTCCCGGTCGCACCTCCGGCTCAGGGACGGACGGCTGGAAGAGCATCTCCTGGCGACCGAGGACGAAGTCGACCGCCTCGACCACCGGCTCGTCGCCCGACCACGCGCCGACGAAACCCTCGGTCCGCAGTGGACCCTCGCCGGCTCGGACGAGCGCCCGCGGGGCGAGCGTGACGTCTTCCCTCTGGGCGGCTCGCAGGCCACCGGCGTGCTCCGACACGTCCCGCGTCGGCGCACCGCGCAGGGCGACCGGCGACCAGCGCAGCGTCGGCCCGACCCGCGGACCGAGGCCGACCCCTTCGTCGGTCCGTCGGTTGAACTCCAGCACCAGCTCGGCATCATGCGCCGCGGGATAGGTGAACGGCGTCGAGCCACCGGCGGCCACCGCGCGTCGGAGCACGACCTTGCGCGTCGCGGGTTCACGCAGCACGGCCACGCAGGATTCGTGGACCCCCCACGTCCCCGGCGTGATCACGTCGCGGTCGAAGTCCCCCGCGCCCCGGAGCGACGTGTACGGGCGCAGCTCGACCCAGGTCCCGTCGTCCCGCTCCTGCTCGAGCCGTACCGAGAAGGACGGCAGGGGCCACACGTCCCCCAGGTCGAGGCGCAGGTGTCCACCGGCGGGGACGACATGGCTCGCATCGGCCGTCGGTGGGTCCTGTCCGCGCACCACGACCTTCGTCGGGCCCGACGCCCCGGCGAGGGCGGGGACGACCACCAGCCGATCGCCCTCGAGGTCGACGAAGAAGAAGGGGCCGGCGCTCGTCGTCGACGTCACGCCGTCTCCCCCGACGGCACCACGGCGATCGTCACGGACGGCCTCACGCGTCGAAGGGTGACGTCGGGCGGCCGCCGAGGGGAGAGCCGAGACTCAGGAGCGTGACGAACGTGTGCTCGCGAACCTGTGCCGTCCGGTACCCGAAGGACCAGATGGGCGTGAACTCGTAGTCCACGGCAGCTCGCCAGCCCCTCAGCGGCTCCTCCTGCCCCTTGACCACGGGGACGAGGACGTCCTGCGAGAGCGACTCGACGTACAGGCGGCGTTCCTGTCCGGAGAGGCCGAACGAGAGGGTGGAACCGTCCACCGCCGGGTCGCCGAGGGCTTCGGACAGGTTCCACCACGTGGTGAAGTCGTGGTCCTCCGCGGCTGAGACGACGTCCTCCACCAGGAGCCACGACCCCGGCTTGAAGGTGACGGAGCGCTCGTGCCTCCACCGCGTGTGCCGGACCTCACCGCGCAGGCGGAAGACGCCCTCCCGCTCCTCGCCGGCGGAGATCCCCGATCCGTACGGCGTGCGGTCACGCCGCTCGTGGTCGGTGTCGTCCATCTGGACCGTGTTGTGCGCCCGGGTGCTCTCCACGTACTGCCGCTCCGGGCGGGCGTAGAAGAAGCCCTGCCTGCGCTGGGGGGAGTCCGGAGGCAGCGGGTCGAGGTAGCCGTACCGCCCGGAGTCGACGAGCAGCTCCTGACCGCCGTCGAACCAGGTGAGCGACAGGTCGTCACAGTGCTTGTGCGCGCGGGAGTGGAACGTGGCTGCCAACGTGAGGTAGCCGGCGCTCGAGTGGTCGTCGCGGCTGCGCGGCTGGGGCGATCTGACGATCCCGTATCCGGCCTCGGGGAGGACGAGCAGGTCGGTGTCGTTGGGTGTCCCCGCACGCCCACCGCTGGCCAGGAACTGCGTGTGCTCGGACTGGGCCGCCTTGTCCTCCGGAGAGATCAGCCGGGCCGGTGAGTCACCGATCTGGACGATCCGTCGGTCCGGCTGGATGAACCAGCCCATCACCTCCTCGGCCCGGGACAGGCGCGCGGACAGGTCGGGGTCGGTCAGCAGACCGTCCTCCATCGCGTCACGGAAGGAGGACAGGAGCATCCGGTGGTAGTCCGGCGAGTGCTCGCGGTGACCGCCGTCCTCGGCGAACTGTGTGGCCACGACCACGGCGAGCCTCTCCTCGCCCTGCCGCCGCACGGCATCCATGGCGGGAACCGAGGCCAGTCGGCGGGCGAAGCTCAGCTCCCCGACGGCGGTGTAGAAGCCGTGGTTGGTCCCGGCGTTGAAGGCGCGGCCCGCGAAGATCTCCTGCTGGTGGCGCCCCACCGCCAGCCACAGTGCGCGCACGACCTCGACGGCGGCGCCCTCGTGGACCGCTTCCTGGAGCAGGTACGCCAGCCGAGGCGCACGCAGACCGATGGCCATGTCGTACCAGGCCATCGTGCCGCGGGCGTCACCCTCGGTGAAGGTCGTCGCCCAGTCGGCTGCCCGCTCGAGGCACCAGTCGAGGGACTCGCGGTCCCTGTTCCGGTCCCAGCTCTTCAGGAACGGGACCATGAAGTCCCAGGCGTGCAGGTGGAATCCCTGCGACCGGTTGTCGAGACAGGACCCGACCCAGTCGAAGGGGGTGGTGATGACGAGTGGCTCGAGACTGCTGTGCCGCCACCCCTCCTCGCGGATGCTCCGCGTCGTCCCGAAGCCGCCGAACCCGGCGATGCGGTCGAGTGGCAACCTCGGCGCCTCGCCCAGCACCCGGGCCACCTCCGCCTCGTCGAAGCCTCGACGCGTGGCGACGGCCACGGCCGCGGCGCCCGGTTCGAGGGCGCCGAGGGACTCGAACACCTCGAGCCACCGCTGGGAGTCACCCTCCGGGTCGGCGATGACCGTGAGCCCTGCCGACTCCGCGCCCAGGTCGAGCAGCTTGGCGGCGACCTCGTCGCTGCTCGCCACGACGGCATCCGCCTTCGCCACGAGCTGCAGCTCCCGCTCACGACGACGTGACCAGGCCTCCGGGAGGCCCCACCGACCGGGCACCTGGTCCTCGCTCCAGTCGTACTCGGCTCGCTGGCGGGCGAGCCAGGAGTCCTCCCAGAGCCCACGGACGTCGTAGACCATCGGGATGCCGTACGCCCGACAGACGGCGTGCGCGGCCATGCCGTTCACGAAGTCCGAGGACGCGACGACGACCGCGGGCCGGACCTTCCGGACGACGGCGGCCAGTCGCTGGCTGAAGGCGAGGAGCCACTCGTCGAGTGCGAGGTCCTTGCGCTGCGTCCCCGGGATGCGGTGGTAGCCGACGCCGTCGAACGACTCCACGGAGTAGCCGTCCGGTTCGTAGGCACCCATCTGGGTGACGACCGCCACGTCGAGGCCCAAGCCGGACAGGCTCTGCGCGACCGCGTGGGTGCGTCGGGTGAACGTCGAGTCGACGTGCGGCAGCGACGTGCCGACGACGTTGAGCACCTGACCCGCGCGCGGGACGTACGGAGACTCGGGGGCGGGCACGTCGAGGCGGACGACGCCGTCGAGGACGCTCAGCTCGGCGGCGAGGGAAGCACCCAGGTCGTCGCTGCCCTCGATGGCCCTCGCGAGGATCCCTGCGACCCGTTCCGCGCGAGTGAGGAAGCCCTGGCGCCGCAGGAGCACCGCGAGTCGGCGCAGGTCGGCGGCGGGCATCCGCTCCGTCGCGCCGAGCTCCTCGAGGAGCTCGAAGGCCGGGACGGCCGCACCGGCCCTGACCAGCCCGTCGACCGCCTCCGAGAGCCACGGACCGACCTGGGGGACGTCGCTGCCGTTCGGGGTCGCCGACTCCTCGGTGCCGGTCTCGGTCACGACTCTCCTCACTCGACTGCGGGCCGTCGGGCGACGACTCGGCATGGGCACCGGACACCCCGCGGTCCCCGGTGGCTCGGCTCCTCGCGGCCGCGACCGCTGCACGGGCAGCATAGTTGCGGCGCGTCGCCCGCTCGGCGTCCCCCACGGGCGGAGGCGAGGATCGGTCGGCCGGACGCCCGAGGAGGGGTCCGACGCCGGGGTCGGGCGGGTCAGCCGGAGACCGAGACGGACGTCGTGCTCACCGCGTCGGGCAGCCCCGGCGACGAGGCCACGACCCGCAGGTCCCATCGGCCGACGGTCAGCGACACGGGCGGCAGGTCCCAGCGGCCGGTGTCGCGCACGAACGTGCTGACCGACCGGCCGGCCACCGTGAGCGCGACCCGGGCACGCGGGGTGCCCTTGCCGCTGACGACGAGGGCACCTGCCGCGACGGAGGACCCGGAGGCGGGGGAGGTCACGACCGGGGCGGTGAGGGACGCAGGCGCGGAGCCGAAGTGGACCTCGACCGCGGCCTCCTGATCCTCGAAGCCGGGGACGGTGGAGTGCAGGGTCATGGCGACCGGCGCGCTGCCGATCGTGACGGCGCGCATGGTCCAGCGTCCGGTCGTGCTCACGGCGGCGAGCCGCGTCTGGTTGCCGACGATCAGGGTCACGAGGGCTCCCGGGGTCCCCTTGCCCTTGAACACCGTCGACCCACCGTCGTACCAGTCGGTCGCGGTGTGGCTGACGAGCAGCGGGCGCACGTGCGCGGCCGGCGGGGTCGCGAACCAGGCGTCGACGGTGCGCGTGACGTCGCGGCACCCGGGGAACGAGGCGGTGAAGGGGACGGAACCGGCCCACCAGCCGAAGAAGACCGGGGCCATCGCCCAGGTTCCGTCGTCCTTGACGGTGGCGCTGCGGGTCCGGGTACCGCTGACCATCGTGACGACGGTCCCCGGGGTGCCTTGCCCCTCGAAGGCGTAGTCGGCGTTGGGGGCGTTGTAGCCGTCGGCCACGAGGTTGGTGACCGTGGGGGCCGGCCAGTCGCAGGCCTCCGCGGTCGGGGTGGCGACGACGACGGGCACCGTCGAGCTCCGGGACGGGACGTCCGCCATCGTCGCGGTGACGGTGACCTGGTACCGCCCGCTGGCGAAGTCCATCGGCGCCACGGACCACGTCCCGTCGTCCTGGACGCTCGTCGAGCGGGTCCGGGTGCCGTCCGTCACGGTGATGGTCGCGTTCCTCGTCGCCGTGCCCTCGAACGTGACGGCGCCGGGCGCGACGGACGTGGCGACGTCGGGTGCGGTGACGACGGGCGCCTCCATCTGGGCCAGCGCCGACACGGTGCTCACCCGGTACTCGAAGAGCCGTGCCCCTCGGGCGTAGAAGAGTCGGTTGGTGCCCGCCTTGACCAGGCCCGTGACGGGACCGTCGGCGTTCTTCGGGGCGACCACCGTCTGCTCGCCGGTCGCGGGGTTGATCGCCGACAGTCCACCACCGACCGTGGCGAACATGACCCCGTCGACGAACTCGATGCCGAGCTCCTTGCCCGTCGGGGAGGACGTCCCCGGGAAGCCACCCAGGTTGCGGGTGACCGTGATGCTCCCGTCGGAGGCCACGCGGAACTGCACGAGGTAGCCGGTCGAGATGGCCCAGTAGCGGTCGGCGGCGACCGGGTCCGGGGTGATGGCGGCGACCCACGAGTACGTCGCCGTCGTCGCCCGAGGCGGCGCGATCGACTTCAGCGCGCCGGTGGCGGTGTTGTACGTGAAGAGGCGCCCGCTCGTGGCGGTGGGCGTCGAGCCGGTGCCGCCGGCGTTCGAGGTACCGCCCACGACGAGGCCACCCCGCCCGACGAGCGAGACGATGCTGTGGTTGGCGACCAGGTTCCGCTTGACCGTCAGGGTGTTGGCCTTCGGGTCCCACAGGCTGAGGGCCCCGCCGAGCGTGTTCTTGATCGGGATGCTGCCGATCGCGACCTTCGAGCCGACCTGGGTGATGGCGACCGGGCGTTCCTGGCTGTTGTTGAGGTAGGTCTTCAGCTGGGGCTGCCCGGTGCCGGACCACAGGTACAGCGGCGCGGAGCTCGAGGCGTTGCCGGTGTACCCGCCCATCACGGTCGAGCCGTCGAACCGACCGAAGCCCTCGATCTGGGGGCCCGTCAGCAGGCTCGTCGCCCCGGACGTCACGTCGAACCGGCCGATGCCGGTCGGCAGGTCGAAGCCTCCGGACAGGACGTTGCCGGCGGCGTCGGTGCCGAGCCGGTTGATGACCGACGGGGCGGACCGCGCAGGCAGGACGAGGGTGGACGGGGCGGTCTGGCCCGGCCCGTTGACGACGACGCGGCCGTCGATCGTCGTCGCCACGAGGGCGCTGCCGGTCCGCCCGGGGACGCCGGTCATCCAGGCCCACGAGACCGGTCCGGGGATCGAGGCCGACGGCCACTGCGTCGTGTTGTCGCTCGCCGACCACTTGTCCATCCGGATGGCCTTGAGCCCGCTGCGCAGGTCGATGCGCATGACCCCGGCGCCCGAACGCTGGAAGAAGACGTACCGCCCGTCGACGAGGGGTGACACGGTGTACGGCGAGACGCCGTCGATGTAGGGCTTCGGGTTGGGGGTCTCGGGGACGGTGCGGACGCGGGCCACCTGGTCGTCGAAGGTGGCGAAGGTGCGCGTGACGGTGTTGAACGCGAACAGGCGGGGGTCGTTGACCGTCCGCAGGAAGAGGTAGTCGCCCGCGCGGCTCATGTCGAAGGCGGCCCACTGCGACGAGAAGGAGGACGGCGTGGCCATCGCCGTCCTGGCACCCGTCGCACGGTCGACCCGGACGAGCTTCGCCGCGCTGTCGCGGTAGTTGGAGACCCACACGGCCGTCGTGTCGACCGCCAGGGAGCGCACGTAGGACTCACCGGCCATCGGCTGGCCGAGGTCGGTGAGCCGACCCCCCACCCAGCGGTAGAGGCGGCCGTTGGACGGCGCGAAGGTCCCGAGGTAGACGCCGCCGTCCGGCGCGGCCACGGTGTGGAGGACCGTCTGGCCGGCGATGCTCGTGCGCTTCGTGAGCGCGGCGCCGTCCCACTCGTAGAGGTAGGTGTACGTCGGGCTGTTCGCCGCGAAGAAGACGGTGCGGCTCACCGGCGAGTACGCGACGCTGTTGATGGTCGTGCCCTGCGGGACGGCGACCTCGGCGACGAGCGAGCCCTGGAGGTCCATCGCGAAGAAGCGGGCGCTCAGCCCGGCGCCACCGTTGTTGACGAAGTACGTGAGGTAGCGGCCGTCGGCCAACGCACCCTGCGCGGAGCCCTCGGAGCGCAGGCCCGTCAGCTTGCCGGGGACCTGGATGCCGCGGTCGGCCTCGCCGCCCGAGACCGCCGGGGCCGACGCCTCGGCCGAGGCCGGCCAGGCCGCGGCCCAGGCACCGGTGAGCAGGCACGCGAGCACCAGCGCCAGGAGGCGCCGGTGGGCAGGAAGGGTCACGTGGTCCTCCGTGGGACGGACGGCCCCTGCCAGCCGTTACCAAAGGGTCGTCCTCAGGCTACGGCGGCGCGCCGAGCGGGCGGTCGGCACCGTCGCGGCGCTGGACGTTCGGCCGACCCGCTCCCGCCCACAGGGTCCAGGGCCGCGTCAGGGACGGGCTCGACCCCGGGACCGCCGACGCAGGCGCCAGTACCGGCGCTGGAGGCGGCCCAGCGGGCTGCCCGCGAGGGCGTCGAGCCGGTGGCGCAGCCGCTCCACCTCGGCCTCGGCCCGCCGCGCGCGGACCAGGGCCTGCTCGGCGTCGCCGGCCGGTCCACCGACGGCGTCGGGGCCGGGCGACGCCAGCCGCACGCGCCCCCCGACGTCGTGCGCCACCGCCGTGGCCCCGGCCGGACCCACCTCCACGGCCGCGGGACCGCGCCCACCGAAGGTCTCGCCCAGCAGCCCGACGAGGGTCTCGCCCTCGACTTCGGCGGCGGAGCCGGCGGCCTCGAGCGGCTCGGTGGACCACCGGATGAACGGCCCCCGCCGCTCGACGTCGTGGACCGACGTGTCGGGACCGACCGTCGCGAGGACCCGCACCGCGTCGCGCGGGTCGGTGAGCCACGCCACCCACCGGCCGTCGTGGTGCAGGACGCGCTCGGGGCCGGAGGTCAGGGCGGCGATGTCGGCCGAGAACCCGCCCGCCACCCCGGCCGTCGTCCCCGACGCCTCGAGGAGCGTGGGGAAGACGGAGCCGAAGACCTTCTCGTACGTGTACTCCACGGCCACGTCGTGGGCGATCGCCGCGGCGTGCTCGACGAGCCCGCGGTCGCGGTCCAGGCGCAGCAGCAGGTCGACGAACTCCGTCATCGACGAGGCGAAGAGCGGGTAGTCGACGCCGAAGAGACGCTGGTGCATCGGGGTCGGGTTGATGATGCACGGCCGGCCGAGCACGCCGTGCTCGAGCAGCTTCGTCGACAGCTCGAGGCTGGAGTCGAGCGAGGCGTGTCGCCAGCCGACGCCGACGTCGGCCCCGGACACCAGGGCCCGGGCGTCCTCCCGCGTGATCGCTCCCGTCCAGGTGATCGCCGGGTGCGAGCCGAGGAGGTGCCGGACCTCGGAGGGGAAGGTCGGCCAGTCGGCGGGTCGCTTGAAGTGGTCCCCCGCGACGAGCAGGCGCAGGTCGGCTCCGGCGGCGGCGGCCTCCTTGACCGCGGAGAGCATCTCGACCGTGTGCCAGGCGGGGGCGAACTTGCCCGTGTACGCGAGGACCAGCGGGCCGCCCTGCCGGACGGGGGCGACGGCGGCGGCCGACGGGACGGCCGGGGTGAGGACGGCGACGTGGTGCTCGCGCTCCGCGGGGCGGAGCAGCCCGAGGAGGTGCTCGCGCATCTCCGGGGTCTGGCAGAGCAGGGTCGCCCCACGGTCGGCGAGCGCCTGGAGCCGGTGCAGCACCCCGGGGTCGACGTCCTGGTCGTCGGCGACGACGCCGGTGACGTACACGCACAGCCGGGGGCCGAGGTCCGGGCGCAGTTGCGAGAGCGCGTGCGCCACCTCGGTGCTGCGCACGACGACCACGTCGTGGTGACCGGCCGCGTCGTAGTGCGCGAGCACGCGGGCGAGCATCGGCTCGTCCATCCGCGTCGCGCCGTCGAGCTCGGGGATCACCGCCGTCAGCGTCCGGTCCCGGAACGGGTCGGTCAGCGTCACCCGGTCGTTGACGAGCATCTCCTGCACGACGACCGGTCGGCGGATCGGGGTCGCCGCCACGACGTGCACCTCCATGCCGGGCGCGCTCGTCAGGAGCGAGGCGACGCCGGCCACGAAGAACGCCGAGCCGTCGATGACGTTGAGGTCGACGTAGGCGGAGAGCAGGACCCGGAAGGGCTGCGTCCGGGCTGCGCTCACTGCGGGACCTCCGTGACGGTGAGGGTGGCGGAGGTGCCCTCGGCCGAGGTGCGCCCGGTGCCGCTGGTCGCCGAGCCCTCGACCCGGTACGCCCCGCGCTTCGCGGGTGGCCACACGAGGGTGTTGGAGGCGCCCGTGCCCTGCTCGCGGACGCGGACGCCGTCGCGGTAGACGACGAAGGAGTACGTCAGGTCCTCGCCGTCGGCGACCACGACGCTCTCGAGCTCACCCGACTCCCGCTGGTGCAGCGTGACCGCGCGCACGCGGACCTCCCCGGAGCGGCCGGCGCCCCGCTCGAGGTGCTCCATGCGGTCGGCGACCCGCGCCAGGACCGACTCGAGCTCGTGCTCGAGGTAGCGGTAGGCCGCCCGCCAGTCGACGGTCTCGTCCGCCATCACTCCCCCGTCCCGATGAGCTCGATCTCGCGCCCCACGGTCGCCTCCGGTCCGCACTGCGCCCGCACGCGCCGGGCGGCGCCGGCGGAGAGGCGGTGGAAGAGCTCGGGGTTGTAGTACAGCGACTCCACGTGGTCGGCGAGCGCCGAGGGTCGCTCCGGTGGCGCGAGCAGGCCGCTCTCCCGGTGCCCGACGAACTCCGGGATGGCCGCGATGTCGGAGGTCACCGGGACGAGCCCGCTCGACATCGCCTCGCCCATCGACACTCCCTGCGAGTCGAAGCGGGTGGGCGCGAGGAAGACACCGTGCGTCGCGTGCAGCTCGGCGATCTCCTCCTGGCGGAGGAAGCCCTCCTCGACGTCGACGTTCTCGAAGGCATGGAGGGGGGCGACGGTCTCGGCGAAGAGCGGGCCCTCGCCGCGGACGGTGAAGGAGAGGCGGTCGAAGTAGGGACGCTCCGACAGCGCGACGATCGCCGCGACGGTCTGGTCGTTGGCGTACTTGTGCGACGCGTACGGCCGGATGCTGAGGACCCGGGTGCGGTCCTCGTCGGTCTTGGGCCGGTACGGGAAGAGGTGCCCGTCGACGACGTTGGGGATGACGTGGGGCCGCCGCGTCGCCCGACCCACGTCCGGCTCCACGACGTGACGCCGGAACCACTCCGACACGTGCACGACCTGGACGTCGATCTCGTCGGTGGAGAGCAGCCAGCCCATCAGCTCCAGCTGGTCGGCGTGGTAGGTCTCGCGCTTGGCCAGCGCCTCGCGGATCTGGCCGGAGCTGTCGAGGAAGTTGAACCACCGCCGGTGCCACGCCTCGGCCTCGAAGCCGTGCACCCACACGACGAGCGGGGTGTCGGGAGCGAGGTCGACGACCGGGCGGATCATGTCCTCGCTCGCGAAGTGCACGAGGATGCGCCGGTAGCGGGTGCCGGCGATGCGTGCGGCGTAGTCGGCGGCGCCCCCGACCGTGACCCGCACCCCGTCGAAGACGTAGTCGTAGGGCTGGGCCACCGGCGGGTGCAGGTAGAACACCTCGACGTCGATGCCCGCGTCGAGGTAGGCGAGGACGCGACGGTGGATGAAGGCGTTGCGGTACAGCGCCTGGTCGCTCGGGTAGGCGTTCGCGACGAGCAGGACGTCCGCCCGCCGGTCCGGCAGGGGCTCGGCGGTCGGCGACTCCGTCTGTGGCGTCATGGTCCTCGATGGTTGCTCGGGCGGGGTCGTCCCGCCACCGTGGCGCGCCTGCGCGGCGCCCGCTCGCCCCTGCTCACTGACGGCGTCCACCCTAGAGGGCCGGTGCACCGGCACGCGGCAGGCCCGACGCGGCGTCGTCGATCGCCCCGGCGAGCCCGACGTAGGTCTCGGCCGCGTAGTGGAACGGGGCGAAACCCCACTGGTGACCGGGGTCGCTGCGGACCGCCCCCTCGTCGCCGGTGACCACCGGGCACCCGATGACCTCCGCCGCGGCGTCGACGTACCCGGCGAAGAGGGCGTTCGCCTCCTGCGCCGTCCGGCCGAAGCTCGTCGGGGACGGGGTGCCGTCCCCGGCCTCGACGGCCCAGGGCGGGGCGAGCAGCACGACCCGGTCGAGCAGACCCAGCCCGCCCAGGAGCTCGCGCCAGCGCCCCAGCGCGTCGTCCCACACCGCACGGTGGGCGGGGTCACCGAGCTCGAGGACGACGCTGCGGTCCTTCAGACGCCCGTCGACCCCCGTCGAGATGAGGTCGACCGACCGCGTGAGGTAGCGCCCCTCCCCGAGGTCGCGCAGGCCGAGCCGCTCGTCGCACAGGTCCCAGAGCAGGACGTCGACCTGGTCGGCCCGGGACTCCAGGAGCGGCACGAGGCCGCCGCGCCAGTCGCTCTCGAGCATCCGCCGCTGGAAGGAGGAGGTCGTCTCGACCGTCCCCACGTCCGCCAGCCCGGAGGGCGCGAAGGCGCTCACGAGGCTGGTGCGGGCGACGTAGTCGAGCAGGGCGTACCCGCCCGGCCGCAGGAACTCGAAGGTGTCCCGCGAGACGCAGCTGCCGTAGATGAACGTGCGCAGGGGGGCGGGGGCCATCGGCATCAGCTGCCGAAGTCCGCGAGCCGCTCCCCGGTGCCGAACAGCGCGGCGATCGCCGCCACGGAGCGCTCGGCGGCGCGGCCGTCACCGTAGGGGTTGACCGCGTTGGCCATCTCGGCGTACGCGGCAGGGTCGTCGACGAGGCGCGAGACCTCGGCGACGATGCGCTCCTCGTCGGTGCCGATGAGACGGACGGTCCCGGCGTCGACGGCCTCGGGTCGCTCGGTGTTCTCGCGCATGACGAGGACCGGCTTGCCGAGCGAGGGCGCCTCCTCCTGCACGCCACCGGAGTCGGTGAGCACGACGGTCGAGGCGGCCATGAGGCGCGTGAACTCGCCGTAGGCCAGCGGCTCGGTGACGAGCACGTTGTCGCGACCCGCGACGTGCGGCAGGACGGCCTCGCGGACCACGGGGTTGCGGTGGGCGGGCAGGACGATGGTGTGCCCCGGGTAGGCGTCGGCGAGGCGCCCGAGGGCGCGACCCACGCCCTCCATCGCGCCGCCCCAGTTCTCGCGACGGTGGGTGGTGACGAGCACGACCGGCCGCTCCTCCTTCTCGAGCAGCGCGAGCCGCTCGTCCGAGAAGGGCACGTCCTGGGCCACCGTGTGGAGCAGGGCGTCGATGACCGTGTTGCCGGTGACGGCGATGGTGGCGGGGTCGGTCGCCTCGCGCAGGAGGTTGTCGCGCGAGGTCGGGGTCGGGGCCAGGTGCAGGGCCGTCGTCTGCGTGGTGATCCGCCGGTTCGCCTCCTCGGGGAAGGGCGAGTCGATGTCCCCGCTGCGCAGGCCGGCCTCGAGGTGGACGACCGGGATGCGCCGGTAGAAGGCGGCGATCGAGGCGGCGGCGACCGTCGTCGTGTCGCCCTGGACGAGCACCGCGTCCGGCGCCTCCGAGACGAGCACGTCGTCGAGGCCGGCGAACACCTTGGCCATGAGGCCGTTGAGGGTCTGCCCGTGGGCGAAGACGTCGAGGTCGTGGTCGGGCTCGATGCCGAAGATCTCGTTGACCTGGTCGAGCATCTCGCGGTGCTGACCGGTGACCACGGTCACCGACTCCAGCTCGGGGTGGGCCTCGACGGCCCGGATGACGGGGGCCACCTTGATGGCCTCGGGCCGGGTGCCGTAGACGGTCATGACGCGGTGCACGAGCGGATGCTCCTCAGGTCGGTGAGTGCCGGGCGATGTGCCGGCCGGTCTCGAGGTCCTCGTGGTGGACGATGGTGGCGCGGAAGTGGGCCCTCGACTTCTCCAGGACCGACGCCGCCACCTCGTGCTCCCCCTTGGCGATGTTCCACGCCCACCAGCGGTAGGCGCGGGCCGTCTCGACCGCGGGTCCGTCGAGGACGAGCTCGCCCTCGTGGATCCACAGCGCCCGGGTACACATCTCCTCGATGGTCTGGGCCGCGTGCGAGACGAGGAAGACGGTACCCGCGTGCCGGCGGATCTCCGTCATCCGGGCCTCGCTGCGCTCCTTCGACGCGACGTCACCCGTGGCGAGCGCCTCGTCGATGAGGAGGATCTCGGGCCGGGCCGCCGCCGCGATGGCGAAGCGCAGCCGGGAGCCCATCCCCGACGAGTAGGTCTTCATCGGGCGGTGGATGGCACTCCCCAGCCCGGCCAGCTCGAGCACGTCCGGCGTCGCCTCGCGCACTCCCGCAGGCGTCATCCCGATGGCGAGCAGCCCGATGCGGACGTTCTGCAGCCCCGAGAGCTCGGGCAGGAGCGCGGCGTTGACCCCGAGCAGCGTCGGCGGTGAGCTGGCCAGCACCTCGCCGGACGTCGGGGTCTCCAGCCCGGCGATGACGCGCAGCAACGTGCTCTTGCCGGAGCCGTTGTGCCCCACGACCCCGACCGCCTCACCCGCACGGGCCACGAACGACACGTCGTCGACGGCACGCACCGTGACGCTGCGGCTCAGGCCCACCTTCCGGGCGACCCGGCGCAGCCGCCCCGGCCGGGAGGTCTCCGCCTCGGCGCTGGCCACCTTGTAGTGGACGGAGAGCCGGCGCACGGAGACCGTGGGGTGCCCGATCGGGGCCTCGGGCGCGGTCGGGGCGGGAGGTCGGTCACTCACGGCCGTACTCCTCCTCGCCCTGCCAGAAGTACAGGAAGCCCAGGACGGGGGTGGCGACCGCCCAGGCGACGAGGGTCAGCCAGAGGCTCGCCTCCGGCATCGTGTCGTAGAGCAGGAGGTCACGGCTGATCTCCAGGACGCAGTACGCCGGGTTGAGCTCGAAGATCGTCATGAGCGTCGGGTGGCTGACGAACCGCTCGATCGAGTACATGACCCCCGAGCCGTACATCCACAGCCGCGTGAAGAAGCCGAGGACGAGGCGCAGGTCCGGCACGGCGAAGGTGAACCGCGCCGCGTAGAGCACCAGCCCGGTGTTGAGCATGAGCTGGAGCAGCAGCACGACCGGGAACAGCAGCCAGGTGCGGGTCGGCAGCGTGTGCGGCGGGATGAGCATGATGAGCGCGAACATCGTGAGCAGCCGCGGGACCATCGAGAACGTCTCGCGGGTGGCGTAGGCCAGCGGGATGGCCGCGCGGGGGAAGGCGAAGGCCCGGATGAGGTTGCGGCCCGAGGACATGACGGCGGCGCCCCCGCTCAGGGACGACGAGCTCCACGAGAACATGAAGACGCCGATGAGCAGGAAGCCGATGTAGTTGTCGATCCCGCGCGAGACCTTGAGCAGCAGCCCGAAGATGACGAAGAAGGTCAGGCCGTCGAGCAAGGGCTTCCCGACGAGCCAGAACCGCCCGAGGATGGTGTTGCGGTTCTCGGACAGGGCGCGCGCCCGCGAGTCGGCCCAGATGAAGTAGCGGCGCTGCCACAGCTGGGCGACGTAGCTCCCCAGCGGAGGGCGCCGTCCCACCGGTTGCAGGCGCGAGACGTCGACGCGCTCGACGACGACCGCGCCGGGCTCGTCCGGCGGCGTGGAGAGGGTCGTCCCACGGTGTCGTCTCACCGCTCGCTCCCCAGGTTCTCGTAGACGGTCCGGTACCGCAGGGCCATCGTCCGCCACGTCCGGGTGGCGGCGAAGTCCCGCCCGCGGTCGGCCAGCCGGCGCCGGAGCGCGGGGTCGGCCTGCAGGTCCCGCAGTGTATCGGCGAGCGCCCGGGGGTCCTCCGGCCGCACGAGCAGCCCGGCCCCGGGGGCGCCGACCACCTCGGCGAGCGCGGGCAGGTCGCTGGCGACCACCGGGCGGCCCAGCGCCATCGCCTCGACGGGCTTGAGCGGGGTCACGGTGCGGGCGACCTCGACGTCGCGGCGGGGCACGACGAACACGTCGAGCGCCCGGTGCCAGCGCACGGCCTGCGCCGGGGGGACCCGCCCGGGCATGACGACGGCGGCCCCGAGCCGCAGCTCGTCGACCAGGCGCACGAGGGAGGGCCGCGAGACCCCGTCCCCCACGACGGCGCACCGCGCGTCGACACCCTCGGCCCGCAGCAGCGCGACGGCGTGCAGCAGCACGTCGAGGCCCTCGTAGCCGACGAGCGAGGAGACCGTCCCGACCCAGAAGCCGTCGTCGGGCAGGCCGAGGTCGCGGCGGGCGGCGGCCGGCTCGGTGGGTCCGGCCGCGTCGTCGAGCAGGGTGGCGTCGACCGCGTTGGGGACGACGGTGACCCGCTCGGGCGGCAGGCCGCGCGCGACCACCTCGTCGCGCAGCACCTCCGACAGGACGACGACGTGGTCGGCCGCGCAGGCCATCTCGAGCTCGCGGTCGCGCCAGAGGCGGTACCGCTCGCTGGCGGCGGCGTGCTCGCGCAGGCCGTCCGGGCGCCCGGCGACCCAGGTGCGCTCCAGCTGCCCCCGCATCTCGTAGACCCACGGCAGGCCAGTGGCCCGCGCCGCGGCCTCGGTGACGAGCGCGTTCGGGAAGTGCGTCGTCGTGTGCAGCACGGTCGCGCGCTCACGGCGCGCGTGGTCGGCCAGGAGCCGCGCGCCCTGCTCGAGGCGCTGCTCGGCGGTCGGCGCCAGCCGGGGCGGCAGCATCCGCGTGTAGGCGACGCCGTCGACGACGTCGCGGTCGGCGGCCCAGGGCAGGCCGACCGTCACGGGGTAGCCCACCCGGGTCGTCGCGCCCGCGGTGAGGCCGAGCTCCGCCTGCGCGCGGAGCACGGCGTGCGAGCGCAGGGCGTAGCCCGACTGCGTCCACGGCAGTGAGTTGGTCAGCAGGTGCAGCGAGCGCGGCCCCTCGCCGGTCGAGGACGAGGCCGAGCGCGTGCGCCGCCGGTCTCCCCGTGGCACGCCCCGCCCGCTCGAGCAGGCCGCCGACCGGTCCCCGGACGCGCGGCGGCAGGCGGCGGACGGCGAGCAGCGAGGAGCGGACCGGGTCCTCGTCGACGAGCTGCGCCGCCGTCCGCCCGAGCATCAGCAGGTGCGAGGCGAGCCGGCGCGGCGTGGCCCGGGCCGGCCGGGGGTCAGGCGCCACGACGGGCCACCACCGAGTCCAGGACGCCCACGTAGGCCTCGGCGAGGGCGTCGGGGCGGGCGTTCTCGGCCACCCACGCGCGCCCGAGGGCCGGGACCTCGAGCAGCGTGCGGTCGGCCGCCAGGCGCTCCCACGTGTCAGCCAGCTGCTCGACGTCGCCCGGGGTGCTCACCGCGCCGGCGTGGCGGCCCTCGACGATCTCGCGGGCCTCCCCCGCCACGACGGCGGTCGCGTGGACGCCGAGTCCCATGACCTCGTAGAGCTTCGAGGGCACCGCCATCTCGAGCGCCGCCCAGCCGCGCAGGCTGACGAGGACGGTGTCGCACCACGCGTAGTGCTCGGTCATCCGCGAGCGCGGGACGGGGTCGCACCAGACCACCGGGGCTCCGAGCTCGCGGGTCAGCGCCTCCAGCCCCCGGCGGTCGGCGCCGGCACCGACGACCCGCAGCTCGAGGCGGACTCCGCGCGCCTGGGCCAGCGCGGCGGCCCGGACGGCGGTGGCGAGGCCCTGGGCGCGACCGACGGTCCCGCCGTAGAGGACGCGCAGGACGTCGTCGTGGTGCTCGGCCCCGGCGGGCCGGTCCGGCCACCCCGGCAGCTCGTGCGCCGCATTGCGGACGACGTGCACCGGCTCGACGCCGCGCGAGCGCAGGACCTGCGCGAAGGCGTCGGTCGTCACGACGACGGCGTCGGCGCGGCGCTGGAGCCGGGTCGTCGCCGCACCGAGGGCGCTCATCCCCCGGCGGGCCGCGCGGGCGGGCAGGGAGGGGCGGCCGTGGGCGTCGGCGTGGTCCCAGTCGTCGGCGACGACGAGCAGGTCCGGCCACGCGTCACGGACCTCGGCGACGAAGGGCACGCCGAGGTGGCGGGCCGCGCGGCCCCCGGCCCACAGCATCGGGAGGGACGGGACGGTGGCGACGACGACCTCCGGGCGCCAGCCGCCGAGGCCCCGCCGCACGGTCGCCACCGCGGCGGACGCGACGACCGCCTCGTCGGCCATCCGCGGCCGCACCCGCTCGTCGTAGGGTCGGAACCGGACCCGGTGCACGACCTCGCCGTGCTCGCCCGCGTGCGTGCGGCCCGGCGCGAAGGCCCGGTGCTCCGGCAGCAGGTGGCCGTGCGGGTAGTGGGGCGCGGGGGCGACGACGTGCAGCTCGTGGCCGGCGGCCGTGAGGCACCGCGCGAGCCCGGACCACCGGTGCTGCGGGGCCCCCACCTCGGGGGCGTAGTACTGCGAGAGCAGGAGGATCCTCAC
The DNA here is from genome assembly GCF_017312765.1 of Phycicoccus sp. DTK01. NCBI lineage: Bacteria > Bacillati > Actinomycetota > Actinomycetes > Micrococcales > Intrasporangiaceae > Phycicoccus > Phycicoccus sp. DTK01. The sequence continues at coordinate 38,055 of NZ_BOPU01000002.1, read as the reverse complement.
GGGGCCTCCCGCGAGGCGCGCCACCGGGCTCCGCCGCCGACGACGGCGGTCGTGCCGAGATAGGCGAGGCAGAGCAGGACGCCGACCGCGATGGCCGGCAGGCGCACCGTGGCCGGGGCGTGCAGCACGCTCGGGAGGGAGAGCGCGCACAGGGTGGCGGTCGCCGCCACGACCGTGGCCGTCACCCGTGCGTGCGACCACCCGCCGCGCACGAGGCGCTGGTAGACGTGCAGGCGGTGCGCGGTCGTGATGCGGTCGCCCGCCAGCGCGCGGCGCAGCATGGTGGCGCCGGTGTCGGTGAGCAGGACGAGGAGGGGCGCGAGGACCGCGACGAGGGAGGCGCCGCTCGCCGCGAGCCACGCCGCGAGGACCGCCCAGGAGGCACCGAGGAGGTAGGAGCCGACGTCGCCGAGGAAGGCCTTGGCGACGGGGAGGTTGACCGGGAGGAAACCGAGGGCGGCCCCGGCGACCGCCGCGGAGGCCACCGCCGCCGACGGCACCGCGGCGTGGGCGGCGAGCACCGCGTACCAGCCACCCGTCACCACCGCGTGGCCGGCCACGAGGCCGTTGGCCCCGTCCATGAAGTTCGTCGCGTTGACGAGGGCGACGACGAGCACGGTGACCACCGGCACCCACGCCCAGGCGGAGCCGGTCGCCTGGACGAGCGCGACGCCGACGACGAGCCCGATGGCCACCTGCGCCGCCATCCGCACCGTGACCGACACCGAGCGCAGGTCGTCGAGCAGCCCGAGCAGCCCGAGCACGAACGGCCCGGCGAGGAGGACGACCGGCCACCGCCCCGCCGCGTCGAGGACGTCCGGGGCGACGACCCGGGTCAGCAGGACGACGACCGGCACGGCGACGAGCAGGCCCACGCCGCCACCGCGCACCGTCGGCCGCTCGTGGAGCGAGCGCGAGCCCGGCACGTCGAGCACACCCCGCCGCCGCAGCGCGGGCAGAGCCACCCGGAGCGCGAGCGCGCAGACGGCCAGGGCGGCCGCCGCGACGAGCGCGAGGGCCGTGGGGGATGGGGTCATCGCCGCCCGCTGGGCACGCCGCGGGGCGCCGCGGCGGTGGTCAGCGTCCGCAGCAGCTCGGGGACGAGCACGTCACCGTGGCCGCCGTCGAGCTCGGCGCGGATCCGGTCGATCTCGCTCAGCGCGTCGGCCGGCAGGGCCGGCATCGGCACGTGCGTGACGAGGGGGTGGTGCGGACGGACGTCCGGCTCGTCGGCGGCGAGCACCCGCTCGGCCGTCTTCTCGCCGGGCCGGGCACCGGTGTAGACGATGGCGGGGTCGGGGTAGCCCTGGAGCTCGGCGAAGCGTCGCGCCACGGACTCGATGAGGTGCGGGTCGCCCATGTCGAGGACCAGGCCCTCGCCGGTGCGGCCGTGCACCCCGGCCTGGAGGACGAGCTGGGTCGCCTCGTGCACCGTCATGAAGTACCGCGTCATGTCGGGGGTCGTGATGGTCAGGGGGCGCCCGGCGGCCAGCTGCGCCGCGAAGGCGGTCAGGGCCGACCCGCGCGACCCGAGGACGTTGCCGAAGCGGACCGAGATGTACCGGCTGCCCTCCGGCGCCACCGACCCGTAGGTGGCGGTGAGCCGCTCGGTCAGCCGCTTGCTGTAGCCGAGGACGCTCTGCGGGTCGGCGGCCTTGTCGGTGGAGATGTTGACGAAGCGGTCGACGCCGTGGTCGACGCACGCCGCGAGCAGGTCCGAGGTGGCGGCGACGTTGGTCCGGAACGCCTCGGCCGGGAAGCGCTCGGCGAGCGTCAGGTGCTTGAGGGCGGCCGCGTGGAAGACGACGTCGGGGCGGTGGCGCCGCAGGAGGCTGCGGACGAAGGCCGGGTCGCGCAGGTCACCGAGGACGAGGTCGTCGGAGTCGAGCTGGCCACGGCCGTCGACCGACAGCTGGACGCCGTGCAGGAGGCTGTCGTCGCGGTCCGTCATCACCAGGCGCGCGGGCCCGAAGGCGTTGATCTCGCGGCAGAGCTGGGAGCCGATCGAGCCACCGGCCCCGGTGACGAGGACGGTCCTGCCCCGGAGGTACTGCGCGATGCCCTCCTGGTCGATCTGGATGACCCCGCGGCCGAGCAGGTCGTCCAGGAGGACCGACCGGAAGGCCGGGCGGGCGAGCTCGACCGAGCCGCCGGCGGGGATGCCCTCGCGGGAGCCGCCACCCGAGGTCGGGGTGGAGACCATCTCGTCGAACGACGGCAGGACGAGCAGCTCGACGCCGATCTCCGTCGTCGTCTCGACGACCCGCTGGACGAGCGCCGACGGAGCGGTGGGCGCGGCGAGCAGCACGACCTCGGCCCCGACGCGCCGGCACACGGCCTCGAGGTCGCCGACCGTGCCGTGCACCCGGACGCCGAGGATGGACAGCGACCGCTTGCGAGGGTCGTCGTCGACGACCGCGACGGGGGTGAGGGTGCTCGTGCCGTCGTCGAGGAGCATCGAGACGGCCCGTCGGCCCCCGGCCCCGGCCCCGACGACCACCGCGCGGCGTCGTTCGCCGCGCTGCCGGGTGCGGGCGCGGTGGACCTGCAGCGCGAGGTAGCGCAGGACCACCCACGAGAAGGCCGCGGTGGGCGGGGCGGTGAGCGCGACGCTGACCGGGAGGACGGCGGGGGTGGTGAGGACGGAGGCGGTGGTCAGGCACGCGACGAGCACCATCGTCACCAGGCCCAGGCCCACGGCCTCGTCCTGCGAGCCCCAGTGGCAGCGCCGGGCGACGACGAGCCCGTAGGTGACGAGGTACACCGCGGCGGCGAGGAGCATCGCCAGGCCGAGGCCCTCGCGGTTGACCCGGGCGGCGTCGAGGTCGTAGCGGACGACGGCGAGGACGGCGATGGCCGCGACGAGGACGGCGACGTCGACGAGGACGAGCGCGAGCACCGGCCAGCGGCGTGCGTGGGGGGTCGGCGAGGGCACCGTCCGGCCACCGAGGTCGGCGCGCTCCGTGCCCCCGGCGGCGGACGAGGCGTCGGCCGGCCGGCCCGCTCCCTCGAACACCTGCGTCATGCTACTGAGTTCCCCCCGATCCGGCTCCCCGGACGAGTCCCCTCGGGCCTCAGCCGTCACTCGCGGCGCGCGACTCCGGCTGCTCCACCCACCACGCGAGCAGCCGCTCGCGAGCGACCTCCGGGCCGACCGGCCCCTCGTCGAGCCGCAGCGCGAGGAGGAACTGGTAGGCCCGCCCGAGCACCGGCCCGGGTCGGATGCCGAGGACCTGCGCGATCTCGTGGCCGTCGAGCTCGGGCCGGACGGCCTTGAGCTCCTCCTCCTCCAGCAGGCGGGCGATGCGCTCCTCGAGCTCGTCGTAGGCCCGCGACAGGCGCCGCGCCTTCTTGACGTTGCGCGTCGTGCAGTCCGCGCGGGTCAGGCGGTGCAGCCGGGGCAGGAGGTCACCGGAGTCGGTGACGTAGCGGCGCACCGCCGAGTCGGTCCAGGCGCCGTCGCCGTAGCCGTGGAAGCGCAGGTGCAGCTCGACCAGCCGGGCCACGGCCTTGGTCGTCTCCTTGTCGAAGCGCAGCGCCCGCATCCGCTTCGCGCTGAGCTTGGCACCGACGACCTCGTGGTGGTGGAAGGACACCCCGCCGCCGTCCTCGAAGCGCCGGGTCGCGGGCTTGCCGATGTCGTGCAGGAGCGCGGCCAGGCGCAGGACGAGGTCCGGCCCCGGCACCGACTCCGGCGGCCCGTCGGCCGGCCCCTCGAGGTCGATGGCCTGCTCGAGGACGGTCATCGAGTGCTCGTAGACGTCCTTGTGCCGGTGGTGCTCGTCGACCTCGAGCTGCAGGGCCGGAAGCTCGGGCAGGACGATCGCCGCGATGCCGCTCCGGACGAGGAGCTCGAGGCCCGCGCGGGGGTGGGCTCCCATGAGCAGCTTGACGAGCTCGTCGCGCACCCGCTCCGCGGACACGATGTCGATGGAGGAGGCCATGTCGCGCATGGCCGTCAGCACCTCCGGCGCCGGGACGAAGCCCAGCTGCGACACGAACCGGGCGGCGCGCATCATCCGCAGCGGGTCGTCGCCGAACGAGACCTCCGGGGTGGTCGGGGTGCGCAGCACGCGGGCCTGGAGGTCCTCGAGGCCACCGTGGGGGTCGACGAAGGCGAGGTCCGGGAGCCGCAGCGCCATCGCGTTGCACGCGAAGTCACGGCGCACGAGGTCGTCCTCGAGGGTGTCGCCGAAGGCCACGACCGGCTTGCGGGTGACGCCGTCGTAGGCGTCGGCCCGGTAGGTCGTCACCTCGACGACGACGTCGCCGCGGCGGGCGCCGATCGTCCCGAAGGCGCGGCCCATGTCCCAGGTCGCGCTGCCCCAGGCCGCGAGGATCGCCTCGGTGTCGTCCGGGCGGGCCGAGGTCGTCAGGTCGAGGTCGTTCGAGGTCCGGCCGAGGAAGGCGTCGCGGACCGGGCCGCCGACGAGCGCGAGGTCGTGCCCGGCCGCAGCGAAGCGCTGCCCGAGGTCGGTGAGCACGGGCAGCGCGGGGGCGAGGTGGGCGACGGCCTCGCGGAGCAGCGCGGCCGGGGGCTGACGGTCGGACACGAGGGTCAAGCCTAGGGGCGCGCCGCCGCGGCCCCGTCCGGAGGACCCTCGGCGGGCACCGCACCGGGGGCCCCGACGACCCGGCCGGGAGGTGCCCCAGTGGTTACAGTGACCAGATGAGCCACGCAGCAGCCGACCCCGCCGGGTCACCGCCGCGCCGGCTCCCGGCGGTCGAGGAGCGCAGCGCGGGCGGCGTCGTCGTCGACGTCCACGAGGGCCGCGCCCGGATCGCCGTCATCGCCCGCCGCAACCGGGCCGGCCGGGTCGAGTGGTGCCTCCCCAAGGGCCACATCGAGGGCCAGGAGACGCTGCCCGAGACCGCCGTGCGCGAGGTCGAGGAGGAGACCGGCATCGAGGGCCGCGTCCTCATCGAGCTCGGCACCATCGACTACTGGTTCGCGGCCGGCGACCGGCGCATCCACAAGTACGTGCACCACTACCTCCTCGAGGCGACCGGCGGCTACCTCACCATCGAGAAGGACCCCGACCACGAGGCCATCGACGTCGCGTGGCTGCCCCTCGAGGACGCCCACCGGCACCTGACCTTCCCCAACGAGCGACGGATCGCCCGGCTCGCGTGGCAGCGCCTCGCCGGGGACGCCGGGTGAGCACGACGAACGCGACGGCCCCCAGCGTGGGCCGCTCCGGAGCCGTCATGGCCGCAGGCACCCTGGCCAGCCGCCTGGCGGGGATGCTGCGCGCCCTCCTGCTCACCTCGGTCATCGGCAGCACCGGGCTCGCGGCCGAGGCCTTCACCGTCGCCAACACGCTGCCCAACAGCCTCTACCTGCTGCTCGCCGGCGGGACGCTCAACGCCGTCCTCGTGCCGCAGATCATCCGGGCGCGCACCCGGCCCGACGCCGGCGAGGACTTCGTCAACCGGCTCATCACGGCCGCCATCGCCCTCTTCGTCGTCGCGACGGTCGTCCTCACGCTCGCCTCGCCGCTGCTCGTGCGCCTGTACTTCAACACCAACGACGCGCAGGCCCTCCAGCTCGGCACCGTCTTCGCCTTCGTCTGCGTGCCGCAGATCCTCTTCTACGGGCTCTACACGATCTTCGGCCAGGTGCTCAACGCCAACGGCCGCTTCGCCGCCTTCACCTGGGCGCCGCTCGTCGCCAACGTCGTCGCCATCGCCGGTCTCGGCTGGTTCGTCGTCGCGGGCCTGCCCGTGCGCGCCGAGCCGGGCGCCTGGACCCCCCAGATGGTCGCGATCCTCGCCGGCACCTCGACCCTGTCGATCGTCCTCCAGGCCGCCGCCCTCGTGCCCCCGCTGCGGCGGATGGGCTTCCGCTACCGCCCGCGCTGGGGGTTCAAGGGGCACGGCTTCGAGGGCGTCTCGGACGTCGCCAAGTGGAGCTTCGGCTCGATCGTCGTCGTCCAGCTCGGGTTCTGGGTCACGACGCAGGTCCTCACCGACGCCGCGAGCAAGGGCAAGGCGCTCGGCCTGCCCGCGGCCGGCATCGCGGCCTTCAGCCCGGCCCAGCTCCTCATGATGCTGCCGCACGGCATCGTCACCGTCAGCCTCGTCACGGCGCTCTACACGCAGCTGTCGGAGGCCGCGAGCCGCGGCGACCACGAGACCGTCATGCGCCACCACGAGCAGGGCCTGCGGATGCCTGCGCCGCTGCTGCTGCCGGTCGTCGCCCTCGTGCTCGCGACCGTGCCCGTCGTCACGGCCACCCTGTTCTTCCGCAACCCGCTCTCCGACACGCAGGCGATCGCCGCGGTGCTCGTCGGCCTCTTCGGCGGCATCCTCCCGCTCGGCTGGGTCTACCTCAACGACCGCGTCTTCTACGCGCAGCAGCAGACCTTCTGGTCCTTCCGCACGCAGTGCGTCGTCACGGGCATCTCGATGGCCGTCGCCTGGTTCGCCTCGACCCTGGCCCCGCAGCGCACCGCCACCGTCCTCGCCTTCGGGCAGACCAGCGCCTACGTCGTCGGCGCCGTCGTCGGATGGCTCGTCCTGCGCCGGCAGCACGGGCGGATCGGGCTGCGCGGCGCCGCCCGCGTCTACGTCCGGGTCGGTGTCCCCGCGGTCGTCACCGCCGCGCTGCTCGGCCTCGCGATCCACGCGCTCTTCCCGGACTTCGGCACCGAGCGCGGTCTGCACACCTTCCTCCTCGGCGCGCTCGTGCTCGGTGTCGCCGGCGTCGTCGAGCTCGCCGTCACGTGGGGGGTCGCGCACGCGCTCGGGGTCGAGGAGGTCGGGCGCCTGCTCGCGCCCGTCGCGCGCCGCCTGCCTGGCCTGCGCCGTCGCTGAGACGACCCCCTACGATGGACGGACCCCGCCGCACGCCGCGGCGGGCCGCCGTGACCGACGACGGAAGGAGCCCGCGGTGAGGGGTGTGGGACCCGGCACCGTGCTCGGGGGCAGGTACACGGCGCAGCAGAGGGTCGCGCAGGACCGCGGCACCGAGCGCTGGCTCGCCGACGACACCACGCTCGGGCGACGGGTGTCCGTGCTCGTCGTCCCGGCCGACGACCACCGCGCCGCCGCCTTCCTCGACGCCGCGCGCCGCGCCGGCTCCGTCACGCACCCGGTCCTCCTGCGCGTCCTCGACGTCGGTCGCGACGACGAGATCGCGTGGCTCGTCGAGGAGGAGCTCCCCGAGGCCCGCACCCTCGCCGACCTCGTCTCCGACGGCGGGGTCCCCGGCGACGAGGTCCGCCGCATCACCGGCGAGGTCGCCGCCGCGCTCGAGTCGGCCCGCGGCCGCGGGATGCACCACCTCGACCTCACCCCGGACGACGTCCTGCGCACCAGCGACGGCGAGGTGCGCCTGCGCGGCCTCGAGGTCGCCGGGGTGCGCGCCGGCGAGGACGGCCTGGAGCCGGACGACGCCGCCCGCCGCGACGCCGTCGGGGTCGTCGCCCTGGCCTACGCCGGGCTGACCGGCCTGTGGCCCCTCGGGGCCGGCGCCTCCGGCCTCGCCGCCGCCCCCCGCGTGCCCGGCGGGGTCGCCTCACCGTCCGAGATCGCCGCCGGTGTGCCGCGCGACCTCGACGCCCTCTGCCGCCTCACCCTCTCCGACGACCAGGGCCCGACCTCCCCCGGCGACTACGCGTCGCAGGTCGCGCCGTGGCCCTCGCGCCAGGTCGTCGGCCGTCCCGTCGTGCCCGTGCCCGCACCGGTGCTGCCGGAGCCGGTCGGCGTCGAGGAGCCGGTCGAGGACGAGCCCACACCCACCGTGTCCCCCGAGCCCGAGGAGCCCGGCACGCCGGAGGACTCGCCCGACGACGACGCCACCGCGCAGCTGCCGGTCGTGCCGGCCGCCGCGGCCGGTGCTGCTGCGGCCGGTGTGGCTGCGGGTGCCGTCGCGGCCGGCCGAGGGACGCCGGACGACGAGGCGCCGACGCGCGAGCAGCCGGTCGTCACCCCCGAGGCCGACGAGGCCGACGAGTCCGACCCCGAGGCCGCCGACCCGGCGCAGGACGTCGACGACACCGAGGTGACCCGGGTCGTCGAGCGGCCGACGCCCCCCGCGTGGGCCGTGGACGAGACCGCGGACCGCGAGCCGGCCGACGGCTCCCCCGAGGACGCCCGCTCCGACGACGACGCACCGGGCCGCGCGGCCGCGTCCGGCGCCGCCGTGACCGCCGCGATGACCTCGGTCGGGACGAGCGTGAGCTCCTTCGCCCGCCGCGCCGTCGACAAGGTCACCGAGCTCTCACCGGACACCCGGCGCGACCCCGACGCCGACGACGACCTGCTCTCCCCGCTCGTGCCGGCCGAGCCGCTGACCCGCGACCAGTCGAAGCTGGCCATCGGCATCATCATCACCTTCCTCGTCGTGGCCCTCGTCATCGGCATCGCGGGCATCCGCCGGATCGGCGCCAACACCAACCTCGGGCTCGACGGGCCGATCGCGACGAGCCCGACCGGCGGCGCCTCGCGCAGCCCGTCGGCGAGCGCGTCGAGCGACGAGGGGGACGGCGCGGACAGCGGCGAGCCCGAGCCGCTCGCCATCCTCAAGGTCGAGGCCTACGACCCCGAGGGCGACGGCTCCGAGAACGACAACCTCACCCCGAAGACCTACGACGGCGACACCTCGACCGGGTGGTTCTCCGAGAACTACCGGACCGACGCCTTCGGTGGGCTCAAGAAGGGGCTCGGCCTCGTCGTCGACCTCGGGCCGAACAAGAAGCCGCAGAACGTCGAGCTCGTCGTCCCGCAGGACGTCGACCTCGAGGTGTACGTCGGGCCGGACGCCACCCGCGACGGCGCCACGAAGATCGGCGAGAAGACCGACGCCAAGGGCACCCTGGAGTTCCCCGTCCCCGAGAAGGTCAACGGGCAGTACATCATCCTCTGGTACACCGGCCTCCACGCGGACGCCGACGGCAAGCGTCGGGCGTGGCTCGACGAGGTCGTCGTCACCGGGTGACGGGTCCGCGCGTGAACGTGCCGGAGCCGGCCGACCCCGACGACGCCACCCTGCTGGCGCGGCACGTCGCGGGGGACGCCGAGGCGTTCGGCGAGCTGTTCCGCCGGCACCGGGACCGGATGTACGCCGTCGCGCTGCGCACCACGGGGCAGCGCGAGCTCGCGGCCGACGCGGTGCAGGAGGCCTTCATCTCGGCCTTCCGCCGCGCCGACGCCTACCGGGGCGACGCCGCCGTCACGACGTGGCTGCACCGCATCGTCGTCAACGCCTGCCTCGACCGGCTCCGCCGCGAGAAGGTGTCCGTCCGGCGCGCCGGTGACCTCGGCGAGCTCGACCTGCCCGACCGGCACGACCACCACGCCTCGACCGAGACCGCGCTCGTCGTCCGGGAGGCCCTCGCGCGCCTGCCCGAGGGGCAGCGCAGCGCCCTCGTCCTCGTCGACATGCACGGGATGCCGGTGGCCGAGGCCGCCGTGGTCCTCGGGGTCGCGGAGGGCACCGTCAAGTCACGGTGCTTCCGGGGGCGCGAGGCCCTCGCCGCGATGCTGCGTCCCTCCGCAGGAAGCTCGGACGCGACGGAACCGCAGGGGGCCACGTGACGTCACAGCCCTGGCCCGCATCCTGCGTGCCGTCCCCCCGCCCCACCTGCCGCGTCCCGGACGCCACCGACCGGAGGAGCTCGTGAGCCACCCCCACGACGAGACCGACCCGGTCGAGCACGACCCCACGGGGATGCGCGCCCTCCTCGGCTCGCTCCCCGAGCCCGGTCCGATGCCCGCCGACCTCGTGGCCCGCATCGAGGCCGCCCTCGCGGCGGAGGCGCGGGCCCTCCAGGACCCGGCCGCCGGACCCGAGCGCCGCCCGGCCGCGCCGGACGACGTCGTCGTCCCGTTGCGCCGGCGCTCCCGCTGGCAGCTCGTCGCCGTCGCCGCGTCCGTCCTCGCCGTCCTCGGGCTCGGTGGGGTGGTGCTGCAGACGATGGGAGACGGCGGCGTCACCGCGAGCCTCGGCCTCGCCGGGGGGTCCTCCGACAGCGCCGGCTCCGGCGCCGCGCCGCAGACCTCCCCCGAGGCCGGGTCCGCCCTCCTCGCCGAGGACGACGACCTGGGTGTCGTCGTGCTCGAGAGCGGGCGGGGCTACGCGAGCGCCGACCTGTCCACCCAGGTCGTGCGCGGCCTGCCGTGGGACCGGACCGGACGCGACGCCACCGACGCGCCGACCGCGTCCCCGACCGCCAAGGCGCAGGTCGAGGCCCAGGACGGCGGCGGCCCGACCGCGTCGCTCGGGGTGCTCGCCACCGCGGCCGGGGCGCGGGCCTGCGCCGAGGGGCTCGACGTCCCCGACGCCGACACCGTCGTCGTCGACCTCGCGACCGTCGACGGGACGCCGGCCGCGGTGCTCGTCGCGACGGCCGAGTCGGGGCGTCGCACGGTCTGGGCGGTCCAGCGGGACTGCACCCGGGCCGCCGCCCACGTCCTCACCGGTCCGCTCGTCGTCGGCTGACGCTCCGCGCGCTGCCGTCCGGCGGGGCGCGGGCGTGTCGGGAACAGCGCGGCCCTAGGATCGGTTCAACGAATCGCACCGCATGTTGCGGTGTCCACCCGCTCGCACCACAAGGGGATGTGTCCCGTGACCACCGACGTCCGCAACGTCATCATCATCGGCTCCGGCCCGGCCGGCTGGACCGCCGCCGTGTACGCGGCCCGCGCCAACCTCCAGCCGCTCGTCATCGAGGGCTCGGTCACCGCCGGCGGCGCGCTGATGAACACGACCGAGGTCGAGAACTTCCCCGGCTTCCGTGACGGCATCATGGGCCCGGACCTCATGGAGAACATGCGCGCCCAGGCCGAGCGCTTCGGGGCCGAGATCATCACCGACGACGTCGAGCACGTCGAGCTCGAGGGTGACGTCAAGCTCGTCCGCGACGGCATGGGCAACGAGTACCGCGCCAGGGCCGTCATCCTCGCGATGGGCTCGGCCTACCGCGAGCTCGGCCTGCCCGACGAGAAGCGCCTCTCCGGCCACGGCGTCTCGTGGTGCGCCACCTGCGACGGGTTCTTCTTCCGCGACCAGGACATCGTCGTCGTCGGCGGCGGCGACTCCGCGATGGAGGAGGCGACCTTCCTCACGAAGTTCGCCCGCTCCGTCACCGTCGTCGTGCGCCGTGACGAGCTGCGCGCCAGCCGCATCATGGCCGAGCGGGCGACCGCGAACGAGAAGATCCACTTCGCCTGGAACAGCGCCGTCGACGCCATCCACGGCGAGTCCAAGGTCTCCGGTGTCACCCTGCGCGACACCGTGACCGGCGAGACCCGCGAGCTGGCCGCCACCGGGCTCTTCGTCGCGATCGGGCACGACCCGCGCAACGAGCTCGTCAAGGGCCTGGTCGACCTCGACGCCGAGGGCTACGTCCTCACCGAGGGGCGCACCTCCAAGACCAACGTCCCGGGCGTCTTCGCCTGCGGCGACCTCGTCGACCACACCTACCGCCAGGCCATCACCGCCGCCGGCTCCGGCTGCGCCGCAGCCCTCGACGCCGAGCGGTTCCTCGCCCACTGATCCGTCGGGTGTCGGACCCCACCGGCATCCTCGAGTCACCACCTCGTCCCGCAGACCCCACCCGCACCACCCGGAAGGAACTCCCATGGGAGCCGTGAGCAGCACCACCGACGCCACCTTCGAGGCCGACGTCCTCAAGAGCGACAAGCCCGTCCTCGTCGACTTCTGGGCCGAGTGGTGCGGTCCGTGCCGCGCCGTCGCCCCGGTTCTCGAGGAGATCGCGCGCGACCACGGCGACAAGGTCGCCGTCGTCAAGCTCAACACCGACGAGAACCCCGGCATCACGGGCCAGCTCGGCATCACGAGCATCCCGACGATGCACGTCTACCAGGGTGGCGAGATCGTCAAGACGATCATCGGTGCCCGCCCGAAGCCCGTCCTGCTCCGCGAGCTGGAGCAGTTCCTCGGCTGACGCGCCCAGACGCACGGAGCGGCCCCGGACCATCAGGTCCGGGGCCGCTTCGCTGTTCTCAGCAGGGTTCTGGCAGAACCAGATTCGCTGGGGTCAGGCCGGGATCTCGCCGCGCAGGCGCATCAGCTCGAGGATGCGGTTGAGGTCGTCGACCGACGCGAACTCGACCGTGAGTCGGCCCTTCTTCTGCCCGAGGGCGATGCGCACCCGGGTGTCGAGGCGGTCGGAGAGGTCGGCGGCCAGGTCGTCGAGCTGCGGACGCCGGGAGCCGGCCCGCGGCGCGCTGCGCCGGGTCGGGGCCTCACCCTCGCCGAGCGCGACGAGCTCCTCGACCGTGCGGACCGACAGGCCCTCGGCGACGATGCGCTGGGCGAGGCGCTCCATGGCGGCGGCGTCGGGCAGACCGAGCAGGGCCCGGGCGTGGCCGGCGCTCAGCACCCCGGCCGCCACCCGGCGGGCGACGAGCGGGGGCAGGCGCAGGAGGCGCAGCGTGTTGCTGATCTGCGGCCGCGAGCGGCCGATCCGGGTCGCGAGCTCCTCCTGCGTGCAGCCGAAGTCGTCGAGCAGCTGCTGGTAGGCGGCGGCCTCCTCGAGCGCGTTGAGCTGGCTGCGGTGGAGGTTCTCCAGGAGCGCGTCGCGCAGGAGGTCGTCCTCGTCGGTGCTGCGCACGATCGCCGGGACGACGTCCTTGCCGGCCTCGCGCGAGGCGCGCCAGCGCCGCTCGCCCATGATGAGCTCGAAGCGGACCTCGTCGTCGGGCCCGGCGTCCGGCACGGGGCGGACGACGACGGGCTGGAGGACGCCGATCTCGGTGATCGAGTGGACCAGCTCGGCGAGCTCGTCCTCGTCGAAGACGGTGCGCGGCTGCCGCGGGTTGGGCCGGATGGCGTCGAGCGGGATCTCCGCGAAGCGGGCGCCGGGCACGGGGGCCAGGCCGTCGGTCTCGGCGGCGGGGGCCACCGCGTCGTCCGGGGTGGACGGCGTCGGCGTCGGGCCCGTGGCCTCCGGCCGCTCGTCGGTGGTCACGCCACCGTCGCGGTCCTTGAAGAACACGTCGACCGGGCGGTCCGTGGCCGGCTGCGCGGGGATGAGGGCGCCCAGGCCTCGCCCGAGGGCGCGACGCTTCTCGCTCATGCGGATTCCTCCGTCGTCGGGGCGGCGGCGCCACGCTCGGCGAGCTCGACGGCCGCCTCGAGGTAGGACAGCGCACCACTGCTGTTGGGGTCGTAGGTGATGACGGTCTGGCCGTGGCTCGGCGCCTCGCTGATCCGGACCGACCGGGGCACGGTGGCCCGCAGGGTCTGCTCACCGAAGTGGGCCCGGACCTCGTCCGCGACCTGCGCCGACAGCCGGGTCCGCCCGTCGTACATCGTGAGGAGGATCGTCGACACGTGCAACGCCGGGTTGAGGTGGTTGCGGATCAGCTCGATGTTCTTCAGCAGCTGGCTCAGCCCTTCGAGCGCGTAGTACTCGCACTGGATCGGGATGAACACCTCGTTGGCGGCGACGAACGCGTTGACCGTCAGCAGGCCGAGGCTCGGCGGACAGTCGATGAGCACGTAGTCGAGGCGGTCCCCCGCGGCCTCACGCTCCTCGACGTAGGCGGCGACCGCCTTCTGCAGGCGAGTCTCGCGCGCGACGAGCGAGACGAGCTCGATCTCGGCCCCCGCGAGGTCGATCGTCGCCGGCGCACACGTCAGCCCCTCGATGTCCGGGCACCGCTGGACCACCCCGCTGATGGGTGCGCCGTCGACCAGGACGTCGTAGATGCTCGGCACCTCGGAATGGTGGTCGATCCCCAGCGCCGTGCTGGCGTTGCCCTGGGGGTCGAGGTCGATGACGAGGACCGTGCTGCCCGCCTGTGCGAGGGCTGCGGCGATGTTGACGGTCGTCGTCGTCTTGCCCACACCGCCCTTCTGGTTGGCCACGGTGAGGACACGGGTCTGCGCCGGGCGCGGCACCGGGCGGCCGCTGAGGGTCACCCGCTTGCGCTCGTCCGCGGCGACGGCCTGGGCGAGCGGCGTGTTGCCGTCGGCTTCCGGGATGGATGCGGCGATGGCGGCTCGCTCCTCGTGGTCGGGTCTGGCGGGTTCCGCGTCGACGACCTGTCCGGTCGGTTCGACGGGGTCCGTGGAAATGGACGCCTGCTCCTCCGGCGGCTGCGGCGTTTCACGTGAAACGGCGGGCCACCCGACGCCGACGGACGACGCGACATCCCCGAGGGGGAAGCCAAGTCCGTCGACGACGCGGGGTGCGTCCGTGGGGTTGAGCACAGAGCTCACCGGTACCTCCTGCGACATGTTCAGCCCCCATCCAACCCCACGGGGGGTCGACACGCCAAAGCGAGCAGAGGCTGTGGACGACCCGGTGGACAACCACCCTCGATGGGGATCGACCGCGTGGCTCACGACCCCGAAAACCCTGTCGTGGCGCGGGCTTGCGGTCGTTGCCGTCCGCAGGAGCGGGGGGCCGGCGGCGGTGGACAACCTGTGGACAGCGTGCCTACTCCAGAGGTGTCGTGCCGGTGGGCTCCGTCGTCCGATGGGTCACGGGGCCCGCGGGCGTCGTCCATGTGGCCACCGACGCCGCCTGACGTGTGCCTGCCGCGACTGCCCCCCATCGTGTCGTCGCCGAGGCCCCGTCGGCCCGCTCGACCTGCTCAGCCCGGACGTCACTCTGTGTTTCACGTGAAACGTCCGCGCACACCACATCGAGACGTTTCCGTCCCCTGACTGGGCGCAGGCGCCCCGTCGTGCACGGGGAGTCGACGAACACCTTGCGGTGTGCCCGCGTGGCGTCTGCGATCGCCCTGATGGGCTGTTTCACGTGAAACGTGAGCATTGACCCGCCCGGGGTCCCTTCGGTCTCCTGCCGACCTGGTGGCCATCGTCGTCGTCGACGATCAACCGCAGCACGGTGTTGCTCTAGCACCGCTAGCTCGGCGATGTTGCAGATGGCATCCTTGTTTCACGTTAAACGGCCTCGATAGGTGGTGGAGCAGGACTGATCTCCCTCTCGGCGAGGTGTTGCCACGGGGCCCCGCGGTCGCGCCGCCGCCCGATCGGCCTCGTCGAGCCGGGTGGCGCACGATCAGTCACTGCGGACCGCCTGATGGTTCGTCCACATCCGCTCGTGATGCGTGATGCGCGCACGGTTGCCGGTGGGCGTGGTGCCCTCACGGCCGGCCAGTAGCTCGGCAGTCGCGTTTCACGTGAAACGCGTTGCGCAGGACCGTGCGACCTGTTGTGCGCCGAACCGGGCGGCCACCTCCACTCGCCAGCCAACCCGGGTCACCGTGCCCGCTCACGAGGGCTGAGCCCCGGCGGTGGACATCGCCCGCTCGTCGACCGCGAGGAGATCCTCGGCGACGAGGACGACGGGCGCCCGTCCTCAGTCAGGACGGTGGCTCACCCCGTCCACCCCCGTGCTGCACGGACCTCGAGGCAGGAACGGGCCAAACCGGGCGCACCCACGGCGCGGCCGGCTCATGACGCCACCGTGCTGTCGTCGGCAGGTGCGGGGTGGCGTCGAGTCAGGGGGCCGTGCCGCTGGACCCTTTCGCGCTGTGCGCCCGGAGCCACGACCAGCGCTCGACGCTCGGCACCGTGGCGCCGCTTCTCCCCTGCGGGCGCTCTGAGCACCCGGCCGATCGACCAGCTGAGGTGGGTGCGGCGC
Source organism: Phycicoccus sp. DTK01 (assembly GCF_017312765.1). Classification (NCBI taxonomy): domain Bacteria; kingdom Bacillati; phylum Actinomycetota; class Actinomycetes; order Micrococcales; family Intrasporangiaceae; genus Phycicoccus; species Phycicoccus sp. DTK01. The sequence goes on along the minus strand of NZ_BOPU01000002.1, from coordinate 22,468 downwards.
ACGCCACCGCTGACAGAGGCTCCGAGCGGCCGACGACACCACGGAGTCGGTGATGACGGCTGTCCCGTGGTCCCGGTCCCGCCGACCATGGCCCGTGCTGCGCACGACCGGCGGTGTCGGCGTCGACGTTTCACGTGAAACACACCGCTCCCGGCCGGTTTCACGTGAAACAGGCCGCCCCCCGGCCGCGCCGCCCGTTCACCGCGCGACGCGGCGTGTCAGGAGCGGGGCCGCTTGGCGCTGCGACGACGGGCTGCCGTCGTCGCGCGCGCTGGCTTGGCCGGCTGTGGCCGGAACCGCAGGTCGACGGTGAGGACCGGCTCGTCGAGCACCGCACCCCCGTGCTCGCTCACGCGCGCCACCTCCAGACCCAGGCGCTGCAGGGCGCGGCGGTCCTCGTCCAGCTCCTCGCCGGCGCTGCGGCCCTTCATCGCGACGAGCGTCCCGCCGTCCGCGAGGAGCGGCACGCACCAGCGCGCGAGCTTGTCGAGGCGGGCCACCGCCCGCGCCGTCACCCACGGCGCCGAGACGGAGCCGGCCAGCTCCTCCGCGCGGCCCCGGTGAACGGTGACGTTCTCCAGCCCGAGGTCCTCGACGACACCAGCGAGCCACGTCGTGCGCCGCAGCATCGGCTCGACGAGGTGGACGTCGAGGTCCGGACGCGCCACCGCGAGGGCGACGCCCGGGAGGCCGGCGCCGGACCCGACGTCGACGAGGGACGCCCCGTGGGGGAACGCGTCCTCGATGACGGCGCAGTTGAGCACGTGTCGCTCCCACAGCCGCGGAACCTCACGCGGACCGATCAGCCCGTGGGTGACCCCCGTGTCGGCGAGGATCGCGGTGAACCGCTCGGCGAGGGCGAGACGGTCACCGAACACCGCGGCCGCACCCGTGGGTGCGGCCGGTGGCGTGAGAGGACGCTCGTCCTGCTCCATCGTGGGGTCCTCGTCGGTCAGGACGCCGTGATGACGACGTAGCGGCGGGGCTCGCTGCCCTCGGACTCGCTGTGCAGCCCGGCGCTGAGCACCTCGTCGTGGACGACCTTGCGCTCGAAGGCCGACATCGGCTCGAGCGAGGTGGACTCCCCGGAGCTCTGGACCGTCGCGATGGCCTCCTTGGCGATGCGCACGAGCTCCGCGCGACGGCCGGCGCGGTGGCCGGCGACGTCGAGCATGAGGCGGCTGCGCTCACCGGTCTCGCTCTGCACGGCGAGGCGGGTCAGCTCCTGGAGGGCCTCGAGCACCTGCCCGTCCTGTCCGACGAGGCGCCGCGGCACGCGACCCTCCTCGCTGTCGACGATCGCCACCGCGGCGCGGTCGCCGTCGATGTCGACGTCCAGGTCCCCGTCGAGGTCGCAGATGTCGAGGAGGGTCTCGAGGAAGTCGGCCGCGACCTCACCCTCGCGCTCGAGCTGCTGACGTCGCGCCGGGCGGCGCTGGCCGGCCGCCGGGACGTCCGTCTCGTCGCCCGCCTGGTCGGCGCCGGCGTGGGCGTCGTCCGAGGTGGCGTTCGCGGCGTCCGCGGACGTCTCGTGCTGGACACCCCCGGGGGTGTCCGTGGTGGCCTCACCCGGCGTCACCGCGCCGGCGGTCTCGGCCGCGCCGAGCTCCGCCGCCAAGGGCGTGGTCTCGTCGGCGGTGGGGGCGGTGCCCTCGGTCGTGTTCTCGCTCATGTGTGTGCCCTCCGTGTGGGACGTCGTACCGGTGTCGTGGGGCGTCGACGGCACCGAGGTGCCCGACGCGGTGCTCACTTCTTGCCCTTGGACCGCTTCTTGGACTTCGGCTGGACCCGCTGACCGACGATCGTCTGGTCCTCGACCTCGGCGGCCACCGCCGAGGCGCCGGGGACCGGCTTGCCCTTGCGCGCGAGCCGCGCGTGGTAGGCCCGCTCGGCGGCCGAGCCGGGCGCCGGCATCCGGCGGATCACGTAGAACTGCTGCGTCATCGACCAGACGTTGGTCGTGAACCAGTAGACGAGAACACCGATCGGGAAGTTGATGCCGGAGACGGCGAAGATGATCGGGAAGATGTAGAGCAGCATCTTCTGCTGCTTGGCGAACGGGCTGTCGAGCGCCGACTGCGGCATGTTCTTCGTCATCAGCTGGCGCTGGGTGAGGAACGTCGTCGCCGACATGAGGATGATGAGGACGACGGTGACGATCTGGGTCGCCAGGTTGTTGGCCCGCAGGAACGAGTCCGAGAGCTGCGCACCGAAGATCGTCGCCGACTCGGCCTGGGCAGCCACCGACTTCGTGATCGGCCCGATCTGGTCCTTCTTGCCGTTGGCGATGTCCGAGAGACCGTTGAGGACGCGGAAGAGGCCGAAGAAGAACGGTGACTGGACGAGGATCGGGAGGCACGAGCTGAAGGGGTTGGTCCCCTCCTTCTTGTACAGCTCCATCGTCTCCTGGGTCATCGCCTGGCGGGACTCGGGGTCGGACTTGCCCTTGTACTTCTTCTGGATCTTCTGCAGCTCGGGCTGGATGAGCTGCATCTTGCGCGATGCCTTGATCTGCTTGACGAACAGCGGGATCATCGCAGCGCGCATGACGATGACCAGGCCGACGATCGAGAGCGCCCAGGTCCAGCCACCGTCGGCGGGCAGCCCGATCGTCGTCAGGGCTGCGTGGAAGCCGTACATGATCCAGGCCACGAGCCACTCGATCGGGGCCAGGATGCTGTTGAACAGGTCGCCCATGATGTCCTTCGCTGGGCCGGCCTCAGCCGGCGTGTGGGGTCACGGTCGTGACGGGGGTCAGGGGTGCGACGGGCTCGCCGGGCCCGTGCTCGGTCGGTACGGCTTGGGCCCGGTCGTGCCGGCCACCGGAGCACCGGTCACCGGGTCGCGGTCCGGCACGTGGTCGACCCCGCCCGGGGTCCACGGGTGGCAGCGACCGATCCGACGCACGGCCATCCAGGACCCGCGCAGCGGGCCGAACCGCTGGAGCGCGGTCACGGCGTACTGCGAGCACGAGGGGTAGTACCGACAGGTCGGCGGACGCAGGGGGCTGATGAACCGCTGGTAGCCGCGGATCATCCAGACCAGGGGCGCGGCGAGGAGGCGTCCGACGCTCACGAGGCACCTCCGACCCGACCGACCACCTTGTGCACCAACGTGTCGAGCGCACCCCCCAGTTCCGCGGAGGAGGCCTCGGCGGCGGCGGGGTTGGCCCGGACGACGAGGTCGACACCAACCGGCACGCCCGCGAGGCGAGCGGCGACGAGGTGGCGCAGCCGGCGCTTCGTCCGGTTGCGCACCACGGCATTGCCGACGGCCCGTGACACGACGAAACCGACCCGCGGCGGGCATCCCGCGCGCGCGTCGGTCCGGGTGGCGTGCACCACGATCAGCCTCGAGCCGGCCCGGGTCGTCCCCCGGCCGCGGACCGCCGACGCGAAGTCCGCCCGCTCACGCAGACGGTTCGGCGCCGGCAGCACCGGTCGGCCTCAGGCCGAGAGCTCGGAGCGACCCTTGCGACGCCGGGCGGCGAGGATGGCGCGACCCGCACGGGTGCGCATCCGCAGACGGAAGCCGTGCGTCTTGGCGCGACGGCGGTTGTTCGGCTGGAAGGTCCGCTTGCTCACGATGTATCTCTTTCGCGGTGTCGGGCCGGACGGCCCGGGGGCTGGGAAGACGGCCTGGTCGGCCGCAGTCGGAGACCCACGACGTGCTCGGGAGCAGCGTTCGCGGGCATGCGAAAACGGCCGGAACAGGCCCCCCCAAGGTACCCGAGGCGCCGCTCACCGACCAAACCCACGGCCGGGTACCGCCGGACCCGCACCACGCTCTACCATCGCACGGAGCATCGGGCGGGCGCGGCACGACACACGCGGAGCACGACTCCGGCGGCGTCGACCGCACCATGATGTCCCCACAGGCTGTGGACAATCGTGTGGACGACCATCCCTCCCACGCAGTGCCGACCGGCGCCGCGACCACCACCAGGGCATCGGAAGGACGGGAACCACGTGCCGGACGCGACGATGACCCAGGTGTGGCAGGCCACGCTGGAGGCGCTCGACGAGGACGGGATCCCGGTCCAGCAGCGGGCCTTCCTCTCCCTCGCCCGCCTCGTCGGCCTCCTCGACGACACCGCCCTCATCGCCGTGCCGAACGACTTCACGAAGGACATCGTCGAGACCCGGCTGCGCGAACGTGTCACGCAGAGCCTCGGCGAGCGCCTGGGGCGCGACGTCCGCCTCGCGGTGACCGTCGACCCGACCCTCGGCGAGGTCGGGGAGCCGACGTCCAACGGCGTCGGCGACGACGGGCACGAGGCACGGGCCGCGGACCGCCGTCAGCAGATCGACGACCTCGAGCTCGACGACGACGGCGACGGGACCGACCACTCCGCCGGCCTGGCCACGGCCCACGCCGACCAGGACGGCGGCGGGGGCGACGGGCGCCGAGACC